>NZ_SISB01000009.1 GCF_004310295.1 Pseudomonas sp. BGI-2 | reverse complement strand
GCGTAATCATCGAGTGCTGCGCGAGCATATTCGTAGCCCACAGGTGCATGTTCCTTCCTCGCCGACAACTGACTTCCAGCGATATCAGTATGGAAGAGAAAGGAACGGACTACCTATATCGCGAGCAGGCTCGCTCCTACATTGGACTCCCTGACACTGGAGCTCCCTTGTGGGAGTGAGCCTGCTCGCGATGAGCGCGACTCGCTGTCAGCTATGAAACAGCAAAACCAGCAGCACCAGATTCACCACCATCATCACCAACGCCAACGTCCGCCACACCTTCAACGGCTCGCGCTCCAGCAACGGCCTAGGCCGCACACTCAAACTGCGCCGCTCTCCCTGTTCCAATAGCAACAACCATTCTTCCGCCGTTTCAAAGCGCTGAACCGGATCCGCCGCCACCGCGCGCTCCAGGCTTTGGGCGATCCAGTCCGGCAGGTCGGGGCGATAACGACTGGCGCTGACGGGCACACCAAACCGTGGACGCTGGAAGGCTTCGATTTCGCCGTAGGGATAATGCCCGGTCAGCAGGAAATACAGGGTCACGCCGACGGCATACAAGTCCTGCTGCGGAGTCGGAGCGTCACCGCGAAAGGCTTCCGGCGCGATATAGCTCGGTGTTCCGGGCAGGGTCGTGGGCTGGTCTTCAGACAGACCGGGGCAGTAGGCGAGGCCGAAATCCAGCAGGCGCAACTCGCCGTCGTCGCCCAACAACAGGTTTTCCGGTTTGATGTCGCGATGAAGAATCTGCCGGCGATGCAGCATGCCGACGGCTTTCAGCAGGCGCTCGGCCAAATCCTGCCATTGCGCCAGCGGCATCGCTGCAACCCGCTCGTGCAGCTCCGCCAGGGTAGAACCGGAATGTTCGCGCATCACATAGTACAAATGCTGACGCTGACTGGCGGCATGAACTTCAGGGAAATGCCGGCCGGCCACACGCTTGAGAAACCACTCCTCTGACAGCAATGCCTGCCCGGCCAGGTGATCGTCGCGCAGCGCACCGGGCAAGGTTTTCAGCAGCCAGGGTTGTTGCTGGCTGTCGCGAACCCGATAGAGCAGCGACTGCTGGCTCTGGCCAAGAATCCCTTCGACCTGCCAACCCTCGAACACCTGGCCCGGTTTCAGTGCGGGTGGAAGGGGCCATTGCTGCAAATGAATCAGCGCATCGCCGATGCTCGTTTCACCGAGGGCATCGACCCGCACCAGCAGGGCACTGGCATTGTCCTGACTGCCAGCCAGATGCGCTGCGCTGACCAGGGTTTGCGCAGCGCTGTGCAGGTCCGGTTGATCGCGCAGAATTGCCGCAATGGCTGTGTCACCCAACACGGCCCAGATACCGTCGCTGAGCAGCACGAAGCTTTCGTTTAATCGCAACTCGCCATCGAGAAAATCCAGGACCAAATGCTGGTCGAGCCCCAGCGCCCGTTTGAGCACATGCTGCATGCCTGGTTGATCCCAGACGTGATCCTCGCTGACCCGTTGCAACGTGTCCGCGTGCCAGCGATAAACCCGGCAATCGCCCACATGGGCCAAGGTAAAACGCCTACCGCGCATGACCAAGGCACTGACCGTGGTGAGCAGCGGTTGCCCACCGCCATTGGCCTGCAGCCAGCGATTTTGCGCCAACAGCAGGCGATCCAGCGCTTGCGCGACACCCCAGGTTTCCGGGGTGGCGTAGTAGTCCAGCGCCAGGGCCTGCAAGGTCGAACGGGCGGCAAGACCGCCGTCGGCGCACTGGCTGACCCCGTCGGCGATGGCGAACAGGTAACCCTTGCTCGCCGCCAGCGCCGGGGCCGGAGTGACCAGGCGCAGGGCGTCCTGGTTTTCCTCGCGAGGGCCGATGGCGCTTGCTTCGGCAAAGCTCAGTTGCAGGCTCATTAAGGCCTCAGACCCGGGCAGCAGTCACAGCGGCCGAACCCCACGTGGTTCTCCAGCGACGTTTCACCCCGTGCAGGCCGAACCAGGCGAGCACGCCGAGGCTGGCGAACAACCACAAGGCCAGTTGATAGCTGCCGGTGCTTTGCTTGATCGCGCCCATGCCCGCCGCGAGTGCGAAGCCGCCGATGCCGCCGGCCATGCCGATCAAACCGGTCATCACGCCGATCTCCCGACGAAAACGCTGCGGGACCAGTTGGAAAACCGCACCGTTACCCGCACCCAGACCGAGCATGGTGCAGACGAAAAGCGCCAGTGCCGCGTAGGAACTCGGCAGATTGAAACCCACCGCCGCGATGCAGACCGCTGCGACCGTGTACATGCCCAGCAACGTGCGGATACCGCCGAAACGGTCCGCCAGCGCGCCGCCCAATGGACGCATCAGGCTGCCACCGAACACGCAAGCCGCGGTGTAGTAGCCGGCGGTCACCGGGCTCAGGCCGTATTGGTCGTTGAAGTAGCCGGGCAGGGCGCTGGCAAGGCCGATGAAGCCGCCGAAGGTCACGCTGTAGAAAAACATGAACCACCAACTGTCGCGGTCGCCCAATGCCTTTAAGTAGTCGGACATGGACTTGGCTTTCGGCCGCTCAGGGGCGTTTTTGGCCAGCCAGGCGAAAACGATAATGGTCAGGATCAGCGGGATCAGGGCGAAACCGAACACGTTGCTCCAGCCAACTGCGGCCGCCAGTACCGGGGCGATCAATGCGGCGAGCACTGTCCCCGAGTTACCGGCACCGGCGATGCCCAGGGCCTTGCCTTGATGCTGCGGCGGATACCACTGCGAGGCCAGCGGCAGCGCGACGGCGAACGACGCACCGGCCATGCCGAGGAACAGGCCCAGTACCAGCGCTTGCTCGTAGCTGTGGATGCCGAGTTTCCAGGCACCGAACAGCGCACAGATAACGATCACCTGGCCGATCAGCCCGGCGGTTTTCGGCGACAGGCGATCAGCCAGCAAGCCCATGACAAAGCGCAGCACGGCACCGGCCAGAATTGGCGTGGCCACCACCAGCCCGCGCTGTTGGGTCGTCAGGTGCAGGTCGGCGGCGATTTGCACCGCCAAGGGGCCGAGCAGGTACCAGACCATGAAACTCAGGTCGAAATAGAGGAACGCTGCGAACAACGTGGGCTTGTGACCGGATTTCCAGAAGCTTGAATTCATCGCGCACCTCAGCTGTAGGGAGTCTCGAGAAGGAGTCAGGAGCTTGCAGGTGGGGCGCCGCTTCGGCCGCACCACCGGCCCCGATCTCTGGGGCCAAAACGAAAAAACGCCGCCACCCGGTTCGCCATGAGCAAATGAGGTGAGCGACGTCTTTGTCGTAGGTGGGCAACCGCCGTTGGTTACCTGTGTGGATTACTTAGCCAGATCTGTGCCAACACCCGGAGACCGAGTTGCGGCCTTCGCGGGCAAGTCGGATCGCCGCACCGCTCGCTCCTACTGGTTTTGTGGTGCCTTCAGATGGTTTGGGCGCCGCAAAACCTGTAGGAGCGAGGCTTGCCCGCGAAGGCGTCTTCACAGGCTCCGCAAGGCTTCAGCCAAGCAACTCACTCATGGCAATAATCTGCTCCGCCACCTGAATCAGCTTCTGCTGCCGGCTCATGGCCTGGCGGCGCATCAGGGTGTAGGCCTCTTCCTCGTTGCAGTCCTTCATTTTCATCAGCAGCCCCTTGGCCAGCTCGATGCGCTTGCGCTCGGCCAGTTGCTGGTCGCGGGCGTTCAGCTGGGCGCGCAGGGCCTGATCGCTTTCAAAGCGTGCCATGGCCACGTCGAGAATCGGCTGCAAGCGTTGTGCGTGAATGCCTTCGACGATGTAGGCGCTGACCCCGGACTTGATTGCCTGGCGCATCACATCGGGGTCATGTTCGTCGGTAAACATCACAATCGGCCGCGGCTGGTCGCGGGACACCAGCACCACTTGCTCCATCACATCGCGGCTCGGTGACTCGGTATCGATCAGGATCACGTCCGGACGCACCGTTTCGACGCGCGCGGGCAGGTCGATGGTCAGACCGGATTCGTCGATCACTTCAAACCCGGCTTCGGTCAGGGCCGCTTTCAGGCGACCGACTTTCTTCGCGGTGTCGTTGATCAGCAGGATACGCAACATATTCGCAGTCTCCTGTCAGCGGCTGGCGAGAATGGGGGAGCTTTCGCTCATGGCGTGCAGCTTGAAACTGCGGGCATAACCGGTCGGGTCCGAGCCGTCCCAGATTATGCCGTCGATCAACTGGCTGCTGCGCATCTCCTGGCTCCCGGCGGCAACACCGACTGCGCTGGCGGCCTCACGGTACACGTCTAGTTGCTGGACCTGACGGGCCACGCCGAGGTAATCCGGGTCGTCGCGCAACAAGCCCCAACGGCGGAACTGGGTCATGAACCATATGCCGTCGGACAAGTACGGCAGGTTGACCTCGCCGCCCGCATGGAAACGTAGCGCGTGCTGGTCTTGCCAGCGATTGCCGAGGCCGTCGGCGTAGTCGCCGAGCAAGCGCGGTTCGATGCAATCGAGCGGCGCATCGAGGTATTCGGGCGCGCTCAACAGCTTCGCGGTGCTGCGACGGTTTTCGCTGCTGTCCTCGATGAAGCGACTGGCTTCGAGGATCGCCATCACCAGCGCCCGGGCGGTGTTGGGATATTGCTCGACAAAGGCGCGGGTGCAACCGAGGACTTTTTCCGGGTGATCGGGCCAGATGGTCTGGCTCGTCGCCATCGTGAAGCCCAGATTCTGCTTCACCGCGCTGGCGGACCACGGCTCGCCGACGCAGAAGCCATTGATGCGCCCGGCTTGCAGGTGCGCGACCATCTGTGGCGGCGGCACCACCACACTGTCGACGTCCTGCAACGGATGAATGCCCTGGCTCGCGAGCCAGTAATACAGCCACATGGCATGAGTGCCGGTGGGAAATGTCTGGGCGAAGGTCAGTTTTGGGCGACTTTGGTGCACGTGCCGGTCCAGTGCTTCAGGACTGGTCACCCCCAACGCTTGCAAGCCGTGAGAAAGGTTGATGCTCTGGCCGTTCTGGTTCAGGCCCATGAGCACCGCCATGTCGGTGGACGCGACGCCGCCGATGCCCAGGTGCACGGCGTAAATCAGACCGTACAGGCTGTGGGCGGCGTCGAGTTCGCCGCTGACCAGTTTGTCCCGCAGGTTGGCCCAGGATGACTGGCGCTTGAGGTTCAGGGTCAGGCCGTAAGGCTGCGCGAAACCCTGCGTGGCCGCGACCACTACCGAGGCACAGTCACTCAGGGCCATGAAGCCAAGATTGATTTCGGTCTTTTCCGGGGCATCGCTGCCATTGACCCAGGCCAACGGGCCCGCTGTGGTTTCATTCATGGCTAAACACCTTCCAAAAAAAAGCGCCGTTTTCCGGGCTGCTTGCCAGGGCAAGGCCGAGTGACGACGCCTTTGTCTTTCGACTCATCCCGCCGTTGGCATGAGTGCTGATGCCTATGCTGGTGCAAGGCATATGCCATCGCCAGCCGATTTTGTTGCGCAACTCGCTTGCGACCGCGATGCCCGGCTATAATCGCCGCCTCATTTCGCCGCCATTCGAGTCAAAATCACCCATGTACACCCTGGCCCGTCAGCTGTTGTTCAAACTTTCCCCGGAAACCTCCCACGATCTGTCCCTGGACCTGATCGGCGCGGGCGGACGTTTGGGCCTCAACGGCTTGCTGTGCAAGGCGCCGGCGAAAATGCCGGTGAACGTCATGGGGCTGGAATTTCCGAACCCGGTGGGTTTGGCGGCCGGTCTGGACAAGAACGGCGCGGCCATCGACGGTTTTGCCCAGCTGGGTTTTGGTTTTGTCGAAATCGGCACCATCACCCCGCGTCCACAGCCGGGCAACCCGAAGCCACGAATTTTCCGTCTGCCGGATGCCGAGGCGATCATCAACCGCATGGGTTTCAACAACCTCGGGGTCGATCACCTGCTGGCTCGCGTGGCGGCGGCCAAGTACAAGGGCGTGCTGGGTATCAATATCGGCAAGAACTTCGATACACCGGTTGAGCGGGCGGTCGACGATTACCTGATCTGCCTGGACAAGGTCTACGCCCACGCCAGCTACGTGACGGTCAACGTCAGCTCGCCGAACACCCCGGGTCTGCGCAGCCTGCAATTCGGCGATTCGCTCAAGCAGTTGCTCGCCGATCTGGCGACCCGTCGCGCCGAACTGGCGTTGCGCCACGGCAAACACGTACCGCTGGCGATCAAGATCGCGCCGGACATGACCGATGAAGAAACCGCGCAGGTCGCGCAGGCGTTGATCGAAACCGGGATGGACGCGGTGATCGCCACCAACACCACCCTGAGCCGCGTGGGCGTCGAAGGCATGGAGCACGGTGACGAGGCGGGCGGTCTGTCCGGCGCACCGGTTCGCGACAAGAGTACCCACACCGTGAAGGTACTGGCCGCCGAACTGGCCGGCCGCTTGCCGATCATCGCCGTGGGCGGCATCACCGAAGGCAAACACGCGGCCGAGAAAATCGCTGCGGGGGCGAGCCTGGTGCAGCTCTATTCCGGCTTCATCTACAAAGGCCCGGCGTTGATTCGTGAATCCGTAGACGCCATCGCAGCATTGCGCTAACCCCTGTGGGAGCGGGCTTGCTCGCGAAAGCGATTCAACCTTCAAAGATGATGCTGACTGAAACAACGCTTTCGCGAGCAAGCCCGCTCCCACAGGGAATGTGTTTGCAGCTCGAGGTGAGTTTTTTCAGGCATAAAAAAGGGCACCTCGAAGGTGCCCCTGGGCCGAAGCCCGCCGCCCGGATGGGGCGTGCGTGGTTAAGTCATTCAGTCATCAGATTGTCGTGTCGGAGTGTGTTAAGCCCTGTAATTAGCCGACGGCGTGAAGTTCGTTGAGTCTATGGATTCCCGCAGTGCCGGTCATACCGTCCCAGTTGTCGCCGCGTCCTTCTCGCCAGCCGTTAATCCAGGCTTGGCGTACCGACGGTAGAGTAAATGGGCAAAGCTCACGGGATTTGCCACCAACGCCATATTGATATCCGCGCAAAAATGCTCTTTCCAACGGATCACGCTTAAGTCTTCTCATAGGGTGTTGCCCTCACTTGTTGACTGTATTTATCGCGTCGACCTCAATTGAGGTCTGGCAGAAAAACTTCTGCCGTTGGGGCTCGCTGCCGGCGTCGCGAGCCAAGGTGTTGACGCCGTTGCGACGTCAACCTGTGTTGAGTTCTAACCAATGCGTCACATCGAGGGAATGATCGTTTTGTCATAAGAACGTAACCAGAAAGATGCTAAGGCCATAAGTAACGCGATGTTTGTCCCATGTTTATTGGCCAAAGCCCTGTATGATCGGCCCCCCGCAGGATGACGGGGTTAATCCTTTAGTGAGAATGGCTCCTGTTGAACAGGAGCACTATTCGACGAAGGGTCGGCTTATGACATTTTGTTGCATCAACTTTTTTATCTGCCTGTGCATCTAAGCTCTTCTAACCTGAGCAGCACGGGTGGGACGGCACACCTTCGTGCCACGCGGGCGCTCTTTTAGAAAAGCGCCTGATTGAAAACCGGGCCGGCAATGCGTTGCCGGTTCACTTAGAAAGGCTCTGAAATTCCAATGTCCGATCAATTCGAAATCTTCCTCACTTGCCCAAAAGGCCTTGAAGGCCTGCTCATCGAGGAAGCCGTCGGGCTTGGCCTTGAAGAAGCGCGTGAGCACACCTCTGCCGTGCGCGGCATGGCCACCATGGAAACCGCTTATCGCCTGTGCCTGTGGTCGCGTCTGGCGAACCGGGTGCTGCTGGTGCTCAAGCGTTTCCCGATGAAGGACGCCGAAGACCTGTACCACGGCGTGCTCGATATCGAGTGGCAAGACCACATGCTCAATGACGGTACCCTGGCCGTCGAATTCAGCGGTCATGGCTCGGGCATCGACAACACTCACTTCGGCGCCCTGAAAGTCAAAGACGCCATCGTCGACAAACTGCGCACCCCGCAAGGCGACCGTCCGTCCATCGACAAGCTCAACCCGGACCTGCGCATTCACCTGCGCCTGGACCGTGGCGAAGCCATTCTGTCCCTCGACCTCTCCGGCCACAGCCTGCACCAGCGCGGTTATCGCTTGCAGCAGGGCGCGGCACCGCTGAAGGAAAACCTTGCGGCAGCGATCCTGATCCGTTCCGGTTGGCCACGCATTGCGGCCGATGGCGGCGCACTGGCTGACCCGATGTGCGGTGTCGGTACGTTCCTCGTCGAAGCTGCAATGATCGCCGCCGACATGGCGCCGAACCTGCGTCGTGAGCAGTGGGGCTTCACCGCCTGGCTCGGTCACGTCCCGGCGCTGTGGAAAAAGCTGCACGAAGAAGCCACCGAACGCGCCGCGGCCGGTCTGGCCAAGCCACCGCTGTGGATTCGCGGTTACGAAGCCGACCCGCGCCTGATTCAACCGGGCCGCAACAACGTCGAGCGTGCGGGCCTGAGCGAGTGGATCAAGATCTACCAGGGCGAAGTCGGCACGTTCGAGCCGCGTCCGGACCAGAACCAGAAAGGTCTGGTGATCTGCAACCCGCCGTACGGCGAGCGTCTGGGTGACGAAGCGAGCTTGCTCTATCTCTACCAGAATCTCGGCGAGCGTCTGCGTCAGGCGTGCCTGAACTGGGAAGCGGCGGTATTCACCGGCGCCCCGGACCTGGGCAAGCGCATGGGCATCCGCAGCCACAAACAGTATTCGTTCTGGAACGGCGCCTTGCCGTGCAAATTGCTGCTGATCAAGGTCACGCCGGACCAGTTCGTCACCGGCGAGCGTCGCACCCCGGAACAGCGTCAGGTCGAGCGTGAACAAGTTCAAGCTGAAGTCGAAGTCGCCGACAACGATGTAGCGCCGGGCAAGTACGAGAAGTACAACAAGAACGGCAACCCGATCAAACCGGCCCCGGTGGTGATCGAGCAACCGCGCTTGAGCGAAGGCGGGCAGATGTTTGCCAACCGTCTGCAAAAGAACCTCAAGGCCCTGGGCAAGTGGGTCAAGCGCGAAGGCATCGACTGCTACCGCGTCTACGATGCCGACATGCCGGAATATTCCATGGCCATCGATCTGTATCAGGATTGGGTCCACGTCCAGGAATACGCCGCGCCGAAATCCATCGACCCGGAAAAAGCCTCGGCGCGCATGTTTGACGCCCTGGCGGCCATTCCGCAGGCGTTGAACATCGACAAGAGCCGCGTGGTGGTCAAGCGCCGCGAGCGTCAGAGCGGCACCAAGCAGTACGAACGCCAAGCGGCGCAGGGCAAGTTCGTCGAGGTCAACGAAGGTGGCGTGAAGCTGCTGGTCAACCTCACTGACTACCTCGACACCGGGCTGTTCCTCGACCACCGTCCAATGCGTATGCGCATCCAGAAAGAGGCGGCCGGCAAGCGCTTCCTCAACCTGTATAGCTACACCGCGACGGCCAGTGTTCACGCGGCCAAGGGCGGCGCGCGCAGCACGACCAGCGTCGATTTGTCGAAAACATACCTGGACTGGGCGCGTCGCAACCTGTCGCTGAACGGTTTCTCTGACAAGAACCGTCTGGAGCAGGGTGACGTGATGGCGTGGCTCGATGCATGCCGTGACGAGTACGACCTGATCTTCATCGACCCGCCGACGTTTTCCAACTCCAAGCGCATGGAAGGGATCTTCGACGTGCAGCGCGACCAGGTGCAGTTGATCGACCTGGCCATGGCGCGTCTGGCGCCGGGAGGCGTGTTGTACTTCTCCAACAACTTCCGCAAGTTCACGCTCGAGGAAAACCTCGCCGAGCGTTACGCCGTTGAAGAAATCACTGCCCAGACCATCGATCCGGATTTCGCCCGTAATGGCAAGATCCACCGTGCCTGGAAAATCACGGCCCGTTGACAGATAAATGATTGGATCCACAGAGCCTTGATTTTAAAAGGCTCTTTGGTTCTTTCTGTGCTGGTCAAATTAGTGGCTAATAGCTATAACTCAACGCATGGCCAATGGGCTTTCCCGCACCTGGCGTTTTGAGTTGCGTTTATGTCGTTGCACGCCGTGCGCCCGAAGATCCTGGGTTTTATCAGTGAAGATGTCTCGGCCTGGCTGGTCGCGCTGCTGGTATTGCTCGTCGGCGGGATTCTTACCGGATTGCTGGCCTGGTCGACACTGAATCTGTTTCACCATCAATTGCGGCAGCGTTTCCAGCTGCTCGCCAGTGAACGTTACAGCCGTATCGAAGAACGTTTCGAAGATCAGGAACAGCGCCTCGACGGCCTGCGCCGATTCTTCGCCAATTCCCAGTCGGTCTCCCGCGAGGAGTTCGACGGCTACACCCAACCGTTGCTGCACCGCACCGAGGCGTATTCATTCGCTGCGCGGGTGACCCGTGATGAGCGGGCGGCGTTTGAGCGCAAGGTGCGCGAAGAGGGATTCAGCGACTTCACCCTTCGTGAGCTCAACGCCGACGGCCAATTGCAATTGGCCGCCGAACGGGATGAGTACGTGGCAGTGCTCTACAGCCAGACCCGAAGCCGGCTCGGCTCGCCGCTCGGGTACGACTTGTTCGCCCAGCCGTTGCGCCGCGCCACCTTGGAACGGGCAGACAAGCTGGGCTGCATGGCCGTCTCGCAACCGATGCATCTGGTCGGCATCGAGCCGGCTTATGCACGGGGTGTGCTGCTGGTGGCGCCGGTGAAGCGTCAGAGTGACGCCGCGGTGCCGACCACGAAACCCTACGGTTATGTCATGGCGGTGATCAGCATGCGCCAGTTGCTGGCGGACGGGTTGCCGGAGGCCAGTTATGACTATCTTTCGGTGCGCATCCTCGACCTGTCCACCGACGATCAGCACGAGGTGCTTTACGAGTCCTACAACTCGCCTGCCGCCAGCGAATTGTCCGCCACACGCCTGCTGCGTATGGCTGACCACGACTATCAAGTCGATATCTTGCCCAGCGAAGCCTTCCTGAAAGCCAACCATTCCTCGGTGACCAGCCTGGTGGTGCTCGGTGGCTTGCTCAGCGTACTACTCAGTGCGTTGCTGTACGTGCTGGTCAGCCAACGCCAGCGTGCGCTGAGAATGGTCGAGCAGCGCACCCAGGAGTTGCACGACCGCGAGCAGGAATTGCGCGGCACTCACGGCCAGTTGCGCGGCGTGCTGAATGCCGCGACTCAAGTGGCGATCATTGCCACCGACCTGCGGGGTGTCATCAGCACCTTCAACGCCGGGGCCGAGCAAATGCTGGGTTACTCCAGCGCTGAAGTGGTGGGGCGCATGACCCTGGAAAACCTGCACTTTCCCAGGGAGTTGGTCGCACGCTCGGCGGAATTGAGTGCGCGCTATGGCAAGCCGATTCCGACCTGTCAGGCGATGTTGGTCGAAGGGGGAGAAGAGGGTGGTCACGAAGCGCGGGAGTGGACGCTGGTCCGTCAGGATGGCAGCCATCTGACGGTGAACATGCTCGCGACTCCGGTACTTGACGAGCAAGGCCTGTGGGTCGGGCATCTGGCAATTTGCATCGACATCACCGAACGCAAACGCGTTCACGAAGCCCTGGCTGCGCGCGACTTGTTGCTGAAAAAACTCAGCGCCCATGTGCCCGGTGGCATTTATCAATTCAAGATGGAATTCGACGGTCGCTTCAGCGTGATCTACGCCAGCGACGGGATTCGCGAGATCTACGAACTCGATCCGGACGTTCTGTTATTCAATGCCGAAGCAATTTTCACGCGGATTCATACACAGGACACGACTCGCGTGCGCGCCTCGATCCGCGCGTCGGCGGATACGCTCAGCCCGTGGCGCGAGGAATACCGCGTGCAACTGCCTCAACGCGGCCTGCGCTGGGTTCGCGGCGAGGCGACTCCGGAGGAACTGCCGGGAGGCGGCGTGCTCTGGCATGGTTACATTTCCGATATCTCCGACCTGAAACGGGTGGAAGAAGAGCTGCGGGCGCTGTCGATCACCGATTCTCTGACCGGGATCCACAACCGCCGCTACTTCCAAGAGCGCCTGACCACCGAAATGGCCCGGGTCGAGCGCGGTGGTGGCGAGTTGTCGGTGATCATGCTCGACATCGACCACTTCAAACGCATCAACGACCTGCATGGCCACGCCGTGGGCGATCGGGTGTTGCAGGCCGTGTGCGAGCGCATCAGTCTTCGCCTGCGACGTACCGACGTGTTCTGTCGCCTGGGGGGCGAGGAATTCATGGTGCTGTGCCCGGACATCGACGGCGAACAGGCCCACGTGCTGGCCTTGCAGCTGTGGCAAGGACTGCGCAGTTCACCGATCGAAGGCGTGGGGACAGTGACCGCGAGTTTCGGGATTGCCAGTTGGCGAGTCGGAGAGGGCGCGGACGCGCTGTTGCTGCGGGCGGATTCGGGCGTGTACGCGGCGAAGCAGGCGGGACGGGATCGGGTCGTAGCAAAAACCAGCTAAAACCAAATGCAGAGCCTTGTGGGAGCGAGCTGTGTGGCGAGGGGATTTATCCCCGTTCGGCTGCGAAGCAGTCGTAAAACCATTGCTTGCGGTGTATTTGATACACCGCAGTGTCTGATTCTGGGCCGCTTCGCAGCCCAACGGGGATAAATCCCCTCGCCACAAAGGCTCACTCCCACATTGGGTCTGTGGTGTTTTCTAGACCGGGTTAAAGCACCGAAGCCGTTTCCGGCACTTTCGGCTGGCGATACAGATCCAGCAGCACCTGATCCAGCACCGAAGATGCGCCAAACGGGGCCTTGTCGTTGAGGATGGCCACCACCGCCCAGGTGTTGCCGTTGACGTCACGGCTGTAACCGGAGATCGCGCGCACGGTGTTCAGGGTGCCGGTCTTGACGTGGGCTTCACCGCGCATCGCGGTGGTCTTCAGGCGTTTGCGCATGGTGCCGTCGGTGCCGGCAATCGGCATCGAACTGATGAACTCGGCGGAGTATGGGCTGCGCCACGCGGCTTGCAGCATCGCCGCCATTTCACGGGCGCTCACACGTTCTGCACGGGACAGGCCGGAACCGTTTTCCATCACCAGGTGCGGCGCGGTGATGCCTTTCTTCGCCAGCCACTGACGCACCACGCGCTGGGCGGCCTTGGCGTCGTCACCGTCGGCATCGGTGCGAAATTTCTGGCCCAGGCTCAGGAACAACTGCTGAGCCATGGTGTTGTTACTGTATTTATTGATGTCGCGAATGATTTCCGCCAGATCCGGCGAATAGGCCCGGGCCAGTACCTTGGCGTTGCTCGGCGTCGGCGCCAGACGATCCCTGCCCTGGATGCTGCCGCCCAGTTCCTTCCAGATCGCGCGCACGGCACCGGCGGTGTAGGTCGCGTGGTCGAGCAGCGACAGATAAGTCTGTGAACTGCAGCCATCGCCCAACTGACCGCCAACCGTCACGGTCACACTGCCATCGGCTTGGGTCACCGGGTTGTAACGCACGCCACCGGAGCATTGCTTGGAGTTGACCGCTTTGACCTGGTTTTCAATATTGATGCTGGCGATCGGCGGTTCCACCGACACCAGGACCCGGCCGTTGTCGTTGCGCGCCACGAAGCGCAGGGCCTTGAGGTTGACCATCAGCGAATCGGGCTTGACCAGGAACGGTTTGTTGTCGTCATTGCCGTCGTCGTTGAACTCCGGCAGTTGCGGTTGCACGAAGAAATTGCGGTCCAGCACCAAGTCACCGGTGATTTGCGTCACGCCGTTGGCGCGCAAGTCACGCATCAGCAGCCAGAGCTTTTCCATGTTCAGTTTCGGATCGCCGCCACCCTTGAGGTAGAGGTTGCCGTTGAGGATGCCGCCGCTGAGGGTGCCGTCGGTGTAGAACTCGGTTTTCCACTGGTGGTTCGGGCCGAGCATTTCCAGCGCGGCGTAGGTGGTCACCAGCTTCATGGTCGAGGCCGGGTTGACCGAAACGTCAGCGTTGTAAATGGTCGGGGTGCCCGGGCCGTTCAGCGGGATCATCACCAGCGACAGGGCGTTGCCCGGAAGTTTGCTGGCCTTGAGGGCTTTTTCGACGTTGGGTGACAGACCGGTGTTGATGGAGGCGGCGGAAACGGAGAAGGCCAGGGGTAGAAGAAAACCGGCCAGCAGCAATGGACGCAAAGATTTGATCATGTGAAATAAAACCCTACATTCGAGGGGAAAAAAGACGAGGGCATGAAGATAAATTCCCTCAGTGGTCATGAAAGTGTCGGCATTATGCCCCAAGGTGTAACGGCTTGTGCCTTACCGTGCGCCTCTAATCCGCAATTTTTTTACCGGCGGTAGGCTTAGCGCTGCCGAGAGACGGGCAATCAGCGCCTTAAACTGCTAAAGTGCCGCCCGTTATTACTTATGAGGATTGTTCCAATGGCGACTAACCGTTCCCAGCGTCTGCGCAAAAAACTGTGCGTCGATGAATTTCAAGAGCTGGGTTTCGAGCTGAACCTGGATTTCAAAGAAGATTTGGCTGATGAAGCCATTGATGCTTTCCTCGACGCGTTCCTGAAAGAAGCCATGGAAGCCAACGGTCTGGGCTATGTTGGCGGCGACGACTTCGGTCTGGTTTGCCTGCAGAAGCGTGGCTCGGTGTCCGAAGAGCAGCGTGCTGCTGTTGAAGCCTGGCTCAAAGGCCGCAGCGAACTGACCGAAGCAACCGTCAGCCCGCTGATCGACGTCTGGTACCCGGAAAAGCCGATCAATCCGGTAGCTTGATGTCATAGCTTGCTGTCATAAAAGAAGCGGCGACCCAAGGGTCGCCGTTTTTTTATGCCTGCTTTTTGTAGGCGTATGGCTTGGCTTGCGATATTGATCTCGGGGATGCCTTCGCGGGCAAGTCGGATCGCCGCACCGCTCGCTCCTACAAAAGCTTTGCGCGGAACCTGTAGGAGCGAGGCTTGCCCGCGAAGGGGCCCTCAGGCCTTGCGCCAGTTCAAGATCACCAACGTCAACACCCCCGCGACAATCCCCCAGAACGCCGAACCAATGGAAAACAGCGTCAGCCCTGACGCCGTGACCATAAAGGTAATCAGCGCCGCCTCACGTTCCTTCACTTCGGTCATGGCTATGCTCAGGCCATTGATGATCGAGCCGAACAACGCCAGCGCCGCAATCGACAGCACCAACTCTTTAGGCAGCGCGGCAAACAACGCCGCCAGCGTCGCGCCGAACACCCCGGCAATCCCGTAGAAAATCCCGCACCAGACCGCCGCCGTGTAACGCTTGTTGCGATCCTCATGGGCATGCGGCCCGGTGCAGATCGCCGCGCTGATGGCCGCGAGGTTGATCCCGTGGGAGCCGAACGGCGCCAGCAGCAGCGAGGCGATGCCGGTGGTGGTGATCAGCGGCGAGGCCGGCACGGTGTAGCCGTCAGCGCGCAATACGGCGATGCCGGGCATGTTTTGCGAAGTCATCGCCACCACAAACAATGGAATACCGATGCTGATGGTCGCGGCCAGGGAGAAGTGCGGTGTGGTCCAGACCGGCGTCGCCACTTCCAGATGAAAACCGCTGAAGTCGAGCAGTCCCATGACCCCCGACAGCGCCGTGCCGATCAGCAATGCCGCGAGCACCGCGTAACGCGGCGACAGGCGCTTGACCAGCAGATAAGTGAAGAACATCCCCAGCACCAGCCCGGTACGATGCTGCGCGGCGACGAAGATTTCGCTGCCGATCTTGAACAGAATCCCCGCCAGCAACGCCGCGGCCAATGACGCCGGAATCTTTTTCACCAGGCGTTCGAAGCTGCCGGTCAAACCACAAATCGTCACCAGCACCGCGCAGGTAATGTAGGCACCGATGGCCTCGCCGTAGCTCACGCCGCCGAGGCTGGTGATCAGCAACGCCGCGCCAGGCGTCGACCAGGCAATGGTGATCGGCGTGCGATACCGCAGGGACAGGCCGATCGAGCACACCGCCATGCCAATCGAGATTGCCCAGATCCACGACGAAATCTGCCCGCTGGTCAGGCCCGCCGCTTGTCCGGCCTGAAACATCAGGACAAGGGAGCTGGTGTAGCCGGTCATCATTGCGATAAAGCCGGCGACGATCGCTGACGGTGACGTATCGGCCAAGGGGCGGAGCTGCGTGTGCGTGGCGTCGTTCATGACAGCGGTGTTCCTTGTACTAATAAAGATGTCCGTGATCCCTGTAGGAGCGAAGCTTGCTCGCGAAGGCGTCGTGTCAGTCGATATCAATGTTGACTGACACGACGCCTTCGCGAGCAAGCTTCGCTCCTACAAGGAAATCGCGTTCAGGCGGCGGATTCTGCGATCAAGCCTAAACTCAAAAGTAACCAACCGTTGCGATACAGCAGAAGCGACAAACAGCCGTACAGTCGTGTTGCCACCATCCATTGTGTACAATCGCGGTGTTTTTTACGCGATACTTGCCAGCGACCCACTGTGCCGTATTACAGTCACGGTCAATTCGCCGCAGTTCTCCCGACTCGAGTGCCCATGAACGAACAGTTGCAGCCCCTTAAGAAACAACCGCGAGCAGGCAAAGCCGGCCGCAGCGGTACCCAGGACGATATTGTCTACGCGCATATCTTCGAGGCCATCCTCGAACAGCGTCTGGCGCCTGGCACCAAGTTGAGCGAAGAAGCGCTGGGGGAAATTTTCGGGGTCAGTCGCACCATCATTCGCCGTGCGCTGTCGCGCCTGGCCCATGAAGGCGTCGTGCTGCTGCGTCCGAACCGCGGCGCCGTCGTCGCCAGCCCGAGTGTCGAAGAGGCGCGTCAGGTGTTCCTGGCGCGGCGTCTGGTAGAACGCGCGATCACTGAACTGGCGGTTCAGCACGCCACCGCCGAGCAGATTGCCGAGTTGCGGCAGATGGTCAACGACGAACGCGACAGCTTCTCCCGTGGCGATCGCGGCGCCGGTATCCGTCTGTCGGGCGAATTCCACCTGAAACTGGCCGAAGCGGCGAAGAATGCGCCGCTGATCAGCTTCCAGCGCAGCCTGGTGTCCCAGACTTCGCTGATCATCGCCCAGTACGAAAGCGGCAACCGTTCCCACTGTTCCTACGACGAACACACCCAGCTGATCGACGCCATCGAAGCGCGTAACGGTGAGTTGGCGGTGAATCTGATGATGCACCACATGGATCACATCGACAGCAAACTCAACCTCGACGAAGAAAGCGCGTCGGATGATTTGCATGCGGTGTTTTCGCATTTGTTGCAGACCAAGAAGCCGGGGCGGGCAGCGGTAAAGCTCTGACACCGCGTCGCGCCCTTCGCGGGCAAGCCTCGCTCCTACAGGGATGGAGGTGATCTCGAAATTACCTAAATCCTGTAGGAGCGAGGCTTGCCCGCGAAGGCGGCTTCAAGGGCAATAAAAAAATCCCCCGCAACCAACAATTGCGGGGGATTTTTTATGCCTGAAGAAAACTCAGCGCTGATGCACCTGATTCCCCGCCGCATAAGTCTGCAGAACAGTCCGGTCATCCCCCAGCGTCATCAACACGAACAACGTCTCGGCAATGTTATTGGCCTGCTTCAAGCGATAGCTCAGCAACGGCGTGGCGTTGTAATCGAGCACCAGGAAGTCCGCGTCGGTGCCGGGCTTCAGGGTACCGATCTTGTCTTCCAGACGCAGCGCACGCGCACCGCCGAGGGTCGCCAGGTACAGCGATTTGAACGGGCTCAGGCGCGCACCTTGCAGTTGCATGACTTTGTAGGCTTCGTTCAGGGTTTGCAACAGCGAGAAACTGGTGCCGCCACCGACGTCTGTGCCCAACCCAACATTCAATTTGTGCTTCTCAGCCATCGGCAGGTTGAACAGGCCGCTGCCGAGGAAGAAGTTCGAAGTCGGGCAGAAGGCAATCGCCGAGCCGGTTTCCGCCAGCCGCGCGCACTCGTCATCGCACAGGTGCACGCCGTGGGCGAATACCGAGCGCTCGCCGAGCAGTTTGTAGTGGTCGTAGACGTCCAGGTAGCCCTTGCGCTCCGGAAACAGTTCCTTGACCCACTCGACTTCCTTGAGGTTTTCGCTGATGTGGGTCTGCATGTACAGGTCTGGGTATTCGCTGAGCAACTGGCCGGCGAGGGTCAGTTGTTCCGGGGTGCTGGTAGGGGCGAAGCGCGGGGTGACCGCGTAGTGCAGTCGACCCTTGCCGTGCCAGCGTTCGATCAGCGCCTTGCTTTCGACATAGCTGGATTCGGCAGTGTCGGTCAGGTAGTCCGGCGCGTTGCGGTCCATCATCACCTTACCGGCGATCATCCGCAGGTCCAGCTGCTCGGCGGCTTCGAAGAACGAGTTCACCGATTGCGGGTGCACGCTGCCGAACACCAGGGCAGTTGTGGTGCCGTTACGCAGCAGTTCCTTGATGAAAATGTCCGCGACTTCATCGGCGTGAGCCTTGTCGGAAAACTGGCTTTCGCAAGGGAAGGTGTAGGTGTTGAGCCAGTCCAGCAGTTGCTCGCCATAGGCACCGACCATGCCGGTTTGTGGCAAGTGAATGTGGGTGTCGATGAAGCCTGGGGTGATCAACGCATCCTGATAATGGGTGATTTCGATGTCGGCCGGCAGAGTCGGCAGCAATTCGCTGGCGTGGCCAACGGCGCTGATCTGGCCGTTATCGACCACCAGCAGGCCGTCTTCGAAATACTCATACGAGGCTTCGATACCCACTTCAGCGGGGTCGGCGATGCTGTGCAGGATGGCGGCGCGGTAGGCTTTGCGAGTCAGAGGCATGAGCGTTCTCAGTTTGTGGCTTGGCTGCGGCGTGAAGCAGGCAGCAGTTTGGCGATCGATGATCCGGCGTTGGTAGTTTGCTGGCCGAAACTGGCGTTATAGGTGGCGATGATTTCGCCAGCGATGGAGATGGCGATTTCCACAGGCAACTTGCCTTTGACTTCGCCAATGCCCATCGGGCAGCGCATGCGTTGCAGCACGGCGCTGTCGAAACCACGATCACGCAAGCGGTGTTCGAATTTCACCCGTTTGGTCTTCGAACCGATCAGGCCGAAGTAGGTGAAATCGTTGCGCTTGAGGATCGCGGCGGTGAGTTCGAGGTCGAGCTGGTGGTTATGGGTCATGACGATGCAGTAGCTGCCGGCGGGCATATTGTCGATTTCATCCACCGGTTCTTCGGCGACGATTTTACGGACGCCGTGGGGGATCTGTTCGGGGAATTCCGCTTCCCGCGAATCGATCCAGCGCACCCGGCAGGGCAGATTGGCGAGCAGCGGCACCAGCGCCCGACCGACATGGCCGGCGCCGAACACGGCGATCTGCGCCTGGACCTGGCCCATCGGTTCGAACAGCAACACGGTCACGCCGCCGCAGCACTGACCCAGGCTGGCGCCGAGGCTGAAGCGCTCCAGGTGCGTGTCCTGCTTGCCGCTGGCCAGCATCTCGCGGCCGATCTGCATGGCCTTGTATTCCAGGTGCCCGCCACCGATGGTGTCGAAGGCCTGGGTAGCGCTGATGACCATTTTCGAACCGGCATTGCGCGGCGTCGAGCCGAGCTCTTCGATGATGGTTACCAGCACGCAGGGTTCTCCCTGGGATTGCAGGTCGGCGAGGGCGTCGATCCAGTTGTACATGTTTCACCTCGACATCTCTGTTGTCTGTTCGGGCCTCTTCGCGGGCAAGCGCTCCTACAGGTTTTGTGTCGTTCACATCATTGTGATCCACCACCACCTGTAGGAGCGAGGCTTGCCCGCGAAGGGCGCACCTCGGTCTAGAGCGAAGCCAACTCAACCTCGGCTTCCACGGCTTTCGCCGCCTTCAACTGCCGCATCTGCTCACACCCCCACAACACCCGCTCCGGCGTCGCCGGCGCGTCGATTTTCGGTTGATGCTTGTAGTCGCCAAGGCTCGCCACCGCATCCTTGATCGCACACCACGCCGCGATGCCAAGCATGAATGGCGGCTCACCCACGGCCTTGGAATGGAACACCGTGTCTTCCGGGTTCTTGCGGTTTTCCACCAGCTTCACCCGCAGGTCCAGCGGCATGTCTGCCACGGCCGGGATCTTGTAACTGGCCGGGCCGTTGGTCATCAGTTTGCCTTTGTTGTTCCACACCAGTTCTTCCATGGTCAGCCAGCCCATGCCCTGGATGAAACCACCCTCGACCTGGCCAATGTCGATCGCCGGGTTCAGCGAGTCGCCGACGTCATGCAGAATGTCGGTGCGCAGCATCTTGTACTCACCGGTCAAGGTGTCGATGATCACCTCGCAACAGGCTGCACCGAAGGCGTAGTAGTAGAACGGCCGACCACGGGCCTGGCTGCGGTCGTAGAAGATTTTCGGGGTCTTGTAGAACCCGGTGCTCGACAGCGAAACCTGAGCGAAATACGCCTGCTGGATCAGCGATTCAAAGGTCAGGATGTGATCGCGAACCCGCACGTGACCGTTGTGGAATTCCACGTCTTCTTCGCTGACCTTGTAGTGCCGCGCGGCAAATTCAACCAGGCGTTTCTTGATGATTTCAGCGGCGTTCTGCGCGGCTTTACCGTTGAGGTCGGCACCGCTGGAAGCGGCGGTCGGCGAAGTGTTCGGAACCTTGTCGGTGTTGGTCGCGGTGATCTGCACGCGGTCCATTTCCACCTGGAACACTTCGGCCACAACCTGCGCGACCTTGGTGTTCAAACCCTGGCCCATTTCCGTGCCGCCATGATTCAGGTGGATGCTGCCGTCGGTGTAGACGTGGACCAGCGCACCGGCCTGGTTGAGGAAGCTGGCAGTGAAGGAAATACCGAATTTCACCGGGGTCAGCGCCAGGCCTTTTTTCAGGATCGGGCTGTTGGCGTTGTAGCGACGGATCGCTTCGCGGCGTTCGGCGTACTGGCTGCTTTCTTCGAGTTCGGCGGTCATTTCCTCGAGCATGTTGTGCTCGACGGTCTGGTAGTAATGGGTGACGTTGCGCTCGGTCTTGCCATAGTAGTTGGCCTTGCGCACCGCCAGCGGATCAAGGGCCAGATGGCGGGCAATCGCGTCCATCACTTCTTCGATGGCAACCATCCCCTGCGGGCCGCCGAAACCCCGGTAAGCGGTGTTCGACGCGGTGTTGGTCTTGCAGCGATGACCGTTGATGGTCGCATCGCCCAGGTAGTACGAGTTGTCGGCGTGGAACATCGCACGGTCGACAATCGAGGCCGACAAGTCCGGCGAGCAACCGCAGTTCCCGGCCAGTTCAAGGGCGATGCCATGCAGGCGACCCGTGCTGTCGAAGCCTACGTCGTATTCGACATAGAACGGGTGGCGCTTGCCGGTCATCAGCATGTCTTCGACGCGGGGCAGGCGCATTTTGGTCGGTTGTCCGGTGAGGTGCGCGATAACCGCGCACAGGCACGCCGGGCTGGCGGCCTGGGTTTCCTTGCCGCCGAAACCGCCGCCCATGCGACGCATGTCGACGACGATTTTGTTCATTGATACGTCCAAAACCTCGGCCACCAGCTTCTGCACTTCGGTGGGGTTCTGCGTCGAGCAATAAACGACCATCCCGCCATCTTCAGTCGGCATCACCGAAGAGATCTGGGTTTCGAGGTAAAAGTGTTCCTGGCCACCGATGTGCAGCGTGCCCTGGATGCGATGCTCGGCGGTGGCCAAAGCATTGGCCGAATCGCCGCGCTGATGAGTGTGGCTGTCGAGTACGAAGTGGCGTTTGCGCAGGGCTTCGACCACGTCCAGCACCGGCTCCAGATCTTCGTATTCGATGATCGCGGCCATGGCGGCTTTGCGTGCGGTTTCCAGATCTTTCGCCGCGACGGCGAGCACCGGTTGCCCGACGAATTGCACGTCATCGATGGCCAGCAATGGATCGCCCGGCAGCAACGGGCCGATGTCTTTCAGGCCCGGCACATCTTCGTGAGTGATGGCGATGCGCACGCCTTCAAAGGCGTAGCACGGCTTGGTGTCGATGCTGATGATTTTCGCGTGGGCACGGTCCGAGAGCCGGGCGTAAACGTGCAGCTGATTGGGGAATTCCAGCCGGTCGTCGATGTACTGCGCTTCGCCGGACACATGCTTGGTGGCGCTGTCGTGCTTGACGCTGCGGCCGACACCGGTGGTCAGGTCCTTGGCGAACAACTCAGCCAGTTCGGCCTGGGTCTTCTCTACGGCGTGATGGTTAGACATATGCGGTCACCCGAGTCTCGATGTGCGGCGTTTGCAGTTCGATGAAGTATTTGCGCAGCAGGTTCTGCGCGCTGAGCAGGCGATATTCCTTGCTGGCGCGGAAGTCCGAAAGCGGCGTGAAATCTTCGGCCAGCGCAGCGCAGGCGCGTTCGACGGTGGCGTTGTTGAACGGCGCGCCGAGCAACACGGTTTCGCAGTTGTTCGCGCGTTTCGGAATCGCGGCCATGCCGCCGAACGCCACGCGGGCATCCGCGATGACACCGTTGTCGATGCGCAGGTTGAACGCGGCGCAGACGGCGGAAATGTCATCGTCCAGACGCTTGGAAACCTTGTACGCACGGAACAGTTGTTCGGCGCTGGCGCGGGGCACAATGATCTTCTCGATGAACTCGCTTTCCTGGCGCGCGGTGACCCGGTAATCGATGAAGTAATCTTCCAGGGCCAGGGTGCGGCGGGTTTCGCCTTTGCACAAAACGATCTGCGCGCCCAGGGCAATCAGCAGCGGTGGCGAGTCACCGATCGGCGAAGCGTTACCGATGTTGCCGCCGAGGGTGCCCTGGTTCCGAATCTGCAAGGACGCGAAGCGTTGCAGCAATTCGCCGAAGTCCGGGTATTCAGCTTTCAAGGCTTCGTAGCAGTCGGAGAGGGCGGTCGCGGCGCCGATTTCCAGGTGATCGTCGAAGCGTTCGATGCGCTTCATCTCGGCGACGTTGCCGACGTAAATCATCACCGGAAGCGTGCGGTGGAATTGGGTGACTTCCAGCGCCAGGTCCGTACCGCCGGCCAGCAGGCGGGCTTGTGGATAAGCGTCGTAGAGGTCGGCCAGATCGGCGACGGTCAGCGGCACCAGGCAGCGTTTGTCGCCGCTGTTGAGTTCGCCGATGTCGGTAGGTGCGATGGCTTTCAGGCGAGCGATGGTGTCGGTTTCGCGAACATCGAACTGATCCGGTTGCTTGCCGCAGCAGGATTGTTCGGCGGCAGCCAGAATCGGCCGATAGCCGGTGCAGCGGCAGAGGTTGCCGGCCAGCGCTTCGTGAGCCTTGTGAGAATCGGGCTCATCGCTGTTTTTTTGCAATGCGAACAGCGACATCACGAAGCCCGGAGTGCAGAAGCCGCATTGCGAGCCGTGGCACTCGACCATGGCTTTCTGCACGCTGTGCAGTTGGCCTTTGTGCTTGAGGTCTTCGACGCTGATCAGTTGTTTGCCGTGCAATGACGAAACGAACGTCAGGCACGAGTTGAGGCTGCGATAGCGAATGTGTTCGCGGCCATCGTCATCAGTTTGCAGCTCGCCGACCACCACGGTGCAGGCGCCACAGTCACCGCTGGCGCAGCCTTCTTTGGTGCCGGGTTTGCCCACATGGTCGCGCAGATAATTGAGCACGGTCAGGTTTGGGTCCAGGGCGTGCTCGCTACGGAGTTCCTGGTTAAGTAAAAACTGGATCACGGAAGGCCTCGCAGACTCATTATTGTTGTTAACCGACTTGAACCGAATTTATCAGGTCTGACTTTGCGGTCAATGATTTTCTGACTTAAAGGTCAGGAAACAGCATTTTGTCGATCAACGACTCGTTCCTTCATTATTGACCCTCGCGGGTTAGCCTGCTTTTTGCTTGATTCGTGCCAAAAACCGCTGAGTGGGCACTCCGCCATGACCCTTCATGTGCGCTACACTGCGCCGCCTGTGCAGATCGAAGAGTTTGAAGGACAATCATGACGTTCAAGGCGCCGGACAGCCTCGCCGAGCAAATCGCTCACCACCTCGCCGAACGCATCATTCGTGGCGAAATGAAGCCCGGGGAGCGCATCCAGGAACAGAAGGTCACGCTGGCCCTCAATGTCAGTCGCGGTTCGGTCCGTGAGGCCTTGCTGATTCTCGAGCGCCGCCACCTGATCGCGATCCTGCCGCGACGCGGTGCCCACGTGACCGAGCTCACCGCCCACAAGGTGCAGAGCCTGTGCACGCTGATGAGCGAGCTGTACATCCTGCTCGGCAATGCCGTGGCCAAAGGCTGGCAGGTCCAGGCCGACATGGCGCCGTTCGTGCAGATCCAGCAGCGCCTGGCTGCCAGCTACGAGCGTCAGGACATCCGCACCTTCGTCGACGACAGCTTCAACGTGATGCGCGCCGCGTACCCATTCGCCAACAATCCGTACTTGCAGGAAACCGTCGAGAACCTGCAGCCGGCCATGAGTCGTGCGTATTTCCTCGCGCTGGACCAGCGCAAGGCGTCGATGAGCGAGTTCCTCGAACTGTTCGAACGTTTGCTCGCCGCCGTGCTGGCCCGTGACTTTCCGCAGATCCGCGACGTGCTGACGGCCTATGCCCAGCGCAGCTGCGATCTGGTGGTTTCTGCCCTGACGGACGCTTAAGCGTGCGGCTCAAGTGCATCAAGCTGGCAGGGTTCAAATCCTTCGTCGACCCGACCACGGTTAACTTCCCCAGCAACATGGCGGCGGTGGTCGGGCCGAATGGCTGCGGCAAGTCGAACATCATCGACGCCGTCCGCTGGGTGATGGGCGAAAGTTCGGCCAAGAACCTGCGCGGCGAATCGATGACCGACGTCATCTTCAACGGCTCCACCAGCCGTAAGCCGGTGAGCCAGGCGAGTATCGAGCTGGTGTTCGATAACTCCGACGGCACCCTGCTCGGTGAGTACGCCGCCTATGCGGAAATTTCCATTCGCCGCAAAGTGACCCGAGACAGCCAGACCACTTACTACCTCAACGGCACCAAATGCCGCCGTCGCGATATCACCGACATCTTTTTGGGTACAGGCCTGGGCCCGCGCAGCTACTCGATCATCGAGCAGGGGATGATCTCCAAGCTGATCGAGTCCAAGCCCGAAGACCTGCGCAACTTCATCGAAGAAGCGGCCGGCATCTCCAAGTACAAGGAGCGTCGGCGCGAGACTGAAAACCGCATTCGCCGCACCCACGAAAACCTGGCCCGCCTGACCGACCTGCGCGATGAGCTCGAGCGTCAGCTGGAGCGTTTGCACCGCCAGGCCGAGGCCGCCAAGAAGTATCAGGAATACAAAGGCGAAGAGCGTCAGCTCAAGGCCCAGCTGTCGGCCCTGCGCTGGCAGGCGTTGAACGAACAGGTCGGGCAGCGCGAAGCGGTCATTGGTAATCAGGAAGTCACCTTCGAAGCCTTGGTCGCCGAGCAACGTAACGCCGACGCGAGCATCGAACGCTTCCGTGACGGGCACCATGACCTGTCCGAGCGCTTCAATCTGGTGCAGGGACGCTTCTATTCGGTCGGCGGCGACATCGCCCGGGTCGAGCAGAGCATCCAGCACGGTCAGCAGCGCTTGCGCCAATTGCAGGACGATCTGAAAGAAGCCGAGCGTGCGCGACTGGAAACCGAATCACACCTGGGCCACGACCGCACGTTGCTGCTGACCCTCGGCGAAGAGCTGGACATGCTCACGCCGGAGCAGGAAGTCACCAGCGCCGCTGCCGAAGAAGCCGCTGCCGCCCTGGAAGAATCCGAAACCACCATGCACGGCTGGCAGGAGCAGTGGGACACGTTCAACCTGACCGCCGCCGAACCGCGTCGTCAATCCGAGGTTCAGCAGTCGCGCATCCAGCAGCTGGAAACCAGCATGGAGCGACTGGCCGATCGTCAGAAGCGTCTTGGCGAGGAACGCGCCTTGCTCTCTGCGGACCCGGAAGACGCGGCGATCATGGAGCTCAGCGAGCAACTGGCCGCGAGCGAAGCGACCCTCGAAGATTTGCAGGCCAGCGAAGAAGCCCAGGTCGAACGCCTTGAACAACTGCGTCAGGAATTGCAATTGGCGCTGCAGAATCAGCAACAGGCGCAGGGCGATTTGCAGCGTCTGAACGGTCGCCTCGCCTCCCTTGAAGCTTTGCAGCAAGCCGCACTCGACCCGGGCACCGGCACCGCTGAATGGCTGCGCGAACAGCATTTGGCGGACCGTCCGCGTCTGGCCGAAGGTCTGAAAGTCGAAGCCGGTTGGGAGCTGGCGGTGGAAACCGTGCTCGGCGCCGACCTGCAAGCGGTGCTGGTGGATGACTTCGTCGATTTCGATCTGGCCGGTTTTGCCCAGGGCGATCTGCGCTTGCTCAGCCCGGCCAGTGATGGCGTGCGCGTGCCCGGCAGCTTGCTCGATAAAGTGGAAGCGCAGATCGATCTGTCGCCCTGGTTGGGGCAGGTCAAACCGGTTGAAAACCTCGAACAGGCCTTGGCCTTGCGCAGTCAGCTGAGCGCCGGCCAGAGCTTGATCAGTCGCGATGGCTATTGGGTGGGTCGACACTTTTTACGTGTGCGCCGGGCCAGTGAAGCGGAAAGCGGCGTGCTCGCCCGTGGTCAGGAAATCCAGCGTCTGAGCATCGAGCGCGAAGAGCGCGAAGCCACGGTCGAAACCCTGGAAACCCAGCTTCAGAATCTCAGGGCGCAGCAGCGTCAACAGGAAAACGGTCGCGAACATTTGCGTCGTTTGCTGCAAGACGAAGCGCGTCAGCAAGGCGAATTGAAAGCCCAGTTGTCTGCCGGCAAAGCCAAGGTTGAACAACTGACGTTGCGCCGGACGCGGCTCGATGAAGAGCTCACCGAGCTGGCCGAACAACGTGCGCTGGAGCACGAAAACATCGGCGAAGCGCGCCTGCAATTGCAGGAAGCCCTCGACGCCATGGCGCTGGACACCGAGCAGCGCGAGTTGCTGCTGGCCCAGCGCGACAGCCTGCGCGAGCGACTTGACCGGGTGCGTCAGGAAGCCCGGCAACACAAGGATCACGCGCATCAACTGGCGGTGCGCCTCGGCTCGCTCAGAGCGCAACACGACTCCACGCGTCAGGCGCTGGAACGACTGGAGATGCAGTCCGAGCGCCTGACCGAGAAACGCGAACAGCTGAGCCTCAATCTGGAGGAGGGCGAAGCGCCGCTGGAAGAATTGCGCCTGAAACTCGAAGAGTTGCTCGACAAGCGCATGACCGTCGACGAAGAACTCAAGACGGCGCAGATCGCTCTGGAAGACTCTGACCGTGAATTGCGTGATGCGGAAAAACGTCGCAATCAGGCTGAGCAGCAATCGCAGTTGATTCGCGGGCAGATGGAAACCCAGCGCATGGAATGGCAAGCCCTGACCGTGCGCCGCAAGACACTTGAAGATCAACTGCTGGAAGACGGCTACGACCTGCACGGCGTGCTCGCCACGCTGACAGCCGAGGCCAGCGAGAAGGATGCCGAAGAAGAGCTCGAACGCATTGCCGCGCGTATTCAGCGCCTCGGTGCGATCAACTTGGCGGCCATCGACGAATACACGCAACAATCCGAGCGTAAACGTTATCTGGATGCGCAGAACGACGATCTGGTGGAAGCACTGGACACGCTTGAAAACGTGATTCGCAAGATCGACAAGGAAACCCGAAACCGCTTCAAAGATACCTTTGATCAGATCAATGGCGGTTTGCAGGCGTTATTCCCAAAAGTTTTCGGTGGAGGACGCGCGTATTTGGAACTGACGGGCAAAGATCTACTCGATACAGGGGTAACGATCATGGCGCAGCCGCCAGGAAAGAAGAACAGCACCATCCATTTGCTCTCCGGTGGCGAAAAAGCCCTGACCGCATTGGCCCTGGTGTTTGCCATCTTCAAGTTGAATCCGGCGCCGTTCTGCATGCTCGATGAAGTTGATGCGCCCTTGGATGACGCTAACGTTGGACGCTACGCACGGCTGGTCAAAGAGATGTCGCAGACGGTGCAGTTCATCTATATCACCCACAACAAGATCGCCATGGAAATGGCCGATCAACTGATGGGTGTGACGATGCACGAACCGGGTTGCTCGCGTCTGGTGGCAGTGGATGTCGAGGAGGCGATGGCGATGGTGGAGGCCTGAGTCGGCGCTTGTAGGGCAAGTATTTTTAGTCTGTAGGACTTTTTTACCTGTCTCGACTTGCTGGCCAATCGACATATTCGCGCAAGCCATTGTGACAGACGGTGTAAAGTTGCCTTTGGTCGTGCTAGTTTAATGTCAATTTTTCGTATACGTGGGCAAAACGCCTGTCAGAACATAGAGTTGGCGCCACGTTTTAAAGCGGTTTGCGAGTTGTAAACCCCTTATTTTTCAGCATTTTTTATAGAGGCACGGGATTACATGGAAATCGGTCTGCGCGAGTGGCTGATCGTCATCGGCATTATTGTCATTGCCGGTATTCTTTTCGATGGCTGGCGTCGCATGCGCGGCGGCAAGGGAAAACTGAAATTCCGTCTTGACCGAAGTTTGTCCAACCTGCCGGACGAGGACACCAGCGCCGAGCTGTTGGGCCCGCCCCGCGTGCTGGATAATCATAAAGAACCGCAACTGGACGAGCACGATCTGCCGTCGGTGAGCATGCCTGCCCGTGAGC
Organism: Pseudomonas sp. BGI-2; assembly: GCF_004310295.1. Lineage (GTDB taxonomy): Bacteria > Pseudomonadota > Gammaproteobacteria > Pseudomonadales > Pseudomonadaceae > Aquipseudomonas. The sequence continues at coordinate 118,923 of NZ_SISB01000009.1, read as the reverse complement.
CGCGTGAATCGGGTTCCAAGCGCGGCAAGCGTGGCCACGGCGAGCCTTCCCAGGGTGACATGAACCTCAGCCTGGATCTGGACGGCGGCCCGAGCTTCAGCAGCCGTGACGACGACTTCCCGGATGACACCAAGGCCTCGCCTTCGGTCAGCGACAAGGAACAACCGCAAGCCGAAGAAGTGCTGGTGATCAGCGTGATCTGCCGCGACACGGCCGGCTTCAAAGGCCCGGCGTTGTTACAGAACATTCTGGAAAGCGGTCTGCGTTTCGGCGAGATGGATATTTTCCACCGCCACGAAAGCATGGCCGGCAACGGTGAAGTTCTGTTCTCCATGGCCAATGCGGTCAAGCCGGGCATCTTCGATCTGGATGATATCGACCATTTCAGCACGCCGGCGGTGAGCTTCTTCCTCGGCCTGCCAGGCCCGCGTCATCCGAAGCAAGCGTTCGACGTGATGGTGGCCGCAGCGCGCAAACTGTCCCAGGAGCTGAATGGCGAACTGAAAGACGACCAGCGCAGCGTACTGACCGCCCAGACCATCGAGCACTACCGTCAGCGCATCGTTGAATTCGAACGTCGCGCCCTGACCCAGAAGCGTTGATCTGTAGGAGCCAGGCTTGCCGGCGAAGGCGATCATACATACGCCTTCGCCGGCAAGTCGGGTCGCCGTACCGCTGGCTCCTACAATGATTTGTACAGCAGCACAGATTGAGCAGCCTCGGCTGCTCTTTTGCTTTATGAGAGAACACCCATGACCGCCGCCAAAAACCGCATTCTAGAACTGCGCGCTGAGCTGGATCAGCACAACTACCGTTATCACGTGCTGGACGAACCGAGCATCCCGGACGTCGAGTACGACCGGTTGTTCCACGAGCTCAAGGCCCTCGAAGCGGCCAATCCCGACCTGATCACCAGCGATTCGCCGACCCAGCGAGTTGGCAGCGCGGCGTTGTCGGCGTTCACTCAGGTGCGCCACGAAGTGCCGATGCTCAGCCTCGGCAACGCCTTCGAAGAAACCGACATGCGCGAGTTCGATCGCCGGGTGACTGAAGGGCTCGACCTGCCGGCCGGCGATTTGTTTGGCGGCGGCGCGGCGGTGGAATACAGCTGCGAACCGAAGCTCGATGGCCTGGCGGTCAGCCTGCTTTATCAGGACGGCGTGTTAGTACGCGGCGCAACGCGGGGCGACGGCACCACTGGCGAAGACATCAGCGTCAACGTGCGCACCGTGCGCAATATCCCGCTCAAGCTGCAGGGCAGCGGCTGGCCGGCGACCCTGGAAGTGCGCGGCGAAGTGTTCATGTCCAAGGCCGGTTTCGAGCGCCTGAACGCCACGCAGCTGGAAGTCGGCGGCAAGACCTTCGCCAACCCGCGCAACGCGGCGGCGGGCAGCTTGCGGCAACTGGATTCGAAGATCACCGCCAACCGTCCGCTGGAATTCTGCTGCTACGGCATCGGCCAGATTTCGGCGGATATTGCCGACACGCACATCGGCAATCTCAAGCAGCTCCAGGCGTGGGGCATGCCGATCAGTCGCGAGCTGAAACTGGCGCACGGCATTGATGAATGCCTGGATTACTACCGCGACATCGGTGAGCGCCGCAACGGGCTGGCCTATGAAATCGATGGCGTGGTGTTCAAGGTCAACAGCATCGCATCCCAGCGTGAATTGGGGTTCCGTGCTCGCGAACCGCGTTGGGCGATTGCCCACAAATTCCCAGCCATGGAAGAACTCACCGAACTGCTTGACGTGGAGTTCCAGGTCGGCCGCACCGGCGCCGTGACGCCCGTGGCTCGGTTGAAACCGGTCAAGGTCGCGGGTGTCACCGTGGCCAATGCGACGTTGCACAACATGGACGAAGTGGCGCGTCTGGGCTTGATGATCGGCGACACGGTGATCATCCGCCGCGCGGGTGACGTGATTCCGCAAGTGGTTCAGGTGGTCATGGAGCGCCGTCCGGATGACGCGCGTCCAGTGCATATTCCTGAGAAGTGCCCGGTCTGCGGCTCCCATGTCGAGCGTACGCAATTGGTCAAGCGCAGCAAGGGGCGCGAGACCGTCAGCGAAGGCGCGGTGTATCGCTGCGTCGGTCGACTGGCCTGCGGTGCGCAACTCAAGCAGGCGATCATTCACTTCGTCTCCCGTCGCGCGATGGACATTGAAGGCCTGGGCGAGAAGAGCGTCGAGCAGTTGGTGGACGAAGGGCTGGTGAACTCGCCGGCCGATCTGTACGCCCTGACGTTCGAGCAAATCGTCGATCTGGAAGGCTTCGCCGAGCTGTCGAGCAAGAACCTGCTCAGTGCCATTGGAGACAGCAAGCAACCGAGCCTTGCACGGTTCATCTACGCCCTCGGGATCCCGGATGTCGGCGAAGAGACGGCCAAGGTGCTGGCGCGCTCCCTTGGCTCGCTGGAGCGGGTTCAACAGGCGTTGCCGCAAGTGCTGACGTACTTGCCGGATGTCGGCCTGGAAGTGGCTCACGAGATTCACAGCTTCTTTGAAGATGCGCATAACCAGCAGGTGATTGCGGACCTGCTCAAGCACGGCATGCAGATTCAGGATCAGGGCGAGCTGGGAGCCGAGTTCGCCGCCAGTACCACGCTGGGCGGTTTCCTCGACAAGCTGCACATTCCTTCGGTCGGGCCGGGTGGGGCGCAGAAGCTGGCGGACAAGTTTGGTTCGCTGGAATCGGTGATGAGCGCTGATTGGCTGGACATGCGTCAGGCATTGCCGGAGAAGCAGGCTAATTCGGTTCGCGAGTTTTTCGCGGTTGAAGAAAATCGTCAGCGTTCGATTACTGCTGAGGCGCAATTGGCTGACTTCGGCATGCACTGGCAGAACGAGAAGAAAGTCGTCGAAGGCTTGCCGCTGGCTGGCCAGACTTGGGTGCTGACCGGTTCGCTGGAGTTGATGAGCCGTGATATCGCCAAGGGCAAGCTCGAAAGCCTCGGTGCCAAGGTCTCAGGTTCCGTGTCCTCTAAAACTCATTTTGTTGTGGCAGGACCGGGCGCGGGTTCCAAGTTGGCGAAGGCTAATGAGTTGGGGTTGACTGTTTATGATGAAGAGAGGCTCCTTAAAGAGTTGCGCAAGTATGGCAAGGCAGATTAAGGGCCTGACGATTCAACCTGTGGGAGCGAGCTTGCTCGCGATGAGGCCATCACAGTCAAAATTAATGTTGCCTGATCCGCCGCTATCGCGAGCAAGCTCGCTCCCACATTGATTGCGTTGAACTTGAACGATCTTCGCGCGGCAATGATCTAGTCTTGGCAAGCCCCAGGGAGAGATCGCCATGTACCGCTTTTTCGAACAGCTCAGCTCACGCATCGCCGCGCCCTTCATGGGCGAAAGTTCGCGCAACAGCAAGGTCTGGCATTGTCGCTGCGGGCAGTCGCTGTTCTTTCGCAACAGCCAGTGCCTGGCCTGTTCGGCAGCGCTGGGTTATCAGCCGGAGCAGAGTCGCCTGTCCTCGCTGCAGCCAGGCGTGCAGGCGGACACCTGGCGGCTCGACGCCGATCCCGAAGCCGGTCTGTTCCGGCGCTGCGCCAACCTCGACTCTCCCGCTGCGTGTAATTGGTTGCTGCCGGCCAATGACCACGATGCGTTGTGCATCGCCTGTAGCCTGAATCGCACCATTCCAGACCTGTCGATTGCCGAAAACCACGAACGCTGGCGCAAGGTCGAAACCGCCAAGCGTCGTCTGGTCGCACAGTTGATCAGCCTGGGTTTGCAGGTGATTCCCAAAACCATCGACGAACAGACCGGCCTGGCCTTTGACTTCATCGGTGTCGACCTTGAAGGCAAGCCGCCGACCACGGGTCACGCCAACGGTCTGATCACCCTCGATATCAAGGAAGCCGACGACGCCCACCGCGAAAAGGTCCGGGTGCAAATGCACGAACCTTATCGCACGCTGCTCGGGCATTTTCGGCATGAAGTCGGGCATTACTACTGGGACCGCTTGATCGCCAATAGCCCTTGGTTGGAGTCGTTCCGCAGCCTGTTCGGCGATGAGCGTGTCAGCTACGCCGACGCTCTGGAGCGGCATTACCAGCAAGGCGCGCCACTTGACTGGCAGCAACAGTGCGTCAGCGCCTACGCCACCATGCATCCGTGGGAAGACTGGGCGGAAACCTGGGCGCATTACCTGCACATGATGGATGCGGTGGACACGGCGCTGGGGTTTGGCATGAGCGCGCGGGAAATGGATTTTGACTACCAGCCATTTCCGTCCGACACGCTCTACGATCCGCAGCATCCCGGCGGCGCGGCGTTCCTGTCATTCGTCAACGCGTGGATCGAACTGGCCGGCATGCTCAATGAACTGTCGCGCAGCATGGGCCAGCCGGATTTTTATCCGTTCGTCCTGCCACCAGCGGTGATTGCCAAGCTGCACTTCATCCACCTGGTGATCCAGCAAGAGGGCGGCAGGGCGGATGAGGTGTTGCAAGACCTGTAATCCTGCACACAGCGCGTCCGCTTGTAGCAGCTGTCGAGCCTGCGAGGCTGCGTCCGGCTGCAAAGCAGGAGTAAATCCGGTGCTCGCGGTTTACCTGCAAAACCGCGCTGCCTGATTTTACGACTGCTGCGCAGCCGGACGCAGCCTCGCAGGCTCGACAGCTGCTACGGACAGTGGAGTTTCGCGTCCTGTGCATGTCCTTGACCTGATTCATATTTTTAATCTGGATCGAACGGTTGTAACTTCGTCTCAGATAGGTACAATGGCGCGGCTCGCCGTCAGGTGAGCGTCGTTATGGTGACCCCATCGGTCCCCCCGCAACGATTACCCGTGAACCTGGTCAGATCCGGAAGGAAGCAGCCACAGCGGGAACATTGTGTGCCGGGGTGTGGCTGGTGGGGTTGCCTCCATAACGCACCGCGAGTACTCTCTCGCGTTTTCTGTTTAAAAATACTTATTTCGTTGTGCGGCCATGGAGCTTGTTCCAGGCGGTGTTTTGTCGTTTCCGATTTTTAGAACGAACATAAAAAAGGAGGCCGATGTGTCGTATCAGACACATCGGCCTCCTTTTTCATTTGTGGCATTGTTCTTTATTGCTGGCACTAAGGCTTGGACAAGGCCTGGTCAACCGCTGCAATCAGCTTTCCCAGATCCTTCGGGGTGGCTTTGTGAATGACGCCGAACAGATACGCCCGCTGTTCATCTTCATCGACTAAATCTGCGAAAAAGGCTTTCAGCTTTACGTCCAGCACCTTGGCAAGCAGGAACAAGGCTTCAACGCTGGGGGTATACGTTCCGGTTTCAAAGCGGCTGATGGTTTTGGGGTCAAAACCGGTTTTTTCGCCGAGTTCAGCCTGAGTAAGCCCCGCGACCTTGCGGTAGCGTCGGATGGCTGGACCCAAACTTGAAATTTGCATCGCTCAATTCCCATTTAGAATCAAGAACTTAACGATAGATTTTTGCATTAGACAACTGCATGATCCATCACCTTGCTTTGCAAAATGTGATGCATTTCGTAGAATCGCCGCCAATAAGGGGTGTTTAGTGACCTGTTTCGAGAAAATGGGCAATGCGAAACCGTCAGCATTGCGCTCCCTTGCCAGCCTTGCACGAGGTTTTTGAGACTAGCCGATCTTCGGTTCTGCGAAGTCATCAAATGCGGGTCATGGAGTGAAAACGTGTTTGCGCAGTCCCACCGCTAGCGACAGCGAGCCTGATTCATGGATGAGAAATACCGCAGGGCCGTGGATGCCGCCGCCATTTTTTCCGAGACTGACCTGAGCGGTCGGATCACCCACGTCAACGATCAGTTCTGCGCCGTGTCCGGCTATAGCCGTGATGAGTTGCTCGGGCAGAACCATCGTCTCCTCAATTCCGGTGTGCACAGCGCTGATTTCTTCGCCGGCATGTGGCGCACCATTGCGCTGGGCAACGTCTGGAAGGGCGACATTTGTAATCGCGCCAAGAACGGCAGCCTGTACTGGGTCGAAAGCACCATGGTGCCGGTACTCAATGACGCCACCGGACGGGTTGATCGATACCTGTCGATTCGTTTCGACATCAGTGAAAAACGCCAGTTATTACATTCCCTGCAATGGCGGGTCGGGCATGATGTGCTGACCGGGTTGCCCAATCGCGCGTTCCTCTCGGATCTGCTGGACCAGGCGCTGGAGTTCTCCCGGCAGGAAAACATTCCGCTCGCCGTCTGTATGCTCGACCTTGACGGGTTCAAAGCGGTCAACGACGGCTACGGCCACGCCAGTGGCGATCAATTGCTGGTGGAAGTGGCGAAGCGTTTGCGCCACATCGTGCGTGGCGAAGATGTGGTAGCGCGGTTGGCTGGCGACGAGTTCGTGCTGGTGTTGCGTTACGTGCGGGATCTGCCGGAATTGCGCGCGGCGCTGAATCGGGTGCTGGGGGCAGTCTCGGCGCCGTACACCTTGCATGGCAAGGACATCAATGTGTTCGCCAGCATCGGCGTCACGCTGTTTCCCCTCGATAATGAAGATGCCGAAACCCTGTTGCGTCACGCCGATCAGGCCATGTACGTGGCCAAGCAGCGCGGTCGCAACCGATTCCATCTGTTCGACGTGTCGAGGGATCAGGAGGTCAAGGCCACTCACCAGACGGTCGAGCGAGTGCGCCAGGCGCTGGCCGCCGATGAGTTGCGTCTGCATTTTCAACCCAAGGTCAATATGCGCCTTGGCGTGGTGGTCGGCTTCGAGGCGCTGTTGCGCTGGGAGCATCCGCAAAATGGCCTGGTCCCGGCCCGGGAGTTTTTGCCGCTGGTGGAAGAGACGGACCTGATCGTCGACATCGGTGAATGGGTGATGGATCAGGTGTTGACGCAGTTGCACCACTGGCAGCAGGCGGGGCAGGGCTGGCCGATCAGCATTAATATCGCGGCACGGCATTTTCAGCGCGCGGATTTCGTCGACCGCCTCAGGCACGTCCTGGCCCGGCATACCGACGTTGCTCCGCAGATGCTCGACCTGGAAATCGTCGAGTCGGTGGCGATCGAGAACATCCAGCACGTCAGCGCCTGTTTGCAGGCCTGTCAGGAGCTCGGAGTGCAGTTTTCACTGGGCGACTTCGGCACCGGCTATTCGTCGCTGAGCTACCTCAAGCGTTTGCGTACCCAAACCATCAAGATCGATAAATCGTTTGTGCGCGACATTCTTGATGATCACGATGACTTGGCGCTGACCACGGCGGTGATCGGACTGGCCCGAGCGTTTGGCCGGCAGGTGATTGCCGAAGGGCTGCAAAGTATCGAGCATGGTGAGTTGCTGTTGCGACTGGGGTGTGAAGTTGCCCAAGGCTATTTCATCGCCCGGCCGATGCCTCCTGCCGATGTGCCGGGGTGGGTTGCGGGATTTGTCGCACCACTGCAATGGCGGGTGCTGGATCGGGTTGGCTGAAGTCTTGTGATCACCACAGGTTATGGGTTGGCTTCGGGTTCGTTTCCAATATAGAGCCGGATAATGTCATCAATCTCCCCCGACATTTTCATCCGCAGCAACGTGCGCAATATACGTTGCACCGGCACCTTGGGGTCGTTGCGCACGTAGCACCCCACAATTTGTTCCTGCAACACCGCCACGCCTTTGAGTTGCTGGCCGGGCAACAGGCGTTGATTGAACCAGTCCAGTGTCCATTGGTTACTCACGGCATAGCGATAGCGCCCCGCGTGGAGTTTTTCCAGCACCTGTTCCTGGTTGCGCGCGTCTTCGCGGTGCAGTCGGTCGGCATCGAACAGCGGTTGCAGCGTTGGTAGGAGTAACCGAGCACGGTACCGATGGGTTGTCGCGACAAGCTCGCAGGCACCACCGAGGGCTGCGGATCTTGCCGGCTGATCAGCATGTCGCGCTGAAACCACAGCGGAATGCTCCAGATGTAGTCTCCGGACTGATTCGGCAACCAGGACTGCGCGGCATAGCAGCGGACATCGACCTCGCCGTGTTCCATGGCGTTTTGCACCCGGGCCCGCGGCAGTACATGGAATTCGGCCGGCACGCCGACCTGGGTCGCGAGGCTCAGCATCACGTCGAACAGGATGCCTTGGGTCACTTGCCCGCGCTCCAGCTGCACCATCGGCATCGCCCAACTGTCGGGCACCACGAAACGCAGCGGCGCTTCGGCGGCGGCGACGTCCAGGCTTATCCACAGCGGTGCCCCCGAGGCAAAACGCATAAACGCTCCGGTACATCGCAAACCTGAGCCGATTAAAAGCCCCGCAAAGTGCATCTCAGCCAGATTAGACGAGCGCGCCGGATGCAATTTTGGCCTTGCTCCGCTAGCATTAGCCGCTTCTGTTCCTTCGTTGCGACGGTTTTCGATGAGTTATCAGGTTCTTGCACGTAAATGGCGTCCGCGCTCGTTCCGCGAAATGGTCGGCCAGACCCATGTGCTCAAGGCTCTGATCAATGCCTTGGACAGCCAGCGGCTGCACCACGCGTACCTGTTCACCGGTACGCGCGGGGTCGGCAAGACCACCATCGCGCGCATCATCGCCAAATGCCTGAACTGTGAAACAGGTATCACTTCGACGCCCTGCGGCGAGTGTTCGGTGTGCCGCGAGATCGATGAAGGCCGCTTTGTCGACCTGATCGAGATCGACGCCGCGAGCCGGACCAAGGTCGAAGACACCCGTGAGCTGCTCGATAACGTGCAATACGCGCCGAGCCGCGGGCGCTTCAAGGTCTACCTGATCGACGAAGTGCACATGCTCTCCAGCCATTCCTTCAATGCGCTGTTGAAAACCCTTGAAGAACCGCCGCCCTACGTCAAGTTCATCCTGGCGACGACCGACCCGCAGAAACTTCCTGCAACCATTCTTTCGCGTTGCTTGCAGTTCTCCCTGAAGAACATGACCCCGGAACGCGTGGTCGAGCATTTGACCCACGTGCTGGGCGTCGAGAACGTGCCGTTCGAAGACGATGCACTGTGGCTGCTGGGCCGCGCCGCCGACGGCTCGATGCGTGACGCCATGAGCCTGACCGACCAGGCCATCGCCTTCGGTGAAGGCAAGGTCATGGCCGCCGACGTGCGGGCGATGCTCGGCACACTCGACCATGGTCAGGTCTACGACGTTCTGCACTCGTTGATCGAAGGCGACGCCAAGGCCTTGCTCGAAGCCGTCCGCCATCTGGCCGAACAAGGCCCGGACTGGAACGGCGTGCTCTCGGAAATTCTCAACGTGCTGCACCGTGTCGCCATCGCCCAGGCGTTGCCTGAAGGCGTCGACAACGGTCACGGCGACCGCGATCGGGTGCTGGCACTGGCCCAGGCACTGCCGGCCGAAGATGTGCAGTTCTATTACCAGATGGGCCTGATCGGCCGCCGCGACTTGCCGCTGGCGCCGGACCCCCGTGGTGGCTTCGAAATGGTCTTGCTGCGAATGCTCGCGTTCCGACCGGCGGACACCGCGGACGCCCCGAGGCAACCGCTAAAGCCAGTGGGGATCAGCCAGGCCACAGTTGATTCCGCAAATTCAGTGGCTGCCGCACCGGTTGTGGCGCCGGTAGTCGCTGCGGCAGTTGCCCCCGTTGCCCCTGCGCCTGTGCCTGAACCCGTCGCTGCGGCGGTTCCTGCTCCAGAGCCTGAACCGGTTGCGCCCGTTGTCATGGCCGAGCCTGTGGTTGAGCCTGTCGCGGTCGAAGCGGTGGTCGACTTGCCGTGGAATGACCCGGTCGAGCCGGAGCCCGTCCAGCAACCCGCCGTCGAGCCGGTTCTGGAAACCGCCAGCGAACAACCCGATCTGCCGCCCATGCCGTTGCCGACGCCTGACAGCGTGGTGCCGGACGCGCCGGAGTGGGCCGCGGCGCCGATCCCGGAGCCGTCGGTGGCCGACGTCGACGCCGCCACGCCGGGCGTGGACCTGGATGACGAGCCGCCGCTGGACGAAGATTACATCGAGCCGGACATGGATTCGGCTTACAGCTACCTCGATGAACTGGCCAGCGAACACGCCGCCGAACCCGCGCCGGAACCCGAGCCTGAGCCGGCCGCCATGCCCGCCACCGGTCTGGCCCTGCAATGGCTGGAGCTGTTCCCGAAATTGCCGATCTCGGGCATGACCGGCAGCATCGCCGCCAACTGCACCCTGATCGCTGTCGATGGCGACAACTGGCTGTTGCACCTGGACCCGGCCCACAGCGCCTTGTTCAATGCGACCCAGCAACGTCGTCTCAACGATGCTTTGAACCAGTTTCACGGGCGTACGCTGACCCTGACCATGGAGCTGATCAAGCCTGAGCAGGAAACCCCGGCCCAGGCCGCGTCTCGGCGCCGCGTCAACCGTCAGCGCGAGGCCGAGGAGTCAATCCACGGTGATCCGTTCATCCAGCAAATGATGCAGCAGTTCGGTGCGGTGGTCCGTAACGATACTATTGAACCTGTCGAAGCCCTGGTCAGTCAGGGCTAATAACTGAAGGCGTTCGGCCTCAAGGGCCGGGCGCTGTTTAAATCCAAGTACTTTTGAGGTGATTCCCATGATGAAAGGTGGCATGGCCGGCCTGATGAAGCAGGCGCAGCAGATGCAGGAAAAAATGGCCAAGATGCAGGAAGAACTGGCCAACGCCGAAGTCACCGGTAAAGCCGGCGGCGATATGGTCACCGTGGTGATGACCGGTCGTCACGACGTCAAGCGCGTGACCATCGACCCAAGCCTGGTTGAAGGCCTGAGCGAAGACGACAAAGAGATGCTGGAAGCGGTGTTCGCTGCCGCCGTCAACGACGCCGTGCGCAAGATCGAAGCCAACAGCCAGGACAAGATGGGCAACATGACCGCTGGCATGCAACTGCCGCCGGGTATGAAACTGCCGTTCTGATTCGCCAAAGCGTATCGAATGAGCTACAAAAAAATGCCAGGCATCGCGCCTGGCATTTTTGTTTCTGCCAGTTGGAAACACGGTGCCCGTTAGGCAGCCTTCGCGGGCAAGCCTCGCTCATACATGGGATCGCGAACTCCTGTAGGAGCGAGGCTTGCCCGCGAAGAATTCACCTCGGCACAACTGACGAAACATCGAACGCCCTGCCACCACAAAGGTCTGCTCCCCTATACCGCCGAATTCATCGATCAAAGGAGACGCTCACATGCCAGACGCATTGACCCTCAACCAACGTATCGTCCTGGCGTCCCGCCCTACAGGTGCGCCGACGCCGGAGAATTTCCGCCTGGAGCGGGTCGCGTTGCCAGACCTGGCCGACGGCCAGGTCCTGCTCAAGACTCAATACCTGTCGCTGGACCCCTACATGCGCGGTCGCATGAGTGACGCGCCGTCCTACGCCGCGCCGGTAGAAATCGGCGAGGTGATGACCGGTGGCGCTGTCAGCCGCGTCGAGCGCTCGCTGAATCCGAAGTTCCACGAAGGCGACGTAGTGGTGGGCGCCACCGGTTGGCAGAGCCACAGCATCAGCGATGGCCGCAACATCATTCCGGTGCCGAGCGGTTTGCCGACCCCATCAATGGCCCTGGGTGTGCTGGGCATGCCGGGCATGACCGCGTACATGGGCCTGATGGATATCGGCCAGCCCAACGCTGGCGAAACCCTGGTGGTCGCGGCCGCCTCGGGCGCAGTGGGCTCGGTGGTCGGCCAGGTGGCGAAGATCAAAGGCCTGCGCGTGGTTGGCGTGGCGGGCGGCGCGGAAAAATGCCGCTACGTGGTGGAGGAATTGGGATTCGATGCCTGCGTCGACCACAAGAGCCCGAGCTTCGCCGATGAACTGGCGCAGGCGTGCTCCGAGGGCATCGATATTTACTACGAAAACGTCGGCGGCAAGGTGTTCGACGCGGTGGTGCCGCTGCTCAATGCCAAGGCGCGGATTCCACTGTGCGGCCTCATCGCTTCCTACAACGCCCACGAAGCCCCGACCGGCCCGGATCGCCTGCCGCAATTGCAGCGCACGTTGCTGACCAAGCGCGTACGAATCCAGGGCTTTATCGTGTTCGACGACTACGGTGATCGTCAGCCGGAGTTCGTCAGCGCCATGGCGCCGTGGGTGCGAGACGGCAAGGTCAAGTTCCGCGAAGACTTGGTCGATGGCCTTGAAAATGCACCCGAGGCCTTCATCGGTCTGCTGGAAGGACGCAACTTTGGCAAACTGGTGGTTCGGGTCGCTCAGGACTGAATAATTGACGCTAATCCGAGGCGCGGGTATAAACCGCGTCTCGTTGTTTTGTCGGACGTTTCCCCATGAGCTTCAGCCCTTTGATTCGCCAACTGATCGATGCCCTGCGAATTTTGCCGGGTGTCGGTCAGAAAACTGCTCAGCGCATGGCGCTGCAACTGCTTGAGCGTGATCGCAGCGGTGGTTCGCGACTGGCGTCGGCACTGAGCCAGGCGATGGAAGGGGTGGGCCATTGCCGGTTATGCCGCACGCTGACCGAAGACGACCTCTGCCCGCAATGTTCCGATACTCGTCGTGATGACACCTTGCTCTGCGTGGTGGAAGGTCCGATGGATGTGTACGCCGTGGAGCAGACCGGTTTCCGGGGTCGCTACTTTGTGCTCAAGGGACATCTCTCGCCGCTCGACGGGCTGGGGCCGGAGGCCATCGGTATTCCGCAGCTCCTGGCGCGGATCGAAGAGGCAGGCACATTTACTGAAGTCATCCTGGCCACCAACCCGACCGTGGAAGGTGAGGCGACGGCGCATTACATCGCCCAGTTGCTGAGCAATAAAGGCCTGGTTGCTTCGCGTATCGCCCACGGGGTGCCGTTGGGGGGTGAGCTGGAACTGGTGGATGGCGGGACATTGGCGCATTCGTTTGCGGGGCGTAAGCCGATCGCTTTGTAATTTGTGGTGTCTGCACTGACGCCTTCGCGGGCAAGCCTCGCTCCTACAGGGTCACCGGCCCTTCTGTAGGAGCGAGGCTTGCCCGCGAAGGCCGCGCCTCGGTCTATCTGATTCACACAATTCTATTGAAAACCAAGCAAGCGCTCGGTTAACTTCGCTGAACCTTCAGTGGAGCTCGCCGATGCCTGCCTTTCAGGAATACTTCGATCCCAGCCACCAATTGGTCCGCGACAGCGTCAGACGTTTCGTCGAGCGTGAGATTCTTCCGGACATTGATCAGTGGGAAGAAGCTGAAAGCTTTCCCCGCGAGCTCTATCTCAAGGCCGGTATGGCGGGGATTTTGGGCATTGGCTATCCCGAATCCCTGGGCGGCAGCCACGAAGGTGATCTCTTCGCCAAGGTCGCTGCCAGCGAAGAGCTGATGCGCTGTGGTTCCGGCGGTCTGGTGGCCGGCCTCGGTTCACTGGACATCGGACTGCCGCCGATTCTCAAATGGGCCAGGCCTGAAGTCCGTGATCGTGTCGTCCCGCAAGTGCTGGCCGGCGAGAAGATCAGCGCCCTGGCCGTCACCGAGCCCAGCGGCGGCTCCGATGTGGCCAATCTGCAAACCCGTGCTGTGCGTGACGGCGACTTTTACAGGGTCAGCGGCAGTAAGACCTTTATCACCAGTGGCGTCCGCGCCGATTTCTACACCGTTGCGGTGCGCACGGGCGAGCCGGGTTTCGGAGGCATCAGTCTGCTGCTGATCGAAAAGAGCACGCCCGGTTTCACCGTCGGTCGTCAGTTGAAGAAAATGGGCTGGTGGGCGTCGGACACGGCCGAATTGTTCTTCGACGATTGCCGGGTGCCTGTGGGAAATCTGATCGGCGCCGAGAACATGGGCTTCGCCTGCATCATGGGCAACTTCCAGAGCGAACGCCTGGCGCTGGCGTTGATGGCCAACATGACGGCGCAGCTGGCGCTGGAGGAAAGCCTGAAATGGGCGCGTCAGCGCGAAGCCTTTGGCAAACCCATCGGCAAGTTCCAGGTGCTTAAACACCGCCTCGCGGAAATGGCCACGGCATTGGAGGTATCACGGGAGTTTACTTACCGTCAGGCGGCGAAAATGGCGGCGGGGCAGAGCGTGATCAAGGAGATTTCCATGGCCAAGAATTTCGCCACCGACACGGCTGACCGGATTACGACGGATGCGGTGCAGATCCTCGGCGGTCTCGGTTACATGCGCGAGAGTCTGGTGGAGCGGCTGTATCGGGATAACCGGATTCTGTCGATTGGTGGCGGGACGCGGGAAGTGATGAACGAGATCATCAGTAAACAGATGGGGCTTTAATCCTGGGTGTGGCGGCTGACGCTTTCGCGGGCAAGCCTCGCTCCTACGAATTTCTGTTAGGGCCGAATTTTCGACACAACTCTAATCTTGTAGGAGCGAGGCTTGCCCGCGAAGGCGTCAGTGAGGACGCCGCTTACTTCTCGCTCAATGCAAACTGCGTCAGGCAAAAAGTCGGAATCCCCATCTCTTTCAGCCGCTGCGACCCACCCAGCTCCGGCAGATCAATAATCGCCGCCGCTTCATGAATCCGCGCGCCCATGCGCCGAATCAGGTTCGCCGCCGCAATCAGCGTACCGCCGGTGGCGATCAAATCATCAAACATCACCACCGAGTCACCTTCGCACAGGCTGTCGGCGTGCACTTCGAGGAAGGCTTCGCCGTATTCGGTGGCATAGCCCTCGGCCAGCACGTCGGCTGGCAGTTTGCCTTGCTTGCGGAACAGCACCAACGGCTTGTTCAGCTGATAGGCCAGGACCGAGCCGATCAGGAAACCACGGGCATCCATCGCGCCGATATGCGTAAAGTCTGCTTCGACATAACGATGAGCGAAGCTGTCCATCACCAGGCGCAGGGCCGTAGGCGACTGGAACAACGGCGTGATGTCGCGAAAGATAACGCCCGGCTTGGGGAAGTCGATCACGGGGCGGATCAGGGATTTGATGTCGAAGGAGTCGAAGACCATCGTCGAAGTGTCCTGGCAGGCTGCAAACGTCGCAGTATAACGGCGGCTGAACCGTTTCGCTCAGCCGCAATTGTTGCCGTCAGCCTTCGAGTGAGCCACCGGCCAGTGCGCAGAGCTGGATTGGGTCGAGGATATGGATTTCCTTGCCTTCGGCGGCGATCAGCTCGTTTTGCTGGAAGCGCGTGAACACCCGGGAAACGGTTTCCACCGCCAGGCCCAGGTAATTGCCGATTTCGTTGCGCGACATGCTCAGGCGGAACTGGTTGGCCGAGAAACCCCGGGCGCGGAAACGTGCCGAGAGGTTGACCAGAAACGTGGCGATGCGCTCGTCGGCGGTTTTCTTCGACAGCAGCAACATCATTTGTTGATCGTCGCGAATCTCGCGGCTCATGACACGCATCAGCTGACGGCGCAGTTGCGGCAGTTGCAGGGCCAGTTCGTCGAGGCGTTCGAAGGGGATTTCGCACACCGACGTGGTTTCCAGGGCTTGCGCCGAGACCGGGTGCTTTTCCGTGTCCATGCCCGACAGGCCGACCAGTTCGCTCGGCAAGTGGAAACCGGTGAGCTGTTCTTCACCGCCATCGCTAAGGCCGAAGGTCTTGAGGGCGCCGGAGCGGACTGCATAAACGGAATCGAAGGTGTCGCCCTGGCGGAACAGAAACTCGCCTTTTTTCAGCGGACGCCCACGTTTAACGATCTCGTCCAGCGCATCCATGTCTTCCAGATTCAGAGAAAGTGGCAAGCAGAGGGGGGCCAGGCTGCAATCCTTGCAATGGGCCTGACTGTGAGCGCGCAGCTTTACTGGCTCGGACATTTCTTCAATCCTTGTGGGAAAACACACATAAGCCGTAAGGGTAACTCACGGGAGGACATTCAGGCCAGTTTGTGCCGTTTTTGTCGCATGGTGATAAAGGGCCGCGGTCGGCGGCCAATAACCTTGCATCCGAACTCGTGCAAGGTTTCACGGCCATCAGATCACCCGGGAAAACCGCTGGTGATTGTGCTGTTGCAAATAGGCATCGAACACCATGCACACCGAGCGCACCAACAAGCGACCGGCGGGCAGTACGCTGATCCGATCGTTGTCGAGGCTGATCAATCCGTCATCGGCCATGGTCAGTAGCTGAGGCCACAGTTCACCGAAGTAACCGCGAAAATCGATGTTGAAGGCCTGTTCGATGTCCGCGAACTCCAGGGTGAACGTACAGATCAACTGCTGAATCACCGCCCGCCGCACGCGGTCGTCGGCGTTGCATTTCAGGCCGCGGCTGGTCGCCAATTGCGCGACGGCGAGGGCATTCTGGTACTGGTTCAGGTCGCTATTGTTCTGGCAGTAGAGGTCGCCGATCTGACTGATTGCCGACACCCCCAAGCCGATCAAATCGCAATGACCGTGAGTGGTGTAGCCCTGAAAGTTGCGCTGCAGGGTCGATTCTTCCTGGGCAATCGCCAACTCGTCGTCGGGCAGGGCGAAGTGGTCCATGCCGATGTAGCGGTAACCGGCAGCGGTCAGCTGTTCGATGGTGCGCTGGAGCATTTCCAGTTTCTGCGCCGGCGTCGGCAGTTCGTTGCTGTTTATTCGCCGTTGCGGCATGAAGCGTTCCGGCAGGTGCGCGTAGTTGAACACCGAAAGCCGATCCGGTTGCAGCGCGATGACTTCGTCGACCGTGCGGGCGAAGTTTTCCGGTGTCTGCTTCGGCAGGCCGTAGATCAGGTCGATGTTGATCGAGCGAAATTGCAGGGTCCGGGCGGCGTCGATCACGGCGCGGGTTTCTTCCAGGCTTTGCAGGCGATTGACCGCCCGTTGCACTGCCGGATCGAGGTCTTGCAGGCCAATGCTGACCCGGTTGAAGCCCAACTCGCGGAGCAAGCCCATGGTCGACCAATCGGCTTCGCGAGGATCGATCTCGATGCCGTAGTCGCCGGAATCGTCGTCCAGCAGGTTGAAGTGCTTGCGCAACTGAGCCATCAACTGGCGCAGTTCGTCGTGGCTGAGAAAGGTCGGGGTGCCGCCGCCGAAGTGCAGTTGTTCGACTTTTTGCGTCGGGTCGAGGTGGCAGGCGATCAGCTGAATTTCCTGCTCAAGGCGCTGCAAGTAGGGCAGGGCGCGGCCCCGGTCCTTGGTGATGACTTTGTTGCAGGCGCAGTAGTAGCAAATGTTCGCGCAGAACGGCACGTGCACGTACAGCGACAATGGGCGCAGGGCCTTGCGGCTGTCGCGCAGGGCGTGGAACAGGTCGAACGTGCCGACTTGTCCGTCAAATTGCACCGCAGTCGGGTAAGAGGTGTAACGCGGCCCCGCCAGGTCGTAACGGCGGATCAGATCGGTGTCCCAACGAATGGCGTCGAGCATCATGCGGGCATTCCCCCGGATAGGCTGGCAGTGTTTGCAAGTCTATGGGGTGCGACGCTGGGGCATCTTGATTTGCATCAACGGTCAGGATTTGTGTTGTCAGTGAGGGCCTCTTCGCGGGCAAGCCTCGCTCCTACAGAAGTTTGCGATCCCTTGTAGGAGCGAGGCTTGCCCGCGAAGGGCGCCCCGCCGATCTAATGCCCCATGAGCCAATGCTGATGCGGCCCCGGCAATGTCCAGATACCGAACAGCATCACCAGCAACCCGCCCGTCATGCGCACACCACGTTTGCGCAACAACGCCGTGACGCGCTCCGCCGCCAGTCCGGTGGCCAGCAGCACCGGCCAGGTGCCGAGCCCGAACGCGAGCATCAGCAGCGCACTGTCCAGCGCATTGCCCTGGCTCGCCGCCCACAGCAACGTGCTGTAAACCAACCCGCACGGCAGCCATCCCCACAGCGCGCCCAGCAGCAACGCGCGGGGCAGGCTCGACACCGGCAGCAGTTTGTTGGCAACCGGCTGGATATGCCGCCAAAGGCCGCGACCGAGGCTTTCGATGCGGGTCAGGCCGCTCCACCAACCGGCGAGGTACAAGCCCATGGCGACCAACAGCAATCCGGCGATGACGCGCATGAACATCGCCGCCGGGCTATTGGCCACTGCCCAACCCGCCAGGCCGATCAGCAGGCCGGCCGTTGCATAGCTGAGAACTCGCCCCAGGTTGTAGGCCAGCAGCAGTCGAAAGCGTCGGCTGCGTTGTTCCTTGGGAATCGCCAGGGTCAGCGCGCCCATCAAGCCGCCGCACATGCCCAGGCAATGCCCGCCACCGAGCAGGCCGAGAATCACCGCAGACACCAGCAGTGGCGCCAACTCAAGCATGAGGCGGTGCCTTGTCGTCCGGTTTGGCCGGATGGCCGCTGGCCTCGTCGACGGCCGCCTTGTGGTTAGGGTCCTGGTCGTCGAACAGAATGCTGTGGGCCGGGCCGTCGAGGTCGTCGTACTGACCGCTGTCGACGGCCCAGAAGAAGATGTAAATGGCGATGGCCACGATCAGCAGCGCGGCCGGGATCATCACGTAGAGAGCTGGCATCTGGACTCCATGCCCGCGCGGCTCAGGCCGGCAGCGGGCGGGTTTCTGGCGTGGTGCGGGCGGCAGGCGCGCTCGGTAGGCGAGTCAGGCGCAGGGCGTTCAGCACCACGGTCAACGAACTGATGGACATGCCGACCGCGGCCCATACCGGCGTGATCCAGCCGAGGGCGGCGAACGGCAACATGAGGCCATTGTACAGCCCGGCCCACAGCAGGTTCTCGATGATTACCCGACGGGTGCGCCGTGCCAGGCTGAAGGCTTGCACCAGCGCGTCGAGACGGTTCGACAGCAACACCGCATCGGCACTGGTTTTCGCCAGATCGGTGGCCGAACCCATCGCCACGCTGATGTCGGCGGCGGCCAGCACCGGCACGTCGTTGACCCCGTCACCGAGCATCAACACCTTGCGGCCTTCCTTGTGCAGCTGTTGCAGGACCTGCAATTTATCGTCCGGACGCAAACCGCCCCGGGCTTCGTCGATGCCCAGTTCGGCGGCCACGCTGGCGACCATCGGCGAGGTATCGCCCGACAACAGCAATGTGCGCCAGCCGCGCGCCTTGCAAGCTTCCAATAGCGCCGGGGCATCGGCGCGCAAACGGTCATCGAGGACGAACCACGCGAGCGGGCTCTGGCTGTTGCCGAGCAGCAACCATTGGCCCGCTTCGTCGGGCATCACCGGTACAGCAGCGCCACTGAGTTCGCAGACAAAACCCGGCTGGCCGATACGCAAGCGTTGCGTGCCGACCAGACCTTCAAGACCAAGCCCCGGCATGCTGAGAACTTCTTCGGCCGCCAGTGGCGCTCGGCCAAATGCGCGAGCGATCGGGTGTTCGGAGCGGTTTTCCAGGGCTGCGGCCAGGCTCAGGCATTGATCGCTATCGAGCGCGCCGAGAGGGCGGATCGAACGCAAGGCCAGGCGACCTTCCGTCAACGTGCCGGTCTTGTCGAATATCACCGTGTCGATCTGGTTCAGGCCTTCCAGCACATGACCGCGCGTCAGCAGCAAGCCGAGTTTGTGCAGCGTGCCGGTGGCGGCGGTGAGGGCGGTGGGCGTGGCCAGCGACAAGGCGCACGGGCACGTTGCAACGAGCATCGCCAGGACAATCCAGAAGGCTCGTGATGAATCCAGTTCCCACCACAGCAGGCCGATGCAGGCGGATGCGATCAGCGTGAGCAACAGGAACCATTGCGCGGCGCGGTCGGCGATTTCAGCCAGTCGCGGCTTCTCGGCCTGGGCGCGGTCCAGCAGACGGACGATGGCTGAAAGCCGCGTGTCCTGACCCAGTGCCAGCACTTCCACGGTCAACGCGCCTTCCACGTTCAGGGTGCCGGCGGTGACCGCATCGCCCTGTGCGCGCGGCTGTGGCAGGTACTCGCCGGTCAGCAGCGATTCGTCGATGCTCGACTGGCCATCGAGGATCTTGCCGTCGGCCGGCAGGATCGCGCCCGGATGCACCAGCACCTGATCGCCGACGCGCAGTTCATTGAGCAGGATCCGCTCGCTCTGGCCGTTGGCACTCAGGCGCAGGCACGAAGCAGGCAACAGGTTTACAAGCTGTGCGGTAGCGGCGGCGGTGCGCTCCCGGGCGCGACGTTCCAGATAACGCCCGGCCAGCAGGAAAAGCGCAAACATTCCCACCGCATCGAAATACAACTCGCCGACCCCGGTGATCGAGGTCCAGATCCCGGCGATGTAGGCACTGCCGATCGCCAATGACACCGACACATCCATGGTCAGGTGGCGTGTACGCAAATCGCGCATCGCCCCTTTGAAGAACGGCGCGCAGCTGTAAAACACGATCGGCGTGGTGAGGAACAGCGCGACCCAGCGCAGGATGGTGTGCAACTCGGGGCTCAAGTCGATGTTGAATTCCGGCCAGGTGGCCATGGTCGCCATCATCGCCTGGAACCACAGCAGCCCGGCGACACCGAGTTGGCGCAAGGCCAGACGGTTTTCGCTGGCCAGTTGTTCACTGGCGCGGTCTGCTTGATACGGGTGCGCGGCGTAACCGATGTGGCGCAATTCGCTGAGGACCTGGCTCAACGGCAATTGCGCGTCGGCCCAACGCACGTGAAGGCGATGGTTGGACAGGTTCAACCGTGCCTCGGCCACCGCCGGCAAGGCGCGCAGGTGTTTCTCGATCAACCAGCCGCAGGCGGCGCAGCTGATGCCTTCCATCAACAGAGTGGTTTCGGCGAGTTCACCGTCGTGGCGCACGAAGGGCTTTTGCACGTCGGCGCGGTCGTAGAGCGCCAACTCATCCACCAACTGCACTGGCAAGGCTTCGGGGTTGGCCGATGACTCGCTGCGATGCTGGTAGTAGCTTTCCAGCCCACCGGCCACGATCGCTTCAGCCACGGCCTGGCAACCCGGGCAGCAGAACTCGCGGGTTTCACCGAGGACGGCGGCGGTGAAGCGGCTGCCGGCCGGGACGGGCAGGGCGCAGTGGTAGCAGGGCAGTTGAGTGGTCATCTAAGTGGCCATGAAAACAATTGTTAAAACCGGGCCAGGTTCTGTGGCGAGGGGATTTATCCCCGTTGGGCTGCGAAGCGGCCCCCTGCATTCTTCCAGTCATATTTTGCTAACAGGTTTCACGACTGCTTCGCAGCCGAACGGGGATAAATCCCCTCGCCACATTGCTGGTTGTTACTTCTTCAGGTCTTCCGCGCCTTGCAGCGGTTCATCACCCAGCAGCAGGTCCTTGTCATGGCTGACCAGTTCTTCTTCGAACATGCGCCAGATGTGGTCGTCCTGTGTGCCTAGCAATTCGACAAAACGACGGCCTTCAACCTTGTCGCTCAACTGACCGATGTAGCGGCCCTGTTCGGTTTCGCTGCGGGCGAGGCTGATTTTGCGATCCTTCTCCGGCTGGGTCGGTGAAATAAGGTTCAGCTCAAGGGTTTTTGGTTGGCTGTTGCCGCTCAGGCGCAGATCGACTTCACCGGTCACGTCATCCAGGTGAACGCTGGCCCGCAGCAGCAGGGTCTGGGCCAGCAGCTCGCGGTCGAGGGAGCGGTTGATGCCTTTGCCGGCCTCGTAGTAGTTGTCGTTGACCAGGTTATCCGGGTTGTTCACCGCGATCGTCACCATGGACAACGTCAGGGTCACGGAACAGGCCAGGATGGCGATGATGATCCACGGCCAAAGATGCTTGTACCAAGGGCTTGCGGCGTTTGCTGCGGGCATGATCACTTCTCTCAACGAATTTGTGGGCCGATAAATCGGCTCTTGGCTTCAACGTGGACGCTGTCGTCGTCGGCATCCTTGAGGATGAATTTCACCTCGTTGGTGCTCGACGGCAGTTTTTCCGGTGCGATCGACAGTTCGACCGGCTGGCTGAAAATCTCCCCGGCGGCGACTTTGATTTCGCGCTTGCCTTGCAGCTTCAGGTCCGGCAAACCAGAGGCTTCCAGCACATAGGTATGGTCGCGCTGGTCTTTGTTCATGATCTTCAGGCTGTAGACGTTCTCGATTCGGCCTTCAGCGTTCTCGCGGTACAGCACACGGTCCTTGCTGACGTCGAAACCGACCAGCGAACGCATGAAGAACGCGCCCGCCAGCAATCCCATCATGGCCAGCAGCACCAGGGCATAGCCGATCAGGCGCGGGCGCAGTTTATGGGTTTTTTGCCCGGACAGGTTGTGTTCGGTGGTGTAGCTGATCAGGCCGCGTGGGTAGTCCATCTTGTCCATGATGCTGTCGCAGGCATCGATACATGCCGCGCAGCCGATGCATTCGATCTGCAGACCGTCGCGAATGTCGATACCGGTCGGGCAGACCTGGACGCACATGGTGCAATCGATGCAGTCGCCCAGGCCCTGGGCCTTGTAGTCGATGCCTTTCTTGCGCGGGCCGCGGCTCTCGCCACGGCGCGGATCGTAGGAAACGATCAGCGTGTCCTTGTCGAACATCACGCTCTGGAACCGCGCATACGGGCACATGTAAATGCACACTTGCTCGCGCAACCAGCCGGCGTTGCCGTAGGTGGCCAGGGTGAAGAAACCGACCCAGAAATACGACCAGCCATCTGCTTCGCCGGTGAAAAAATCGATCGTCAGTTCACGAATGGGCGAGAAGTAACCGACGAAGGTCATGCCGGTGACGAAGCCGATCAACAGCCACATCGTGTGTTTGCTGAATTTGCGCAGGAATTTGTTGGCGCTCATTGGCGCCTTGTCGAGCTTGATGCGCTGGTTGCGGTCGCCTTCGGTGACCTTTTCGCACCACATGTAAATCCACGTCCAGACGCTCTGCGGGCAGGTATAACCGCACCACACACGACCGGCGTACACGGTAATGAAGAACAGGCCGAAGGCGCTGACGATCAAAATGCCTGAGAGCAGGATGAAGTCCTGAGGCCAGAAGGTTGCGCCAAAAATAAAGAATTTGCGCTCCGGCAGGTTCCACCAGACGGCCTGATGACCACCCCAGTTCAGCCAGACCGTACCGAAATACAGCAGAAACAACCCGGCACCGCCCATCATCCGCAGGTTACGGAACAAGCCGGTGAAGGTGCGGGTGTAGATCTTTTCTCGTGAGGCGTAGAGGTCGACGCTGTTGTTCGCGTTCTTGGCAGGCGGAGTGACGTCGTGTACCGGAATCTGATTGCTCATCATTGCATCCCACGGCAGTGGAAAAACGCCTCGGTCAGTACATGCCGACCGCGGTCAAAAAGAGGTGTTGCAGTGGCGCAATGATACGCCTGTCGCTCTAGCTCAAGGGTGCGACCTTTGGTCACGTTGGTTGAAATCAACTGACGGTGTAATGACTTGAATCAATTGACTTGTGAATTATGGACGGTTTTACGAGTGCCTACGTTTCAATCGGCCCATGGATTGATCAAGGCAACGCCGCTGGATTGAAAGTCGCCGATATTGCGAGTGACCACCGTCAGACCATGAACCAGGGCAGTCGCTGCAATCAGGGCGTCGCTTTCATTTGCGCTGCCTGGAACATGCAAACCGGCACAGCGCAGAGCCACGGCGGCGTCGACCGGCAAGATTCTGGCATCAAAGGCTGGCATGACATGTCGCTTCAGCCAGGTACGCAAAACCTTTCCCTGCGCGGGGTCACGACGCTCCATTCGCAGAACACCGGCCTCCAGCTCCTTTAGGGTAATGGCGGAAATAAACATACGTGGCGCGATGACACTTTTGGCCCAGGCGACGACGTTTGCGTCCGCCCGGGGTTTGCGTAGTTCAGAAATCACATTGGTGTCGAGTAGAAACATCAGGACAGGTCCACGGGTCGATGAGTGATCACGGCGCGCTCGGTTTCGAGCTCGATATCTGCCGCTTCCGGCATCACCAATAGATCGACGATGTTGACGTTGCTGCCGGTGAGATTTTGGTAGTCCTCAATGCTTAGCAGTACATGGGCCGGCTTGCCACGGTCGGTGATAATTACCGGACCCTGACGCGTGGCTTTTTTGGCACTACTTGTGTCCTGGTTGAATTCACGACTGGAAATGGTGGTGATGGCCATCATGGTTGCCCCTCCTGAAGTACTTTGTAGAAACGTTACTACCAGGCGGGCCGGATCGCAACCACGAAGGGGTAAGCGTCGCTACCGCTGGTCGCTGGGGCCGGACTTGAGGGGCAAAAAAAACGGCCCCGCCAATTCACATTGGCGGGGCCGTTTTTTGTTGCATCAAGCGTTTGCCTTACTGGGCGTCCGCCACCGGCGCTTTCTCACCGTGAGACAGGCTGTAGACGTAAGCGGCCAACAGGTGAACCTTGTCGTTGCCTTGCAGCTGTTCTTGCGCAGGCATCTGGCCCTGACGGCCGTAACGGATGGTCTGCTGCAGTTGAGCGAAGCTCGAACCGTAGATGAACCCGGCCGGGTGGGTCAGGTCGGGGGCGCCCATCGCTGGCGTACCTTTGCCTGCCGGGCCGTGGCACACCGCACAGTTGGCGGCAAACAGCTTCTGGCCGGCAACCGGATCGGCCTTGGTGCCTTCCGGCATTTTGCGGCCGTCGAGGTTGGTCAGCACGAACGAAGCAACGTCCGCAACGCCTTGCTCGCCGATCACGTCAGCCCACGCCGGCATGACCGCGTGACGGCCGCCCATGATGGTGGTCTTGATGGTTTCCGCTTCACCGCCCCAGCGCCAGTCGGCGTCGGTCAGGTTCGGGAAGCCATAAGCGCCTTTGGCGTCGGAGCCGTGGCAGACCGAGCAGTTGGAGGCGAACAGGCGGCCACCCATCTTCAGGGCTTGCGGGTCCTTGGCGACTTCTTCAATCGGCATGGAAGCGAACTTGGCGAAGATCGGACCGAACTTCGCGTCCGACTTGGCCATTTCCTTTTCCCACTCGTGAACGCCGGTCCAGCCGGTCTGGCCGTTGGCGAACGCGGTCTGCTTTTCGTTATCCAGGTAGTTGTAACCCGGCAGCAGGCCTTTCCAGTTGCCCAGGCCCGGGTACAGCACCAGGTAGCCCAGGGCGAAGATGATGGTGCCCACGAACAGCATGAACCACCATTTCGGCAGGGGGTTGTCGTACTCCTCGATCCCGTCGAAGGAGTGGCCAACCGTTTCCTCTGTCTGCTCGGCGCGCTGGCCCTTGCGGGTAGACAGCAGCAGCCAGGTCAGGGCGAAGATGGTGCCGAGACTGAGGACTGTGACGTACAGACTCCAGAACGTAGTCATTCTTTGTTACTCCTAGAAGCTTGCTCGACGTGCTTGATGGCTTCGGGATCATCCGCGAAAGGCAGCAAGGTCGCGTCTTCAAACTCCGACTTGCGCTTGGGGCTGAACACCCACAGCGCCAGTCCGATGAAGGCCACCATCACAACAACGGTGCCCAGGCCACGAATCATCCCGATATCCATCTAAATCACCGTTTGCTTTTGATGATGGTGCCCAGGCCTTGCAGATAGGCCACCAGCGCGTCCATTTCGGTTTTGCCCTTCACAGCATCCTTGGCACCGGCGATGTCTTCGTCGGTGTAAGGGACGCCGAGCGTGCGCAAGACTTCCAGTTTCTTGGCGGTGTCTTTGCCGTCGAGCTTGTTTTCCACGAGGAACGGGTAGGCCGGCATTTTCGACTCAGGCACCACGTTGCGCGGGTTGTATAAGTGCGCACGCTGCCAGTCATCGGAGTAACGACCGCCGACACGGGCCAGGTCCGGACCGGTGCGCTTGGAGCCCCACAGGAACGGGTGGTCCCAGACGCTTTCACCGGCAACCGAATAGTGGCCGTAACGTTCGGTTTCAGCGCGGAACGGGCGGATCATCTGCGAGTGGCAGCCGACGCAACCGTTGGCGATATAGACGTCACGTCCTTCGACTTCAAGGGCGGTACGAGGCTTCATGCCTTCGACCGGCTTGTTGGTGACGTCCTGGAAAAACAGCGGAACGATCTGGGTCAGGCCGCCGATGCTGACGGCGATAACCATGAAGAAGGCCAGCAGGCCAATGTTCTTCTCGACTGCTTCATGCTTCATCAGTGAGCTCCAACTACAGCAATCTGAGCGGCTGCTTCGGCTTCAGCCGGGTTCGAGGCACGTACGGTGCGCCATACGTTGTAGGCCATGAACAGCATGCCGCTGGCAAAGAACGCACCGCCCAAGGCGCGAACGATGAAGCCAGGGTGGCTGGCTTGCAGGGCTTCGACGAACGAGTAGGTGAGGGTGCCGTCGTCGTTGATTGCACGCCACATCAGACCCTGGGTGATGCCGTTGACCCACATCGAAGCGATGTACAGAACGGTACCGATGGTCGCGAGCCAGAAGTGCGTGTTGATCAGGCCGATGCTGTGCATCTGCGCGCGACCAAACAATTTCGGGATCATGTGGTAAATGGCGCCGATCGAGATCATCGCAACCCAACCCAAGGCACCGGCGTGTACGTGGCCGATGGTCCAGTCGGTGTAGTGCGACAGCGAGTTGACGGTCTTGATGGCCATCATCGGACCTTCGAAGGTCGACATGCCGTAGAACGCGAGCGATACCACGAGGAAGCGCAGGATCGGGTCGGTGCGCAGCTTATGCCAGGCGCCCGACAGGGTCATCATGCCGTTGATCATGCCGCCCCAGCTCGGAGCCAGCAGGATGATCGACATCGCCATGCCCAGGGACTGAGCCCAGTCCGGCAGGGCGGTGTAGTGCAGGTGGTGCGGACCGGCCCAGATGTACAGGGTGATCAGCGCCCAGAAGTGCACGATCGACAGGCGGTAGGAGTAGATCGGACGCTCGGCCTGCTTCGGAACGAAGTAGTACATCATCCCCAGGAAGCCGGTGGTCAGGAAGAAACCGACCGCGTTGTGGCCGTACCACCACTGTATCATCGCGTCAGTCGCACCGGCGTAGGCCGAGTAGGACTTGAAGAAGCTGACCGGCAGGGACGCGTGGTTGACGATGTGCAGCATCGCCGTCACGACGATGAAGGCACCGTAGAACCAGTTACCCACATAGATATGTTTGGTGTTGCGCTTGGTGATGGTGCCGAAGAACACCAGACCGTAGGACACCCAGACGATGGCCAGCAGAATAGCCAGGGGCCATTCCAGTTCCGCGTATTCCTTGGTGGTGGTGTAACCCAGCGGCAAGGTAATGATCGCGCCGACGATCACCGCTTGCCATCCCCAGAAGGTGAAGGCGGCGAGGCTGTCGGAAATCAGTCGCGTTTGGCAGGTTCGCTGCACGACGTAATAAGAAGTGGCAAACAGAGCACAACCACCGAAGGCGAAAATCACCAGGTTGGTGTGCAACGGGCGTAAGCGTCCAAAAGTCGTCCACGGCAGACCGAAGTTCAATTCCGGCCATACAAGCTGTGAGGCGATGAAGACACCAAGCCCCATGCCAAGGATCCCCCAGACCACCGTCATGATGGCGAACTGGCGGACTACCTTATAGTTATAAGCAGTCGGACTGATTGCTGTGCTCATTCTAAGGTTCCACGGTTTGGGTGTTTTATTAGGAGTAAAAATCGGCCGCAAGTATGTAGAAAGCGGGGGGTCATTGCAACGCGCCATGACCTGGGTCAATGCTTTCAAAAGCTGATTCTGCGGCCTTTCCATGCGCCGCGTAAGGACAAAATCGGCCTAGGACAAAACGTCGCAGCGAACGAAAAGGGTGAGGGGGTCAGGTCAGTTGTTACGGGGTGTGTTCAAACACAACGAGCAGGTGACCGATGGCAATTGGCATGACAGCCGGTATCTACCAGCCTTTGCGGCTTGTCATCGAGCAGATTTGTCGAACACATCGGGTTGGGTCGACCTGGAACCGGCTCATGCCAGTCCGCATCGAAGCAAGCTTAGACCCGAATGTGGTGAACCGAAAGGAGGACCATCGGAGGGGTGCGACACTTGGTCGCAAAGAGGCAGGGAACTGCCGCATCCGGGAGAATGCGGCAGTAGAGCGGTCGAGATTTATTCGCGTTTGCCTTCAGCTTGCAAACGCTCGGTGCTCAAACCGTGAGACAAGCTGTAGACGTAAGCGGCCAGCAGTTGCACCTTGTCGTTGCCGAGCAATTCGTTCTGCGCTGGCATATGACCCTGACGGCCATGACGAATGGTCTGTTGCAATTGCGCCAGGCTGGTTCCGTAAATGAATCCGGCCGGTTGCGTCAGATTCGGCGCCCCCATGGCTTCAGTGCCCTGGCCGTTTGCCCCATGACAGGCTACGCAGGTGGTGCTGAACGCTTGCTGTCCGGCTTGCAGATCGGCGGTGCTGTCCGCGGGCAGTGGCAGGCCGGCCAATTCATGACGCACATACGCGGCAACGTTTTTCACGCCGGCATCACCGAGGATTTCACCCCAAGCCGGCATTGCCGCTACGCGACCACCCATGATCGTGGTCTTGATCATCTCGGCATCACCGCCCCAGCGCCAGTTGCTGTCGGCCAGGTTCGGGAAGCCGAAGGCACCCTTGGCATCCGAGCCGTGGCACACCGAGCAGTTGGACGCGAACAGGCGACCACCCATTTTCAGCGCTTGCGGGTCCTTGGCCACTTCTTCAACGGGCATGGCGGCGAATTTGGCGAAGATCGGTCCGAACTTCGCGTCCGCCTTGTTCATCTCCTTTTCCCATTCGTGGACGCCCGTCCAGCCGTCCTCGTAACCCGGCAGGACGCCTTTCCAGTTGCCCAGGCCCGGATAAAGGATCAGGTAACCCACGGCAAACACCAGCGTGCCGGCGAACAGCATGAACCACCACTGCGGCAGCGGATTGTCGTACTCCTCGATGCCGTCGAAGCTGTGGCCCATGGTCTGGTCGACGCTGCCCTTGGTTTCGCCCTTGCGGGTGCCGATCAGCAGCCAGGTCAGGCCGATCAGGCTGCCGATGGTCAGTACGCAGATCCACGTACTCCAGAAGGTGGTCATGGCCGGGTACTCCTTGTTGTTGCGGGTTCTTGGGTGCTGTCGGGTTGTGGTTCGTCGGCGAACGGCAGCAGGCGCGCTTCGGCGAATTCCGGGCCGCGCTTGCTGTTGAACACCCACAGGGTCAGGCCGACGAATGCCACGAACACCACGACAGTGCCGAGGCCGCGGATCAGGCCCGTGCTCATTTCAAAGACCATGGCTCACCTCTTGCTCTTGATCGCAGTGCCGAGCACTTGCAGGTAAGAAACCAGGGCGTCCATTTCAGTCTTGCCCTTGATGCTGGACACCGCGCCGCTGATGTCGTCGTCGGTGTACGGCACGCCGAGGGTGCGCATGACCTTGAGCTTGGTTTCGGTGCTGCTGCTGTCCACCGGTTGGGTGACCAGCCATGGGTAGGCCGGCATCTTCGATTCCGGTACCACGTTGCGCGGGTTGTACAAGTGCGCACGGTGCCAGTCATCCGAGTAGCGCCCGCCGACCCGGGCCAGGTCCGGACCGGTGCGTTTGGAGCCCCAGAGGAACGGGTGATCCCAGACGCTCTCGCCCGCCACCGAGTAGTGCCCGTAACGTTCGGTTTCGGCGCGAAACGGGCGGATCATCTGCGAGTGGCACTGCACGCAGCCTTCACGGATGTAGATGTCGCGACCTTCCAGTTGCAGCGCGGTGTAGGGTTTCATGCCTTCCACCGGTTTATTGGTCACGTCCTGGAAGAACAGCGGGACGATCTGGGTCAGACCGCCGATGCTCACGGCCAGGACCATCAGCAGCATCAGCAGGCCGACGTTTTTCTCGATTGTTTCGTGTTTCATGGCGGACTCCTCAGGCCATCTGCGCGGCAGCGGCGACTTCGGCAGGCTGCGAGGCCCGCACGGTGCGCCAGGTGTTGTAAGCCATCAGGAACATGCCGCTGAGGAAGATCGCACCGCCCACCAGCCGCACGACGAAGCCTGGGTGGCTGGCCACCAGGGTTTCGACGAAGGAGTAGGTCAGCGTGCCGTCTTCGTTGACTGCACGCCACATCAGGCCCTGGGCGATGCCGTTGACCCACATGGACGCGATGTACAGCACGGTGCCGATGGTGGCGAGCCAGAAGTGCGCGTTGATCAGGCCGATGCTGTGCATCTGCGGGCGACCGAAGATTTTCGGGATCATGTGGTACAGCGCGCCGATGGAAATCATCGCGACCCAGCCGAGTGCCCCGGCGTGAACGTGGCCGATGGTCCAGTCGGTGTAGTGGGAGAGGGCGTTGACCGTCTTGATCGCCATCATCGGCCCTTCAAAGGTCGACATGCCGTAGAAAGCCAGCGATACCACGAGGAAGCGCAGGATCGGGTCGCTGCGCAACTTATGCCAGGCGCCCGAGAGGGTCATCATCCCGTTAATCATCCCGCCCCAGCTTGGCGCCAGCAGGATCAGCGACATCACCATGCCCAGCGACTGCGCCCAGTCCGGCAACGCGGTGTAGTGCAAATGGTGCGGGCCGGCCCAGATGTACAGGGTGATCAGCGCCCAGAAGTGCACGATCGACAAGCGATAGGAATACACCGGACGCTCGGCCTGTTTCGGCACGAAGTAGTACATCATCCCGAGAAAACCGGCGGTGAGGAAAAAGCCTACGGCGTTGTGTCCGTACCACCACTGAACCATGGCATCGGTCGCACCCGC
This sequence comes from Pseudomonas sp. BGI-2, assembly GCF_004310295.1. Classification (GTDB taxonomy): domain Bacteria; phylum Pseudomonadota; class Gammaproteobacteria; order Pseudomonadales; family Pseudomonadaceae; genus Aquipseudomonas. The sequence goes on along the minus strand of NZ_SISB01000009.1, from coordinate 88,724 downwards.
GTACACCGAGTAGGACTTGGTGAAACTCACCGGCAGCTCAAGGTTGTTGACGATGTGCAGAATCGCCACGGTGATGATGAATGCACCGAAGAACCAGTTGCCGACGTAGATGTGCTTGGTCTTGCGATTCGCCAGCGTGCCGAAGAACACCACGGCGTAGGCGACCCAGACGATGGTGATCAAAATGTCGATCGGCCATTCCAGCTCGGCGTATTCCTTGGAGCTGGTGTAACCCAGCGGCAAGCTGATGGCCGCCAGCAGGATCACCACTTGCCAGCCCCAGAAGCAGAACGCGGCGATTTTCGGTGCGAACAGTTGCGTTTGGCAGGTGCGTTGCACCGAATAGAACGAACTGGCGAACAGGGCGCAACCGCCGAAGGCGAAGATCACTGCGTTGGTGTGCAGCGGGCGCAAGCGGCCGAAACTGGTCCACGGTAAATCGAAGTTGAGTTCAGGCCAGACCAATTGAGCCGCGAGAAAAACCCCGAGCCCCATGCCGACGATGCCCCACACCACCGTCATAATGGCGAATTGGCGGACCACCTTGTAGTTGTAGGCGGTACTGATAGAAGTGTTCATGGTTCCCCATCCACGGTTCAGCCGAAGTGAGCACGCTTGCAACAAAAAGGCAGCGCGTCCTTCGCCTGGAGTTATAGGCAGACTAAAAGCGAGGCAAGCATGGACAAACAGCACAAGGCCAGTATTGACGGGGATCAATGGGCGCAGTGTGTGCGGGATCACGGATGGTTGTGGAATGCCGCCTCAGGACCTGCATCGGCAACGCTGATCCTCGCCCATGGTGCCGGCGCACCGATGGACAGTGGCTGGATGAACGACATGGCTGCACGCCTCGCCGATCAAGGCATCAACGTACTGCGCTTCGAGTTTCCGTACATGGCGCAACGGCGTGTTGACGGGGGCAACCGTCCACCGAATCCGGCGCCGAAACTGCAGGAATGCTGGCGTGAGGTGTATGCGGAGGTGCGACGCCATGTCACTGGGCGTTTGGCCATTGGCGGCAAGTCCATGGGCGGGCGGATGGCGAGTTTGCTGGCGGATGAGTTGGGGGCGGATGCACTTGTATGTCTGGGGTATCCGTTTTACGCGGTCGGTAAACCGGAGAAACCCCGGGTCGAGCATTTGGCTGGACTCAAGACTCGGACGTTGATTGTTCAGGGCGAGCGGGATGCGCTGGGCAATCGTGAAGCGGTCGAGGCTTACACGTTGGCGCCGAGTATCGAGGTGTTCTGGCTGGGGGCGGGGGATCATGATTTGAAGCCATTGAAAGCTTCGGGGTTTACCCATGAGCAGCATTTGGCTTCGGCGGTGAGTCGGGTAGCTGCATTTCTCAAATGAGATTTGTGTTGGGCATCAGGGCCTCTTCGCGGGCAAGTCGGATCGCCGCCCGCTCGCTCCTACAGGTTGTCGGTGCTCGGATGAACGGTACCAAACCTGTAGGAGCGAGCGGGCGGCGATCCGACTTGCCTGCGAAGAGGCCCTGACAGGCGCCATCACTTTCAGATTGGCAATAAAAAACCCGGAAGCTTTCGCCGTCCGGGTTCTTTGTTTCCAGCATCAATCAGCGATTAAACCGCTCCACCAACGAATACTGGGTATTCGCCGTCTTCGTCAACTCTTCACTCAATAACGCCGAGTGCTGTGCCTGTTCTGAAGTCTGGTCAGCCAGTTGCGAGATGTTGCTGATGTTGCGGCTGATTTCCTCGGCGACTGCACTTTGCTCTTCGGTCGCGGCAGCGATCTGGGTGGTCATGTCGGTGATGTTGGCCACCGCTTCGCTGATCCCCACCAACGCCTGATCCGCTTCCAATACTCGCGCCACGCCTTCTTCCGCCTGGCGATGCCCGGCTTCCATGGTTTGCACCGCGGTGCTGGCGGTTTGTTGGAGCTTGGCGATCAGGGCGTGAATCTGCCCGGTGGATTCGCTGGTACGTTGTGCCAGTTGGCGCACTTCGTCAGCCACCACCGCAAAACCACGGCCCATCTCGCCGGCACGCGCGGCTTCGATAGCGGCGTTCAGGGCCAGCAGGTTGGTCTGGTCGGCGATGCCTTTGATCACATCGACCACGCCGCCGATTTCGTCGCTGTCCTTGGCCAGTTGGGTCACGGTCAGCCCGGTTTCACCGACCACCGCCGACAAGCGCTGGATGGCTTCACGAGTTTCGCCGGCGATGTCGCGGCCGCGACCGGTCAGGCGATTGGCTTCCTGGGTGGCGTCGGCGGTACGTTGTACGTGGCTAGCGACTTCCTGGGTGGTGGCGGCCATCTGATTGACGGCGGTGGCCACTTGCTCGGTTTCGACCCGTTGACGTTCCAGGCCAGTGGAGCTGTTGTGGGCCAGGGCGTCGGACTGTTTGGCTTGCTCGGTCAGGTGCTCGGCGGTGTCCTGCAGGCGGGTCAGGCAGGTTTTCAGGCGCGCTTCCTGGCTGAGAATCGACATCTCCAGGCGTGCCTGAGCGCCACGACTGTCGGTGTACATCTGCGCGATCAGCGGGTCGGAGGTGGTCTGCTCGGCCAGGCGCAGCAAGCGCTTGAGGCCACGCTGTTGCCAGCTCAGGCCCAACAGGCCCAACGGCACCGAAAGACCGGCGGCGAGGGCGAAGCCCCACTGGGAGTTGAGGGACGCACCGATCATGAAACTCAGCTGGCTGACCAGAATGAACGGCAGCCAGTCCTGAAGCACCGGCAACCATTTGTCTGTCGAAGGGACGGCCGACTTGCCCTGGTTGATGCGTTGGTAGAGCGCTTCGGCACGGCGGATCTGCTCGGCGGTGGGTTTGACCCGCACCGATTCGTAACCGATCACCTGATTGCCTTCGAAAACCGGAGTGACATAGGCGTTAACCCAGTAGTGGTCACCGGTCTTGCAGCGATTCTTGACAATGCCCATCCATGGCAAGCCTTGTTTCAGTGTGCCCCACATGTGCGCGAACACCGCGGCCGGGACGTCGGGGTGACGGACCAGGTTATGCGGCGCACGGATCAGCTCCTCACGGGAAAACCCGCTGATTTCGACAAAGGCGTCGTTGCAGTAGGTGATCACGCCTTTGGCATCGGTGGTGGAAATCAACCGTTGCTGAGCCGGGAAGGTCCGTTCGCGTTGTGTGGTGGGCTGGTTGTTACGCATGGCTTTTTCAATCCGCAAGGCTTTGAGAGGTTGTCGGCGGCGTCAGGATTTTATTGAAATTATTTTTCAATAATCAGCGGCGCGTCGCAAAACGGCCATTGCATCAGCCGGCGAGCATCGGGTAGGTGAACAGTGCGAAATGCAGCAGGTTCAAGCCGAAATGGGTGGCGATGGCCGCCCCCAAACCGCCAAAACGGTAGGCCAGACCATAGCCGATACCTGCCAGACTCGCCAGCAGCACCCATTGCCAACCCGCCCCCACATGCACCAGACCGAACAACAGCGACGCAAGCAGCAACGCCAGGTTTTCACCGTAGGGCAGGTTTTTGAACTGCCGACTCAGACCGCCCTGGATATAACCGCGAAACAGCGCTTCCTCCACCAGCGTGACCAGCAGCAGATTGTTCAGCACCCACAACCCGGCTTGATCCGGCCACTTCGGTGCCCAACTGATCACACCCAGCACAAGTGCGCCGCCCAAGGCCAGCACGGTGCTCAGGGTCAGGGCGAGTGCCGTGGCATAAGCCGAAAGGCGCAGGGAGCGCCGGCCGACAATCCAAGGGCACACCAGTAACAGCCAGAAGCCGATCAGGGGTTTGTCCTGATTCAGGTACATGGAAAACGGCACTGCATCATCGGTGAAGCGTTGCGGATCGATGCCTCGACCGTTGTAGAAACCCGGCAGCCAGTGCATCGCCAGCGCCAAGGCCAGGAAGATGAACAAGCCGTGGCCTAGGAAGCGAGCGATGGGCAGCTTTTGTTGGCGGACGGCGAAACCGGCGACCAGTAGCAGCGCGACGGAGATGCCGGCCAGCCAGCCGAGTTGGCCGTAAGTCAGAGCGAGGGCGTAACCGAGGGAGAGAAGGGCCAGGTAGATCCATGGCAGGGCAATCATGTGAAGTCCTTGTGTCCAGAAATTTGCGTGGCGCCGCGGTCCCTTGTAGGAGTGAGCCTGCTCGCGATAGCGGAGTGTCAGTCAACGATGATTTTGAGTGTTATGGCCTCATCGTCGAAACTCCACCCGGAGCAAGCTCGCTCCCACATGACACAAACAAAAACACCGCCCGAAGGCGGTGTCCGTGTCAGCAGGCGGTTACGACGCAATCAACTGCCGCAACACGTAATGCAAAATCCCCCCCGACTTGAAGTACTCCACTTCATTGAGCGTATCGATTCGGCACAACACCTCGACTTTCTCGCGGCTTCCATCCTCGCGGGTGATGATGAGTGTCAGGTTCATCCGTGGCGTCAACTCCACGCCAGTCAAACCCAGGATATCCAGCGTCTCCTTGCCGGTCAGGTTCAGGCTCTTGCGGTTCTGATCCAGCTTGAACTGCAATGGCAGCACGCCCATGCCCACCAGGTTGGAGCGGTGAATCCGCTCGAAGCTTTCAGCGATCACCGCTTTCACACCCAGCAGATTGGTGCCCTTGGCCGCCCAGTCGCGGCTTGAGCCGGTGCCGTATTCTTGACCGGCGATCACCACCAGCGGCGTTCCCGCCGCTTGATAACGCATGGCCGCGTCGTAGATCGGCATCCTTTCCCCGGTCGGAATGTAAATCGTGTTGCCGCCTTCTTCGCCGCTGAGCATCTCGTTGCGAATGCGGATGTTGGCGAAGGTGCCGCGCATCATCACTTCGTGGTTGCCGCGACGCGAACCGTAGGAGTTGAAGTCCCGTGGTTCCACGCCTTTCTCGCGCAGGTAATGACCGGCCGGGCTGTCGGCCTTGATGTTGCCGGCGGGGGAGATGTGGTCGGTGGTCACCGAATCGCCGAGCAGCGCAAGGACCCTGGCACCGGCGACGTCCTTGACCACGGGCGGCGGGCCGCCGATGTCATCGAAGAACGGCGGATGCTGGATGTAGGTCGAATCATCCTGCCAGACATAGGTCGCCGCTTGCGGCACTTCAATCGCTTGCCATTGCTCGTCGCCGGCAAACACTTCGGCGTATTCCTTGTGGAACATGGCGGTGTTGACCTGATTCACCGCGTCGGCAATCTCTTGGGTGCTCGGCCAAACATCCCGCAAGTACACAGGATTGCCGTCCTTGTCGTTGCCCAATGGCTCGCTGCTGATGTCGGTCCGCACCGTACCGGCCAGCGCATAGGCCACGACCAGGGGAGGGGACGCCAGCCAGTTGGTTTTCACCAGCGGATGCACCCGACCTTCGAAGTTACGATTGCCCGACAGTACCGAGGCGACAGTCAGATCGGCAGCCTGGATGGCTTTTTCGATCGGCTCCGCCAAGGGACCGGAGTTGCCGATGCAGGTGGTGCAGCCGTAGCCGACCAGGGCAAAACCCAACTCATCCAGGTACTGGGTCAGGCCGGCAGCCTTGTAGTAGTCGGTGACCACTTTCGAGCCTGGGGCCAGCGAACTCTTGACCCACGGTTTGCGCTTGAGGCCTTTCTCCACCGCTTTTTTTGCCACCAGCCCGGCGGCCATCATCACGCTCGGGTTGGAAGTGTTGGTGCAGGAGGTGATCGCGGCGATCACCACCGCGCCGTTTTTCAATCGATAGATCTGGCCGTCGTATTCGTAGTCGGCTTCACCGGCCAGGTCGGCATTGCCTACCGCGACACCGCCGCCGCCTTCGCTTTCGAGGCGACCGACTTCCTTGCTGGTGGGTTTGAATTGCAGGTCGATGAAATCACTGAACGCTTGCGCGACATTCGGCAGCGAGACCCGGTCCTGTGGGCGTTTCGGCCCGGCCAGGCTGGCTTCGACGCTGCCCATGTCCAACGCCAGCGTGTCGGTGAACACCGGTTCCTGGCCCAGCAGGCGCCACAGGCCCTGGGCTTTGCTGTAGGCCTCGACCAGTTTCACGGTTTCATGTGGGCGACCGGACAGGCGCAGGTACTCCAGCGTGATGTCGTCCACCGGGAAGAAGCCGCAGGTGGCGCCGTATTCAGGGGCCATGTTGGCGATGGTCGCGCGGTCGGCCAGCGGCAGATCGGCGAGGCCGTCACCGTAGAACTCGACGAATTTGCCGACCACGCCTTTCTTGCGCAGCATCTGTGTGACGGTCAGCACCAGGTCGGTGGCGGTGATGCCTTCCTTGAGCTTGCCGGTGAGTTTGAAGCCGATCACTTCCGGAATCAGCATCGACACTGGCTGGCCGAGCATCGCCGCTTCCGCTTCAATCCCGCCGACGCCCCAGCCGAGTACGCCGAGGCCATTGATCATGGTGGTGTGGGAATCAGTGCCGACCAAGGTGTCCGGGAAGGCGTAGGTGCGGCCGTCCTCGTCCTTGGTCCAGACCGTGCGACCGAGGTATTCCAGATTGACCTGGTGGCAAATGCCCGTGCCCGGCGGCACCACGCTGAAGTTGTCGAAGGCGCTCTGGCCCCAGCGCAGGAACGCATAACGTTCTCCGTTGCGCTGCATTTCGATGTCGACGTTCTGTTCGAAGGCGCTGGAACTGCCGAATTTGTCGACCATCACCGAGTGGTCGATCACCAGGTCCACCGGCGACAACGGGTTGATGCGCTGCGGATCGCCGCCGGCCTTGGCCATGGCCGCACGCATGGCGGCCAGGTCGACCACCGCGGGAACACCGGTAAAGTCCTGCATTAATACCCGCGCGGGGCGGTATTGAATTTCACGGTCGGAGCGACGCTCCTTGAGCCAGGCGGCAATCGCCCGAAGGTCAGCGCCGGTGACAGTTTTTTCATCTTCCCAGCGCAGCAGGTTTTCCAGCAGCACTTTCAACGACATCGGCAGCTTGTCCAGATCGCCCAGGCTTTTGGCGGCATCCGGCAAGCTGAAATAGTGATAGGTCTTGTCGTCGATTTGTAAGGTTTTAAGGGTTTTCAGGCTATCGAGGGACGGCATTGAAATGACTCCTTTGGGTCCGCACGGCTACGGACTGAGGGAACGAACTGAGGTTTAAACCTAGTCCTGTTTGATGCTTAAGGCTAATTACTGGACTCTATGGCCAAGTCCAAGGTTCCGAACTCGGCTATCATGCGCCGGTTTTCGTGACAGGCTTTGCTACAGGGCAAGTTTGCGCATCGATTCATTGCCGATTGCCCAGGAGATTCAATGAACACCCTCTTTATGCATTGCCGGCCGGGCTTCGAAGGCGAAGTCTGTTCCGAGATTTCCGAACACGCTGCGCGGCTGAACGTGGCCGGTTATGCCAAGGCCAAGACCGCCAGCGCCTGCGCCGAATTCATCTGCACCGAAGAAGACGGCGCCGAGCGCCTGATGCGCGGCCAGCGTTTCGCCGAGCTGATCTTCCCGCGCCAATGGGCCCGCGGGATTTTCATCGACCTGCCGGAAACCGACCGCATCAGCGTGATCCTCGCCCACATGGCGGACTTCCCGCTGTGCGGCAGCCTGTGGCTGGAGATGGTCGACACCAACGATGGCAAGGAACTGTCGAACTTCTGCAAGAAATTCGAAGGCCACCTGCGCAAAGCGCTGATGGCGGCCGGCAAGTTGGTCGAAGATGCGCATAAACCACGCCTGCTGCTGACCTTCAAAAGCGGCCGTGAAGTGTTCATGGGCCTGGCAGAGTCCAACAATTCGGCAATGTGGCCGATGGGCATTCCGCGGCTGAAGTTTCCCCGTGAAGCGCCGAGCCGTTCGACGCTGAAGCTGGAAGAAGCGTGGCACCACTTCATCCCCCGCGACCAGTGGGATGAACGCTTGCACAGCGACATGACCGGCGTCGACCTCGGTGCCGCACCCGGCGGCTGGACCTGGCAACTGGTCAACCGCGGCATGCTGGTGACCGCGATCGACAACGGCCCGATGGCCGAAAGCCTGATGGACACCGGTCTGGTGCAACACTTGATGGCCGACGGTTTCACCTTCAAGCCGCGGCAGCCGGTGGACTGGATGGTTTGCGACATCGTCGAGAAACCGGCGCGCAACGCCGCGATGCTGGAAGAATGGATTGGCGAGGGGCATTGCCGCGAAGCGGTGGTCAACCTGAAGTTGCCGATGAAACAGCGTTACGCCGAAGTGAAACGCTTGCTGGAGCGCATTGCCGAGGGGTTCAAGGAACGCGGGATTCGGGTCGAGATCGGCTGCAAACAGCTGTATCACGACCGTGAAGAAGTAACCTGCCACTTGCGCCGGATTGACGTTAAGAAACCCAAGTCCCGCTAATGCACACTGCTTACCCCCGTATATGCGGGGCGCCACACAACCCTGTAGGAGCGAGGCTTGCCCGCGAAGCTTTTGGCGTCTTCAAGGACGCCTTCGCGGGCAAGCCTCGCTCCTACAAGGGCGGGGGCGGTGTACGACACAGATGACCGAACACCCGGCAATACGCGACAATGCCGGCAGTTTCAGGAGTGAATCATGAGTGAAATGATTGATACGCCGGTAGACGGCACCCTCGACGCCACCGGCCTCAACTGCCCGGAACCGGTGATGATGCTGCACCAGCACATCCGGGACCTGGCACCCGGCGGCCTGCTCAAAGTGATCGCGACTGACCCATCGACCCGTCGCGACATTCCCAAGTTTTGCGTGTTTCTGGATCACGAACTGGTCGGGCAGCATGAAGAGGCAGGCACCTACCTCTACTGGATCCGCAAAAAACTCGCTTAACCCGCCGAATGACTGATGCGGATCCGCTTGCGTGCACTGCGCGTCAGGCGGATCGACAGCATCAGCGCCGCGCAACTCAAGCCCACGATCAAACCCTGCCACAGCCCGCTCGGGCCGCTCGGCGTGCCGAACCAGTCGGTCAGGCCCAGCGCGTAACCCACCGGCAAACCGATCCCCCAGTAGGCGAACAGCGTCAGGATCATCGTCACCCGAGTGTCCTGATAACCACGCAACGCGCCGGCCGCAGTGACCTGGATCGCATCGGAAAACTGGAACAGCGCCGAATACACGATCAACATTGCCGCCACTCGAATCACCGTCGGGTCGGCGGTGTAGATCGTTGCGATGTGTTCGCGCAACAACAGCATCATGCTCGCCGAAATACACGCATACGCCAGCGCCGTGCCCATGCCGACACCCGCGGCGAAGCGGGCTTCACGCGGCTCCTGACGACCGAGCGCCTGGCCGACCCGCACGGTCACGGCCATGCCGAGGGAGTAGGGGATCATGAACACCAGCGAGCTGAAGTTCAGGGCGATCTGGTGTCCTGCAACCACGGTGGCGCCGAGGCTGCCGATCAGCAGGGCGATCACGGCGAAGATGCTCGACTCGGCGAACACTGCTATGCCGATGGGCAGGCCGATGCCCAGCAGGCGTTTGATCACCGACCATTGCGGCCAGTCGAAACGGCTGAACAACTGGCTCGACTGATAGGCCGGTGCCCAGCGCTCCCAGCCGGCCATGCCCAGCGCCATGACCCACATCACAATCGCCGTGGCCCAGCCGCACCCGACACCGCCCATGGCCGGCACACCGAAGTGGCCATAAATGAAGATGTAGTTCAGCGGGATGTTCAGCGCCAACCCGCACAGGCCGAGGACCATCGCCGGGCGCGTACGCCCCAGGCCGTCACTGAAACAGCGCAGCACATGATAGAAGGCGACGGCGGGCAGGCCGCTGGCGATGCCGTGCAGGTATTGCATGCACGGGCCGATCAGTTCGGGATCGACCTTCATCATGTGCAGGATCGGTTCGGCACTGAACAGCATGCCAGTCGCCATCAAACCCACCACCAAGGCCAGCCATAACGCCTGGCGTACGATCGGACCGATTTCGCTGTGCGTACCGGCGCCAAAGCGCTGGGCAACTTTCGGGGTGGTGGCCAGCAAGGTGCCGGTCATCAACAGAAACACCGGAACCCAGATCGAGTTGCCGAGCGCCACGGCCGCCAGGTCCCGCGGGCCGACCCGGCCCGCCATCACCGCATCGACAAAGCCCATGGCGGTGGTCGCCAGTTGCGCGATCATGATCGGCAACGCCAGGCCGAGCAGGTTTTTCAGCTCCAGGCGAACCCGGGCCGGGCGGGTGAGGGAAATAGCGGCGGGGCGGTCAGTCACGGAATTCAAGGGCGAAACGTCCAGAGATTTTGATGCACGAGGCGGCGCATTCTACGCCTTGACGCAGTGGTCAGGAAAAGTCCTGTGTTACCTATTTGTAATTGCCTTTGAAGTGCTGCGATCCCCTGTGGTGAGGGGATTTATCCCCGTTCGGCTGCGAAGCAGTCGCCAAACCAGTGCACGCGGAGTGTCTGCAATAACGCGGATTCAGGAACAGGGGCCGCTTCGCAGCCCAACGGGGATAAATCCCCTCACCACAAGGACCGTGGTGATCCTTAATGCCCGCTGGTCCACTACAGGCATCTGCGCCTACACTGCCGATCCGCCAAAGGAGCCTGCCATGCTGATTGTTGCCGACGAAAATATCCCGCTGCTCGATGCCTTCTTCGAAGGGTTCGGCGAAATCCGCCGGGTGCCGGGACGTTCCATCGACCGCGCTACCGTCGAGCAGGCCGATGTGCTGCTGGTGCGTTCGGTGACCAACGTCAATCGCGCGTTGCTCGAAGGCAGCAAGGTGCGCTTTGTCGGCACCTGCACCATCGGCACTGATCACCTGGATCTGGATTACTTTCAGCAGGCCGGCATTGCCTGGTCCAGCGCGCCCGGCTGCAATGCCCGGGGCGTGGTCGACTATGTGCTCGGCAGTTTGCTGACCCTGGCCGAAATCGAAGGCGCTGACCTGACTCGGCGCACTTACGGCGTGGTCGGTGCCGGTGAAGTCGGCGGTCGACTGGTCAACGTCTTGAAGGGCCTGGGCTGGAACGTGCTGGTCTGTGATCCGCCAAGACAAGCCGCTGAAGGTGGCGATTACGTCAGCCTCGAACAGATCATCGAGCAGTGTGACGTCATCAGCCTGCACACCCCGTTGAAGAAACACGGCGCTCAGTCGACCTGGCATCTGTTCGATAAAAATCGTCTGAACCAACTCAAGCCGGGCACCTGGCTGATCAACGCCAGTCGTGGCCCGGTGGTGGACAACGCTGCGCTGCGCCAGGTGTTGTTGCAGCGCGAAGACCTGCAAGCGGTACTCGACGTTTGGGAAGGCGAGCCTGAAGTCGATGTGGCGCTGGCCGAACTCTGCGTGCTGGCGACGCCGCACATTGCCGGCTACAGCCTCGATGGCAAGCAGCGAGGGACGGCGCAGATCTATCAGGCGTATTGCGAATCTATCGGGCAACCGGCCCAGGTCAGCTTGAGCGATTTACTGCCGGCACCGTGGTTGTCGCAAGTGACCCTGAACGCTGAAAGCGATCCGGCCTGGGCGCTGGCGATGCTGTGCCGCGGCGTGTACGACCCGCGCCGGGACGATGCGGATTTCCGACGCAGCCTTGTAGGCAATGTGAGCGAGCAGCGTGCGGCGTTTGATGCGTTGCGCAAGCATTACCCGCAGCGGCGGGAGATTGATGGGTTGGCAGTGCGGATTGAGGGCGAGTCGGCTGAGTTGCAGAAGATTGTGGCGGCTTTGGGCGCTACGACTGTCTGAATATCGAGTTGGCCCTTTCGCGGGCAAGCCTCGCTCCTACAGGATTTGGGTGTTCGCTAAACAGGCGGACGACGCCAACCTTGTAGGAGCGTGGCTGCCCGCGAAAGGGCCGCACCGCAATTCCCGGATAAGCACCCATAAAAAACCCGGCCATCAGGGCCGGGTCAAGAAGACGGTGGCTATATCACTTTTGTTCGGCAGGCTTGACCAATCGCTGCTCCAGTTCGCGGCAAGCGTCCTGGATCATGCCTTCAGTGATCGGTACTTCGCGCCCTTCCTTATCGATAATCGAGCAACCCAGAGACTGGTTTGGCTGCGTGCGGATCACTTCAATTTTGTCTTCGCTGCTGTTTTGCAAGGACATGGCCTGTCTCCTCATCAGGTTGTGTGCTTACTCTAAAACCGTCAGGTGACCGGGCTGTGACAACTCCCTACGGTCTTTCCCGAGCGGCAACGTCAGTCCACCAGAAATCCCCCAACGTTGCCACCCGGACTTTAGACCAATAGCGTCTAGGCGCTAGTCGTTGTGGTCATAATTAACCTGACTCATTGTGATTTACAGAGTTCCACCCCACTTAAGCGGTATAGGCTGGCCCCATCAATTGCGTACTGGATAACCCGATGCTCTCTGCCCGTCACCGCCGCGCGATTCGCCTGACCAGTCGTTTTCTTGCACCTTATCGCTGGCCGGCGTTTGGCGCGTTGTTCGCCCTGATCGTCACCGCCGGCATCACCTTGTCGATGGGGCAGGGCATTCGTTTGTTGGTGGATCAAGGGTTCATGACCCAATCGGCGCATTTGCTCAACCAGACCATCGGTCTGTTCATGGTGCTGGTGATCGGGCTGGCGATAGGCACTTTTGCGCGCTTTTATCTGGTGTCGTGGATCGGCGAGCGCGTGGTCGCTGACATCCGCAAGCATGTGTTCAACCACCTGGTTTATCTGCATCCGGGTTTCTATGAAGACAATCGCAGCTCCGAAATCCAGTCACGGCTGACCGCCGACACCACGTTGCTGCAATCGGTGATCGGCTCTTCGTTGTCGCTGTTTTTGCGCAATTTGCTGATGGTGATCGGCGGGATCGTCTTGCTGTTTATCACCAACCCCAAACTCACCAGCATCGTGGTCGTGGCATTGCCGCTGGTGATCGCGCCGATTCTGATTTTCGGCCGCCGGGTACGCAGCCTGTCGCGCCTGAGTCAGGACCGAATTGCCGACATTGGCAGCTACGTCTCCGAAACCCTCGGCCAGATCAAAACCGTGCAGGCCTACAACCATCAGGTCCAGGACGAGCAGCGCTTCGCCGTGACGGTAGAGGAGGCATTCAACACGGCGCGCAAACGCATTTTTCAACGGGCCTGGCTGATTACGCTGGTGATCGTGCTGGTGCTGGGCGCGGTTGGCGTAATGTTGTGGGTCGGCGGCATGGACGTGATCGCCGGACGGATCTCGGCAGGTGAACTGGCGGCATTCGTCTTTTACAGCCTGATCGTCGGCAGCGCCTTCGGCACGTTGAGCGAAGTGATCGGTGAGTTACAGCGAGCGGCGGGCGCGGCCGAGCGGATTGCCGAACTGCTACGTTCGGAAAACATCATCCAGCCGCCAACCTCGGGTTTGGTCACCTTGCCTGATCGGGTGAAAGGCGATCTGGCGCTGCAAGACGTGCGCTTTTCCTACCCGTCGCGTCCAGAAAGCTATGCCGTCGACGGCTTGAGCCTGACCATCAATGCGGGCGAAACCCTCGCCCTGGTCGGTCCGTCCGGTGCCGGTAAATCCACGGTGTATGACCTGCTGCTGCGTTTTTACGATCCCGCCTCGGGACAGATCCTGCTGGATGGCGTGCTGCTGACCCAACTCGATCCGCTCGACCTGCGTCGCTGCTTCGCCCTGGTCTCGCAAAACCCGGCGCTGTTCTTCGGCAGCATCGAAGAGAACATCCGCTACGGCAACCCGACAGCAACCCTGGCCCAGGTCCAGGAAGCGGCAAAAATCGCTTACGCACACGACTTCATCGAGCAAATGCCCAACGGCTACCAAACCCACCTGGGCGACGGCGGCCTCGGGTTGTCCGGCGGCCAACGCCAACGCCTGGCCATCGCACGGGCGCTGCTGGTGGACGCACCGATCCTGTTGCTGGACGAAGCCACCAGCGCCCTCGATGCTCAGAGCGAACACCTGATCCAGCAAGCTCTGCCGAGCCTGATGAAAAACCGCACCACCCTAGTCATCGCCCACCGTTTGGCCACGGTGAAAAATGCCGACCGGATCGCGGTGATGGATCAAGGAAAACTGGTGGCGGTGGGGACGCATCAGGAGTTGATTGCCAGCAATGCGCTGTATGCGCGGTTGGCGGCGTTGCAGTTTAGTGATGGGCACGAAGCGGCATGAATGAGAGCTGCTGAATGCTGCAAGGTTCGGGCATTATGTCGGCCTCAGTTGCGAGCCTGGATGAGGATATGAGTCGTTATCAACCACCGTTGACCCTGACCACCAGAATGCTGACGTTGATCGCCGGGATCAGCGAACAAATCGGTCAGCTGACGGCTGTGGACGAACGCCTACAGACGCCTCAACTACGTCGCAGTAATCGAATTCGTACGATTCAGGCTTCTTTGGCGATCGAGAACAACACCCTTAGCATTGAGCAGGTGACCGCAGTTCTGGCTGGGCGACGGGTTCTTGGGCTGCCGCGAGAAATCCAGGAAGTGCGTAACGCGTTTGCGGCTTATGAAGCCATGCCCGAGTGGCGGTCGAGCAGCCAGTCCGACCTGCTGCGGGCGCATGAGTTGCTGATGGGTGGATTGATTGACGACTGCGGGCAGTTTCGCCGAGCGGGTGTAGGTATTTACCGTGGCGAAAAATTAGTCCACATGGCACCGCCGCCGAGTCGCGTTGCGCACTTGATGGACGATTTGCTGGCGTGGCTCAGCGAATCAGATTGGCACCCTTTGATCGTCAGCTGCGTGTTCCACTACGAGTTCGAGTTTATTCATCCCTTCGCCGACGGAAATGGGCGGATGGGGCGACTCTGGCAAACCTTGATACTCAGTCAGTGGCGGCCGGTATTGGCTTATCTGCCAGTCGAAGCGGTGATTCGAGAGCAGCAGGACGCTTATTACGCTGCGTTGTCGGCAGCCGATCAGCTTGCCGAATCAACGCCTTTTGTCGAGTTCATGCTGCAAGCGTTGAGCGTTGCGCTCGGCGAGGCTGCCCGAAGCGAACCTACGACCGACCAAGTAACCGACCAAGTAACCGACCAAGTAGCGAAACTACTCATCGCTCTGCGTGGAACCGCTCCACTCAAGGTTAATGATCTGATGGCAGAGGTTGGTCTAGCCCACAAGGCGACCTTCAGGGCTAACTATCTCAAGCCCGCATTAGCTGTCGGCTTGATTGAAATGACTGACCCCGATTCCCCCCGCAGTCCGGTTCAAAGGTATCGCCTGACCGAGCTTGGCGAACGAACGGCGGTGCGGTACTGACTCGACATAGCTGTTTGAACACCATGAAAAAATGCCCGCATTTCTCAATGCGGGCATTTTTTTTAGCGCGTCAAACCACCATCACTGATCGTCGAAGTACCGCTCATGCCAATCCACCAACGGTTGTGGCGAGTTAAGCTTCTGGCCGTAGATCACCGAGTACGACAGCACGTTCTGCACATACTGGCGGGTCTCATCGAATGGGATGCTTTCCACCCAGACGTCGAAGCTAAGGTGATCAGCACCGCGCAACCACTGGCGCACACGGCCGGGGCCGGCGTTGTAGGCGGCGGAGGCGAGGACGCGGTTGCCGTTGAACTGGCTGTGAACCTGGCTCAGGTAAGCGGCGCCGAGCTGGATGTTCTTGTCCGGGTCGAACACTTGCTGCGGCGAGGCCAGCGGGATACTGAACTTGCGCGCGGTTTCCTTGGCGGTGCCAGGCATCAGCTGCATCAGGCCGCTGGCGCCGACGCCGGAGCGGGCGTCGTCCATGAAGGCGCTTTCCTGGCGGGTAATGGCAAACACCCAGCTCGAGTGCAGGCCACGGACCTTGGCTTCGCGCACCAGGGTCTCGCGGTGAGCCATCGGGAAGCGAATGTCCAGATCGTCCCAGTATTGCGCCTGGCTGATGGTGCGGATCGCCGGGAAATACCATTTCAGGTCGTAGGCCAGTTTCGCCTGGGCGACCATTTCGTCACGGCTGAAATGACGGCTGACGTGGTACCACTCGCGACGACCGTCGACGATTTGCCCGCGGGCGTGGAACTCAAGGGCGCGACGAACGCCTGGTGTGTTGCGCACCTTGTTGATCAGCGCCTGGCTCAGTACCAAGGGTTTGTTGTTCAGCGAATAAGGTGATTGCGAACGATCGGCAGCCAGGAAACCGTAAAAATCCCGCTCACGAGCGAGGTTCTTGTAAAGCGTTTGCGCTTCCGGGTTCTGTGGTTGCGCCAGTTCCAGGCTGCGGGCCTGCCAGTAGCGCCAGCGGTTGGTGGTCGCCAGATCCTGCGGCAAGCGGCGAGTCAGCTGATAGGCATCATCCCAGCGGGCCAGACGCAACAGCAGGCGCATACGCCATTCGGACACAGTGTTGTCGCGCAGTTCCGGGTCGTACCGGGTCATCATGTCCAGCGCACGAGGATCGAAGCGTTTGGCGAGGGTCAACCCGATTTCACGGGCGATCGCCACTTTTTCATCGCGGGAGAAGTGCATGCTGCTGGCATAGCCGTCGAGCAGGTTCATGGCCTTGTCGGGGTCCTGGCGGGCCAGGCGGCGCAGGCCGAGGCTGACCACGTCGGACATCGGTTCATCGGCCGGGGTAAAGCGCGAAGGTTGGTTCAGCAGTTCGGGTTTCTGCGCCACATCCACCAGCAAACGACCGCGAGGGGCGAGGGTGGTCAGGCCGTTGACCAGGCTGTTGGCCAGCGGATAGTTGCGCGCCTGGGCGGCGAGCTTGGTGCGTTCCCAGCGTTTTTGTTCGGTCAGTTGACCTTCGGCAGCCCATTGCCCGAACAGCGCGTCGCAGGCGGCAGGCTGGGATTTGCCGGTCAGCCAGAGTTTGTTGGCGTTGGCGTAGCCTTCGGTTTTCTGGTTATGACCGATCTGGTACTGCGCGTTCAGGCAGTCCAGTTCGGTGAAATTGAGCTTGGGGTCGTAGTACTTGAGGAAGGTCGCCCAGTCGCCGCGATCGGCCAGCCAGCGCAACCAGCGCAATTTCATCCAGTTGGCCTGGGGCAAGTCACCGTGTTCGGCGAGGAATTTTTCGATCTCGGCATTGCTGGCGGTTTTCAGGCGCGCGGTCAGTTCGTCATAAGCCAGATACGGCTCCAGCGGATAATCGCTGAGGGCCTGGCTATAACGAAAATAAGGGCCGGTATCGCCCTTGGCCAAGGCACGCTTGGCCTCATCGTAATATTGACGCTGGGTGGACAAGTCCACCGCCTGGGCGGTTTGAACGGCAGTGGCAGAAAGAAGCAAGCAAGATAAAAGACTGAAAAGGCGACTGCGCATGAGACGTCCGGGCAGAGAAATCACGACAAGCGCAGGCTTAACCTGCACTGAATTGTCTGTAGCTTAGCCTTTTGCCAGCAACGGGCGAAAGCTTTGCCGGCCTCTCTGCACAAGTTCGCAACAATTGTCATGCAGAGTGCTTCGACATTGAAATAGCCGGCCTTCTGAAGCCTCAAGTCAGGTAGAATGCGCGCCCGGTTTTTGGAGAAGCTCATGACCCTGCTCAAATTCAGCGATGTGTCCCTTGCTTTCGGCGCTATGCCGTTGTTGGACAAGGTGTCCTGGCAGATCGCCCGTGGTGAGCGGGTGTGCATTATCGGCCGCAACGGCACTGGCAAGTCGAGCATGATGAAGCTCGTCAAGGGCGACCAGAAGCCCGATGAGGGCTCCGTTTGGCGCGCACCCGGCCTCAAGATCGGCGAATTGCCGCAAGAATTGCCGGTAGCCGACGAGCGGACCGTGTTCGACGTAGTGGCCGAAGGCCTGGACGGTGTGGGCGAGCTGCTCGCGCAGTATCACCACCTGAGCCAGAACATCGTCACTGACGCCGACCTGGACAAGTTGATGCACGTCCAGCACGACCTCGAGGCCCGCGACGGCTGGCGTTTACAGCAATTGGTCGACAGCACCTTGAGCCGTCTGCAGTTGCCAGCCGACAAGACCCTCGCCGAATTGTCCGGCGGCTGGCGTCGCCGCGTCCTGCTGGCCCAGGCCTTGGTTTCCGAGCCGGACCTGTTGCTGCTCGACGAACCGACCAACCATCTGGACATCGGTGCAATTGCCTGGCTCGAAGAAGCGCTGAAGGATTTCCAGGGCGCCGTGCTGTTCATCACGCACGACCGTTCATTCCTGCAGAACCTCGCGACCCGCATTCTGGAACTGGATCGCGGCGGCCTGATCGACTGGAACGGCGACTACGCCAGTTTCCTCGTGCACAAGGAAGCCTCGCTGGCCGCTGAAGAAACGGCCAACGCGCTGTTCGACAAAAAGCTGGCCCAGGAAGAAGTCTGGATCCGCCAGGGCATCAAGGCCCGCCGCACCCGTAACGAAGGCCGCGTACGCGCATTGAAAGCCCTGCGCGTCGAGCGTAGCGAACGTCGCGAGCGCACCGGCAAGGCCAACATTCAGCTGGATACCGCTGATAAGTCCGGCAAGCAGGTGATGGTCCTCGAGAACGTGAGCTTTGCTCACCCGGGTGGCCCGTTCCTGATCAAGGATTTCTCGATGGTCCTGACGCGCGGCGACCGTATCGGTCTGCTCGGCGCCAACGGTACCGGCAAGACGACCTTGCTGAAGCTGATGCTCAGCGGTCTGCAGCCAACCAGCGGCAAAGTGGAAGAGGGGACGCGCATCGACGTGGCCTACTTCGACCAGTTGCGCCATCAGCTGGACCTGGAAAAGACTGTGATCGACAACGTGGCCGAAGGTCGCGACTTCATCGATATCGATGGTCAGAGCCGCCACGTGCTGAGCTACCTCGGCGACTTCCTGTTCAGCCCGCAGCGTGCCCGCACGCCGGTCAAGGCGCTGTCGGGTGGTGAGCGTGCGCGTCTGTTGCTGGCCAAACTGTTCAGCAAACCGGCGAACCTGCTGGTCCTCGACGAACCGACCAACGACCTCGACGTCGAAACCCTCGAACTGCTGGAAGAGGTCTTGCTGACCTTCAACGGCACCGTGCTGATGGTCAGTCACGACCGGGCATTCCTCGACAACGTGGTCACCAGCACCTTGGTCTTCGAAGGTGAAGGCAAGGTTCGTGAATACGTTGGTGGTTACCAGGACTGGCTGCGTCAGGGCGGCTCGCCGCGCCTGCTGGGCGTGACCGAGAGCAAGTCCGGCAAAGCCGACCTGACTTCGGCGGTGGTGACGGCGCAAGCGGCGCCGGTTGCTGCAGCAGTCGAAGCGCCGATGGCGAAGAAGAAGCTCAGCTACAAGTTGCAGCGTGAGCTGGAGATGTTGCCGGCTCAGATCGAAGCCATGGAACAGCAGATCGCTGCCGTCGAGGCTCAAATGGCCGATGCCGGTTTCTATCAGCGTCCTGCGGTCGAGACCGCTGCCGTGATCGCTCAGCTTGAGCAGTTGCAGGCTGAGCACGACGTGATGGTCGAGCGTTGGGCCGAGCTGGATGCCTGATTGATCCTGCAATAAAAAAGCCCGGCGTTCAGTGATGAACGCCGGGCTTTTCGTATGAAATGCGATCTACAGATTGACGCAAATCCCCTGTGGGAGCGGGCTTGCTCGCGAAGGCGGCGTATCAGTCGACACTTATATTGACTGATCCACCGCATTCGCGAGCAAGCCCGCTCCCACAATGGAAAGTATTTCAGCTTTTGATCAGGCGCACCGCGAGCACATCGCAAGGCGCACCGTGGAGCACGTCATTGGCCGTCGAGCCCAGCAGCAATGCCAGGCCGTGTCGGCCATGGCTGCCCACCACGATCAGGTCGCAGGTCTGTTCCTTGGCCAGGTGGTGGATCTCTTGGCGTGGCTGGCCGTAGGTCAGGTGGCTGTATTCTTTGGAAAGCTCCGGGTACTTCACGATCAGTCGGTCCAGGCGTTCCTTGGCCTGATCGAACTGCTGCTGTTGCAGTTGTGACAGGTCCATGGGGACGTCGCCACCAAAGGCCATGGCCATCGGTTCGACGATGTGGACCAGGGATAATTTCGCTCCGTTGCTCACCGACAACTCGCGAGCACGATGGATTACAGGGTCGCACTCTTCGGTTAGATCTACAGCGACCAGAATGTGGTTGTAGGGCATGAGGTGCTCCTCCTGAGGATTGCAATATTGGTAAGTATGGCTGGTTTCAAGCGCATTGGTTCCAAAGTGACTCAAAGCGCACATCAAGAATCGGGAGTACAGATATGACGGTCTGGATAGTGGTGTCAATCCTGCTGGTGGTACTGAGTCCGCTGGCATGGTTGCGACCGTCCCGTGGGCAGAGCGGGCGCATGGCCTTGCGCATGGAGGCGCGGCGTATCGGGTTGGCTATGCAGCTTGCGCCTCAGGAGTGGCCGCACTGGCTGAGTCAGGAGCCGCCGAGCCCTTGCGCCCAGTACCATCGGCCGCGCCGTGGCAATCAGCCGGCGTGCTGGAGTTACTGGCAAAAATCGCCGGGTGTGTGGGTGAACCAGTGGCAGGAGGTTTGCGAAGACCGAGCGCTGCTCAATCATTTCGAAAAATTGCCAACCAACGTCTACAAGGTTGAGGCGGACAAGCAGATGATCACCCTGTACTGGGGCGAGAAGGGCGAGGCGACGATTTTGCAGGACATTGATGCAGTGCTGAAAGCGCTGGCATGATTCACGGACATTTCGCGCTGCAATGGCGCGAAACCTCCGACAGACAGGCAATAAAAAGCCCGACATCATCATCGGGCCGGGGTTGGCCAGGCAGGCCGGTAATTCTTTGTGCCGCTGATCTTGCGCCGGGCGTTCGCCCAAATTGTTTATATTTTTTTCTCGAGTTCCCGCCAGCGTAGCCTGTTAAACAAAGGCTGTAGCGAATTAGGGCGACTTTTCTAACTATTGATACTATGAATGGGCTCACATGCAGATGCGTGTTGAAGATCTTCGCAGTACGGAAGTGACCGCAAAGTCGCGTTTCAACCCGTATTTTGGGCGATTGACAATTGTCGGAAATTCCGTGAAGGTGGCGTACCCAAATCAAACGGGCGTATGAATTGAGCGTTTGTATTTCAGACCGCTCCTACAGAATCCCGACTATCGCGTTGGCGGGTGTGCCGGGTGGATTGGCGTTAGCATCGACGATAAGCGTCCTGCCGAGCCATTCGCCTGCGTCCGACGTGTACTGTTCAGCTTCCATATCGTGGAGATCAGTTGATGATTTACGAAGGTAAAGCCATCACGGTTAAGGCTCTTGAAAGTGGCATCGTCGAATTGAAATTCGACCTCAAGGGTGAGTCCGTTAACAAGTTCAACCGTCTAACCCTGAACGAACTGCGTCAGGCCGTAGACACTATCAAGGCAGATGCTTCGATCAAGGGTGTGATCGTCAGCAGTGGCAAGGACGTCTTCATCGTCGGCGCCGACATCACCGAATTTGTCGAGAACTTCAAGCTGCCTGATGCAGAGCTTGTTGCTGGCAACCTGGAAGCCAACAAGATTTTCAGCGATTTCGAAGACCTCAATGTCCCGACTGTCGCCGCGATCAACGGCATCGCGCTGGGTGGCGGTCTGGAAATGTGCCTGGCGGCGGACTACCGCGTCATGTCCACCAAGGCCAAGATCGGTCTGCCGGAAGTCAAACTGGGCATCTACCCGGGCTTCGGCGGTACCGTGCGTCTGCCGCGCCTCATCGGTGCCGACAACGCCATCGAGTGGATTGCCGCCGGCAAGGAAAACCGTCCTGAAGACGCGCTGAAAGTCGGCGCCGTCGATGCCGTGGTTGCCCCTGAGAAATTGCAGGAAGCCGCCCTGGAGCTGATCAAGCGCGCCATCTCTGGCGAGTTTGACTACAAGGCCAAGCGTCAGCCGAAGCTGGAAAAGCTGAAACTGAACGCCATCGAACAAATGATGGCTTTCGAAACCGCCAAAGGTTTCGTGGCAGGTCAAGCCGGTCCGAACTACCCGGCACCGGTTGAAGCGATCAAGACCATCCAGAAAGCCGCGAACTTCGGTCGTGACAAGGCGCTGGAAATCGAAGCTGCCGGTTTCGTCAAACTGGCCAAGACTTCTGCTGCGCAGAGCTTGATCGGTCTGTTCCTGAACGATCAGGAGCTGAAGAAAAAAGCCAAGGCCTACGACGACATCGCCAAAGAAGTGAAGCAGGCTGCCGTATTGGGCGCCGGCATCATGGGTGGTGGTATCGCTTATCAGTCGGCTTCCAAAGGCACGCCGATCCTGATGAAGGACATCAACGAGCACGGCATCGAGCAGGGCCTGGCTGAAGCCGCCAAGCTGCTGGTCGGCCGCGTTGATAAAGGTCGCATGACCCCGGCGAAAATGGCTGAAGTGCTTAACGGCATTCGTCCGACCCTGTCCTACGGTGATTTCGGTCACGTGGACCTGGTTGTTGAAGCTGTTGTCGAGAACCCGAAGGTCAAGCAAGCCGTTCTGGCCGAAGTCGAAGACAAGGTCAAAGAGGACACTATCCTCGCGTCCAACACCTCGACCATTTCCATCACCTTGCTGGCCAAAGCCCTCAAGCGTCCGGAAAACTTCGTCGGCATGCACTTCTTCAACCCGGTGCACATGATGCCGCTGGTTGAAGTGATTCGTGGCGAGAAGTCCAGCGAGCTGGCTGTTGCCACCACCGTTGCCTACGCCAAGAAAATGGGCAAGAACCCGATCGTCGTCAACGACTGCCCGGGCTTCCTGGTCAACCGCGTCCTGTTCCCGTACTTCGGCGGTTTCGCCAAGCTGGTCAGCGCTGGCGTGGACTTCGTCCGTATCGACAAGATCATGGAAAAATTCGGCTGGCCAATGGGCCCGGCCTACCTGATGGACGTGGTCGGCATCGACACCGGTCACCACGGTCGTGACGTGATGGCTGAAGGCTTCCCGGACCGCATGAAAGACGATCGCCGTTCGGCTATCGACGTGCTCTACGAAGCCAAGCGCCTGGGCCAGAAAAACGGCAAGGGTTTCTACGCTTACGAGACCGACAAGCGCGGCAAGCAAAAGAAAGTGGCCGATCCGTCGGTGCTGGAAGTGCTCAAGCCGATCGTTTACGAGCAGCGCGAAGTCACTGACGAAGACATCATCAACTGGATGATGATCCCGCTGTGCCTGGAAACCGTGCGTTGCCTGGAAGACGGCATTGTCGAAACTGCCGCCGAAGCCGACATGGGTCTGGTCTACGGTATTGGTTTCCCTCCATTCCGTGGCGGTGCGCTGCGCTACATCGATTCGATCGGTGTTGCCGAGTTCGTTGCCCTGGCTGACCAGTACGCTGATTTGGGCGCGCTGTACCACCCGACCGCAAAACTGCGTGAAATGGCCAAAACCGGCCAACGGTTCTTCGGTTAAGCGTCCCAACACTTGAGCGAGAGTGAAATTTTATGAGCTTGAATCCAAGAGACGTCGTGATTGTCGACTTCGGTCGTACTCCGATGGGCCGCTCCAAGGGCGGCATGCACCGCAACACCCGCGCCGAAGACATGTCGGCGCACTTGATCAGCAAATTGCTGGAACGCAACGTCAAGGTTGACCCGAGCGAAGTCGAAGACGTGATCTGGGGCTGCGTAAACCAGACTCTGGAGCAGGGCTGGAACATTGCCCGCATGGCGTCCCTGATGACGCAGATCCCGCACACTGCTGCCGGCCAGACCGTCAGCCGTCTGTGTGGTTCGTCGATGAGCGCGCTGCACACTGCCGCACAAGCGATCATGACCGGCAACGGTGACGTGTTCGTTGTCGGCGGCGTCGAGCACATGGGCCACGTGAGCATGATGCACGGTGTCGATCCGAACCCGCACATGTCGCTGTACGCGGCGAAAGCCTCGGGCATGATGGGCCTGACCGCTGAAATGCTGGGCAAAATGCACGGCATCACTCGCGAACAACAGGACGCTTTCGGCGTGCGCTCCCACCAGCTCGCTCACAAAGCGACCCTGGAAGGCAAGTTCAAAGACGAAATCATCCCGATGCAGGGCTACGACGAGAACGGTTTCCTGAAACTGTTCGACTACGACGAAACCATTCGTCCGGAAACCACCCTGGAAAGCCTGGCGGCTCTGAAGCCAGCGTTTAACCCGAAGGGCGGCACCGTAACGGCCGGTACTTCGTCGCAGATCACCGACGGTGCTTCGTGCATGATCGTGATGTCGGCGCAACGTGCACAGGACCTGGGCATCCAGCCAATGGCGGTTATCCGCTCGATGGCAGTGGCAGGTGTGGACCCGGCAATCATGGGCTATGGTCCAGTACCGGCCACTCAGAAAGCACTGAAGCGTGCAGGCCTGGGTATTAACGATATCGACTTCTTCGAGCTCAACGAAGCTTTCGCGGCACAGGCCCTGCCAGTGCTGAAAGATTTGAAAGTGCTCGACAAGATGAACGAGAAGGTTAACCTGCACGGCGGCGCGATCGCCCTGGGTCACCCGTTCGGTTGCTCCGGTGCCCGTATCTCCGGCACTTTGCTGAACGTGATGAAGCAGAATGGCGGCACCTTCGGGGTAGCCACCATGTGCATTGGTCTCGGCCAAGGCATCTCCACCGTCTTCGAACGCGTTTAAGCGTTTCGCTGATGGAAGCCGGGGCCAAGTGCCCCGGTTTTTGTTTTTCTGAATTTATTTTTTTTGTTTTTATTTTTAAACGATTTGAGTGAGGGCCAAACCATGCCGATACAACCTGGGCTCTACCAGCATTACAAAGGTCCGCAGTACCGCGTATTCAGCATCGCGCGGCATTCGGAAACCGAAGAAGAAGTGGTCTTCTACCAAGCCCTGTATGGCGATTACGGCTTTTGGGTGCGTCCCTTGAGCATGTTCCTTGAGTCAGTCGAGGTTGACGGCGAACAGGTGCCGCGCTTTGCTTTGGTGCAAGCCGAACCGAGCCTTTTTTCCAAGCCATAAGCTGAGTGCGCGCAAGACCCTGCGCTTGACCTCACCTTGTAGCCACTATATATAGCGGTGCCGCGTCAGGCGCCAACCGCCTTTCACTTCTAGAATTCAGGAATTTTCTGATCCATGGGCAAATCGCTGGTCATTGTGGAATCCCCGGCTAAGGCCAAGACCATCAACAAGTATCTGGGTAACCAATACGTGGTGAAGTCGAGTATCGGCCATATCCGAGACCTGCCCACCAGCGGTTCGGCTAGCGCCAGCAAAGAGCCAGCCGCCAAACGCGGCAAGGCCGCCGCGGGTGAAGGTCCGGTGCTCACGCCGAAAGAAAAGGCGCGCAAGCAGCTGGTCTCGCGGATGGGTGTTGATCCCGATCATGGCTGGAAAGCCAAGTACGAGATCCTCCCGGGCAAGGAAAAGGTCATCGAAGAGCTGCGCCGGCTCGCCAAAGATGCTGACACCATCTATCTCGCAACCGACTTGGATCGCGAGGGGGAAGCCATTGCCTGGCACCTGCGCGAAGCCATCGGTGGTGATGACAGCCGCTACAAGCGCGTGGTGTTCAACGAAATCACCAAGAAAGCAATCCAGGAAGCCTTCTCCAAACCGGGCGAGCTGGACATTGACCGTGTAAATGCACAACAAGCGCGTCGTTTCCTCGACCGCGTGGTGGGTTACATGGTTTCGCCGCTGCTGTGGGCCAAGGTCGCCCGTGGCTTGTCCGCCGGTCGCGTGCAATCGGTTGCCGTGAAGCTGGTGGTCGAGCGCGAACGTGAAATTCGCGCGTTCAACCCGGAAGAATACTGGGAAGTCCACGCCGACCTCGGCACCGCCAAGGGCGCGACTGTGCGCTTCGACGTGGCGCGTGAGAAGGGCGAGGCCTTCAAGCCGCTCAACGAAGCCCAGGCCATGGCCGCGCTGGAGAAGCTCAAGTCTTCCAGCTATAGCATCGTCAAGCGCGAGGACAAACCGACCAGCAGCAAGCCGTCGGCACCGTTCATCACGTCCACTCTGCAACAGGCCGCGAGTAACCGCCTGGGCTTTGGCGTGAAGAAAACCATGATGATGGCCCAGCGTTTGTACGAAGCTGGCTACATCACCTATATGCGTACGGACTCCACCAACCTCTCGGCCGATGCCGTGACGATGGCACGCACTTATATTGAAGGCGAGTTCGGCAAGAAGTACCTGCCGGAAAACCCGAATGTCTACAGCAGCAAGGAAGGCGCACAAGAGGCTCACGAAGCGATTCGTCCGTCCGACGCCAACACCGAGCCAAGCAAGCTGTCGGGCATGGAGCGTGATGCAGAGCGGCTCTACGAGCTGATCTGGCGCCAGTTTCTCGCTTGCCAGATGCTGCCGGCCCAATACCTGTCGACCACGGTCACAGTCGGTGCCGGCGATTTCGAGTTGCGCGCCAAGGGCCGCATCCTGAAATTCGACGGTTACACCCGCGTCATGCCGCAAATTGCCAAGCCAGGCGATGACGACGTGCTGCCGGACATGGCCCAGGGCGACGCGATGAAGCTGATCAAGCTTGATCCGACCCAGCACTTTACCAAGCCACCTGCGCGTTACTCGGAAGCGAGCCTGGTTAAAGAAATGGAAAAACGCGGCATCGGTCGTCCTTCGACCTACGCGGCGATCATTTCGACCATTCAGGACCGTGGCTACGTAGCGCTGCACAACCGTCGTTTCTATTCGGAAAAGATGGGCGACATCGTGACCGAGCGTTTGGCCGAGAGCTTCTCCAATCTCATGGACTACGGCTTCACCGCCGGCATGGAAGAGAACCTTGATGACGTGGCCCAGGGCGAACGCGACTGGAAAAACGTGCTCGACGAGTTCTACGGCGACTTCAAGAAGAAGCTCGAAGTAGCTGAAAGCGCCGAAGGCGGCATGCGTGCCAACCAGCCGGTGATGACTGACATTCCGTGCGTGTTGTGCGGTCGTCCGATGCAGATTCGTACCGCATCGACCGGCGTGTTCCTCGGTTGCTCGGGTTACAGCCTGCCGCCGAAAGAACGCTGCAAGGCTACCGTCAACCTGGTGCCGGGCGACGAAATCGCTGCGGATGACGAGGGTGAGTCCGAATCTCTGGTGTTGCGTGGCAAGCACCGCTGCCCGATCTGCAGCACGGCGATGGACGCTTATCTGCTGGATGAGAAGCGCAAGCTGCACATCTGCGGTAACAACCCGGATTGCGCTGGCTATGAAATCGAAGAGGGCACCTATCGCATCAAGGGCTACGAAGGTCCGAGCCTGGAATGCGACAAGTGTGGCAGCGAGATGCAGCTCAAGACCGGCCGTTTCGGCAAGTTCTTCGGTTGCACCAACGCAACGTGCAAGAACACCCGCAAGCTGCTGAAAAGCGGTGACGCTGCGCCACCGAAGATGGACCCGGTGAAGATGCCTGAGCTGAAATGCGAAAAGGTAAATGACACCTACATCCTGCGCGACGGTGCTTCCGGCCTGTTCCTGGCGGCCAGCCAATTCCCGAAAAACCGCGAGACGCGTGCTCCGTTGGTCATCGAAATTGTGCCGCACAAGGATGAGATCGATCCGAAGTACCACTTCCTCTGCGAAGCACCAAAGAAAGATCCGGACGGCCTGCCTGCTGTAATCCGTTACAGCCGCAAGACCAAAGAGCAGTACGTGCAGACTGAAGTCGACGGTAAGCCGACAGGCTGGAAGGCGTACTACGACGGCGGTAAATGGACGGTTGAAGACAAGCGTCCGGCAGCCAAAGCGTAAAAGAGGCTGTACACAAAAGGCCGCATGACAACCCTCGGGTTTTCATGCGGCCTTTTTGTTTTGTGCTTGCGGGAAGCGGAGGTGATCCTCGACACTGTCTGACCTGCGTTAAGCAATTATTTCGTTGTGGAGGCTGCCGTCATGGCCCACGAACTCTATACCCGTACCAACCAGAAGATTTATTTCGCCGGCCTGTCGCTGGAAGCGCTCGCCAGAGCCGAAGAGGGGCGAGCGATGAATTCTCTGGCACTGATTCAGGCCGGGCGCGAGTCGGCGTTGTTTCATCTGTACGGCGCGTTGCTGGGGCTGTGCCATGAAATTGCCGGCTTCTACCGCTTGCCTCAGGCCAATGCGCCCCGGGCAGAGATGTTGCTAACTCGCGAAGTGCTGGAAGCCATCGCCATCCCTGAGATGGCTGAGATGGTCGAGCTGGCTCAGAATCGGGAAACCTGGCTAGCCAAGCTGCTGGCGGCTCACGCGGCGATGTTTCAACCGCCTCGCGCTCCGCACAAGCCCAAGGGTGACGTGACCCAGCCGCTCATCCTCGCGGTTAACCTGGATGAAGAAGAGGCGCCTGAGGAGTTGAGTCGCGAAGAGCTGGAGAGCTGGCGTCAAAACCTGAAAGCGCTGGCGATCCGGTTTCGCGAAGGCTTGAACGAGTGCTGATCGACTGAGAGCCGGCGGTGCGATTAAAAGCGCTGCTGGTCAAGTTACCGAGCGAAGCCTGGCCGATGCCTATATAATCCCCGCCTTTCGTGGAGAACAGACCTTTATGCCAACGTCCTTTCTAGAAATTGTCGAGTTACCAGACGGCCGAATCGAGCTGCGCAGGGCCGAGGACGAGGGTTCTCTGGTTACTTTGGATTTCTCCGAGGATGCCAAGGCTTTCCTGCAGGGCCAGCACGTGGAAGTCGCCAAGGCGATGTTGAGCGTCGGTGTCCAGATGGCAGGGCGCCTGGTTGAAGGCGAATTCAATACCGATGAGAGTTCGCGGGTCCTCCACTGATCCCATTCTTCGCTTTCTGCTGATATGGCTACGGATCGGCTTCTCTATCCTTTGAGAAGCCCCGCGCTATGCATTGCGCGCTTTGTTTACACGTTAACCCAAGCGAATATTCAGGCTCTGCGCATCCCCGATACGGGCTGCGTTGATCAACTGTTGCCGTGAATTTGTGTTCAGCGGGTTGAGCCAGCTGACAACCGTGTGGCTGCGGCCCAGGCGCAAGGCTTCGCAGGTCAGCTGCTGAGCACTTTGAGTGCCGCGAGGTTGCAGAAGCAGGATGCGTTCACGGTTAAGGCCGGCGTCTCGCAACCACGCCTGAGTCAGGCTGGCGGGTGGGGCGATCAGAGTCAGCCACCGCGCGTCCTGATCCTGACTCAGTTCCCGGAGAATCGGCGCCAAAAGGTTCAGGCAGTTCCCGGCCGCACCACGCAGTGAAAGCTCGCTGAAGACTTCAGGTTCGGCACTCCAGGGCGACTCGACCACGTCTTTCAGAATCGGCGCCAACGGTTGCACCATGAATGCCTCGAACAACGGCAGTTGGGCTTGCTGTGATGTGTGTGGGAACTGCATAAAGCCTCCTTTAGCGGCGAATGACGCCGACACTCAAGCCTTCGATCACTAGCTCCTGATCTTTCAGGTTTACTTCGATAGGGGCGAATTCAGGGTTTTCCGCAATCAACCAGACCTTGCTGCCATCGCGCTTGAAGCGCTTGACGGTCACTTCGTCGCCGATTCGCGCCACTACGATCTGGCCGTTACGGGCTTCACGGGTGGTGTGCACGGCCAGCAGGTCACCGTCGAAAATGCCCACGTCCTTCATGCTCATGCCATGAACCCGCAGTAGATAATCGGCGCGAGGATGGAAGAACGAAGGGTTGATGTTGCAGGATTCCTCGATGTGCTGCTGGGCCAGAATCGGCGCACCGGCAGCCACTCGGCCAATGATCGGCAGGGTGGAATCGTCGGCCTTGGCTTCGAAGCCCGGGATGCGAATGCCGCGGGAAGCGCCCGGGGTCATCTCGATCGCACCCTTGCGGGCCAGCGCCTTGAGGTGTTCTTCCGCCGCGTTGGGCGACTTGAAACCCAGTTCCTGAGCGATTTCCGCACGGGTCGGCGGGTAGCCGTTGTCTTCGAGGCAGCGTTTGATGAAGGCCAGAATCTCTGCTTGGCGTGGCGTCAGCTTTAGCATATTGATCGCTCTGTCTTTTTATACAGTGACTGGGATTATATACAGTGGAACGGTCTTGGCAATGCCCCTTTTTTGGCCGGCCGCTGGACGGTCAATCAGCCTGCTGATTAAAGCCTCGCCGTTGTATGGTTAAATAGCTGACCGACCATTCCCAAAACGAACCGGCAAGCTTGACAACGCACAGGCTGAAACGTATGTTTCAAACAAGTGTTTGTCAGGCGGAGTAGCCATGGCCCAGTCGGAAACCGTTGAACGCATTCTTGATGCTGCCGAGCAGTTGTTCGCGGAAAAAGGTTTCGCCGAAACCTCGTTGCGTCTGATCACCAGCAAGGCTGGGGTCAATCTGGCGGCGGTCAATTATCACTTCGGTTCGAAGAAGGCGCTGATCCAGGCTGTCTTCTCGCGCTTTCTCGGGCCGTTTTGCCTGAGCCTTGATAAAGAGCTGGAGCGGCGTCAGTCCAAGCCTGAAAACAAGCCGACCCTTGAAGAGCTGCTCGAAATTCTCGTCGAGCAGGCCCTCGTCGTGCAGCCTCGCAGCGGCAACGATCTGTCTATCTTCATGCGTTTGCTGGGGCTGGCGTTCAGTCAGAGCCAGGGCCACCTGCGTCGTTATCTGGAAGACATGTACGGCAAGGTGTTCCGCCGCTACATGATGCTGGTCAACGAAGCCGCGCCGCGCATTCCACCGATCGAGTTGTTCTGGCGCGTGCACTTCATGCTCGGCGCCGCAGCGTTTAGCATGTCGGGGATCAAGGCATTGCGGGCCATTGCCGAGACCGATTTCGGCGTCAACACGTCCATTGAGCAAGTGATGCGCCTGATGGTGCCGTTCCTGGCCGCAGGCATGCGTGCCGAAACCGGCGTCACCGACGCGGCCATGGCCACCGCGCAATTGCGTCCGCGCAGCAAGTCGGCCCCGGCTGCCGCCAAGGTTTAACCGCGCACGGGTGGGCGCGGCGGCTGACATCCGCTAAGCTAGCCGCCCATGCCGACTCTCGTTCTGAATTCGCTTCCCATTGATATCGCCGACCTGCCGGGCACAGCCCAAGGCGGCGTATTTACGCGAGCCGGGTTTTTCGTTATCAAGGAATTTCTATGACTGCTGGCCTGCAAGGCTCGTTGATGGTGGACGTCGCCGGTACCTGGCTGACGGCCGAAGATCGCCAATTGTTGCGTCAGCCCGAAGTGGGCGGCCTGATCATTTTCGCCCGTAACATCGAAAACCCGCGCCAGGTGCGTGAGCTGAGCGCTGCGATCCGCGCCATTCGTCCCGATCTGTTGCTGGCGGTGGACCAGGAGGGCGGTCGCGTTCAGCGTCTGCGCCAAGGCTTCGTGCGATTGCCGGCCATGCGCGCCATCGCTGACAATCCGAACGCCGAGTACCTGGCCGAGCAGTGCGGCTGGATCATGGCCACCGAAGTGCTGGCCGTCGGCCTCGACCTGAGCTTTGCCCCGGTGCTGGACCTGGATTACCAGCGCAGCGCCGTCGTCGGCACCCGTTCGTTCGAAGGTGATCCTGAGCGCGCAGCGCTGCTGGCCGGTGCATTCATTCGCGGCATGAACAGCGCCGGCATGGCCGCCACCGGCAAGCATTTCCCCGGTCACGGTTGGGCCGAGGCGGATTCCCACGTCGCGATCCCGAACGACGAACGCAGCCTCGACGAAATCCGCGCCAACGACCTTGTGCCGTTCGCCAAATTGAGCAAGCAACTGGCCGCCGTCATGCCGGCCCACGTAATTTACCCGCAAGTTGATTCCCAGCCCGCCGGATTCTCCCGTCGCTGGTTGCAGGACATCCTGCGCGGCGAGCTGCAATTCGATGGCGTGATCTTCAGCGACGACCTGTCCATGGCCGGCGCCCATGTGGTTGGCGATGCGGCCAGCCGTATCGAAGCCGCGCTGACCGCTGGTTGCGACATGGGCCTGGTATGCAACGACCGCGCTGCTGCGGAACTGGCCTTGAGCGCCGCCCAGCGCTTGAAGGTCCAACCGTCCGATCGCATTGCGCGGATGCGTGGCCAGTCGTATGCCAATACTGAATACCGTCAGAACCCGCGCTGGCTGACCGCCATAGGCGCGCTTAAAGAAGCTCAACTGATTGAATAAGGACTTTTCGTTATGACGGTTTACGCGATTATCGGTGGCACCGGCCTGACTCAACTTGAAGGTCTGAGCATTCGTCAGTCACTGGCGGTGGATACGCCCTTTGGCCCGCCTTCGGCAGAAGTGCAGATCGGTGAATACGCCGGCAAGGAAGTGCTGTTCATCGCCCGTCACGGTCACCCACACCGTTTTCCTCCGCATCAGGTGAACTACCGCGCCAACCTCTGGGCGCTGAAACAGGCGGGGGCCGAAGCGATCCTCGCGGTCAACGCCGTGGGCGGGATTCATGCAGCCATGGGCACCGGGCATTTCTGTGTGCCGCATCAACTGATCGACTACACCAGCGGCCGTGAACACACCTATTTCGCCGATGACCTGGAGCACGTCACCCACATCGACTTCAGCTATCCCTACAGCGAATCACTGCGTCAGCAATTGATCGCGGCGTTGGCGGCTGAAGGTGTCGATTACAGCAGTCAAGGCGTCTACGCCTGCACTCAGGGTCCACGTCTGGAAACCGTCGCTGAAATCGCGAAACTGGAACGTGATGGCTGCGACATCGTCGGCATGACCGGCATGCCGGAAGCGGCATTGGCGCGTGAACTGGAACTGGATTACGCGTGTCTGGCGCTGGTGGTGAACCCGGCAGCGGGCAAATCCACGGCGGTGATCACCATGGCGGAGATCGAGCAGGCGTTGCAGGACGGGATGGGGAAGGTCAAGTCGACGTTGGCGCGGGTGTTAAAAGTCTAAGTTGTACGCCACCATCATTAATTCATTATCAAAAGCATTGAGTGTATGTCGACAATCATCGAGCAACTTCAACAGCTGCCGTGGGCGGAGGCATTCAGTCATCGCGCTCTGGATAAGGCGCGCAGATATGCCCCTGAGCATCGGGTAAAAATCCTCGAACTTGATGATGTGTTGGTTCGTGCAACCTGCAGGGGCTCCCAAGGTAACGTCTACGAACAGCACATTGAGCTGGTCGAAGATGCCAATGGTACTTTTGAGCTGGACTGCAACTGCTCATGCCCCGTTGTGATCGATTGCAAACATTGCGCAACCGTTATCTATCACCTGCAAGACCTTCCGGTCGCTGTTGCTGACAGTACGGCTTCCATTCACCTGAATCGTGAACTGGAGCGCTGGCTTGACGGTATTCCATCTGCCAGCAATCCCCCCGATGAGCCGTCGCAGGTGACGAGTACGCGCCTGTTTTACAAACTCAGGGCCACGCCAACCGCCGGGAAATGGACGCTAGAGATCTTCAAGGCGCGTCAGCTCAAGGACGGCCGTATGCAAGACATCAAGTCGATGTACTCGCTGTCGGACACGCTGATACGCCAGCCCGGTTACCTGACCGAGCTCGACCTTCGAATCGCCAGGCTATTAGTCGCCGTTCACTCCCATCACGCCTATTACGCAGGCTACCCCTTGGAAGGCAGCAGTGGCGCCGAACTCATCGAAATGCTGTTGCGAACCTCGCGCATTTTCCTGGATCTCGAACAGCCACAACCCCTGACGCCGGGAATGAGAAGAACGGGTCAATTTGCTTGGGCCGAACAAGCCAATGGCAGTTTTCGCCCGCAATGGGGCAGTGACGCGGCCCCAGTGGAAACGATCCTGGCCCTGGAGCCCTTGTACTATCTGGATCGCGAGCGGCTGCAAGTAGGGCCGCTGTTCAGCGAGATGGATGAAAAACTGGCTTGTCACTTGTCGTTGGTCCCGGATATTCCGGCGCGTCAGGCAATGCAGTTCAGTCATCGAATGAGGGCGGCGACGCAAGTTGCACCGCCGCCTCACACACTGACGGAGCGGGTCATTGACGGCGTTTTTCCTCAGGCTCACCTGACACTCGCCAGCGGCAAGCGCTACGTCCGCTGGCAGCATGAGCCAGAGCATCGCGCCGCATTGGTGTTCACCTACAACGGCCATCCGACGTCGGACAGAAATCCGGAAGTGTTAATCCTTTCCGGGACTGAAACCCAGCGTATACAGCGCAACCCCTCCGCCGAGAAAGCCCTGCGTCAGGCCCTGCAAAAACACGGTTTTAAAAAGGCCACGCGCAAAAGCAGCCTGGACCGTCCCGGCGAAATGTTCACCCTGGCGGATGACGCAGCCTGGCTTGCCTTTGCTCAGGACGGAGTCCCGGCGCTGAGGGAGAAAAACTGGCTGATCGATATCAGCGATAACTTTCATTTCAACTTGCAGCCTGTAGAAGAGTGGTATGCGCAAGTCGAGGAAGGATCGGGGCACCAGTGGTTCGATCTGCAACTGGGTATCGTCGTCAACGGCGAACGTCACAGCCTGCTGCCGATATTGCTGCATTTGCTGCGTAGCCAGCCACAGTTGATGGATCCCGCAAGCCTGGCCCAACGCAACGATGACGAACTGTTGCTGATTGGACTTGGTGATGGGCGTTTCGGTGCCAAACCCCATGGCAAAGTCGCGCTGCCCTATGGTCGGATCAAACCGCTGATGGTTACCCTGGGCGAGTTGTACCTGGGGACGCATCAAGGCGATTCATTGCGTTTGAGTTTGCCGGATGCCGCGCGCCTCAGCGCGCTGGAAGGCGTCCCGCTAATTTGGCAGGGCGGTGAACGACTGCGCAGTTTTGCAAAGCGTCTGCGTGAGTCGAACCATGCTCATGTCTCGGCGCCCGAGGGGTTGAAAGCGACACTGCGACCGTATCAGCTTGAAGGGCTGAACTGGATGCAAACCCTTCGTGAACTGGAGGTCGGCGGCATCCTCGGCGACGATATGGGCCTGGGGAAAACCCTGCAAACCCTGGCTCATTTGCTAACGGAAAAGCAGGCTGGGCGGCTTGATCGTCCGGCACTTGCCGTGATGCCCACCAGCCTGATCCCCAACTGGCTCGACGAGTCACTGCGCTTTGCTCCGCAGCTCAAGGTACTGGCGCTGCATGGCGCCGCGCGGCAAAAAGACTTTGCCCGCCTTGCCGATTACGACTTGGTGTTGACCACCTACGCATTGCTGCCTCGGGACCTGGAGGTATTGCAGTCTCAGGTATGGAGTGTGCTGATTCTCGATGAAGCGCAGAACATCAAGAATCCGGTCAGCAAAGCTGCTCAGGCAGCCCGCGACCTGCAGGCCCGCCAGCGATTGTGCCTGTCCGGCACTCCGCTGGAAAACCACCTCGGCGAGTTGTGGTCGCAGTTTCACTTTTTGCTGCCCGGCTGGCTTGGCGACAGCAAAACCTTTAATCGCGACTACCGCACGCCGATTGAAAAGCACGGTAACACCGAGCGGATGCAACACCTGACGGCCCGGATAAAGCCCTTTTTGCTACGTCGCAAGAAAGATCAAGTGGCGACCGAGTTGCCGCCCAAGACCGAGATTGTGCATTGGGTTGATCTCAGCGATGGACAACGGGATGTGTATGAAACCGTGCGCGTGGCGATGGACAAGAAGGTGCGTGACGAAATTGCCCGTAGTGGTGTCGGGCGCAGTCAAATCATCATCCTCGATGCATTGCTCAAGCTGCGTCAGGTGTGCTGCGATCTGCGGCTGATCAAAATGCCGCTCACCGCCAAGGCCCTTCGTTCTGGTAGCGGAAAACTGGTCAGCTTGATGGAGATGCTGGAAGAGTTGCTCAGCGAAGGTCGCAAGGTGTTGCTGTTTTCACAGTTCACTTCGATGCTTGCCTTGATTGAGGAAGAGTTGCAGCAACGTGGTCTGGGCTACTCGTTGTTGACGGGTGAGACGACGGATCGGCGCACGCCGGTCAAGGATTTCCAGAGCGGTAAAGTACCGCTGTTTCTGATCAGTTTGAAGGCTGGCGGCACAGGTCTGAACCTGACGGCTGCGGATACGGTCATCCATTTCGATCCCTGGTGGAACCCGGCGGTGGAAAACCAGGCGACTGACCGGGCCTACAGGATCGGGCAAAACAAACCTGTGTTTGTCTACAAGCTGATAGCCCGTGGCACCGTAGAAGAAAAAATACAGGCACTGCAGCTAGAGAAGGCTGCGCTGGCCGGGGCGGTGCTTGAAGGTGGAACGACTGGCGGCTGGAAGCTTGAGCAGAGTGATATTGAGGCGCTGTTTGCGCCGTTGCCAAATCTCAAGTCCTGATGTCTTCAGTGAGATCGAGGTGAGCCCTTCGCGGGCAAGCCACGCTCCCACAGGGTGACCATGGTCCCTGTAGGAGCGAGCGGTGCGGCGATCCGACTTGCCCGCGATGGCGATCTACCAGACGCCGCGGATCTCAGCGCTTTTCCAGCTTATCCGGCAACGGCGCAAACAACGCTTCAATATCATCGCTCTGCAACTTCCAGTCCCCAGTCTTGCGCCCATCCAGCACGCCCGCCGCCAGGTCGGATTTTTCCTTTTGCAGGTGCTGAATCTTCTCTTCCACCGTGCCACGGGCAATCATCTTGTAGACGAACACCGGCTTCTCCTGGCCGATGCGATACGCCCGGTCAGTCGCCTGATTTTCCGTCGCCGGGTTCCACCACGGATCGTAGTGGATCACTGTATCCGCCTCGGTCAGGTTCAAGCCGACACCACCGGCCTTCAAGCTGATCAGAAAGATCTGACGCTTGCCGCTCTGGAAGTCTTTCACCGGCGCCCGTCGGTCACGGGTCTGTCCCGTCAGCAACGCATATTCGACACCGCGTTTCTTCAGTTCGACCTCGATCAGCGCCAACATCGACGTGAACTGCGAAAACAGCAAAATCCGCCGACCTTCCTCAAACAATTCATCCAGCATTTCCATCAAGCTGTCGAGCTTGCCCGAGGTGCTGCCGCGAGTCGGCAGCACGGCATCGTTGACCAAGCGTAAATCGCAGCACACCTGGCGCAGCTTCAGCAGCGCTTCAAGAATGATGATCTGGCTGCGTGCCACGCCTTTGCGAGTGATCTCGTCGCGGACTTTCTTGTCCATCGCCAGGCGCATAGTTTCATACACATCGCGCTGGGCTTCGTTGAGCTCGACCCAATGGATGATTTCGGTCTTCGGCGGCAACTCCGTCGCCACCTGCTCCTTGGTTCTGCGCAGCAGGAACGGTTTGATCCGACCATTGAGGTGCTGAAGCCTGACTTCGCTGGCGCGCTTTTCGATCGGCACGCGGTAATCGCGGTTGAAGCTTTTTACGTCACCGAGCCAGCCAGGCAAGAGGAAGTGAAACAGCGACCACAGTTCACCCAAGTGGTTTTCCAGCGGCGTGCCACTCAGGCACAGACGCTGGCGCGCATTCAACTCACGGGCCGCCTGAGCAGCCTTGCTGTTGGGGTTCTTGATGTACTGCGCTTCATCCAGAACCAGCACATGCAGAGGCTGCGCCGCCAGACGTTCGACGTCCTTGGGCAGCAACGCATAGGTGGTCAGAATCAGGTCGTAATCGGCCAGATTGTCGAAATGCTTTTTGCGACTGGCACCGTACAACGCCAGCACTTTAAGTTGCGGCGTGAAGTGCGCGGCTTCGTCGAGCCAGTTAGGGATCAGGCTGGTGGGCATCACCACCATGCACGGCCGATCGAGGCGTCCGGCGTTTTTCTCACTGAGAATATGCGCCAGTGTCTGTAGGGTTTTACCCAAACCCATGTCGTCCGCGAGAATTCCGCCGACTTCAAGTTGCCGCAACGATTGCATCCAGCTCAAGCCTTCCAGCTGATACGGGCGCAAGGTTGCGTTCAAGCCTTCGGGGGCCGTCGCGGTGTAGTCCTTGACGTCCCGCAGGCGCTGGGCAAACGTGCGGATCTGCTCGCCACCTTCCCAAAGCAGCGGCATGCCTTCCAGTGGATTCAGGCGCGTGGCGTCGGCCTTGCTCAGGCGCAGCGTGGTTTCGCCAGGCTCTTGCAGGTAGAACTCGCCGAGGGTTGCCAGCACCGGCTTCAACCGACCGAAGGGCAGGGCGACCTGTAAGGGACCGTATTGGGAGTTCGGGCGGTTGGGAATGTTCACCAGAATCAGTTCGTCGTCACGACGTCGGGCGAGGCGTTCCGGATTGAGGATTTCGGTGTGGGAACGCATCAGGTTCAACAGGATCGGCAGCAGACTCAGGCGCTCGCCGTTGACGATGATCCCCAGTTCCAGATCAAACCAGTCGCGTTCCGGCGCCTGCTCGACGGTGGCGTACCAGTCATCCACGGCGGTCAGGTCGAAACCGAATTCCTCGTCGATCTGCAGCTCCCAGCCCTGGGTGCGCAACTTCGGCAGCTCGTTGAGGGTGAAGGTCAGCCAGGCGCTGTCGTTGACCATCTCATACAGATCGCCGGCACTTTCCGGCAAGGCTTTGCTCTGGCGGGTGGCGATTTTGAAGCCGAGGATTCGCAACTGCTCCCTGTAGGCCTGTTCGGCTTCCGGATGGCGTTTTATCCGCAGCGTCTGGGTTTCCTGCCGAATCAGGACGTCGGCGTTTTTCTGCCCGCAGACGTATTCATCCAGGTAGCTGAAAGACAGCGCCGCACGATGCTGGATGTAGCGCTGCATCTTACCGTTGCGCGGTTCGAAGGCGCTGAACTCGATGCTCGCCAGCCACAGGCGCGGCACCGGTTGCACGTTATCCACAAGGACTTGGGGCGGGGCCTTCGGGCTGCGGTTTTCCAGCACGGCCTGAAGTTTTTCCAGCAGTTCGGCGTCTTGGGCGGCTGCGGGATAGGCCAGGGTTTCCTGCACTTTCAGCAACACCGCCGCGCAATGTTTGCAGTTGGCGTGAACCGGGCAAGTGCACGTGGCGTCGACCATCAGCAACGTCGCTTTGGCTGACTCGCGAAGGCGAATGGTCTGACGGTAAACGTTACCGCCAGAGCCTTCGCAAGCGGCGACGATCGTGGCGTCGCCTGCCTCGACGATCCTGACGCGGTTCTCCAGCGCGTAGCGACGGCCACGCTCCAGGCTCTGTTCCTTGAATCGGCTGACCCAGGAAGGTGCGAGGGGTTTGCTCAGGGTCGGAGGCATAAGGACTTCAATCAGTCCGGAATTTCATCAGGGACTGGCCGAGGCGCAGGGGCGGTCAACGAGGTGATCTTGATCAACATCCCCAGATGGCCGTTATCGAGGAAATTCAGCTGGCCGTTCTTGGTGTGGCTTTCCTGCTTCATGCGTTCGCTGGCGGTGACCATGCCATTGGCGTCGATCTGGTTGACCCAAAAGTCCGCATCCACATCCGTGAAGCGCCCCAGTTTCAGGCTCAGGGTGCCCTCGATCGGGAACTGGCCGAACTGCTCCGTGCCGTCGCTGATCGCGATTTTGCTGGCTTCTTCACCGAGGGTCTGCTGCCAGGCCTTATGCAGCAACACGGTGTATTCGTTGCTGGCGGTCAGTTTTTCCACTTCGCCATTCAGGCTTGGCGTGCGCAGGCTGTCGGGGTTGATACGTTGGGCGCCGGCAGCCCAGTCTTCGGGTGCGGCTTTGCTGACAATGGCAGGCACAGCGTTCTGGCGGACCAGAATCATTTCAATCTGATACAGGTCGTCGGCAAAGGCCGTTGGGGCGACCAGGGTGGTCAGCAAGGTCAGTAAACGAAACAGGCGCATGCGGCGTCCTTCAAGCAGTTTTCGGAATGAGGCACTCAAGCAGCGCCTCTACAGTATTAAAGCGCTCTTGCGGGCTTTCCATCGGGACCATGAATTTAAACATCGTGGCACCTTCGAATTTGTAGCGTTTGGGCTGGCCCTGAATCAGTTTGATCAGGGTCAGCGGGTCGACCGGCGTCTGCGCCGCGAACTCGATCCGGCCGCCTTGCGGGCCGCCGTCGACTTTCTTGATGCCCAGCAATTCGGCTTGCAGCTTCAACGCCGTGATGCGCATCAGGTTCTTGGTCGGCTCCGGCAGCAAGCCGAAGCGGTCGATCATCTCCACTTGCAGGTCCTTGAGGCCTTCCTCATCGGTGGCCGAGGCAATGCGTTTGTAGAGAATCAGTCGGGCATGCACATCCGGCAAGTAGGCTTCTGGAATCAACGCCGGGACACGCAGGTTGACTTCGGGGCCACCGCCCAGCGGCTGATCGAGGTTCGGTTGTTCGCCCTTGCGGATCGACTTCACCGCGCGCTCGAGCATCTCCATGTACAGGGTGAAACCGACGGCCTGGATCTGACCGCTTTGACCGTCACCCAGCAATTCACCGGCGCCACGGATTTCCAGGTCGTTGGTGGCGAGCACGAAGCCCGCGCCGAGGTCCTGGGTGTTGGCGATCGCTTCCAGGCGCTTTTCCGCGTCCGGGGTGATTTGCTGGCGTGGCGGCGTCAGCAGGTATGCATAAGCCTGGTGGTGACTGCGACCGACGCGGCCGCGCAACTGGTGCAACTGCGCCAGGCCGAATTTGTCGGCACGCTCGATGATGATGGTGTTGGCACTCGGCACGTCGATGCCGGTCTCGATGATGGTCGAGGCGATCAGCACGTTGAAGCGCTTGTGGTAGAAGTCGCTCATTACCTGTTCGAGATCGCGTTCGCGCATCTGCCCGTGGCCGATGCCGATCCGTGCTTCCGGCACCAGTTCGGCGAGGTCGGCGGCGCACTTCTCGATGGTCTTCACGTCGTTGTGCAGGTAGTAGACCTGACCGCCACGCAGCAACTCACGCAGCAAGGCTTCTTTG
Organism: Pseudomonas sp. BGI-2; assembly: GCF_004310295.1. Classification (GTDB taxonomy): domain Bacteria; phylum Pseudomonadota; class Gammaproteobacteria; order Pseudomonadales; family Pseudomonadaceae; genus Aquipseudomonas. The sequence continues at coordinate 48,505 of NZ_SISB01000009.1, read as the reverse complement.
ACCGTGCTCTTGTTCTGCTCCATGACGAAGGTCCGCACCGACAGGCGACGGGCCGGCGGTGTGGCGATGATCGACAGGTCGCGCATGCCCGACACCGCCATGTTCAGCGTGCGCGGAATCGGCGTGGCGGTCAGGGTGAGAATGTCGACTTCACTGCGCAAGGCCTTGAGCTGTTCCTTCTGACGGACACCGAACCGGTGCTCTTCGTCGATGATCACCAGCCCGAGGTTTTTGATCTTCACGTCGTCCTGCAGCAGCTTGTGCGTGCCGATGACGATGTCGATCTTGCCTTCGGCGAGGTCCGCGACCGCGGCGTTCACTTCCTTGGTCGACTTGAAGCGGCTCATCACTTCCACGCTCACCGGCCAGTCGGCGAAGCGGTCGCGGAAGCTGTTGTAATGCTGCTGGGCGAGCAGGGTGGTCGGCACCAGAATCGCCACCTGACGACCGCCGTGCACCGCGATGAACGCCGCACGCATGGCCACTTCGGTCTTGCCGAAACCCACATCGCCGCAAACCAGTCGGTCCATCGGTTTTGGCGCGAGCATGTCGGCGCGCACGGCATCGATGGTGGTTTGCTGGTCCGGGGTTTCTTCGAACGGAAAACCGGCGCTGAAGGTTGCGTAATCGGCTTTCGGGTCTTCGAACGCGTAACCTTCGCGAGCGGCGCGACGTGCATAGATGTCGAGCAGTTCGGCGGCGACGTCGCGCACCTGTTCGGCGGCTTTGCGTTTGGCTTTCTGCCAGGTTTCGGAGCCGAGACGGTGCAGCGGGGCCAGGGCATCGTCGCTGCCGGTGTAACGGGCGATCAGGTGCAGGTTGGCCACCGGCACGTACAGCTTGGCGCCTTCGGCGTATTGCAGAGTCAGGAACTCGGCGGCTTGATCGTCGATTTCCAGGGTCGCGAGCCCGAGGTAGCGACCGACGCCGTGATCGATATGCACCACCGGCGCACCTTCGCGCAGCTCGGTGAGGTTCTTGATGACGGCATCGTTGTTGGCGTCGGTGCGTTTTTCGCGGCGACGACGCTGCATCACGCGCTGACCGAACAACGGGCTTTCGGCGACCAGCGCCAAGGCAGGGTTGTCGAGCACCAGACCTTCATCGAGCGGAGCGATGGTGATCGCCAGGCGCTCCTTGCTCGCGACGAAGTCCGGCCAACTGTCGACGGTTTTCGGTCGCAGCTTCAGGCGTTCGAGCAGCTCCAGCAGCACTTCACGACGGCCCGCGGACTCGGCGGTAAACAACACGCGCCCGGGGAACTCGTCGAGGAAACCGGCCAGCGCCGCCAACGGCTGAGTGGCCTTGGCTTCGATGGCCAGGTTCGGCAGTTCTCGTGCCGGGAAGCGCTCGCGGCCGACACCGGTTTCCACGTCCTGTTGACTGGCAACCACCCGTGGCCAGCTCTTCAGGCGTGCGAAGCAATCGTCCACCGGCAAGAACAGCTCAGCCGGTGGCAATAAAGGACGGGACGGATCGACGCGGCGCTCTTCATAGCGATTGCGCACATCGTTCCAGAAGTTCTCTGCGGCCTGCTCGATGCCCGGCAGGGAAAACACTTGGGTGTCCTGGGGCAGGTAATCGAACAGCGTCGAGGTTTCGTCGAAAAACAGCGGCAGGTAGTACTCGATACCGGCCGGTGTAATCCCGCTGCTCAAATCCTGGAAGATCGGGCAGCGACGGAAGTCGACATCGAAGCGCTCACGAAAGCGTGCCTTGAAGCGGGTGACCGCATCTTTTTGCAGCGGGAATTCCCGCGCGGGCAGCAGGCGGACGGTGTCGACCTTGTCGATGGAGCGCTGGTTTTCCGGATCGAAGGTACGCAGCGTCTCGATTTCGTCGTCGAACAAGTCGATACGGAAGGGCAGTTTACTGCCCATCGGGAACAGATCGATCAACGAACCGCGGACGGTGAACTCGCCGTGCTCGTACACCGTGTCAACGTAGCGATAGCCGCTGGCTTCAAGTCGGGTGCGCATCTGCTCGACGTCGAGCTTCTGGCCAACGTCCAGCACCAGGCTGCTGCCGAGCAGGAATTTGGTCGGCGCGAGGCGGTGCAGCGCCGTGGTGATCGGCACGACCAACACGCCATGACTCAGCTCCGGCAACCTGTATAAGGCGGCGATGCGCTGGGAAATGATGTCCTGGTGTGGCGAAAACAGATCGTAGGGCAGGGTTTCCCAGTCCGGGAAATGCAGTACGGGCAAATCCGGGGCGAAGAAACTCAGCTCCTGTTCCAGCCGTTCGGCACTTTGGCTGTCGGCGGTCAGCAGCAGGGTAAAGCGCTTGGCAGCGCTGGCAGCCTCGGCGATGGCCAGGCTCAGGGCGGCACCGGGCAGGTTGCCCCAGTGCTGTTTACCTGCCGCGGCAGGGAGAAGCGGTAGACGCAGAACGGGCACGGAAGGTTGAGCTCCAAGCGTTGCGACAAAGTCGGTAATTGTAGCGGCCTCGGGTGCCGCCTGTCAGTTGCAGACTGTGTCTATTACGCAGGTTTGGCGAAATGTAGTGGTAAAGACAAAATCCGCCGGTTTTTTACCGAAAATTGATGATTATGTAGTGGCAAAACGACTGAGTGTTACGGAGGGTTACGGATAAGACAGCGGTGTCTCCAAAAAATTGACTGCGCTGAAGGCCGCGGTTTTACTGGGCTTTAGCGGTGCGTAATTTTTTTGAACAGGAATTTGTTACGGATCGCACGACAGGCGCGCATTGCTACGGGAGGCACTCGGCGGCATAATGTAGCCCCTTTTTTCTGCCCCTACATGTGGAAGGTTCCCGTGACTCAGAAGCCCGACCAGTGTCTTGGTGAATGGATCGACCGTGAAGCACTCGCAGAAGCGATGATTCCGCTTATCGGTCAGCTCTACCGCAATAACAACGTGGTGAGCTCGATCTATGGCCGCAGCCTGATCAATCGTTCAGTCATTGCGATTCTCAAAGCTCACCGCTTTGCTCGTCATCGTCAGTCCGATGACAGCGAATTGTCCGTCCACGAAACATTCCCGCTGCTCAAAGCGATGAGCGAGCTCAAGCTCGGTGCCGCTTCGGTTGACCTGGGCAAGCTTGCGGTCAAGTTCAAAGCCGAAGGCAATGGCCGCACCGCCGAGCAGTTCGTCCGCGAAGAACTGGCTGACGTCGTGGGTCAGCAAAACGTTGCCGCTCGTAAAGGCACCGACGTTGTCCTGTACGGCTTCGGTCGTATCGGCCGTCTGCTGGCGCGCATCCTGATCGAGAAAACCGGTGGTGGTGACGGCCTGCGTCTGCGCGCCATCGTTGTCCGCAAGGGCGCCGAGAACGATCTGGTCAAGCGTGCGAGCCTGCTGCGTCGTGACTCGGTTCATGGTCCGTTCGATGGCACCATCACCATTGATGAAGCCAACAACACCATCACCGCCAACGGCAACCTGATCCAGGTTATCTACGCGAAAAACCCGACTGAAGTGGATTACACCCAGTACGGCATCAAAGACGCGCTGCTGGTGGACAACACCGGCGTATGGCGTGACGCCGAGGGCCTGGGCCAGCACCTGGCTTGCCCGGGTATCGATCGCGTTGTTCTGACCGCTCCGGGTAAAGGCAAGCTGAAGAACATCGTTCACGGCATCAACCACGGTGAAATCACCGCTGACGACAAGATCGTTTCGGCTGCCTCCTGCACCACCAACGCCATCGTGCCGGTGCTGAAAGCTGTCAACGACAAGTTCGGCATCATCAATGGCCACGTTGAAACGGTTCACTCGTACACCAACGACCAGAACCTGATCGACAACTTCCACAAAGGCGATCGCCGTGGCCGTAGCGCCGCGCTGAACATGGTGATCACCGAGACCGGTGCTGCCACTGCTGCCGCCAAGGCGCTGCCTGAACTGGCCGGCAAGCTGACCGGTAACGCGATCCGCGTTCCGACGCCAAACGTGTCGATGGCCATTCTCAATCTGAACCTTGAGAAAGCAGCCACCCGTGAAGAGATGAACGAGTACCTGCGCTACATGGCGTTGCACTCCGATCTGCATAAGCAAATCGACTACGTCAACTCGCAGGAGGTGGTTTCCACCGACTTCGTTGGCTCGCGCCACGCAGGCGTTGTGGACGCTGAAGCAACCATCACCCAAGACAACCGCGTTGTTCTGTACGTTTGGTACGACAACGAATTCGGTTATAGCTGCCAGGTGGTTCGCGTGATGGAAGACATGGCCGGTGTAAACCCGCCAGCATTCCCGCGCTAAGCGTTAGCTGCACATGAAAACGCCCCGACTTTGGTCGGGGCGTTTTTGTTTGTGCGGTTTGTCAGTTGCAGATGTGTTGTCTGTGCCGGCCTCTTCGCGGGCAAGCCCGCTCCCACATTTGATCTGTGGCGTACACAAATCCAATGTGGGAGCGGGCTTGCTCGCGAAGGCAATCTCTCAGGCGCCGGCGACCACGGCAGCCTGCGCAGTCCGCAGTTCATGCCGATTGCCTTTGAACAACACCAGCGTCGCAATCAACCCCAACACCGCCGCGCCACTGAGCCAGATTCCTGGCGCAGCCTTGTTGTCCAGCACGTGGATCAGGTACGTGCAGGCCGCCGGCGTAAACCCGCCGAAGGTTGCCGTCGCCAGGCTGTAGGCCAACGAAAAACCGGTCGTACGAACTTCCACCGGCATGATCTCGGTCAGCGCCACGACCATGGCGCCGTTGTACGAGCCATACAGGAACGACAGCCACAACTCGACGATCAGCAAATGGCTGAAGCTCGGGTTCGCCACCAGCCACGACAAGGCAGGGTAGGCCGTGAGGATTGCCAGAATTGTCGCCGCCAGGAGTAGGGGTTTGCGTCCGATTTTGTCGGACACAGAACCCATCACCGGCAGCCAGAAGAAGTTGGACAGGCCGATACACACCGTCACCACCAACGCATCCAGATCGGACAGGTGCAGTTCGGCTTTGCCGAAAGTCGGGGTGTAGGCGGTGATCAGGTAGAACGACACGGTGGTCATCACCACCAGCGCCATGCCGGCGATGACGATGCCAAAGTTTTGACTGATCGAGTGGACGACGTCACCCAGGGTAGGGCGGTGTTTACGCGCCTGGAACTCCGGCGTTTCTTCCAGTGAACGACGAATCACGAAGATCACCGGCACAATCATGCAGCCGATCAGGAACGGCACGCGCCAGCCCCAGTCGCCCATTTCTTCGGGGCTGAGCCAGTGGTTCAAGCCGACCCCCAACAGGCCGGCGAACACCACCGCGGCTTGCTGACTGGCAGACTGCCAACTGACAAAAAAGCCCTTGCGACCCGGCGTGGAGATCTCCGCCAGGTACACCGACACACCGCCCAGTTCTACGCCGGCCGAGAAGCCTTGCAGCAGGCGGCCGAACAATACGAGCAGTGGCGCGGCGACGCCGAGGGTGGCGTAACCCGGCACGCACGCAATCAGCACCGTGCCGGCCGCCATCATCGCGAGGGTAATGATCAGGCCTTTGCGGCGGCCATGACGGTCGATGTAGGCCCCGAGGAAAATCGCCCCCAAAGGACGCATCAGGAAGCCGGCACCGAACGTGGCCAGCGATAACATCAGGGAGGCGAAAGCGCTGTCGGCGGGGAAGAAGGTTTTAGCGATGGCCGTGGCGTAAAAGCCATAGACCATAAAGTCGAACACTTCGAGAAAGTTACCGCTGACAACGCGAATAATCGCTATGCCTTTGCCCGTATTCGAGGACATTTCAACGTGCTCACTTTGGCTATCTTGTCGGAAATCCCTGATTTAGACGCGTCCTCGCTGTCGCCATGAAGGCGGGTTCCCTCGGCGAACAGTTTTGTAACGATATGTGTATGAAGATCGTTAGGCAACAACTAGTTAGCTTGCTGCTTAAACGATATAGCCATTAAGCGGTATGAATTTAGAGGCGGAGCGAATTAGACCTGTAGGAGCGAGGCTTGCCCGCGAAGGCGATTAACCTGACACACCGTCTTCGCGGGCAAGCCTCGCTCCTACAAGGGAAGGTGCATAATGGCCGGCCTTGGCGTTGTGTCAGGGAATGCTTTGGGAGGTGGGAATCGTTGAATGGGTGTCGGGGCGTTTTATTGGTTCTGCTCGGCGCACTGTCCGGCTGCGGCAACTCCAACTCCATGGAAACCTTCGGAGGTCCAACCATGGGCAGCACTTATTCAATCAAATATGTGCACCACACCGGTCTTCCCGCTCAAAAGGACATCAAGGCGCAGGTCGAAAAGATCCTGGCCGACATCGATCAGCAAATGTCCACCTACCGCAGCGATTCGGACATCGAGGTTTTCAACGATCTCCCGGCCCATCGCTGTCAGAAAATGCCCGCGTCGATCCTTAAGCTGGTCCGCGTCGGCGAGCAGCTCTCGGAACAAAGCGAAGGCTCCTACGACCTGACGGTCGAACCGCTGCTCAACCTCTGGGGTTTCGGCCCGCAGGCCCGTGAGGAAAAAGTGCCCGCTGCCCAGGCGCTCGCCGGAGTACGGCAGCGGGTGGGTTACCAACACCTGCGCATCGACCGCGATCAGTTGTGCAAGGACGCCGCCGTCGAAGTCGACTTCAACAGCATCGCCGCCGGTTACGCCGTCGACACCATTGCCGAAAAACTCGAAGCGCTGGGTATCCACAACTACCTGGCCGAAGTCACCGGCGAGCTCAAGGCAGCGGGTAAAAAACTCGACGGCTCAGCCTGGAAAATCGCCCTGGAAGTGCCCCGCGACGACCAGCAGGTCGCGCAAAAAATCATCGCGGTCGATGGCTATGGCCTGTCCACCTCCGGCGACTACCGCAACTATTTTCAGCAGGACGGTAAGCGTTATTCTCACACCTTCGATGCCCGAACCGGTGCGCCGGTCTCACACACCCTGGCGTCAGTCACGGTCATTAATCCTTCAGCGTTAATGGCCGATGGCTTATCGACGCTGTTGCTGATTCTCGGCCCGGAGCGCGGTTGGGACTACGCCGAAAAACACGATATCGGCGCATTTTTTGTGATTCGTGCCGATACAGGTTTCGTCACACGAACCAATCAGGCTTTTGAGCGCCTCAGTGGCGGCAAAACCGAATGATTGCGGTGATCCGCTCATTGAAGACTGGCGTTGTAGTGCAGGCAAAACTAGCCTACGACGCGACCAAGGGTTAATGTGCCCGGCGTTGACGCTTCTATAGACTGTGTCCGGGTTCTGCACTGGCCCCAAATTGTTCCTTCACGCCGCAGATCGGCGTGATTTAGCCGCAGGTGCCGAGGGCGCCGCGGCCTGTTCTGAGGAGTACGCATGGCTGTCTACAACTACGACGTGGTGGTGCTGGGTTCCGGCCCGGCGGGAGAAGGCGCGGCAATGAACGCCGCCAAAGCAGGGCGCAAGGTGGCGATGGTCGATAGCCGTCGCCAGGTCGGCGGCAACTGCACCCACCTGGGTACCATCCCGTCCAAGGCACTGCGTCACTCGGTCCGGCAGATCATGCAGTTCAACACCAACCCGATGTTCCGGGCCATTGGTGAGCCGCGCTGGTTCTCGTTCCCGGACGTGCTGAAAAGCGCCGAAAAAGTCATTTCCAAACAAGTCGCCTCGCGCACCGGCTACTACGCCCGTAACCGCGTCGACGTGTTCTTCGGCACCGGCAGCTTCGCCGACGAGCAAACCATCGAAGTGGTCTGCGCCAACGGCGTGGTCGAAAAACTGGTGGCCAAGCACATCATCATCGCCACCGGTTCGCGTCCTTATCGCCCGGCGGACATCGATTTCCATCACCCGCGTATCTACGATAGCGACACCATCCTCAGCCTCGGCCACACCCCGCGCAAACTCATTGTTTACGGCGCTGGCGTGATCGGTTGCGAATACGCGTCGATCTTCAGTGGCCTGGGTGTACTGGTTGAACTGGTGGACAACCGCGGTCAGTTGCTGAGCTTCCTGGACTCGGAAATTTCCCAGGCCTTGAGCTACCACTTCAGCAACAACAACATCACGGTTCGCCACAACGAAGACTACGACCGCGTCGAAGGCGTGGACAACGGCGTGATCCTGCACCTCAAGTCCGGCAAGAAGATCAAGGCCGACGCCTTGCTCTGGTGCAACGGCCGTACCGGCAACACCGATCAGCTGGGTCTGGAAAACATCGGCGTCAAGGTTAACAGCCGTGGCCAGATCGAAGTCGACGAAGCCTATCGCACCTGCGTTCCGAACATTTACGGAGCCGGTGATGTGATCGGCTGGCCGAGCCTGGCCAGTGCTGCGCACGACCAGGGCCGTTCGGCCGCTGGCAGCATCGTCGATAACAACAGCTGGCGCTTCGTCAACGACGTGCCGACCGGCATCTACACCATTCCCGAGATCAGCTCGATCGGCAAGAACGAGCAGGAGCTGACTCAGGCCAAGGTGCCGTACGAAGTGGGCAAGGCGTTCTTCAAGAGCATGGCGCGTGCACAGATTGCCGGCGAGCCCCAGGGTATGCTGAAAATCCTGTTCCACCGCGAGACACTGGAAGTGCTGGGCGTTCACTGCTTCGGTTATCAGGCGTCGGAGATCGTTCACATCGGTCAGGCGATCATGAGCCAGCCGGGCGAATTGAACACGTTGAAGTACTTCGTCAACACGACGTTCAACTACCCGACCATGGCCGAAGCCTATCGGGTAGCGGCATACGACGGCCTCAACCGGCTTTTTTGAGTGGCTCCGGCCGGTGGCCTGAGCCGGCCGGGGAGACCGATTTCAGCAATTCTCGAGGGTGGCGCTGGCCAAACCGGGAAAGTCTGTAATCAGGCTGTCAACGCCGAAGTCGGCGAGTCTGCGCATCAGCGCGGGCTCGTTGACTGTCCACACCGACACATGCAGCCCCTGACGCTGCGCCTTCTGCAGGCGTTCCGGCGTACACAGGGTCCAGTTCAGCGCCAGAATCTCACAGCCATAACTTTGCGCGACCTTCAACGGGTCAAGCCACGCGTACTCGGCCACCAGACCGCGGGACACGTCCGGCACCAGGTCCAGCGCGGCTTTCAATACTTCACGTGAACTCGACGTGATGGTGACCTTGTCGAGCAGGCCGAAACGCTGAGCCATTTCGCGAATCGCCAGCACGGTCGTCGCGGCGCGGGTGCGTGAAGCGCTTTTGACTTCCAGTTGCCAGTGCTCGAAATCGCATTTCTCGAACAGTTCTTCCAGTGTCGGAATCAGGCAGGGCTTGATCCAGCCCGGGCCGCCCTTGCGTGCGTCGTAGGTCACCAGGTCTTTTGCGGTGTGCTCGACGACCTTGCCGCGTCGGTCGGTGGTGCGCTTGAGCGTCGGGTCGTGGATGACCATCAGCTCGTTGTCCATGGACAGGTGCAGGTCCAGTTCGCAGCGGCGTACGCCGTGCTGGAGGCATTGCTGAAAACCGGTCAGCGTGTTTTCCGGTGCTTCGCCCTTGGCGCCGCGATGGCCGTAGATGAGGGTCACGGTTCTTCCTTAAATTAAATGCCGGATTCGTTTTCGCGGGCCAGACGTCGTTCCTGGGCCTGCTTCTGCAAAATGTAGCGGGCCAGCAATTGGCGTTGGGCATCGGTCGGGTATTGGAACTCGGTGCCGACGTCGTAGGCGCCAGCCTTGCGATCGCAATGCGTGACCTTGGCCCGCAGCAACAGGCCGAGGGCTTGCGGCATCAGTACCAGTTTGACCGACAGGTGCGCGCCCACGGCGATGGGTGTCGGGTACTGAAAGTCGATGCCGCCTTCGGAAATGATCACCGGCTGCGGCTCGCCGATCTGCCCGAGCACGGTGATGGCGATCACCTGGCTCATTAGATCGATGCGTTTGTTCTGGGATTTCAGGAACGCCGCGAGGTTGCGGTCGCGCTCGCTGATCTGGCGTAACAGGTGTTGCGACTCGAATTCGCTCAGGTGCAGTTCGCTGAGCAAGTTGAACAGTGGGGAAGCATCCTGCAACACTTCCTGGCCTGCGGCTTCGGGAGCGGACAGGGGCCGAATTTCCAGTGCGATCGTGTCCTCGATACGGTAGTATTCGCGGCGATCTTCTTCATCTAATGTCGACATGGCGAACCCATGGTAGCGGCGGTGGTCTGAGTGTAAAGCTGGTTATCGACCCCCGCCACAAGGACGTTCCTTTTCCCTCCGAACAAGCCCCGACATGTTCAGACCTCTCTTCGTATTTATTGGCACGCGTTATACCCGTGCAAAGCGTCGCAATCATTTTGTGTCATTCATTTCCCTGACCTCGATGATCGGACTCGCCCTCGGCGTGGTCGTGATGATCGTCGTGCTTTCGGTCATGAACGGCTTCGATCATGAGATGCGCACCCGCGTGCTGGGCATGGTGCCCCACGCGACCATCGAGTCCGGTGAACCGATCAGCGACTGGCAAAGCCTGGCTGCCAAGGTCAAGCAGAACCCGCAGGTGACGGCCGTGGCGCCGTTCACCCAGATGCAGGGCCTGCTGACCAACAACGGCAAGGTTTCCAAAGTCCTGCTCAATGCCATCGACCCTGCGCTGGAACGGCAGGTCTCGATCATTGATAACTTCATGCAGCAGGGCAAACTCGACGATCTCACGCCGGGCAGTTTCGGCATCGTCATCGGCGACAAGGCGGCCGCCAAGCTCGGCGCTGCGGTCGGCGACAAGCTGACGTTCGTAGCGCCGGAAGTCACGGTGACCCCGGCCGGGATGTTCCCGCGCATGAAACGCTTTACCGTTGTGGGCATTTTCCATGTCGGCGCCGGTGAGATCGACGGGTATCTGGGTGTCACCAACCTGCAGGATCTGGCGAAGCTGCATCGCTGGAAGCCGGATCAGGTTCAGGGCATCCGCCTGAAGTTCGACGACCTGTTCCAGGCCCCGCGCACGGCGTGGAATATCGCCCAGCAACTCGGCGAAGACCATTTCTATGCCCGCGACTGGACGCGCACCCACGGCAATCTGTATCAGGCAATCCGCATGGAAAAAGCCATGATCGGCCTGCTGTTGCTGCTGATCGTCGCCGTCGCCGCCTTCAACATCATTTCCACGCTGGTGATGGTGGTGAATGACAAGAAGGGCGACATCGCGATTCTGCGCACCCTTGGCTCCACGCCGGGGCAGATCATGGCCATCTTCATGGTCCAGGGCACGGTCATTGGCGTGATCGGTACGCTGATCGGCGCGGTGGTCGGGATCTTCGCCGCGCTGAACGTCAGCGCCGCGATCTCGGCCCTCGAAGGCCTGATCGGGCACAAGTTCCTCAACGCCGACGTGTACTTCATCGATTACCTGCCGTCGCAAGTGCAGAGCCAGGATGTGTTGATGGTCTGCGCCGCCGCGTTGGTCCTGAGTTTCCTCGCCACCCTGTATCCAGCCTGGCGTGCCGCGCGCACCCAGCCTGCGGAGGCGCTACGTTATGAGTGAGTTGGGCATGAGTGATAAAGCAATCTTGAGCTGCCGCAACCTGGGCAAATCCTACGAGGAAGGCCCGGAGTCGGTAGAAGTTCTGGCCGGCCTGCAACTGGAGCTGCATCCGGGTGAGCGCGTGGCGATTATCGGCACCTCGGGTTCGGGCAAAAGTACGTTGCTCAATCTGCTGGGCGGCCTCGATACGCCGACCAAGGGCAGCGTCTGGCTGGCCGGTGAAGAGCTGTCTGCGCTGAACGAAAAGGCTCGCGGTTTGCTGCGCAATCGGTCGCTGGGTTTCGTTTACCAGTTCCACCACTTGCTGCCTGAGTTCACCGCGCTGGAAAACGTCTGCATGCCGCTGCTGATCGGCAAAACCGCAATCCCGGAAGCGCGTCAGCGTGCGACCGCGTTGCTGGAGCGAGTAGGGCTGGGTCATCGCCTGGAGCACAAACCGTCCGAACTGTCCGGCGGCGAACGTCAGCGCGTGGCCATCGCCCGCGCTCTGGTGAACAAGCCAGGCCTGGTGATGCTCGACGAGCCGACCGGCAACCTCGACTCCCACACCGCCCAGGGCATTCAGGATTTGATGCTGGAACTCAGCACCTCGATGCGCACGGCGTTCCTGGTGGTGACTCACGACATGAACCTGGCTCGCCAGATGGATCGCGTCCTGCATTTGCAGGAAGGTTGCCTGACGCCCATCTGATTGACCAAAACCCGGCGTACTGAAGAGTACGTCGGGTCTTTTATTTTTTTACGGTGCCCCAGCGAATGTTCAGACCGTTATCGATCTTTATCGGCATGCGCTATACCCGCGCCAAGCGCCGCAATCGCTTTGTTTCCTTCATCTCGATGACCTCGATGATCGGCCTCGCCCTCGGCGTGCTGGCGATGATCGTGGTGCTGTCGGTGATGAACGGCTTCCAGCGCGAAATGAGCTCGCGCATCCTTGGCATGGTGCCGCACGCGACCATCGTCGGCGTGAACCCGATCGACGACTGGCTGCCCGTGGCCGCCGCCGCGATGAAAAATCCGGAAGTCACCGCCGCCGTGCCGTTCACCGAGATGGAAGGCATGCTCTCCTATAAAGGCACGATGCAGCCGATTCAGGTCAGCGGCATCGACCCGGCGCAGGAGGGCAAAGTGTCGATCGTTGCCCAGCACATCGTTCAGGGCCGTCTCGATGCATTGAAGCCGGGCGAGTTCGGCGTGGTGATCGGTGAGATCACCGCGCGGCGTTTCCGCCTGAATGTCGGCGACAAGATCACCCTGATCGTGCCGGAAGTCAGCACGGCACCGGGTGGCATTACCCCGCGCATGCAGCGGCTGAATGTGGTCGGCGTGTTCAAGGTCGGTGCCGAGCTGGATGGCTCGATGGCGCTGATCCACGTCGCCGATGCTGCGCAGATGCAGCACTGGGAGCCGAATCAGGTGCAGAGCGTGCGGCTGGCGGTGAAGGATTTGTACGCCGCGCCGAAAGTCTCCAGCGATATTGCTGGCGGACTGGGCACTGCTTACAAGGCTGACGACTGGACCCACACCCAAGGCAGTCTGTTCAGCGCGATGAAGATGGAAAAAACCATGATCGGCCTGCTGTTGCTGATGATCGTCGCCGTGGCGGCGTTCAACATCATCGCAACGTTGATCATGGTGGTGAACGACAAGGGCGCGGACATCGCGATCCTGCGCACCATTGGCGCTACACCCCGACAGATCATGGCGATCTTCATGGTGCAGGGCACGGTGATCGGGATTGTCGGCACCTTGATCGGTGGCGTGCTCGGCGTGATTGCGGCGTTGAACGTCAGTGAGCTGGTGGGGTGGATGGAGCGGGTCAGTGGCCAGCACATCTTCAGTTCTGACGTGTATTTCGTCAGCAACTTGCCGTCGGAATTGCAGGGTGGGGATGTGTTGTTGATCTGCTCGGCGGGTTTCATCTTGAGCTTCCTGGCGACGGTGTACCCGGCCTGGCGTGCAGCGAAAATCGAGCCGGCTCACGCGTTGCGGTATTCGTAAGCCGTTACACCGCTTTCGCGGGCAAGCCTCGCTCCTACATGATCGCGTAGGAGCGAGGCTTGCCCGCGAAGGGGCCGGACCTGCTGGCCTCATTCTCCCTTGGGCATGTCAATCACAAACCGCGTCCACCCATTCTCCGATTCACACCGAATCTGCCCACCATGGGCTCGGATGATCGACTGGGTAATCGCTAACCCCAACCCTGCATGCTCACTGCTACCTTCCTGACGCGCCGGATCGGCGCGATAAAACCGGTCAAACAATCTCGGCAGCAACGCCCCGTCAATCCCGTCCCCGCTGTTCTCAATCGTCAAACTCAAGCCTTTGACCTGATCAACAATCCGCACCCGCACCTCTCCATCAGCGGGCGTAAACCGCAACGCGTTATCCAGCAAATTGGACAGCGCCCGCCGCAACATACTGCGGTCACCCTCCATCTGCGCGCTGCCCTCGCGGCTCAACGTCACTCGGGCGTCTTCAGCCAGCGGCGCAAAAAATTCCAGCAACACATCCGCTTCCTCTGCCAGCTCCAGGGATTCCCGCTTGGGCGTCAGCAACCCATGGTCAGCCTTTGCCAGGTACAACATGTCGTTGACCAGTTGCGCCATCCATTGCAGTTCTTCGAGGTTGCTGTGCAGCGCTTCCCGGTAATCGTCGATAGGCCGAGGGCGGGTGAGGGTGACCTGGGTGTGGGTCAGCAGATTCGACAGGGGTGTGCGCAGCTCATGGGCAATGTCGGCAGAGAAGGCCGATAGCCGCTGAAAAGAGTCGTCCAGGCGTCCGAGCATGGCGTTGAAGCTGTGGGCCAATTCGGTGAGTTCCGACGGCATATTCTCTTCGGGGAGCCGGGCGTTTAGCGATTGCGCCGAAACGCCGCTGGCGATCGCACTCATGCGCCGCAACGGGCGCAAGCCACTGCGCGCCGCCCATGCACCGAGCAACGCGGTGGCCAGGGCTGACAAACCGACGGTCAGCCAGATCAGGCGCTGCATGCGTTGCAGAAAGTGCTGGTGATGGGTGATGTCCAGCAGCAAGGTCAGTTGCGGTGAGTCAGGCCGATCGACAAACAGCGGCGCATTCAGCACGCGATAATCGGTGCCGTCGTCGTTCAACGTGGATAAGCCGGGTTTATGCGGGAGCTTTTCCGGCAGGTGCGTCGAGCTGTCGTACCAGCGCTGGCCATCGCTGCCGGTGATTCGCAGCGACAGATCCGCCTGCCGGCTCAGTTCATCCGCCAGTTTGACTTCACTTTCACTTGATCGAACGTCGTGCAGCGCGCGGCGCAAACCAATCAACTTACCGTCCAGCAACTGCTGATCGAGCTCGATGAAATGCGCCTCACTGGCGCGACTGAACAACACCCCGGCAAACAACGAAACCACGGCCGTACAGGCCGCAAACAGCAGCGCCAGGCGACTGCTTAACGAAAGTCGACGCATCAGACAGGGCGCTCTTCAAGGACATAACCCATGCCGCGCACGGTATGAATCAGCTTGTTGGGGAATTCATCGTCGATTTTCAGACGCAAACGGCGGATCGCGACCTCGATGACATTAGTGTCGCTGTCGAAATTCATGTCCCAGACCTGGGAGGCGATCAGTGATTTGGGCAACACTTCTCCTTGGCGCCGCAGAAGCATTTCCAGCAGGGCGAACTCCTTGGCGGTCAGGTCAATGCGCTGACCATTGCGTTCCACCCGGCGGCGGATCAAGTCCAGGCGCAAGTCGGCCAGTTGCAGGCTGGTTTCCTGAGGCGAAACAGCTCCGCGTCGCAACAGGCTGCGGACCCGCGCCAGCAATTCGGAGAAGGCGAACGGCTTGACCAGGTAATCGTCGGCACCGAGTTCAAGGCCGTGGACTCTGTCCTCCACCGCATCTCGCGCAGTCAGAAAAAGTACCGGCGTATCCAGACCGGCACTGCGTACCGCTTGCAGAATTTGCCAACCATCACGACCGGGCAGCATTACATCAAGGATCAATAACGCGTAATTACCACTCAATGCCAGTTGTTGCCCGGTGCTGCCGTCGGCCACCAGCTCGGTGTTGAAACCGGCCTCGGTCAGGCCCTGGCGCAAGTAATGGCCGGTTTTCGGTTGGTCTTCGACGATCAGCAGCTTCATAGGCAACTCGAGGCAAATGGAACGAACGCTTTATACCGTGGGCAGCGTAAACACAGGTCAACCTGACAAAGTTGTAATCTGGCTGTCAGGTTGTGGGCAGTGACGACAGTTTAGAGTTTTCCACAGGCTGAACCTTATCTTGTTGGAGTACGACTATGTTTTTGCGCAAACCTCTGGTGTTGGCTGCGTGTTTGTTGGCACTGAGTTCGGCGGTGTGGGCATCGCCGGCGCATACCTACGATTTCGGTCAGCCGGCCCCGGCGGCCAAGGCGACTCGCAGTGTCGAGGTGGTGATGGGCGACATGTCGTTCACCCCCAAGGCGATCGATATCAAAGCCGGAGAGACGGTTCGTTTGGTGCTGGTGAATAATGGCCAGTTGTTGCACGAATTCAACCTGGGTGATGCGGCGATGCATGCCAGGCATCAGCAGGAAATGATGAAGATGCAGCAGAGCGGCATGCTCACGCCTACAGGCATGAAGGAAATGGACCACGGCTCGATGGCTGGCATGGATCACGGGATGATGAAACACGACGACCCGAACAGCGTCCTCGTCGAACCGGGCAAAACTGCTGAGCTGACCTGGACCTTCACCAAGGCCACTAACCTGGAATTTGCCTGCAACATTCCCGGCCATTACCAGGCGGGCATGGTCGGCAAACTGACTGTCAGTCAGTAAGCACTCTAAGGCGGGCGTAAAGGCTGGTAGAATCCGCTGATTCTTCAGTCAGGTTTCCGCCATGCATCCCGCAGCCGAACACTCGCCGCTGGGCAAATCCAGCGAATACATCGCCACCTATACGCCGTCCTTGCTGTTCCCGATCCCGCGCACCGCGAAATGGGCCGAGTTGGGCCTGACGGCGCAATCCCTGCCTTATAAGGGTGTGGATTTCTGGAACTGCTTCGAGCTGTCGTGGTTGTTGCCGTCGGGCAAGCCAGTGGTGGCGATTGGCGAATTCAGTATCCCGGCGGATTCGCCGAACATCATCGAATCGAAGTCGTTCAAGCTGTACCTGAACTCGTTGAATCAGACGCCGTTTGCCGATACCGCGACCCTTGAGTCGACGCTGGTGAAAGACCTCTCGGCCGCTGCCGGCAAGCCGGTTGGCGTGCGGATTCGCAGCCTCAAGGATGTTGAAGCCGAAGGCGTCGTGGCGTTGCCGGGTGTGTGCATCGATGACCTGGAGATCAGTGTCAGCAGCTACGAGCATCCGCGTCCCGAACTGCTGCGTTGCGATGATTCGCGCATTGTTGAAGAGAGCCTGCACAGCCATTTGCTCAAATCCAACTGCCCGGTCACCAGCCAGCCGGACTGGGGCAGCGTGGCGGTGGAATACCGTGGCGCGGCGCTGGATCACGCGAGTTTGCTGGAATACATTGTGAGCTTCCGTCAGCACTCGGACTTCCATGAACAGTGCGTGGAGCGGATTTTCCTCGACTTGCAGCGGTTGCTGAAACCGGAGAAGTTGACGGTTTATGCACGGTATGTGCGACGCGGTGGGTTGGACATCAACCCGTATCGCAGCACTGAAACTGTTCAACTGCCGAACCACCGCCTGGTCCGCCAATAAAGATCTAATGTGGGAGCGAGCCTGCTCGCGATGGCGATGGCTCATCCAACATAGATGTCGCCTGACACTCAGCCATCGCGAGCAGGCTCACTCCCACAGGGGGGATTGCATTGCACACCGATAAGAAAAAGCCCCGCTAGCGATAGCAGGGCTTTTTTTTTGCATCTGGCAGGTTCAGATCCCCATGTTGCCGAGGGCTTGCACGATGTTGCGCAAGGTTCCGGCAAGGGTAGGGTGTTCAATTTCGAAGCGCTCGACGGCCAGGTTCACATTGTCGGCGAGGTTGGTGTCCTGGGTTTTGGTTTCAAGTTCAAGCTCAAGTTCGATCTGTGCCATCAGCGCGTGCAGGTCTTCGCGCTCGGCTTCGGTCAGCGGTGGATTCTGTTCCAATTGCTCGCGCAGAGTATTGAGCTGTTGTTGCAGTTCGCGGGCAGGCATGGCGTTCTTCCTTTTATCGATAGGCACTGGCATAGACCGCAGCAGCGCGCCAAAGGTCTATGGCTTGCCTTTAGATTAATCCACTCCAGCTGAACCTGCATGATCTCGATCAGGGCTTTTCGCCCTTGAGCCGACGCAGACTGATGTCGGCCAGGCAGGTATCCAGTTCGCCCAGATGATCGATCACCGAATGCACCCCCAGACCGAACAGCTGTACCGTCGCTTTGCCGCGCAGGTGTTCGCGTTCCTTTTGGCTCAAGGCCTGCCATTCACTGGGCGCCAACCCGCAGAGCGAGCCGCAGGACGCCAGGCCGATCGTCCACAGCCCGGCATTCAGTCCCGATTGCAGCAATCGCGGTTCGCCGCTGACCAGTACGCAACCATCGAGTTGTTCGACATTCAATGCCATTAACGCTTGCCAGCAAGCGTTCGGCGCCGGCCACGGATTGATTGTTGCGGGGTGTTGCGAAGGTTTGATCCACGCCGGCAGGGCGCCGGCCAGGGAATGGCTGACGGCCGGGGGCAACTCGTCGAGCCAGGCGCAAGGAATCTGCTGGCGCTGCAAGCTGTTCAGACTGTCCAGCGCGCCGGGCGTGACCTCGGCGTGCTCGGGCGTGTGAGTATCGTGCTGGCGCATCCGGGCGCCGAAATCCACCAGGCAACCACTGAGCCCGAACAGTACGGCGGTCAGGCTGGGTGCAGCGAGGGGCAAGGTTTCGGCGTGCGGCATATCAACGTCCCTGAAATAGTGACAAGGCTATGCGCCGCCGGTGACAGTTGAGTGACACTGATGTGAAGCGCTATCAATCAGGACGAATCATCCGTAGGCCATCACTTGCGAGGCTGCCCTAAATCGGCTTTTCCGTCTTATACTAGCCAGCTTATCGCCTGGGCCAAGCGCCCTTGCCAGTACAATCCAAGGAGTTTTCTATGCGCTGGAGCAATCGTCTAGCTCAGCTTTGTGTGTGTGCCAGCGTTTTGCTGGTTCCGTTCGCAGCCCAGGCTGCCACGGAAGAAGACCCTTGGGAAAGCGTCAACCGTCCTATCTTCCAGTTCAACGACTTCGTCGACACTTACGCACTGAAGCCAATCGCTCAAGGCTATGAGTTTGTGACGCCGCAGTTCCTGGAAGACGGCATTCACAACATGTTCCGCAACGTCGGTGATGTTACCAACCTTGCCAACAATGTCTTGCAGGTCAAACCTGCTGCAGCGGGCGTAGACACCGCGCGTCTGATCTTCAACACCACCTTCGGCCTGCTGGGCTTCTTCGATGTCGGCACCCAAATGGGCCTGAATCGTAGCGACGAAGACTTCGGCCAGACGCTCGGTTACTGGGGTGTGGGCAGCGGTCCGTACGTGATGTTGCCGCTGATGGGCCCAAGCACCTTGCGTGATGCACCTTCCAAGTTCGTCGACGGCTACACCGGCCCGTACCGCTACATCAACGACGTGCCGGTGCGTAACTCGGTCTTCGGCCTGAATATCGTCGACACCCGCGCCAGCTTGCTGTCGAGCGAGAAGTTAATCAGCGGCGACAAGTACACCTTCATCCGCAATGCGTACTTGCAGAACCGCGAGTTCAAAGTCAAAGACGGCCAGGTCGAAGACGATTTTTGATCTCGACCAGTAAAATGAAGAAGGCGGCCAATCGGCCGCCTTCTTTCGTTTGGATCCGGGCTTATTTCATCTTCAAGATTGTAAGCCCGAGTTTCTGAGTGCCACCGTCCTGTTCTTTCACCCTCACCACTTCGGTATCGGCCTCAAGCCCTTTGAGCGCTGCGTGATCGGAGTCGATGCGCACGCTGATCCGGTCCCCGACCTTGAACAGGCGGGGTGCCTCAACCTGCATACCGCTGCTGGAAAGGTCGATGCAGACGGCTGGCACCTCATCGCCTTCGTGAATCAGCGACACATCGGCATCGACCCGCATGCGGATGAAATCGCGCTTTTCGCTGTAGTCCCGATCGGTTTGACTCATGGGCTTCATCCTTCCATAGGGTTACGGTTTTACCTGTTCTTATAACTCCCGGTGATTTGACAAGTAAAGACGTCAAGCGACCATCGGCGTGAGCTTGAAACGCCCCGCGGATGGGAGTACCGTCTGCGCCTTAGAAGGGCACCTCTGGTGAACCTGTGTGTAGGGCAAACGCTCGAAAACGGTGCAGTAGAGAGGCTAGAAAGCGAATCCAGTAGTGTGAGCCGGGACAAAACCCCTGCCTGCTACGCCAACCTAATTCTGGCGCCGTTTGCCCACATGCCAAAAACCAGTGCCACGCTGCTGATAATCGATGATGACGAAGTAGTGCGCGCGAGCCTCGCGGCCTACTTGGAAGACAGTGGTTTCAGTGTCCTGCAGGCCAGCAATGGCCAGCAGGGACTTCAGGTATTCGAGCAAGACAAGCCCGACTTGGTCATCTGCGATCTGCGCATGCCGCAGATGGGCGGACTCGAACTCATTCGCCAGGTCACCGAGCTGTCGCCGCAAACCCCGGTGATCGTGGTTTCGGGTGCCGGCGTGATGAACGACGCGGTCGAGGCCCTGCGCCTGGGCGCGGCGGACTACCTGATCAAGCCTCTCGAAGATTTGGCTGTGCTCGAGCACTCTGTGCGCCGGGCCCTGGATCGCGCGCGCCTGCTGCTGGAAAACCAGCGCTACCGCGAGAAGCTGGAAAAGGCTAACCGAGAGCTCGCCGCCAGCCTGAACCTGCTCCAGGAAGACCAGAACGCCGGTCGCCAGGTGCAGATGAACATGCTGCCGGTCAGTCCCTGGACCATCGATGAGTTCCAGTTTGCTCACCAGATCATCCCGTCGCTGTACCTGTCGGGTGATTTCGTTGACTACTTTCGGGTCGACGAGCGTCGGGTAGCCTTCTACCTGGCGGACGTTTCCGGTCATGGCGCCTCTTCAGCCTTCGTTACCGTGCTGTTGAAGTTCATGACCACGCGCTTGCTGTTTGAATCCAAGCGCAGCGGCACATTGCCAGAATTCAAGCCTTCAGAGGTCCTTGGTCATATCAACCGAGGCCTGATCAGTTGTAAGCTGGGTAAACACGTCACAATGGTCGGTGGAGTCATCGACGAGGAGACAGGTTTGTTGACCTATAGCATCGGTGGTCATTTGCCGTTGCCTGTGTTGTACACGCCAGACAGTGTTCGTTATCTGGAAGGGCGCGGTCTGCCGGTGGGCCTCTTTAATGAAGCTACCTATGAAGACCACGTGCTGGAGCTGCCGCCGACGTTCAGCCTGACGCTGATGTCCGACGGCATTCTGGACCTTTTGCCAGAACCTACACTCAAAGAAAAAGAAGCGGCTTTGCCCCAACGGGTCAAGGCAGCGGGCGGCAGCCTGGATGGTCTGCGGCAGGTTTTCGGATTGGCCACGCTAGGGGAGATGCCGGATGATATCGCCCTGTTGGTGTTGAGCAGGAATCTTTAATGAGTACCGGTAGAATCCAGTTCGCCGAGCAGGATGGCACCTTCGTCCTGAAGTTCGTCGGTGAAGTTCGCCTGACCCTGTGTTCGGCATTGGATGCGACTATTGAGCGGATCTTCACCGCGTTGAACTTCAACGCGATCGTGATCGACCTGACCGAAACCCGCAGCATCGACAGCACCACCCTTGGCCTGCTGGCCAAACTGTCGATCCTGTCGCGGCAAAAGGTTGGCCTGCTGCCGACCGTCGTCACCACCCACGAAGACATCACCCGTCTGCTGCAGTCCATGGGTTTCGAGCAAGTGTTCAACATCGTTGACCGCCCGATCCCGTGCCCCGAATGCCTGACCGACCTGCCAGACCAGGATCAGTCCGAAGAAGTCGTGCGGATCAAAGTGCTTGAAGCACACAAAATCCTCATGGGCCTGAACGACTCCAATCGTGAAGCTTTCCATGATTTGGTGAATGCTTTAGAGCGTCATTGATCCTTGTAGGAGCGAGGCTTGCCCGCGATGGCGACATAACAAACTCCCCAAATTCAAAGCATAAAAAAGGGCGAACCCGTTAAGGTTCGCCCTTTTTTGCATTTGCTTACTGAATCAGAGCTTGGCTTGCAGCAGTGCTTCGAGTTTTTCCTGGTCGCGGGCGAACTGACGAATCCCCTCAGCCAGTTTCTCGGTCGCCATCGCATCCTCGTTGGACAACCAACGGAACTGCGCTTCATTCAGGCTCAAGCGCGCCTCACCCGCATGGCCCGGAGCCAACTTGCGCTCCAGCTTGCCAGTGTCCGCCGCCAGCTTCTCCAGCAGGTCCGGGCTGATGGTCAGGCGATCACACCCAGCCAACTGCTCGATCTGATTGAGGTTACGAAAGCTCGCGCCCATGACCACAGTCTTGTAGTCATTGGCCTTGTAGTAGTTGTAGATACGCGTCACCGACTGCACGCCCGGATCATCCGCGCCAGTGTAGTCGTTGCCGTTAGCCTTCTTGTACCAGTCGTAGATGCGACCTACGAACGGCGAAATCAGGAATACCCCGGCGTCAGCACAGGCCGCAGCCTGAGCAAACGAGAACAGCAGCGTCAGGTTGGTCTGAATGCCTTCCTTTTCAAGCTTCTCGGCGGCGCGGATGCCTTCCCAGGTGGAGGCGATTTTGATCAGCACGCGGTCGCGGCCAATGCCGGCCTTGTCGTACAGCTCGATCAGACGGTGCGCACGCTTCAATACGGCGTCAGTGTCGAACGAAAGGCGCGCATCCACTTCAGTGGAAATTCGGCCCGGTACAACCTTCAGAATCTCTTGGCCTACCGCCACGCCAAAACGGTCGCTGGCCAGGCCCACATCGCCCTTGCAGTCGTGAACGCAGGCGTTCAGCAACTCGGCATAACCGGGGATGGCAGCGGCTTTCAGCAGCAGGGAAGGGTTGGTGGTAGCGTCGACGGGTTTTACGCGAGCGATAGCTTCGAAGTCGCCGGTGTCGGCAACTACGGTGGTCATTTGTTTGAGTTGTTCCAGCTTGGAAGTCATGGGCGTGCTCTGTCCTATGGGTCTGATGACATTACCCGAGCGCTGACAGCCACTCAAGGGCGCATGTACGTATCGGTGGCCCCGGTGGCAACAACCGGGAAACGGATGTTTGAAAGGCGGGGCGCGGGTATCGGTAAATACGATGCCAAAACGCGGCGCAGGTTCAAAGCAACTGACCGTTGACGCTTCGCTGGCAACTCCGGCGACTGCGCTGCCATGCCTGCATTCGGGTGCCTGTGACTGTTAGAAATAGTCAAGTTCAGTCGTTATAAGATGTCAATTAGTGCCACCCGGATGGCGTGTAATGTGGCGCCGATAAATGTAGGTATTGGATGGGGAAATGACTTCACAAGGGGAGCGGGTGTCTGCAATTGTGGAGGCCTTCGATGACTTTATTCTCGGTTATGTCTTGAAGAAATTGACCGAAGTATTTGAAGAACTGATGACTGCTTCAAAGAAGAACCACCCGGACAATATGAATGGTCTGGTGGAGATGGGAAGAGTGAAAGCCGCGAAGAAAATTCCCGGCTGGCTAAAACGAGTGAAATCCAGCATGCCCAGTCAAGTCACTCGCGTGTTGATGGAACAAATGAACGACTCCCAGAAGTCCAGACATGACCTGCGGTTTGAAGCGCAAGCCGTATTGTTCGAGGTCCTGGTGGAGGAGTCGCTGGCAATGGACGCCGCGAGTTATGCGGAGTGGATGAATAAAAGCCCCTGTTAAGGGAAGGGTGCGGTCGTTACTTTAGTAACATTCTGACGGCCACTTGCGCAGGTTTTGATTTTCCATCAGATGACGTTAGCCCGAAACTTCGTTCGCGATCGTTACTGCCTGAGTCGCTGTTTTTCCATTCGTAAAGGGATGTCAGCGGTATATTCAGTTTTTTGACATCCGAGATGAATCTTGTAATGCGTGATGCTTGTCCGGCGGTGCCCCCGATGGAACTGAGCGATGGCACTCCCCATTCGGTAATGACCCCCGGTACATGGAAGTTATCGAGGATAAACGCTTGAGCACTGCTGATCTCGGTGCCCGACATGCCATAGGGATGGTAGGAGACCGCACTGAGGCATTGTGGGTAATCCTTAATGATTTCAGTCAGTGCGACGGTCGCCTTGGAGTCTTTGGTTGGCACCTTTGCGAACCCAAACCCGATCAGTGGGGTTGAATGATCCCGCTGTTGTAACGCGTTGCACACTGCACTCATGAAAGGCACAAACGTTACTTCAAAATCCCGGGTGGGCCAGTATTTCGGCAAGTCTGGTTCATTCCAGATTTCAATGGCGACAAGCTGCGTGCTGAAGGCTTTTTCCAGGCCGATGACCGAGTTCGCGAAGGAATCTCCCGCAGCGGCGAGATCACTGCCGCTGCTTTGCGTTTTGTGAGTTAACGCTTTGGTTGAGCGAACGGTCATCAATACCGGCAGTTCGGCGGATTTGGCAGCAGCGAAGGCTTCATTGATCTGGTGTTGATACGCCGGGTTGCCCAGGCTGTTCGTCCATACGCCAAAGCGTACGAATCCGAACCCTGAGGCTTTGATCTGATGGGCGTCGGCGGCTGAGAAATTTTGAATCTTCACCTGAACGCCTATTGTCTTGTTGTCTTGCGCCAGCACTGAAAAAGCCTGGCTGGCGTAAGCGGGGCTGAGTGCGCCAAGTATAAACAGCGTTGAAGTGGCGATCAGTCGAATACGCATATCGGGATTTCCTGTTGAGTCAGTATGTCGTCCCTGGCATGGGCCAGGGTCAAAATAGCATTAGTACAGCGATATCATTAATCCTCTATGTCATTCCCTTCATTGTTAATTTTTGTCGGATAAATAACTTCCAGATCGCAAGTGTTATTTATGGTCCGGTTTTCTGGTTGGGTGTTTTTTATGCGTCGTGGTATTTAATACACTTGTATTTTCATGACGGATCCATCTCTGAATGCGGGACGATCTAATCGGTTCACTCAACTCCTCGCTATACGTTGGCCGATTCGACACTACACGGGAAGAGTAGCCTTGTTCAGAAAGATTCTTGTGGTCTGCGTCGGCAATATTTGCCGAAGTCCTACCGCTGAACTGTTGCTTCGCCATGCGCTGCAACCTTCAGGTATCTCAGTGACCTCCGCGGGATTGAACGCGCGGGTGGGTGAGTCTATGGAGCCCGACGCACTTCTGGTTCTTGAAGAACAGGGCCACGAAGCCCAAGCGTTTAAAGCGCGACAGATTACTCCCGCCATAGTTAATGAATCAGACCTCATTCTGGTCATGGAAAAAGAGCATGTACAGGCCGTACTAAGGATTGCATCGCACGCCAGGGGCAAAGTGTTTCTTCTGGGCAAGTGGCAGAGTGAACGCGAAATAAAGGACCCGTATCGTCAAGGAAAAGCTGCTTTTGTCCATGCCCATGCATTGATTGAAGATGCCGTTTGCTCATGGGCGCAGCGCCTCGGACGTTGATGGATGATTTTCAGATTAGTAATAATGGTAAAAGAATAGACCTTATGCAGTTACCGTCAGTAGTCAGCACCCGGGATAAAGAGAGAGACGAGATTGATCTGCTCGGTTTATTAGGCACATTGATTGACCATAAATGGTTGATCGGTGCCATCACCGGGGCGTTCATGGTGAGCGGTGCCGCGTATTCGATCTTATCGCCGCCAGTGTATCTGGCGAACGCTCTGGTACAGGTCGAGCCGAAAAAGAACGACATGTTGGGCTTCTCGGATATCAGTAGCATGCTCGGTGGGCAATCCCCGGCGGCTACCGAGATCGGCATTATCAAGTCCCGCGCGGTGATTGGTAAAACAGTCGATGATCTGCGCCTTGATATCATGATAACGCCCAACACCTTTCCGGTTGTCGGCGGCTTTCTTGCGCGGCGATGTAAAAGTATCCCGACCGAAAGTGTTTCACCGCCGCGTTTCGGGATGAACAGTTATGCATGGGGCGGCGAACGCCTTGATATTGAACAGCTCAATCTGCCGAATGAACTGTTAGGCAAAAAATTGATGCTGGTTGCCGAAGAGCAGAATCGATTCAAACTCTACGATGACAATGGCGGTTTGTTGGCCGCCGGCGCCACAGGCGAAGCCATCGCGCAAGACGGTGTAGAGGTGCTCGTCGCGAGCATGGCCGCGAATCCAGGCACCCAATTTGAAGTCGTGCGCAATCCACGCATTGTCACCATTCAGAATTACCAGGACGCCCTCGAGGTCTCCGAGCAAGGTAAAGAGTCGGGCATTATAAGTCTGGCCTTGGCCAGCACCGACTACGCGCTGGCGGTGAAGATTCTCAACAAGATCTCAAGACTGTATGTGCAGCAGAATGTGCAACGCACCTCAGCCGAGGCAGCCCAGAGTCTGGAGTTCCTGCAGGCACAACTCCCGCAAGTCAAAGACGATCTGGTCAAAGCCAGTAACGCGCTGAACAGCTATCAAACCCGCGGAAATACAGTAAACATTTCGCTCGAAACCAAGTCAGTCCTGGAACAGATGGTGGTGCTGGATACGCGCATCTCGGACCTGAAACTCCAGCAAGCGGACATGGATCGAAAGTTCACTAGAGAGCATCCGGCTTACCGCGCCTTGATGGCTCAGATGGGGGATTTGAACAAACAGCGACAAGGGTTGGAAAAAAAGGTCCAGGGGCTTCCGGCTACACAGCAGGAGCTGTTGAACCTGACCCGTGATGTGGAAGTGGCGACACAGATCTACACCCAGCTGCTGAACAAATCCCAGGAGCTGGATATCGTAAGGGCAGGGGCGGTCGGCAATGCGCGGTTGATTGATACGGCGGATGTCGACATCACGACCCCGGTCAAACCCCGCAAAGCCCTGATCGTACTGATTGCGACTTTCCTGGGTGGGTTTGTCGGTGTTGCCCTGGTGTTAGTGCGTAAATCGCTGAGCAGAGGACTCGAGGGGCCAGAAGCCATCGAACAACTTGGACTGCCCGTCTATGCCTCCATTCCTTACAGCACCCTGCAACAGGAAGAGGACAGTAAAAAAGTCCGCTTGGGCGATAGTGCCAACCACCAGGCGTTTCTATTAGCGCTGCGTAACCCTACTGACCTGTCCATCGAGTCGATACGCAGCCTGCGAACCTGTCTGCATTTTGCGGGCCTGGATGCGACCAATAACCGGATCATGATTTCCGGTCCGAGCCCCCAGGTCGGCAAGACGTTTGTCTCCTCTAACCTGGCCGCGGTCATTGCTCAAAGCGGGCAGAGAGTCGTACTGATCGATGGCGATATGCGCAAAGGTCATCTGCACAAGACGTTGGCCACCCCGATCAGCAATGGTTTATCCGATCTGTTGACCAAGCGCTGCAGCATTGAGCAAGCAATCAATAAGCTCGAAGTCGATAACTTGCATTTCATCAGTCGTGGACAGGTACCGCCTAACCCGTCAGAGCTGTTGATGCATGCCAACTTCAGAGAGCTCCTGGCAGAACTGAGTGAGCGCTACGACGTGGTGATCATCGACACGCCACCTCTTCTGGCCGTGACAGATGCTGCAATCGTTGGGCGTGAAGCCGCCATTAATCTGATCGTGACTCGCTTCGGTGTAAATCCTGCCAAAGAGATCGAATTGACTATTCGTCGGTTTGCTCAAAACGGTATCGAATTAAAAGGCGCGATTTTTAATGGCGTCGAGAAACGAGCGTCCAGCTATTACGGTAATGGCAGTTACGGCTATTACAACTATGAATACGCCTCTGACAAGTCGTGAAGCGAGTTCTATCTACCAAGTCATTGGATTGAAAGTGGGTTGACGATTTTTAACCACTTTCAGCTCTCTTTTGCCTGCGTCTACGTTCATGGAATTGGGTGGATTGTGAAAAAAATACTACACGTTGCGGAAACGATCAAAGGTGGTGTTGCGACTGTCATCCGGACGATATCAACCCCTCCTGAGGGCGACGCCCGGCAGTATGAACTGGTCTATTTGATCCCGTTCGACCAGAAGAAAGAACTGCATGGCATTGATGAAAAGGACATCAGGACCTTCTCCAGAAACAAGAGAGGTGTTGTCTCCCTTATGCGGTTTGCCTGGCAACTCATCCGTGTGATCTTCAAGGAAAAACCTGATGTGGTGCATTTGCACAGCACGTTCTCCGGTGTCATTGGCCGATGTGTTTGTTTGGTCGTGCGCCCTTGGCGGTCACCGAAAGTCATCTATTGCCCGCACGCGTTTTCGTTCTTGATGGAAAGTTCTCCCGCCAAGCAGAAAGTGTATTCGCTGATTGAGCGGCTTTTGCAAAAAGTGACGGATGTCATTATTTGTGTGAGCCAGTATGAACTGGATAAAGCGGCTTCGTTTGGTATCGACCGCCACCGTATGAAGCTGATCTACAACGGCATTCATTATAAAAACGATGAGGGTCTGTCTCATCAGCGTACGGATATTCAGCTTTTATTTGTGGGTCGACTGGACTACCAGAAAGGCTTTGATGTTTTGCTCAAGGCGTTCACGGAAGTCGAACGCAAGGACTTGAAACTGACGGTTGTCGGCAGTGCGGTAAATGAGGAGTCGGTAGAGTGCCCCGTCATTGACGCCGTTGAATACCTGCCCTGGGTAACCCCGGCAGAGGTGAATGAACTCTATAAAACGGCAGACGCCCTGATTGTCCCCAGTCGCTGGGAAGGTTTTGCCATGGTCCCACTCGAAGGAATGGCCATGGGCGTGCCCGTTATTGCCAGTGACTGTACATCGCTGCCTGAACTGGTGACGCACGACGTTACGGGCTACATATTTTCGACGGGCGATCACCAGGCGCTCGCCAATATCTTAGTAAATATCAAGAAACAAAAGTTGCTGGAGCTGGGCACCGAAAGCCGCAATCGAGTGCGCAAACGGTTCAGCGCAACGCTGATGATCCAGCAAACCTATGACGTGTATTCCGCTCAAACTTATTAAGTAGATATCAAGATATGAACGTAACTATTTTGCATGGCTACAGTGCGTCAAATTCGGGTGATGGCCTTCTCGTGGATTTGGCCATCGCCTTGGTGTTGCGAAACTTTGGTGCTGACACGTTAATCAACGTCGTTGCGTCGGACCCCAAGTCATTTAGTTATCTTCCCTATAAGCGGTATGACGCGCCGGTCATGGCGGCTAAAGGACTGGGGCGCGTGAAGGAAGCTGTGTTCCTTAAACAGTCTTACGCGCCACTCGCGGACCTCTTGAGCACCAGTGATCTGATCGTCGGGGTAGGCGGTGGGTACATGCGCTCAAAAAGTGCCTTTGAACACATCAAGTTGAAACTGGGTCATGCCAAGCAGCTCGAAACGGCGATTTTGAGCAAGGTGCCGTCGGTTTACCTGCCGCAAAGTATCGGCCCGTTCCACGGTGAGAGCAGCGCGATCGTAGAACACTACGCCAGTGCCGACGCGGTGTTTGTCCGGGACAACAGGTCGTCGGCTATTTTCGAGTCCAATGCCAATGTCTATCGAGCGCCAGATCTGGCGGTCCAGGCGTTGGCGAAGAAGATACTGGTGCAACCCAAGTTCACCCGCTGTGCGGCATCGCCGGCCGTGGTCTGCGTGGTTTTACGCAAGCCGCCGGAATGGAGCAAAGAGAAGAAAGTTGCCTACGTTGCCAACTTGAAGCTTCTGTTGAAGCGACTAAGGGCCAAGAGCAAAGTGGTCTGCGCTGTCCAAAGCGCCGTCCGTGGCAACGATGACGGGGCGTTCTATCGGGAACTCGGCATTACCGAGGACCTCTTGCCCTTGAAGGCAACCCTGTCAAAGTATCAGCCCGATCTGGTCATTTCCGTAAGGCTGCATGGAGCCATTGAGTCTCTACTCGCCGGCGTGCCTGCGTTCCATATCAGCTATGAACGCAAAGGTTTTGGCGCCTATCAGGATATGGGCGTGGAAGACTGGGTGATCAATGGTGGAGATATCAATGTCGACACCATCATCGACACCGTTTACGCCCCGAATGCGTTGTCCAGATTCGGTAAAAAACTGACGGACACCTGCAAGGAAATCGAAGCCAAAACGGAGTTGATGGACACTATCATCAAAGGGATTGTTCGATGATATTTCGGTTGTTGCTACGGGGAGGTGCATTAGGCGCGAAGTTTTTGCTGGTGTTGGCCATCACTCATTACCTGGGTTATGACGCATTGGGTTTCTACGGCGTAGTGGTAGCTGCCTCCTTGATCGCCTCGAAGTTTTACAGTGTAGGGTTCAGCTCTGAAATCAATCGGCTGATCAGCGTGGGGGGCAGTACGAAGCTCGTCGTTGATAAGGTACTGGTTCTATACCTGGCCGTTGGTTTGTTGTTATCGGTGGGCACGGTCGCCCTTTACTCACTGTTCAGTGATGTTGAGGCGAGTGTCGCGTTGATCGCGTGCGTCACGTTTTTGCTGCTCACCGAGCATCTTTCCTTCGAAATAAACTCGTTTGTCTTTTCCGCACAAAAAGCCAACTGGGGCGCGTTGTTGTTCTTCATCAAAACCGGCCTCTGGGCGCTCCTTGCCGTTGGCGGACTCATGGCGGGCGTGGTGTCCACCATCGCCAGTGTTCTTTGGTTATGGGTGGCCACCAACCTTCTGGTGATCGTGGCCGGTTACTTCATTGTGGTTAACGTTCACAGGGGGCGGGAAGTCAGTGTCGTCACCACGGCTTCTGTCTGGAGAGCAGGGCTGCCGTTTTATCTGGGAGGCGGGCTGATCGCATTAAGTCAGTACGCTGAACGTTTTCTCATTCTGGACATGGAACCGTATGCCAGCCTCGGCAAGTACGTGTACTCCTGGTCTGCCGCAAACACGTTACAAGCGCTGTCTTACGCGGTCGTTGCCGTGGTGGGCATTCCCGTGCTTGCCAAGCGTTATAAAGATAACCAGCAGGCGCTGACGGTCCGGCAATTATTTGTGAATCAATGGGTGCTGCGTTCACTCGTTGTTTCCTGCGCGGTTGCTGTGCTGATTTATGCCTTCTTTAACATCCTGCTTGATTATGTGGCCGCGGCAGTTCCGCGTCCGGATAACCGGATTTTAGCGATCCTGATTTTCTCTTTTGCCCTGCGCGCCGTCGGCGACATCGTATGGGGAGGCCTTATTGCCTCAAAAAATAGTCGGGTTTCATTAGCCAGTGCGGCAATCTGCCTGGTGATTTCACTGCCTGTCAGCTATGTGCTCATCAAGCACTATTCAATTTATGGCGCGGCGTGGGGCAATGTCTTTTCGATTACGATGCAGTTGGCCGTCATTGCTTTGCTGACCAGGTTCGCCCAGGCGAAGGGGAGCTTGTAATGGCTATTTCTCTACCGTCCATAGAGTTTCGCGGAAGAAAACTCGACTCGCCCATCTCATTCCTGATTCTGCTGTGTGGTCTTTTTCTGTCTATTGCGATGCCGCTGCTGATGCACCGCGATCCTGGTCCTGATGCAATGACGTTGTGGTCGTCATACGTTCGTTCAGACAACTGCAATTTCTGGAATCCGTTTTCACCAGACCGGTCTTCTTACGAGTGCTCGGCCTATCTGCTGCGTCCCACCGGTATCAACCTGACCAATGCGTGGGCCTACGGGATGCTGTGCAACCTGTTTCTGACTTCCATCCCGGTCTTCATCTTCAAAAAAATACCAATAACGTTGTTTCTAACCTTGTGTCTATGGGGTGTGGTCAGGTCGTTTTTTCTGGATAACCTGACCAAGGAAATCATTGTCTCGGTGGCGGTGATTGCCATTCTGTTTTTCTCCTTTTCGAAACGATACCGAGCGGGCTTTTTTCTTTCTGCGCTGTTTTACGGCGTGCTGATTCGGCCCTACTGGATATTGTTCTCGCTGGTCTGGGTTGGCGTGTGCGTGATGAAAAAACATGTATCGCGTTTCAGTTTTTTCGTGATGTTGTTCATGTTCTATCTGGTGATCGCGACGGCGATTCAGTTGCTGGTCGGCTATTCGGTTTCGTCCATTCGAGCCAGTAACAATGAACAGCGCACCCTCGGTGAAGAGGGGTCAAAGTCATTGATCGTGTCGTGGTTTAGCGGCGGTGATTTCGTTTCACAGGCCGTGGACTCGATGAGCATATTCTTCAGGCTGTCTTTCCCGGTGGAGTTGATACTTCTCTCCGGCCTGGGCCAGATCATCTTCGTCGTGCTGATGATGATGACCTCGTTGTTGATGTTCAAAATGATGACGTCGAGTCACTACAAGGGCTCAATCATCGAGCCGAAAGTCAAAGAGCTGATTGCGATTCCACTGTCCTTTTTATTGGTGCAGGGTTTGTTCGAGCCTGACTTCGGCTCGTTTGCCCGACATTTCTCCATGGTGGTTCCGGTGCTGTTTCTGGGGCTGGGGTTGCAGTTGCGCTCAAAAAAACCTGAGTCGGTTGAATCAAGCGTCTTGCGCTGAGGTTTGTGGTTTATGCAAAGCAAGAAAAAATCGTTGGAAATAGAAACGCTCAGAGGCCTGGCGTGTCTGCTGCTGGTGCTCTATCACGTGATAGGGCCGTTGGGCGGTGGACTGAAAATAGACCTGGGATCACCGTTTCGGGTTTTGGCGGATTCGATGGTGTACGTCAGGATGCCGCTGTTCACCTTTATATCGGGCTATATCTATTCGATTTACAAAATCAGGGGCAATGACTTATCCGCTTACTGCGTTGGCAAGGTGAGAAGGTTGATCGTGCCTTTGTTTTTTGTCGGTATTCCATTTTCCGTGCTACAGGTTGTCGGACCGGGTGTGAACAAGGACCTCGGTTTAATCGACGCCTTGTTGTCGTTTTACGTGCCGGTGAACCATTTCTGGTTTTTACAGGCGGTATTTATCATCTTCATGTTTGTCGGTTTTCTGCAGTGGCGCGGTCTGTTGCAGACGGCGACGCGGCTGTACCTGCTGTTTTTGTTTTCGGCGGTGGTGTTCCTGCTGCCGGTCTTTCCGGTCGATGCGTTTGGCATCAACGGCGCGGTCTATTTGCTGCCGTTTTTCGTGACGGGGATGATTTGCCACGAAAATGTCAGTGCTTTAAAGCGATCGCTGAAGGTGATCGGGCCGGTCGTGTTCGTCTTGATATCGGTTGCGCTGCTTTACATTGCTGCCGTGGATCGCGAACTCATTGTCGATCGCCGAAGCCTTGTCGGCTTGCTCGTTGGCTGTACGTCCTGCGTCGCGCTACTGTCGAGTGACATGCGCTCGAAAGCACTGATCTGGCTCGGCGGATACTCTTACGCCATCTTCCTCTTTCACGTGCTGTTTGCCGCCAGTTCACGGTTCGCCTTGGGTCGGTTGGGTGTTACAGACGAAAGCATCCTGGTCGTGGGCGGTGTGCTGTGCGGATTGTTGGGCCCCGTGCTGTTGTCGAATGTTTTCAGCCGTTTTGCCATTACTTCTGTTCTGTTTTTGGGCGAACGTGCAAGCAGCAAAAAGACTCCAGAGACAGGGTTTAAGGTGTCTCAAACCTGAGCGCCGATTCAGCCTACTGGCTGATAGATAGAAGGATGAGCCAATGGACTATGTCGAAGATGTGCGATCCGTTCCGGCTCCGGTGATCGAAGCAAGAAGTTCGCGCGAGCGGCTTGCCGGGATGGCCAAGGGTAAAGCGGGGGAGGTGCTGGCCATCTCGGTGATTGGCGACAGTTACAGCGCCGGGCAGGACTTTTATCTCAAAGACCTCACTCAGCACCTGGCGAAAGATTTTGGTTTCGCTGGGCCTGGCTATGTCGGGTTCAATCACGGTGCCGCACTGGGCGGTTCGAATTTCAAATACAGCCGCAGCAACAAGAAGTATTTCGGTGGAGATTGGGATGTTTCCAGTCTGGGCGAGGCAAGTCCGGACAGCCGCACCGTTACCGGGCAAGTGGGCGCTTATCTTGAGCTGGATTCCACCGAAACGGCTGCCATCAATACGTCCATTGCCCACGCCAAATTGCTCTACCTGGGCGATGGCAAAACCAGTGAGATGCGCTATCGGTGGACACCTTCAGACACCTGGCACCCTTTGACCATGGCCGGTTCAGGGGTTCAGGAAATACAACTAAGTGCCCCCGCCAATGATAAGTGGGCGTTAAGGCTTGAAGTGGTGAAAGGCTCGCCGACGTTGTTCGGGTTGTGGCTGGCCAATAATCAGGGCGGTGTCAGGGTCTCCAAACTCGCCGCTTCCGGCGCAGCCTCCGGTGACTTTTATAAAAGCGACCGCCAATGGCAAACCCAATGGAAGGCCGTCTTCTCAAAGATACCGGCGGACGTTTACCTGATCATGTTGGGCGGTAATGACCAGGGGTTTGGCGTTAAGCCCAAGGACTATCTGGAGAACATGAAAGGGCTGGTGCGGATGATCCGCGACGTTCATCCGGCGGCGAGCATCAACGTGATCCTGCGTCAGGACACAACGCGCGCAAGTACCTATCCGATGACGGAGTACGCTCAGGTGCTTGAACCTTGGGCACGTTCGGAAAACATCGCGTATGCGAGTTTGCAGTGTACGTTCGGTCCCGACTTCAAACGCTACGCCAATGACGGGCCGACACCCATGATCGGCCCGGACAAAATACACCCCATCCCGGGTTCGGGCGGTCGGCTTATCGCGGATTACTTGTATCGCGTGATGGTCGGTGGTGTCAGTGAAGTGCCGGGTGAATGCGGTTCCGCTTTGAAGTAATCATTCACCGTTCAAAGTGTTCCAGATGGCTCAGTAACTCTGCGGTTTTCAGAGGCATCAAGTCAGGATCGCATCGGGTTTCAACATTGATGACGATGGCCGGGTCGCTATAGCGGACGCGAACCCGGAATCGCCAATCGTTGAAAATCACTTTAAGCCCATCGCGTTCATCGATATCCAGGGCCTGGTGGACGTACAGGCTGTTTAAGTGGGTCAAGAGCGCAAAGGGGTCCCTGACCGGGCGATAGATATCGCCCGAAGAGGGGAACACCCCGATACGCTCAACCAACAAGGTTGTGCCAAACCAGGCAGCCGAGGTGGAAGATAACGACGGGTTTCTTGACAGCCAGGCCATCACCCCGAAGTTGCTCGCTTGCTGTTCGATGTCTACCGAGCGTTTTGCAGTGGTCATAGTGGCCTGCCTGGGTGAGTGAGTGGGGTTAAAGACCGTTGAGATACAGCTGCTCATAGCAAAAGTTGGTGGCGTCGATATAGCCTTCTGCGCCACCGCAATCAAAGCGCAGGCCTTCGAACTTGTAGGCCAGCACGCAGCCATTTTGCGCCTGCTTCATCAGCGCGTCGGTGATCTGGATTTCGCCGCCCTTGCCGGGTTGGGTATCGGCGATCAGATCAAAAATATCGGGGGTCAGAATGTAGCGGCCAATGATCGCCAGGTTGGACGGTGCGTCCTCGGGCGCCGGCTTCTCGACCATGCTGTTGACCCGGTAGATCCCTTCGGAAATCAACTCGCCAGCGATCACGCCGTATTTGTGCGTCTGATCATGGGGGACTTCCTGAATGGCCACGATCGAGCAGCGGAATTTTTTGTAGAGCTTGATCATCTGCGCCAACACGCCGTCGCCTTGCAGGTTCAGGCACAAGTCATCCGCCAGCACCACGGCAAAAGGTTCGTCGCCGATCAAGGGGCGACCACTGAGAATCGCGTGGCCCAGGCCTTTCATTTCGACCTGACGGGTGTAGGCGAACGTGCAGGTTTCAATCAGCTCTCGCGTGCCGGCCAGAAACTTTTCCTTCTCGGTGCCGCGAATCTGGTGTTCCAGTTCATAGCTGATATCGAAATGGTCTTCCAGTGCACGTTTACCCCGACCGGTCACAATTGCCATGTGTTGCAAACCCGCGTCCCGCGCTTCTTCAACGGCGTACTGGATTAAAGGCTTGTTGACGATCGGCAGCATTTCCTTCGGCATGGCTTTTGTTGCAGGCAAGAAGCGCGTGCCATAACCAGCGGCGGGGAACAAGCATTTACGAATCATAGATATATCCTGAAAAGTCATTGTCCACAGCCACACAAAAAAAGTATGACTGTGGGTTTTGATGTATTACTGCGGTTGTACTTTAATACCTTAGAGAAGATTTGATGGCAATTAATAGCGTGTGCAGAGTGGGGTAAATGTTATTAGTTGTCGGATCTGATGATGTTTAGTTAGTTTTAGTCGGTGTCTATCAATAGTGTCGGTTGTTATGAAGTGCTAATAAGTCATTGGCTTCGATGGGTGATGTGCGCATTAAACATTTGCACGCCATTGAGCACTTCAATACCCCACTATGGACCGCTCTATGAAGATTCTGGTAACGGGTGGAACCGGCTATATCGGTTCTCACACCACACTTGCGCTGCTTGAGGCGGGCTTCGACGTGGTTGTTCTGGACAACCTTTGCAACAGCTCTGATGCGTCCCTGCACGCGATTGAATCCATCTGCGGTAAATCCGCGTCAATGATTCACGGGGATGTGTGCGACCGAGCATTGCTGGACCGGATTTTTCAGGCGCATTCCATCGACGCTGTCCTGCATTTTGCCGGTCTCAAAGCCGTAGGCGAGAGCGTGCGCAAGCCGCTTGAGTATTACGAAAACAACGTCTGCGGGAGCATTACCCTGTGCCAGGCGATGTCCGCGGCCGGCGTGTTCCGGTTGGTGTTCAGCTCATCGGCCACGGTGTACGGCGCGCCTGAGCAGATGCCGATTCGTGAAGATTTTCCTACAGGCACGCCCACCAATCCTTACGGGCAATCCAAGCTGATCATCGAAAACGTGTTGCATGATCTGTGTGCGGCAGAGCCGCGCTGGAGCGTCGCGCTGTTGCGTTACTTCAACCCGATCGGCGCTCACGCCAGTGGGCACATGGGTGAAGACCCCAGCGGGATCCCCAATAACTTGGTGCCTTACATCAGCCAGGTTGCCGTCGGCAGTCTGCAGGAACTGTCAATATTTGGTGATGATTACCCCACCGTCGATGGCACCGGCGTGCGCGACTACATCCACGTGGTGGATCTGGCGGACGGACACCTCAAGGCGTTGCAGTCGATCTCGACGCGTACCGGAATAAATATTTGGAACCTGGGCACGGGAGACGGTTACAGCGTTCTGGAGGTACTCCGGGCATTCGAGCAGGCTTCGGGGCGGACAGTGCCTTATCGAGTGATGCCGCGACGTTCGGGCGATGTCGCCGAGTGTTGGGCCGATCCCTCCAAAGCGGCGAAGGAGCTCGGTTGGAAGGCCACGCGGAATTTGCAGGAGATGATGACGGACACTTGGCGCTGGCAATCGAACCATCCCAGGGGCTACCTCGAGTAAGGCTTGAGGGTGTGCCTTCAGCGCCCGGTTTTTCTGCTGAACTGTTATATCAGGCTGCGATGTTAATTATGGTCGGGAAAATTGACTGGAAACACCTCCCGCAAGTCCGTAGATATAAAGAACACGCAGGAAGGAGTTCGATATGAAAAAGATGATGGTAATTGCCATGTTGTCCATGATGAGC
Source organism: Pseudomonas sp. BGI-2 (assembly GCF_004310295.1). Lineage (GTDB taxonomy): Bacteria > Pseudomonadota > Gammaproteobacteria > Pseudomonadales > Pseudomonadaceae > Aquipseudomonas. The sequence continues at coordinate 11,675 of NZ_SISB01000009.1, read as the reverse complement.
AGCGGGGCTTTCGCTGTAGAAGTACCGCTCTCGCTGGAAACAAAAGTGCTGGGTGATGTAACGGCGGCACAAGCAGCACTGGCCAGCACTGCGCTGGTTTCAGGTGCCGTGGCTGCCTCCAGCAGTGGTGGAAGTTCCAATGGCGGAACCACCGGAAGTACCGGGACAACTGGCACTACCGGGACCACCGGCACAAACTGAGAAATACCGCAGGTGTTGTACAAGATTGCCCGGCTAACACTGGGCGATCTTGTGTTGGGTTTGCCCTTGAATAGCGTAGTGCCATTATGATTCGTAGTGTTCCTTTTTTAATGCTGGCAAGTATTGCTTTGCAAGGTTGTATGTTTTCGCCGGGTCAACATATGAGCACCAGCGATATTACTCGCGAAGGTGCCAGCGAAAACAGTCGGGTTGAGCTTATTCCGATTACCCCCAAGCTCATCGCCATGGACAGGGCCACTCAGATACGTGAGTCACTGCCCCCGGAATTGTTGGCCACACCGGACGAATACCGCATTGGTAACAACGATGTCTTGTACATCACGGTATGGGATCACCCCGAGCTGACCGCACCTTCAGGCGCGCAACAGCAGATCGATGCAAACGGTCGCCTTGTGCGTTCCGATGGCACGCTCTACTACCCCTACATCAAAGAAGTCCAGGCTGCCGGAAAGACCATCCAGCAACTGCGATCCGATATCGCCGAGCAGTTGTCGACTTTCATCTCGGACCCGCAAGTGGATGTCGCGGTATTGCGCTTTGCCAGTCAGAAAGTGGTGGTGTCGGGCGCCGTATTGAAAGCAGGCCCGCAAGCGATTTCCACCAACCCGCTCAATGTGGTTGAAGCCTTGGGTTCTGCGGGTGTCGACCCTCTGAATGCTGACTTGTCGGGGTTGCTGTTGACGCGAAACGGGCGGGTTTATCCACTGAATCTCGACGCGCTCAATCAACAGAATGCCGAGTTGCAGAAGGTCTACCTCAGAGGCGGCGATCAGTTGTATTTGCCGTACAACGACAACAAAAAGATTTACGTGATGGGCGAGGTCAATCAGCCGCGCGCGTTGACGTTCAAGACCCGCACCATGAATCTTTCCGACGTCATTGGCTCGGTAGGGGGGTTGAACCAGACCACCTCAAACGGCAATGCCGTGTACGTCATCCGGGGCGTGGAAAACCTCGATGTGGAACCCGCCAAAATCTATCAACTGCAAGCCGAGTCACCTTCGGCCATGGCGCTCGCCACTCATTTCGACGTTCGTCCCCAGGACATTGTTTACGTAGGTCCTGCCAACGTCACCCGCTGGAACCGCTTCATCAGTCAATTGGTGCCATCGGCCTCGATTCTGGGCATGGGCGCGGCGGCACAAAACAACTTAAGTGAAGCCAACAGCAGATAAGGTCTGGTCCCACTGTGAGAACGTTGAAAGTTAGCGTCTGCTTGATGGCGGCCTTGCTGTTGTGTGGATGTAATCCGCTGATGAAGGCCACGCTGGCCAACTTCAAGGCCGTGGCCACCGGGCCCGACGACCTGGAGTTGACCCCGGCGCAAGTGGCCGAGGTTCAGTACCCCCAACTCAAGTTGACCACCCCTTCTGGTGAAGGGGTGTTGGCGATGGTGCGTGAGCGAGGCGACTTGCAGTACTGGGTCGCGTCCGGCAAGCAGGTGCTGTTGCTGCGTGACGGTTTGGCGGTTCGCACTGTCGGACTGGGCTTCGAGGGTGATCTGGACGGTACGCGAATCGAAGCGCAATCGCCGTTCAAGCAAGGCCTTCACCGGTTGCCCGATGGATACACCAGCCAGCGCTTTATCGATCTCTATCGGGGTTACGAAGTGGGCGTTGCCGTGAGCAGTCGCTTCACCCGAAAACCTATGGAAACCATCAGGATCCTGGACAAGGAATACGCTGTGCTGCGTGTCGATGAGCAGATAGAGGCACCGGCTATTGGCCTGCGCGCGACCAATCATTATTGGGTCGATCCGGACAACGGTTTCATCCTGCAGAGCGAGCAGCAACTGACTGGGCGACTCCGGCTGAAGATCGTGCAGTTGACCGCTGAACGCAGGGCTGTCCGTTGAAGTTTCCCAGGGCGTTATGGACGTGCCTGTTGTTGATTTCCAGCGGCGCGAGTGCGGCAGTCACCGTCAGCGGCGATGTGCGCAATCCGGGACCGGTCGAACTGCAACCCGGGGGCCGCGTGCTGGACGTGATGCGTGATACGCAACCCAATCCTGAAGGCTACTGGCTGGCGGCCGCCTGGCTGCGACAACCCTTGCTCGAACAGCAGGCTCGGCTCAAAGCCGGGGTCTTGTTCGATTTGAAGGTGCTGCAACGCACCGCATTGCTCTTTGATCGTCCCAGCCGGGCGGCATTGGCGTTGCGGTTGTACGAGCAAGTCAGCCGCTTGCCGGTTACCGGGCGCCAGGTGGCCGTGCTCGATCCGATCGCGGTAGAAGTCGGATTCGCTCGCAACTTTCGCCTCGATGACGGCGACAGCCTGGTCTACCCGATGCGTTCCGATGCGGTTGAAGTGCTGGGCGCTGTCGCCGAACCGTGCCGGGTCGCCTATCGTCCGCTGCAGGAGGCCCGGGATTACCTGCAAGGGTGTTCACCGCGGGCCGATGCCGACGCCGATTACCTCTGGATCATTCAGCCCGATGGCGTCACCCGCCGGGTCGGCATTGCGCCGTGGAATCGCGAAAGCGGGCAGGTGCCTGCCGCCGGCAGCAAAATCCTCGTTCCTGTCAAAACCGATGATCTTAATCCGCCTATACCTGAACTGAATCAGCAGTTGGCCGAATTTCTTGCCACGCAACTGGCTGAGGTGGTTCCTTGAATTTACGTTTTGCTGCAGTGCTGTTGTTGCCTTGTGGTTTGGCTCACGCAGAGCCGCGATTGACTCAAAATGATTTCGGCGGCGTGGGCTTGATGCAGACACCGACTGCCCGAATGGCCCCGGCCGGCGAGTTGAGTGTGAATGCCAGTCGAACCGATCCCTACACCCGTTACAGCGTTTCATTGCAGCCGTTTGAATGGCTGGAAGGTTCGTTTCGCTACACCGCGATCACCAACCGCAGGTATGGCCCCGAGTCATTGAGTGGCGACCAGAGTTACAAAGACAAGGCCGTGGACCTCAAAGTACGCCTTTGGCAAGAAAGCCACTGGGCACCTGAACTGGGCCTGGGCTTTCGCGATGTCGGTGGTACCGGCCTGTTCTCCAGCGAATTCCTGGTCGCCAACAAACGCTATGACGACTTTGATTTCAGCGCGGGTATTGCCTGGGGATACATCGGCAATCGAGGCGATTTCGACAACCCGTTGGGTTGGGCGGCTGATCGCTTCAACACCCGGCCGGACGGCGAGGGCACCGGTGACGTCAACACCAACGCCTATTTCCGTGGGCGACCTTCATTGTTTGGCGGCGTCACCTACCAGACACCGTGGGACCCGCTCAGCCTGAAGCTCGAGTACGAAGGCAACGACTACAAAAACGAGCCGAAAGACAACGCCATCAAGCAAGACTCGCCCATCAATATCGGTGCGGTGTTCAAGCTGAGCGATTCGGTGGATCTCAGCGCTGGCTGGGAACGCGGCAATACCGCTATGTTTGGCATCACCCTGCACACCAACTTCGTCAGCCGCAAGACACCGGCCAAGACTTACGATCCGCCAGCGGAGCGTCTGCCGGCACAGGCACCCGCCACGCCACCGGATCAGGTCAACTGGGCCGACGTGTCGCAACGCCTGCAGAAAAATGCGGGCTATAAAGTCGAGCGCATCACCCAGCGCGGCCCCGAGTTATTTGTGTACGGCGAGCAGACGAATTATTTCCATTCGGCAAAAGCCGTCGGCCGCGCCAGCCGGATTCTGGACAACAGCGTCAACGACGATATCGACTGGTTCACCCTGGTGAACAAGCGCTACGACATGCCGCTGGAAGAAACCAGTGTGCCTCGCGAGATCTTTCGCGAAGTGGTCAATAACGAGGAGCCGCTGCAAACTTTGCACCGTACCACCGAGGTCAATGGGGCGATGCCGCACACCGAGACCACGCTCTATACCGCGACGCGCGATCCATTCAACTACGGCATCGGGCTGGGCTATAAACAGAACGTCGGTGGCCCTGATGGTTTGCTCTATCAGTTGAGTGCCGATGCGGACGCCGAGTATCGCTTCACGCGCAATACCTGGTGGAGCGGCATGCTCAGCGCCAACCTGGTGAACAACTACGACCACTTTACCTACGACGCCCCGAGTGGATTGCCCCGGGTGCGGACGGACTTGCGCAAGTACCTGACGACCTCTGACGTCACCATGCCCACGTTCCAGGTCAACCACGCCGAGCAGTTGGATAAAGACCTGTACGGCATGGTCTACGGCGGCTATCTGGAGTCGATGTTTGCCGGTGTTGGCGGTGAGGTGTTGTTCCGTCCAGCGGGCCAGCGCTGGTCGGTGGGTGCAGATTTGAACTACGTGCGTCAGCGCGAGTTTAATCAGGGTTTTGGCTTGCGTGATTACTCGACCGTTACCGGCCATATCACCGGCTATACCGACTTGCCGTTCGATACCCAGGCAGCCGTCAGTGTCGGCCGTTACCTGGCGCGGGATTGGGGCACCACCATCGACCTGTCACGGGAGTTGCGCAATGGTGTGCGATTCGGTGCCTGGGCCACGCTCACCACCGCGACAAAAGCGGAATACGGCGAAGGCAGTTTCGACAAGGGCATCTACATCTCGATTCCTTTCGACGAACTGATGAGCATGTCGACCATGCGTCGCGCCAACATCGTCTGGTCGCCGCTGACCCGGGACGGTGGTGCACGGCTCAATCGCAGCTACTGGCTGCACTCGATGACCGATAGCCGTGACAGTGATTTGTTCTACCGCAACTTCGACAAGATCACTGAGTGAAGGCGGGCGAACTACAGGGCGACAGACGCTGTAGTTCGTGACGCGGTCAACCGGAAGGGGGATGCCCGGAAGGTTTCACAGTGAGCACACTTCTGCGCAGGGTTCTCTGCGCTATCCCAACACACTTCAACGGTAAGCCGGGGGCTGACATAAGTCCCTGGTTATGGTCTTGCATGGGCACCAGAGCCTGATAGACGCCCATGAAAAAGGGGACTTGCGTCCCCTTGTCGTTTTTCGGTTTCTGACTTCGAAGCCGTCAGTAAATGTCTTTTGACAGCAGGGTGAAGGGTGTCTTCACCAGGATCTTCAGATCCAGCCACAACGACCAGTTATTGATGTACGTAAGGTCGATCTCCACACGCTTTTGCATTTTGTCGATGGTGTCGGTCTCACCGCGGCAACCGTTGATTTGAGCCAGCCCGGTAATCCCCGGTTTGATTCGGTGACGCGCCATGTAGGCGAGAATTTTCCCGGAGTAGTAATCGTTGTGCGCAACGGCGTGCGGACGTGGCCCGACCAGGGCCATATGGCCTTGCAGCACATTGATCAGTTGCGGCAACTCATCGAGGGAAGTGCGGCGGATAAAGCGTCCGACAGGAGTGATTCGCGAATCGTTACGGCTAGCCTGCTTGACCTCCTTGTCATCGTGCACACGCATCGAGCGAAACTTCCAGACCTGGATCACCTTGCCATTCCAGCCGTGGCGGTCCTGCTTGAAGAACACCGGGCCCGGGGAGTTGAGTTTGATAGCCAGGGCAATCAGCAACAGGACCGGGCTTAGAAGAACAATGGCCAACAGCGCCACGCTCTTCTCCAGCAGACTTTTACTCAGTGCCGCGGTCGGCTGGCTGGTCAACGGACTTTCATTCAGGTAGATCGCCGGCAAGCCGTCCACGACCCTGACCGAGTGATTGAGCAGCGTCAGGCTGTTCAAGTCCGGCACCCAGACCACGTCTACGTTGGCGCCCAGCAAATCGATATACATGGCTTCGATTTTTGCCGCTTCACTCAGGGGCAGCGTGATGTACAAACGTCGGATGTCATGGGCTTTGATTAACTCCAGCAACTGCTCTTGCGGGCCTACGATCGGCGGTGAGCCCATCGCCAGCGGGAGCGTGGTGTCGGTGCTGACCAACCCAACCAGCGGAAAATGTTCAAGGCTACGCAGCTTTCTGGCGAGTCCCAACGCCAACTCACCCGTACCGACTATCAGGGTTTTATGCTCGCTTTGAAGTGAGCGTTGATAGTATTGCGAGAAGCCGTGCAGCGGAACGTACAACAGTGCCTGCCCGATGTAACCGCAGGCTGCCCATACCAGGATCAGTTGACGAGAAAACAGGTCATCCGCCTTGCAGATGAACGCCCCGCAGGCCAATGCCGCGAGGGTTATTGTCCAGCCCATCAGCAAACGTCCCAATCCCTCCAGGTAGTTATCTTTCTTCGCGTAGACGCCACACCATGTATAGGCGGGCACCGAGGCAAGTACCGTCAGAATTGCGCACGCACGATAATAGAACTCTACCGTCCCGGTCTGGTAATAAACCAATAGAAACAACAGGGCAACAACAAAGCCCTGACCCAGTGCCCATTGTCCCCAGAAGGTCAATCCTTTGAGGTGGGTATTTCGATTGATACGAAGATTGTTAACCATGCGATATCCCCAAAATACGTCCATTCGCGCGTCGACAGACAAGAGCCAAGTTGATGTAACAAAAATTATTGTTTTTATAAGAGGGCAAAACGTTAACGGGCGAAACGCCACTGTGCGGCGCGCTCGTCAGTGAATAGATTAATTTATTGAGTTGAAAGCTGTCTGACGACTTTTAACGAGTGGTTAGTTAATCTGGCGATTATGTTGGGGTGGCGAGGCGTTAGAAATAGTCGAGAATGTAAGTTGGTTTGATGGTGTGGCAGGCGGGATTTATTTGAGGGGCGGGAGGCGCTGGAAAAGTGAAATGGCGGGGTGCTTTTTTATTTTTGTATGCACTACCATCGTGGTCGTTTCATTTACTCAGGTGAAGGTTTTTCCCCTTGTGATTTTTTGAATCAGGCAATATCCGCGATTCCTGACCGCCCGAAAAAGACGTTCGCCATTACTGGCATTTTTGAACTTTTCCTGTAGTCGGCTCAGGCACATTTCCAGACCTCGATAATGTTCGGGTTCTCTGCCAATGCTCCGAATAAGATCATCTTTGCTGACTACACGGTCATCATGGTGCAGCATCTTTTTGACCAGGGCGGCCTCCAGGCCAGTCAAGACAATCTCCACGTCATCTTTAATCAAAGCGCCATTGACATTGCTCAGTCGCCAGGCTTCTTCATAGGGATAGTGTGGTCTGGCTGTCACGCTGGAGAGGGAATCCCGGGTGTCATCTCGATCTTCATCCGCAAGTGAGGAGATGTTATTGAACCGCGTATCGGACTGGGCCGCTCGCCACTCGGATTCGAATGTCGAGAGTATGCGCTGTGTATCATGTCTGATAACAGGAGGGACGATTCTGTCCAAGTGAGGGGAAATAAATTCCATGAGCTTAGGGGCGGAAGAGGGTAGGCCAGCATCTTCGACAAACATCTTTGCCTGCGACGTACCGAATGAGTTATATCGCTCACTCGAGAGTAAAGCCTCAAGCTCAAGTTGTAATGCCGGGCTATGAGTAACGACAACAAAATATTTTCTGGGGAGGGGGGTAGTGCTTTCCATGTCTCTCTCCTGAAGGGGCGCGCTCGGTTTTAATTTAATAGGCTGTCGGCAGGGGAGTAATGACTCCCTTGAAAGTAATCAAAAGGCAGCGCGCGTGCCAGTATATGGCTAGCGGCATGCTCCACTCTGTCAGCTATAAAAGCGACTTTGGTGGTGTGAGTCAGCATGGTCATGCGTTCATGGAGTCGATTGAATAAATCGGGGTTGCCCGTCAGATTAAGGCTCAAGTCTAGGGCTGAAAGGGGAATCTTGATATAGTCAAAAAGATTCAGGGTTGTAAATATTTCGATACTTTGTTCATCGATGTTATTGCCGTCGAACGCGATTTCTACGCCGTGATCTTTCAACAGATAAACATTGTTGAGGGTTTTCTTTTTATCAATGAAGCTGACCGCCGAAAGGGGCAACTCATTGAAAGCGATAACCAGTGTCTGGCCAAAATCGCGCAGGGCATCGCTGGACTGTATCAACTCTTCCGTGAGTGCGGAATCGGCAAGATCTGCCTGTCCAACGCAAACGAATAGTCGACTTAAGTATTTGTTTTCGTTAGAAATATTGTGATCTTTTAGCGAAAAGGCAATCAGCCGGGTCTGCATGAGAACTTCACTGTAAATGCCATTCATCTGCTGCATGGGGGCAACAAAGGATGCATGAGCCTGACCGTCGTCAAACTGTATTCTGATCTCGCTGCCAAATGGGCAGTCATCGCGAGTGAGGATCAATTGTCGAGACAGATAATGACTCGCACGATAGGTGTGTGACGCGCTCATCGTTGCGTTCATAATGCTATAACTCCCTGCATATTAATCTTCAGGTGGTCGAAATCAGACCCCTGACAAGACGATATCCATGCCCACGAATACTTTGAATGGCGTTGGTGCCATACATACCTTTAATCTTTCCGCGAAGGCGGCTGATAGATTTTTCCAAGGCTCTTGGGTCATAAAACGTTATATTAAGCCCCATGATTCTGGCGATTTCATCATGGCTCAATATCTGGTTTCTTGTTTCTGCAAACGCTTCAAGAATTTTCATTTCCGGAAACGATACATCCAGCTTTTTATAGTTTTCAATCAGGCACATTCGAGTCGGGTCCAAGAGCAAGTGGTGCTGCTGTTGCCATTCTTCGCTATTAAAAAATTCGGAAAGTGCGTCCGGGTTTTCTTCGGGAAGCATACTGAATTTAATGCAATGGTCGGCCCCGGCAAGATAGTATTTCATCTTGTTGTAGGTGCCTCTGCCGGTGATCGCTACAAAAATAATAAGGGCCTGGTTATCGGTACGCATATTTTCCACAAGGGCGAGGCTTTCATTAAACGCCTGAGGGCAGTCAATGATAATGAATACTGCACGGTATGAATGGGCGTCCTTATTTTTTTTAAACAAGTTGTTGTAGCACGAGGTGTCAACGGGTATATCTTGCGCTACACGACGTGTTACTAATGTCTTGAAACCCTCAGCTAAACTATGGGTCCGCCCAATGGTGAGAATACCTGTCACCTCCTTTGCGTGGCTGTGGCTGGTATTCGTTAATTTCCCTGTAAGCATCATGCTTTGACTCGGCTGGGTGCTGACATTTGGATGTTAAAGCACCGATTCTCATTTGTGACTGACAATTGGTAACATTTCCCGGGTTTTTCAAGCAGGCGTCACAATTTTTTTAACATTGTTGGTCAATCTGGCGAGATTCTTTGCGCTCTTGGCGCGTGGCATGCCAGCAGGCACGGGAGTGTCATTGTGCCATCTTTTGCCGCAATGTCCCGCTTTTCCAGATAAATACGCTGTGACGCTGACTAATGCTGCCGTTGTTTATTTTTGTTTATAGAAAGTTATGAATTATCAGCACTTGGCTACTCGACGTGCTAGTTAGTGCTTTTCCTAGGTTCAGAGCTATCTCCTATTTGCCGCTGTATAACATTGGATTTGTTAGTTGTGGTTCTGGACATTTGCTAACGTTGGGTTTTAATGTTCAGTTGAATGCGCTTTACTTGCTCGTTGGCGATAAATTTAAAGTATGCCAGCAGATTTCTGTTGTCGATGAGGGGGGGGTGATGGATTTTTGGACTACCGTAACGGTATTGATTTTAGGCGTGGTGGAAGGGCTGACAGAGTTTTTGCCCATATCAAGTACAGGGCACCAAATCATTGTCGCGGACCTGCTCGGCTTCGGTGGTGAGCGTGCAATGGCCTTCAATATCATTATTCAGCTGGGCGCAATCCTGGCCGTTGTCTGGGAGTATCGGCGCAAGATTCTCGAAATCGTCACAGGCCTGCCAACCCAACGGAATGCGCAACGCTTTACTTTGAACTTATTGATCGGTTTTATGCCGGCCGTTGTCTTGGGCGTTCTGTTCGCCGATAAGATTCACGAGTATCTGTTCAATCCAATCACCGTGGCGGTGGCATTGGTGGTGGGCGGCATCATCATGTTGTGGGCTGAGCGGCGAGAACATGTGGTGTATGTCGACCATGTTGACGACATGCGCTGGTCCGACGCCCTGAAGGTCGGTTTCGCTCAATGCCTGGCGATGATACCGGGCACCTCACGCTCTGGATCGACCATTATCGGTGGGTTGCTGTTTGGACTGTCGCGCAAGGCGGCCACCGAGTTTTCGTTCTTCCTGGCCATGCCGACCATGGTCGGTGCCGCCGTCTACTCAGGCTACAAGTATCGCGATCTGTTCCAGGCCGGCGACCTGCCAGTATTCGCCCTGGGCTTCGTCACGGCATTCTTTTTCGCCATGATCGCCGTACGCGGCTTGCTCAAGTTTATCGCCAGCCATAGCTACGCCGCATTCGCCTGGTATCGAATCGTATTCGGTCTGGTGATCCTGGCCACATGGGCATTCGGTTGGGTTAACTGGACTGAAGCAGCAGCGCTCTGACACTCGAACCAGGCTGCGGACCCACCAGCCTGGTATTTACTTCGATAAAACGCTGACCATTAACGACCGTCAAGCAACTCCGCTGCTTGATCCAGCAACACCAAAGGCTCTTTAGCCTTGTGGATATCCACCGACAACAACTGCCTGAACTTGCGCGCCCCCGGAAACCCGGTGCCCAGCCCCAGCACATGCCGGGTGATATGGTGCATCGATCCGCCCGCCTCAATATGCGCCGCTATATAAGGCCGCAACTGCGCCAGCGCCTCGGCCCGACTGATCACCGGCGCCGTACTGCCGAACAGCTGCTGATCCACCTCAGCCATCACATAAGGATTGTGATACGCCTCACGACCCAACATCACACCATCAAACGTCTGCAAATGCGCGTGACACGCCTCCAGCGTCTTGATCCCGCCGTTAAGAATAATCTCCAACTCCGGAAAATCCGCCTTCAACCGCGCCGCCACGTCATAACGCAAAGGCGGAATGTCACGGTTTTCCTTCGGCGACAACCCCTCCAGAATCGCAATCCGCGCATGCACCGTAAAACTCGTGCACCCGGCATCCCGAACCGTACCGACGAAATCACACAACGCCTCGTAACTGTCCCGCCCATTAATCCCGATCCGATGTTTCACCGTCACCGGAATCGACACCGCATCGCGCATCGCCTTCACACAATCCGCCACCAACTGCGGATGCCCCATCAGGCACGCGCCGATCATATTGTTCTGCACCCGATCACTCGGGCAGCCGACGTTCAAGTTCACCTCGTCGTAGCCGTGGTCCTGAGCCATGCGGGCGCAGGCGGCCAGGTCCAACGGAACACTGCCTCCGAGTTGCAGGGCGAGTGGGTGTTCGGCTTCGTTGTGACGGAGGAAGCGGTCGTGATCGCCGTTGAGGAGCGCGCCGGTGGTGACCATTTCGGTGTAGAGGAGGGCGTGTTTGGAGAGTAGGCGTAGGAAAAAGCGACAATGTCTATCAGTCCAATCCATCATCGGCGCGACGGAGAAGCGGCGGGAGAGCGGGGCGGGGGTGGCGGGGGGTGGGGGGGGTCCTTTTACAAACTCCAGCCGGGCGGGAGGCGATAAGGGGGGGATCTGTGGGGTGGGCCGGGGGTGTGATAAAAAACAGAGTATACGAAGAAGGAGCAGAAGATGGACTGGAATAATAGATGAA
>NZ_SISB01000099.1 GCF_004310295.1 Pseudomonas sp. BGI-2 | reverse complement strand
GCGACGAGACGATGTGGGAAGAGGTTTTAGCGCGGTTCGAGAAAAAAGCACCGGCCAGTGTCATGGCCAAATTGGTGTTGGAGCAGGCTGTTACAGCTGAGTGGGTCGATCAGGTGTTCGAAGAGCATCGTCAACGACAGTACCCGCGTGAGCTTTTATTTTCGACCATCGTTGAGCTTATGTCCCTTGTTTCACTGGGTTTGCGGCCGTCGCTACATGCCGCCGCACGGCAGATGGATCTTCCTGTCAGCTTGGCGGCGCTCTATGACAAGGTCAGCCGCACAGAGCCTGCGCTGCTGCGCGCCTTGGTAGCCGGCAGTGCACAACGTTTGGCACCGATGATTGAAGAGTTGGGCTGTTCGGCCATTTTGCCTGGCTGGCAACTGCGGGTCGTTGACGGCAATCACCTGCCTTCCAGCGAAAAACGTCTGAGCGCTTTGCGCCGTGAACGAGGCGCCGCCCGGCCTGGTTTTTCGGTCGTGGTTTACGACCCTGATCTCGACCAGGTCGTCGATCTTCAGCCCTGTGAAGATGCTTATGCCAGTGAACGCGTCGGTGTGCTGCCGTTGCTGCAAAACGCCAGTAGGGGCCAGTTGTGGATGGCTGATCGGCTCTATTGCACGCTCCCGGTCATGGAGGCCTGCGAAGACGCTGGCGCTTCTTTCATTATTCGTGAGCCGAGTAAGCATCCGCGCCTGCTTCAGGAAAGCGACTGGCAAGAACCTGTCGCGGTCGAGGCGGGAAGCGTGCGCGAGCAAACCATCGAAGTGAAAGGCGGACGTCAGTGGCGGCGTGTTGAACTGAACCTGCAAAAAGCTACCGACTCAGGCGACACCATGCTGTTGTTCTGGAGCAACTTGCCCGACACCATCACCGCTGAGCAAATCGCCGATTTGTATCGTCGTCGCTGGAGTATCGAAGGGATGTTCCAGCGCCTGGAATCGGTGCTGGACAGTGAAATCGAAAGCCTGGGCAACCCCAAGGCGGCTCTGCTGGGATTTGCCGCGGCCGTGTTGGCTTACAACGTTTTGTCAGTGCTTAAGCGCAGCGTTGAACAGGCTCATCGCCAGACGCAACCAGAGGGATGGGAGGCATCGATTTTCCATTTGGCAGTGCAAGTGCGCAGTGGTTATGAGGGCATGCAGATCGCGTTACCGTCGGATTATCTGTCACTTCAATCGACCACAGAAACGCTGGCACAGCGCTTGTTGACGCTGGCAAGGAATATCAAGCCCAAACAGGTTGCCAAAAGCATACGCGGCCCCAAAATCGCCAAGCCCAAGGA
>NZ_SISB01000098.1 GCF_004310295.1 Pseudomonas sp. BGI-2 | reverse complement strand
CCTTGTATGTTGACCCTGATTCCAACGAGAGAGGTTACGCTTAAGGATTCATACAACAGCAAGTGCGTTTCTGGGGGAGGCCGATCGCTCCTGAAGGCAGGATTTGCTCCTGACCTTGTCTGTAGAGAGGCCCCCCCGCCTCATTGCCCACCACGAAGAGTATCGAGAAGCCGACAAGTCGGACTTCGCATTACAAGGTTGCAGTGGCATGAAGTTCGAGGTCGGGGGAACCAGGAGCAATCTTACCGAAAATCAGGGAAGTGAAAACCATGAATACTCATGTCGGCATAGACATTGGTGCCCGCACGTCTGCTATGGGATGGCGGCAGAACGGTAAAACATCAGGCCAGTGGGACATTCAGCACACCCCCAAGGGGCGTAAGGCTGCCGTGACCAAGATGTTGGGCCTCAAACCGCTGAGCGTGGTCATGGAGGCCACCGGCATTTACTACTTGGACCTGGCGATAGAGTTGCATGCCGCCGGCTTACCGGTCTCGGTGATCAACCCCAAAAGCTTCCATAACTTTGCCAAGCTGATGCTGCAAAACAGCAAAACTGACCAGATTGATGCTCAGTTGCTGGCCGAGTATGGCGAACGCATGGCGCCAAGACTTTGGGTGCCACCTACCGCAGATCAACTGATGCTGCGTGCGATTGGGCGCCATATCAACCGGCTGATTGGCCATCGGACCCGAGCCAAGAACGAGTTGCACGCACTACAAGCGACGCAAACGAGCGTTGAGCTGCTGATCGAGGATGAAAAAGATGCGATTGCAGCGCTAGACACACGGATTGATCGTTTGAAGAAGGCTGCACGCGAGGCCATCGCCAAATGCCCGGATCTGAGTTTGCAGTTTCGCTGCATGATGGCTGCACCCGGCGTGGGAGAGGCCTCGGCCATCGCAGCACTGGCTGAGTTGACGACACTTCCTGTGACGCTTAAATCGGCGCAGGTAAGCCGTTATGCAGGACTCGATGTAAGGCTGACCCAGTCAGGCACCAGCGTGAACCGGCCAGGGCGAATGTCCAAATGCGGCAACGCGTATTTACGGGCAGCGATGTTCATGCCGGCAATGACGGCAATTCGCTGTGATGAGAATGTGAAAGCCTTTTACGAGGCGCTGGTAGCCCGCGGCAAGAAGAAAATGCAGGCCATCGGAGCAGTGATGCGTAAATACCTGACCGGGTTATGGGCATGCATGCGTTCTGGAGAAGAATTTAATACGGCCAAGCTTTTTAGCGAAAAACATCTCGCGAAAGCTTGACCGTGAACAGAGTATCTACAGG
>NZ_SISB01000097.1 GCF_004310295.1 Pseudomonas sp. BGI-2 | reverse complement strand
ACGATGCACAAATCATCAGCCAGGAAGTCTTTTACCCCTACGGCGAAACCGCGTGGTATGCCGGACCGGACGTGGTAGACAGCGACTATAAAACGATTCGTTATTCGGGCAAGGAGCGCGATGCGACGGGGCTTTATTACTATGGTTATCGGTATTACATACCGTGGTTGCAGCACTGGCTGAATCCCGATCCCGCCTTGACTATCGATGGCCTCAATCTGTACCGGATGGTTCGAAACAATCCATTGGGGTTGATTGATTTAGATGGCCTCGAACCTACCCCAAGTAGTAGTCAGGGGGCTGCCAAACCCGCAGTGCCTCCCCGACCGGCAGCCTTTCCAGCACCACCTTCTCTTGCGCCAGCTGCAGTCAAGCCGGTGGCTCCACCTCGGCCTCATCTACCTCGGCCCGCCCCACCTCAAACGGGTCAGCCTTCGGCTGTAACGGTGGTCGCGCCTAAAAGACCGCCTCCTATCGTGTTACCAACGGCGGATAAGTCAAATGCAGCACTTCCGTCCTATGCGAGCGGTTCAATGACTGTGGGCTCACATCAATTGATGCTTGCTCCCTCGGGCGGCATCGTAGCCATGAGGGGGGATGATCGTTCCCCCAACACAATCCGTAAAGCGGGTGGCTTTTTCCCCAGGGATAACCGAGGAGAAAAAATAAAGGATGAGTTCGCGCAGGCAGTATTGAGCAAAGGGATTAACTCTCTGGCTCAAGGACATGTTAGAAGCGCCGTTCCTGGATACGTATCCACTGGCATGGATGAAGACTCAGGAGGATATGGTGACTCAAGAGGCTACCTGTACCGGATGGACGTTCCGGATTTGAGAGAGCGAGATATCAACGAACAGACGTTGAAGCTCGGGGCGCCCTTCAACTTCACTCCTAAAGGGAGATTGGATACCCGATTGTTAATGAGTGGTGACACGATTGACCAGTCCGAATTCGTGGCGATCATTCCACCCATGACCGTGGAAATGACCTTTATCACCCCGATTCCGAATGCCAATATCGTCGCTTTCAGGAAGGCGAGGGACAATCAATGGCAACCTTTTTGACAATGAAAACCCAGATGTAAAAAGCTCCCGACGAACCCGCTGCGAATAGGGAAAACGCAGAAGTGACATTCACGGATCAACCGTGATCACCGTTGGTCGGCACTGTAATTTCTGACAGTAGCCAGCCCCGGCCACGAGGGGTTAGATAACCGCAAGCAAACAGGGACGAACCGGCATGCAGGCATCGACGACGGGAATGCACTACAAAACACCCCGATTGTTCGTCGTGGACCCGCGAGGGCTGCCGGTTCGTTCGGTTGATTA
>NZ_SISB01000096.1 GCF_004310295.1 Pseudomonas sp. BGI-2 | reverse complement strand
TAATGCCAGTCAGTTAAGAAATTGACTTGCCCGCCCAGCAGTAATAGAAACGGGCTTATGTTTTTATGAGCCCGCTTCATGTCCCTACAAAACGCCCTTCAAGAAGTTACCAAACTCAATCCGATCTCTTTCGAACGCTTTGCGCAACTGATCGATCCCCTGTGGATCGAGCAAGCGCTGGCCTCGACCGGAACGGTTTCTCTGCGCCGTAGACGCCTGCCGGCCGAGCGTATTGTCTGGTTGGTGGTGGGGTTGGCCTTGTTCAAGAACGAGCCGATTTGGCTCATCGTGCAGCAGCTGGGACTGGCTTTGGGCGAAGCAAAGGTGCCTGTGCCCAGCGCAGCAGTCCAGGCCCGGCAACGGCTGGGAGCAGAGCCCCTTGCCGCACTGTTTAAGCAATTGGCAGAGTCATGGGGCGGTGCTGAGCAGCCAGCTTCGGCTGGCTTTTTAGGGTTACGCAGCTTTGCGGTAGACGGCGTGGTTTGGTCCACCCCTGACACACCAGAAAACCGCCAAGCCTTTGGTGGCGGGCGGACTCACTCGGGAGACGGAGCCTGGCCACAAGTGCGCGGTGTTTGCCTGATGGATACCTATAGTCACTTGATTCGGGCTGCCTGTTTTGGCGAGTTTGCTGTCGGCGAACTTCGCTATGCCAAAGGTCTGGAGAAAGCGGTAAGCGATCATTCGGTGACGATTTTTGACCGCGCCTATTACTCGGCGGCCCTCTTGCTCGACTGGCAGCACAGTGGAACCGAACGGCACTGGCTCATGCGGGCACGCAAACCGCTCAAGTACGAGGTGATCGAAGAGTTGGGCGCCGGTGATTGGCTTGTGCGACTGACGGTTTCCAGAGATGCGCTCAAGCAACGTCCAGACCTTCCTAGCCATTGGCAGGCAAGACTGATTGAGTACTCGATAGACGACAAACCCCGCCGCTATCTCACCTCGTTGATCGATGCCGAACGTTACCCTGCCAATCAGGTGGCGGGGCACTACAACGAACGCTGGGAAATCGAGTTGGGTTACCGCGAGATCAAGCAAAACCTGCTCAAAGGAGAGCAATTACGCAGTAAACAACCTGATCTGGTGCGTCAAGAACTGTGGGGAACTCTGCTGGCCTACAACCTGATCCGTCAGGAAATGCGCTTGATGGCTGAAGAAATAAAGGTGGTACCGCAACGCTTGAGTTTTCTCTGGTTGTCTCAAGCGGTCAGCAATGCGCTGCGCTTCTGTCCGCTGGAAACGCCAGGCACGATCCCTAAACGACTGGCAGAACTGAGAATCCAGGCTCAGCACTTCATACTGCCAGCCAGACGAGAGCGAAGTTACCCAAGAGTGGTCAAGCCTAGACCAGTCAAATACCCCAAAAAGAGGGCTGGAGGGCTTAACTGACTGGCATTA
>NZ_SISB01000095.1 GCF_004310295.1 Pseudomonas sp. BGI-2 | reverse complement strand
TGCTCGCGATATAGGTAGTCCGTTCCTTTCTCTTCCATACTGATATCGCTGGAAGTCAGTTGTCGGCGAGGAAGGAACATGCACCTGTGGGCTACGAATATGCTCGCGCAGCACTCGATGATTACGCCATCACCTTCGAGTCCACAGGTGCGCTTGCGCCCTCTAACGAATTCTCAGGGAAAGCCCGACACGGCTCTCTATATCGCCTTCGCTGGACGCAAGCATGCATGTCCCTGCATGTACTTTAGCGCCTGTTGAGGTGTTCCATGCAAACGCTCCTGTCTCAGAGTTTCACTGCTTATATCGGAATTGATTGGGCAGACGCCAAGCACGACATCTGTTTGCAGATAGCTGGAGAGGCTCAGCGCAGTTTCGAGGTCATCGACCACAAGCCCGAGTCGATTGATCGCTGGGCCAAGTCGCTGCATCAACGTTACGGTGGCCCTATCGCGATCGCTGTGGAGTTGAACAAAGGCCCACTGATATCGGCTCTGCAAAAATATGAGTTTTTTTGTATCTTTCCGATCAATCCGAGCACCTTGGCCCGGCACCGTAAAACCTTCGTCCCCAGTGGCGCCAAGGATGATCCAACGGATGCTCAATGGGCGCTTGAGCTGTTGCTGAATCACCCCGAACGGTTTCCTCAACTGGTCCAGCAAAGCTCCGCCATGCGTTCGCTCGCCAGCCTGACCGAACATCGGCGCGGGCTGGTCGATGACCGGGTCAAGCTCAGCAACCGTCTGGTCTGCATGCTCAAACAGTATTATCCGTTGGCTCTTGAGCTGTTTCATGACCATGACACGCTGGTTTTCTGTGATTTTTTGGCGCGCTGGTCGACCTTTGAAGTGCTTAAGCACGCTCGGCCGGCCAGCGTTTTGAAGTTCCTTCACGCGCACAATGTTCGCCATTCTGAGCTCAATCAGCAGCGTTTGGCGTTGATCGCCAAAGCCATGCCGTTGACTGAAGATCCAGGCGTGGTCAGTCCTTCAGCGCTGTATGTGCTGGCCCTGGTCTCGCAACTGAAAGGGGTTATCACGGCGATCAAAGACTTTGATCGGGAGATCGAAAAAACTGCCAACACCCTGGCCGACTACCGACTCTTCAAGGCCTTGCCCGGCGCGGGACAGCAGCTTGCCCCACGGTTGATGGTCGCCTTTGGTGAGCAGCGTGATCGCTTCAAGGATGCCAGTGCGGTGCAGCGATATGCCGGAATTGCCCCGGTCACCGAACGCAGTGGCAAGAAAAAAGTCGTCCACTGGCGCTATCAATGCGCAACTTTTTTGCGCCAGACCTTTGTTGAGTGGGCTGCCCACAGCATCAATCAATCGGTGTGGGCAGAGGCGTATTATCGCCAGCAAAGGGCCAAAGGCAGCTCTTACCAAGCGGCCCTCAGGGCCTTGGCGTTCAAGTGGATCCGGATCGTTTATCGGTGCTGGAAGACCAGTACCGTGTACGACGAAAAGGTTTATTTACAGGCCTTGCTCCGGCACGGCTCACCGTTGACCAGCGAGCTGGACACAGCAAAACCGCGTTGACGGAAAGGCTCAGGGCGTGAT
>NZ_SISB01000094.1 GCF_004310295.1 Pseudomonas sp. BGI-2 | reverse complement strand
CTTGATCATCTTCACGACTTCCAGCTTGAAGCTGTCGTCGAATGTTCTGCGTTTGTCGGTCATGAAAATCTCCTCGATAGATGCATTTTCCACCTATCGAGGTGTCCGGGGAAATTAGACCACTACACTGCGAAGCGGCCCCAGCAGTTCATTCCAACACGCATGTACAGGATTGACGACTGCTGCGCAGTCGAACGGGGATAAATCCCCTCACCACAGTTCGCCAGCTGCTACTGGGGATCGCGTTAAGGCCGGGAAGTCAGTGGTCTGCGTTTTTCTGCTGATCCGTAGTTTTTTGCGCTTCCTGCACCTGTACCAAAACAGCCCCTCGTCCAACAATGAGCGAAGCACGGTCACAGTTTGTTAATATCCACGCGTTTTTTTCGTCTGACTCATCAGGCGCTGCAGATTTCACGTCGCAACACAGGAATGCTTTTCCATGAGTACGTTGTTTACCCGTCGCACGGTCCTGCGCGGTATGGGCTTGTTGAGTCTTGGCCTGCTCGCCGGCTGCGATGACAGCCCAAAGCTGTCGTTCAAATACGGCAAGGACCTCAGCGACAAGATCATGGGACGTACCTTCAAGCTGAAAGACGCCCAGGGCGAGACGAAGATGCTCACCAGCTATCGCGGCCTGATGCCGATGGTGTTCTTCGGTTTCACCCAATGCCCGGCGGTCTGCCCGACAACGCTGGCCCGTGCGGCGCAAGCCAAGAAACTGATGGGCCGCGACGGCGAGAAGCTACAGGTGATTTTCATCACCCTCGACCCCGAACGCGACACCCCGCAAATGCTCGATGCCTACGTCAAATCATTCGACCCGAGCTTCGAGGCGTTGCACGGCACGCTGGAAGAAACCGCCGCCACCGCCAAAGAGTTTGGCGTGTTCTTCGAAAAGATCCCGAGCGGTTCGACCTACACCCTTTCCCACACCGCGACAAGCTACGTCTTCGACTCCCGGGGCAACCTGCGCCTGGGGCTGTCCGCGTCCCTTACCGCTCAAGAGTGCGCAGAAGACCTGCTCACCGTCATGGAAGTCTGCTAATGAATTCGATCCACGCAAACACCGCTTTCTCGCGACGTGCCAAACAACTGATCCTGGGCTGCGCCCTGATCGGCATGGCCTGGCAAGTATCCGCACAAACCAAAGTGGACGACGCCTGGGTCCGCGCGACAGTGGCCGGTCAGCCGTCGACTGGCGCGTTCATGACCCTGCAAGCCGACAGCGACAGCAAGCTGCTCAGCGTGCAGTCGCCTGTCGCCAAAACCGTGCAAATCCACCAATCAACCATGAAAGACGACGTGATGAGCATGCGTCAGGTCGAGTCCGTCGCGCTGCCGGCCGGCAAACCGGTGAGCTTTGATCCCCACGGCTACCATGTGATGCTGATGGACCTGACGGCGCAGGTGAAGGAAGGCGATAAAGTCCCCCTGACCCTGACCGTGGAAAACGCCAAGGGCGAGAAAGAGACGATTGAAGTGCAGGCCGAAGCCCGGGCACTCGGCATGGCTGACCATAGCAAGATGCATTAATGGTTGTAATGCTGCTCACTTAAGCGCGGCCCCTCCTACATTTGTGGTGACGGGGCTCTTGTGGCATGGGGGGTTTACCTGTGGCGAGGGGGCTTTTGTGGCGAGGGGATTTAGCGAAACGTCGCACCGCCCCGTTGGGCTGCGAAGCGGCCCCCAGCGTCCATTCTGACAGACCGAAGTGGTCTGCGTTACCACCTGCGCCCCTGGCTCTTTTACACATACGGTCCTTGCGGAGGATTAATAGGATGCGTG
>NZ_SISB01000093.1 GCF_004310295.1 Pseudomonas sp. BGI-2 | reverse complement strand
AATCGGCATAGGAGGCGGCCATCTGGCCGCGCCCCTGCCACACCACCCGGCATGCGGGTCCGCACCGGGCGGTTCGAGAAGTTGAGGTCAGCAGAGTCGAGGCAGACCCAGCCGGTCGAACCACGCCACCGTAAGCACTCCATGGATCAGACCGACACTGTTGTGCCAGAACCTGTGGCTGTTGCCGGCTATTGCCGCTGCCAAATCAGGGTTTGCTCCAAGTTTGCGCAGTTCACGGTACGTTCTCCTTCCGGTTTTCCATTGTTTGAGCTGGATGGCCCTGAGTCGTCGACGTATCCATTCATCGAACCGGTGCCAGAGGCGAGGGGTTTGCGATAAACCGAAGTACGCTTTCCAACCCAGTAGGTACAGTCTCAGACCTTCCACCACTTGCGACATGCTTCGGCCTCCATTACGAGACGTCAGCTGTCGGATGCGGCTTTTGAACGTCTGCAGCGCTTTGCTTGCCACCCAGCGTTTGACCTCGCCTTGAGCTGACAGCCAAAAGCCGTAGCCCAGAAACTTGCGGCCAAACGCACTGGCAATCGCGCTCTTGCTCTCGTTCACTTGCAGCCTAAGTCGGTCATAAAGGCGACGGAGCACTGCCATTACCCGCTGACCGGCCTTGAGGCTGTGTACGTAAACGTTCGCATCGTCCGCGTACCTGACGAAGCAGTGGCCTCGTCGCTCCAACTCCTTGTCCACCTCGTCCAGCAATACATTGGCCAGCAATGGTGAAAGAGGGCCGCCTTGCGGCGTCCCTCGTTCACTGGCTACCACTACGCCGTCGATCAACGTCCCGCTGTTCAGATAGGCCCGGACCAGACGCAGAACCCCTCGGTCGGTTACCTTCCTGCTCAGTCGAGCGATCAAAAGGTCATGGTCAACGCGATCGAAGAACTGCTCCAGATCGACGTCCACCACAATGTCCCGTCCCAAGTGAATGTATCGCTGCGCCGCCAGTACCGCTTGGTGAGCGCTGCGACCGGGACGAAAACCATAGCTATGATCACTGAATCCCGGGTCCAACAGAGGCTGCAAAACCTGCAACAACGCCTGCTGGATCAGTCTGTCCGTCACCGTCGGAATGCCCAGCTTGCGCTCGCCTCCCTCTGGTTTGGGAATCAGAACTCTACGCACCGGGCTTGGCCGGTACGTTCCCGCCAACAACTGCGCCCGTATGACGGGCCAAGCCGTTTTCAGATGCTCGACCGTCTCATCGATCCCAAGACCGTCAACGCCCGCAGCACCTTTATTTGACCGGACTCGCTTGAGCGCCAGCTGCAGGTTTTCTCTGGTCAGGGCTTCTTGCAGAAGCCCTGACCCCGTGTGGCTCGGGTCATGGCGCGGACAGCCGGCTTCATCGCTGGACGCTTCGCGCCGGGTTTCACCCGTCGCAGCTCCGTCCCGCCCCGATTTCCCGGGCATCTGATGCAAGGCCTGTTGTATCGCCATGGTGAACCTCACTCCTTCTCGTTCGGCCCTTCGCTGCGACGCAGCTACTACGGCCTCTGCTGACTTCTCGCTCCGACTTGCGCCGTCGCCCTTTCAGGCATGAGGCGAGATCTCCCCAGGTAAGAACGCCATCCTTCACCGCACAACCGCCGCATTTACGTCCCCGGCACTTTGGCCACAAGAGCTTCGCAGTCACTTGGCTGCTCGCCCTGACCGGTGACGCCTCAGATGCGGTTCGTGTACCTCGGCTCGCGGTTTACGTTCCACGCTTCCTTCCCACACTCGGTCGCCCTCATGCAGTTGCGCTTCGCTTCATTCGCTGTGGCCAGCTCAAGAGAGGACTTTCACCTCTAGGATGGCGCCCATGCTGGGCGCACAA
>NZ_SISB01000092.1 GCF_004310295.1 Pseudomonas sp. BGI-2 | reverse complement strand
GCATTACAACCGGCATCGGTACTATGATCCGGAGATTGGTCGGTATCTGACGCCGGACCCGGTGAAGTTGGCGGGTGGGCTGAATCAGTACCAGTACACGCCGAATCCGACGGGGTGGGTTGATCCGTTGGGGTTGAGCGGGAATTGTCCGCCACAGAATAAGCCCGGGTGTGGGGCGCCGGATGATGCGACTGGCGTTAGGGTTGATGAAGGTGAGACGCCTCTGCCGAAAATGGCGGCTGAGCAGCGACGAGCAAGAATTGATGAGTTATCAGAGTCGGTTTTTTATAGGCGCTTGAAGGAAATGGAAGAATCGATTGATGGCGCCCATTTTCAGCAGAAACATGGAGCACAAACAACCCTGCAATCCCAGTTTGATCGGGTGAAGGAAGGCAGAAATCCCACGACAGGAGAAATAGAAAGGTACGAGAAAGGAAAGAAAAAAGGCGAGCCCGTCATTCCTTCAGCCGCGACGCGTTTTCTCAGTCATCGTGATCAATTTAATGCAATACAACGTGCTCAGTTAATTTTTAGGCAAAGTGGTATAGATGCTTCACGACAACCTATTGATATGGGTAAAAAAATAGGTGAAGGGTTTAAAAGGGAGGGATTGCAGTATGGTGAGCAGACTAGAGCGGTCGTCATATTGGACAAAAATGGTAAAGCTAAAACTTCATACACGGAATTTGACTAATGAATAGGCCCTACACGCTGTGGAGTATACGAGGTCTGCTTTTTGTTTTTGATATTGAAAATACGCATGATTTGGAGCGTGAAGAAATTATCGTTTCGAAGAATGTGAATGATGATAAAGAACTTGCCGAGCTTTTTGACGCCTTGCTACGCCCTGAATTTTTTATTTATAGCGAGCAAGAGCGCATTTCATTAATCAAAACTTTGTCTTATTTTTTAGAGATGGGTAATAGTTTTGATGAAATTTTTTCAAAAATGGACACGTATTTTGATGATGAGGTTAAAGATCAAAGGCGGTTTATGACAGTTCTCATTAATTGTTTGGAACGGTATCAAGATCAAGGAAGTGGCATTAATTAATTCCTAAATAAAGAAAAATATGGTGTCTGAACCGATTTTTACCAAAGGGGACTGTGAAGGGGCGGATTTATTTTGTTGCCAGCTTTGAAGGTGTTGCTATAGATCAACCAATAAATCCGTCCCCTTTTACTTGCCTCCCCCCCTTTTTACTTATTTCTCCTTTTTGTGGATTTTGTTTGCGAGTATTGACAGCAAGAAGAATTCGTTTTGTGTCGGATAAGGTATATTTTTAGTGTTGAAAGTAATTGACGAAAAAAAAAGTAAATCGCTTCTTGATCGGATGGATGACGCTGGCTGCGTGTTCAATTTTGTCGTGCTCCGTCCTGAGATAAATGTGACAGTCGACGAATCAGTTCATCGGCAAGCTTTGACCAGGCTTCACGAAAAGCTCATGAAAGATTTGTGGGATTGGCATAACAATTTGATAAAAAATCCCGAGTATATAAATCCAGGTGATCCAGCTATCAGTTGGGAGCTAGACAAGGCTGTGGCTACTGTTTTGAGTCGGGAAGAAATACATAATCTCATTTTGGTCGAAGATTATGAGCGAGGACCGCTGGCGTTTTACGGTTCTTTCCGAGAGCCACCTTATGGAACTGAATTCAAACGAGGAGAGCTTGAGGCTCGGGCGCTATTCCATGAGTGGTGTCAGGCTTTAGGCCTCGAAGAACAGGATGATGTTGAAGTAATAAATTGGGTTAAGGGATTTAAGCGGGAGTGGGTCGATAACGCTGATGCAATTCCAGGGCGCGAATCGTGGAGTGATTACTTCAACGACGGTTTGGAATGGTGGGGGGTGTGGTGTTTGACTATCTGGAATCCTAAACGTCGTATTCTCAGCGCGTTGATTGCAAGTACATCGGACTGAGTAGTGGTGTTTAAGGTGCTCTCGATGACTGCGAAATTTCTGGGCAAGCTCGTCGGAAGTTTCCTTCAACTCGTATCGGTTTCCATGAACTGGTTCGAAATGCATTCCATCGATAGTCTCTGGTGGTCACTGACAATTCAGTGGCGGGGTGTAGGAGCCCTTCAAAGTCGTTGGAAATGTATTGGCGTCGAAGCTTGGTTTGCGGCCGTTAACGTGCGTCCGTAAGATCAGTTGCGGCGGTTGTGCGCGGGCACGCTTCGGCGTGGTCGAGTTTCCAGAGGGTGTCCCTGATTTTGTGTAAACGGGATTTCTATTAAACCGTTAACAGCCGATCTTCAAACTGGATACTGAAGCGATTCAAAGCCGCTTTCCAGTCCCGGATCGGCATTGTCCACTTTTTGCTG
>NZ_SISB01000091.1 GCF_004310295.1 Pseudomonas sp. BGI-2 | reverse complement strand
TATGATGGCGCTGGCCAGCGCGTGCGCAAAATTCGCTCGTTGCAGACCAATGCCCGAACCGTGACGGCTGAAGTGCGTTACTTGCACGGGCTGGAACTTCGTACCGACAACGGCACCGGGGAGGTGCGGCAGGTCATCACCGCACAGGCCGGCCTCAACACCGTGCGGGTGCTGCATTGGGAAAGCGCTCCACCATCCGGCGTCAACGATCAGTATCGCTACACTCTGGTCGATCACCTGAACTCCTGCACCGTGGAACTGGCCGACGATGCACAAATCATCAGCCAGGAAGTCTTTTACCCCTACGGCGAAACCGCGTGGTATGCCGGACCGGACGTGGTAGACAGCGACTATAAAACGATTCGTTATTCGGGCAAGGAGCGCGATGCGACAGGGCTTTACTACTATGGGTTTCGGTACTACATACCGTGGTTGTTCCGGTGGCTCAATCCTGACCCCAAAGGCTTCATTGATGGGCCGAACTTGTATCGGATGACTCAGAACAATCCGATCACCTTTATTGATGATGATGGAGCCGACACGCGAAAAAAACTGGCCAACGGATTGTGGGAACCGGTCATTGCGGCAGGTGCTGCACGCGATATTCCGAATGCGCCATATATCGATAGGGGCAAACCAAACTTTAGTGTGCCGGCGACCGGTAAGCCGACAAACATTCACAAATCCCTGGAGGTAGGCGAGTTTAGCCGGGTGGAGGTCAGCACTATGTTCCTGGACCCTGTTCCTGGTCGTTATTCGAAAGATGTTCTTGCAGGTCTAAGTAATAGAAATGGCGGGGGCGGGTTTATATTCACAATGGATCAACTCACTTACTCGGGAGCGAGCAAGGGGGCGTTCAACGCATTAAGAATTGTTGACATCCCGAAGGGCGAGATTCCCGACAAAGACAATGTGGTGTCCGGTTTCTGGGCTCCACAAGGCGGTTATGTGGATATACCGCTCAGGCCCACTGGAAGCGACCCTGATCATGTCTTCACTCCAGGCTTCAGTGGTTGTTCTTTGACGGTGGATCAACTGAATGACAACGTGCTTCGTGTCCGGCATGTGGAGGGATCGAAGGAAAACGTGCAATACAACGATCTTTCTGCACGAGAACATGGGATGGGGCTTGGCGCGGCGATGGAGTTTCAGGACTACGCCTATGCCTCGGACGGGCAAGGCAAACAGGAGCTAGTCAGAACCGGTTTTGCTTTTATGAAGTACGACCGAAAACAACAGGCCTGGAATATTCATTATCAGACCATTCAAGGGGCGAGCGGTATCGAGCGCTACGCACCAGGCAAAACGGGATTGTTCAACCGCTCGAACGCTGCTGTTTCGGTTTATTCACAGACGAAGGTCAGGAAGACCATGGCCAAGCAGGTGATCACTGCGAAAAAGTAAATGAATGGATAAAAAAAAGTCAGTGACCATCGCGCAAAACTCTGGCGCCAAATGGTTGGTTA
The DNA here is from genome assembly GCF_004310295.1 of Pseudomonas sp. BGI-2. Classification (GTDB taxonomy): domain Bacteria; phylum Pseudomonadota; class Gammaproteobacteria; order Pseudomonadales; family Pseudomonadaceae; genus Aquipseudomonas. The sequence goes on along the minus strand of NZ_SISB01000091.1, from coordinate 964 downwards.
CAAAGCTAAATGAGTGGTCGTCATCTAGCCCTGCTCCACTGGCAATCACGGGTATGGATGTTTGTGATCAAGTCCATGGCCGCTGGTTGGTACTGTAGTTTTCTGGCAGTAGCCTGCCAGGTTCATGAACGATTGTATGGCAACTGACAAAACAGGGACGGACCGGTATGCAGGCGTCGAAGGTGGGAATGCACTACAAAACACCCCGATTGTTCGTCGTGGACCCGCGAGGGCTGCCGGTTCGTTCGGTTGATTATTGGCGCCAGATCGAAGGTGCCCCGGCTCAGGCGCGCATTTACCGCACCCTCCACGATGTCGCAGGTTTCGCGATCAAGCAGTGGGATCCGCGGCTGTGGGCGTTGCAAAAGGACGACCCCTCCACCCCGGCCAATCTCACGACCGTGCATTCGTTGCCCGGTGATCCCTTCTGTACGGTCAGTGTCGATGCCGGCTCACAGATCAGTCTTTTCGGTTTGGCCAGTGAAGTGCGGCAGGGCTGGGACAGTCGCGGTACCCGACGCGAGATTCACTACGACGACCTGCTTCGTCCCGTGGCGGTGTTTGAGCATGTCGCCACGCAACCCTCCCAATGTGCCGAACGTATGGAATATGGTGGGGCCGATCCGGTTTACCGCGATCGTAACCAGTGCGGGCAGTTGATTCGCCAGGATGGCCCCGGCGGGACCGTGCTGTTTGAGGCGTTTGCGATCACCGGCCAATGCACAAGGCACGTTCAGCACTTCACCCGGCAAGCCGTTGCGCCGGATTGGCCGGAACCGATAGCCGATCGACAAACACTGCTGGAACCGGGAGAGGGTGCCGTCTCGACGTGGCGTTACGGGCCTTTGGGTGATGTGCTGGAAACGGTCGATGCCCGGCAGAACCGCCAGACCTTCGCCTTCACCGTGGATGGCCGGCTGCGCCAAAGCGCCTTGAAGCTGGCCGGCAAAACCAATTGGCAAAC
>NZ_SISB01000090.1 GCF_004310295.1 Pseudomonas sp. BGI-2 | reverse complement strand
CCCACCGTGAAAACGGTTAACGAGGGCGATGGTTGTTTACGCGCTGAACACCTCGCTGTATTCGAAACCGACCCAGGTCCTTACTACCCGCAGGTCGAACACCTCGACGGGCACTTGCTGGAAGGGTTGCTGGCCAGCGGGAGCCTGAACAGCACACTGACTGGCCAATCGAAAGCGGCGGCCAGTACGCTGATCAGCATCTACGAAAATCTGGCTGGCTCTTTAGAAACCGCCAGCAGTGCGGTGAAGGCACAGGTCGCACACGCCCCCACCAGCGCCTATCTGCATGGACTTGGTGTGGGGCTGTTGCGCAGTTTGATGCCCAAGACCTTTAGTGAAATGCACTTCATCAATCGCCGGGATGCGGATCCGCAGCGGTATCACCTCTTTGGTTTGTCCGACGTGCCGGCGGGAGATCAGCGGCCACAGCGGGTGATGGGGGAATATCTGGATGCGCAGGGGCGGCCGTTGAAGGTGGGGAATGCTGCTGATGCATTGGAGACTCCAAGCGTTCCTCGCATGGGTAATTACAAACTGCTGGTGATGCCGGTGGATCATCCGACGGCTCGGAATCTTAGTGTGCTGAATCGGAGGATTAATGCGGTTTATAAGGAGGATGTGGAAGCTCGAGGGGCGGATAACGCGAAAGTGAAAGGCGCGTTGCAACAGGGTGTAGATGAGCTTGCGGAGTTGGCGAATGGGCGGGTTTATCGGGTGCTGAATTCGTTGCCGTTTGCGGCAGGGGTTTTGATGTTGGAGGTTTGGAATGTGAGGACGGAGTGGGCGGCTGCGGAGCAAGTGAGACAGGAGAAGGGGGGATTTCGTTCTCGTCTTTCTATAGCAGGGGCGACCGTAGATCTAGGTATAGCGCTGGAGATGCTGACGGTAAAACTTGCCGGCACTCAGTCTGTTCTAGCGGTTGGCCGCAAGGTTCTTTTTACTATTTCAGATGAGGCCGCGAAAAAAACCTTAGGATCTCTAGCGGCAGAGTATTTAGCAAAGGAGTTTACCGGTCGAATACTGGCTCAAATTGGATCTGGGTTGATTCTTGCGGCCATTTGCCTTGTAGACGCCTGGTACGCTCGGAGATGGGGCGATGACACCAGTTGGGCATATTTGATGATGGCTGTGGGCGGAGTGGCCAGCGCGCTCAGTGGCCTGGTTGTCACGAGCGTCAACTTCCTAGGTCTTGGTCCGGCTGGTTGGGTAGCGCTGGTATTGATCGTAATCGGCGCCGGACTTGCTTGGTGGCTAACGGATAAGCCCATCGAAGAATGGCTGGTCAATGGCCCTTTCGGCACACAAATTCATTCAGACAATGTGCATCTGCTAGATCCACAGTGTGGCTTTTATTATCTGACCAGTTTGTTTGCCGACTTTCGCATCAACGTGGGTTCCAACCCAGAATTCGTCCCCGATGCTAAATATGACATTCACGCAAAGACGCCTTTTCAGGTTATCTCGTCCAACACTTGCATTCGCATTGAAAGCAACTTACCGGGCTTAGTTTCAAATTTGAGTACGCTCAATACCAATGCTCACTGCCGGCTTAATACTTTCGAAGTCAACGGTGGTCGCATCAAAAGTGAAACCGTAATGTTCAAAAAATTGATTAACAGTCAACTTGCTTCGCCTAAAGCACAAAGGCTGCTTCCGCAAGCCCTAGAACTGTTCTTCGCAACCCCACCGAGCTATGCCTTTGACTTAGCGACACGCTCATCTGGCATTGAGCAGCAATGGCAAGTTAGAGCGCAGTGTGTATTGGAACAAAAAAATCAACGCTGGCACTTTCCTGCGCCACCACCCAAGGACGGCACGCCATTCGACGCAAACCACAACAAACCCGACTTCGGCACTGAAGGTTCACTTTACTGGGCAGACGAAGTGTCAAATAAATCGCGGAATAGCAACTAATGACTGATGAATATTGGTACGCCCAGACTGCCTATCGGTCTAGTAGAGTCCCCAAACAAGAACCTTCAACTGAACGTCCGTGGATTATGCGTTTCGCCAAGGCCCGACTGCCTTGGGGCAATGCTGATGACCTAACGGCCGCAAACCTTTTCGAAAAGTTCTCACCAAAATCACTCCGCCTCTATGAAGGGTTCAAAAAAGAGCGTGAAGAGGAAACAGCCACGAACACCTATGCTCCGAACCTATACGAACTTATTGATTTTCACATTAGGGATGACCACGAACGCTTCAGGTATGCCCTTCTGCCCGCAAGCTCCCACTTCTGGATGTATATGTCAGGAGGAGGGCGCTTCTTATTTTTTTTGTTTTTAATTGCCTGCATCCCCACCTACTTTTTTGAAATCTCGATCGAACACAAGTCAGTTTTGGAGTCAACCAAAAATATTTTTATAGAGTTTTTCTCCTGGTTTCTCGGCCTACCACTCCTATCTTGGGCAATCGGTTCAATAGTCATAAACCACTCCCCCCCCCTCTGGAAAAACCCCTCCCGAGGCCCCATCTGGGAACTCAACCGCCGCACCGGCCTGGTCACCGTCTTCGACTACAAAAACAACGGTGAATATAAAAAGAACGGCACCATCGGTGAACTCACCGCG
>NZ_SISB01000008.1 GCF_004310295.1 Pseudomonas sp. BGI-2 | reverse complement strand
GTGCTGGAAGACCAGTACCGTGTACGACGAAAAGGTTTATTTACAGGCCTTGCTCCGGCACGGCTCACCGTTGACCAGCGAGCTGGACACAGCAAAACCGCGTTGACGGAAAGGCTCAGGGCGTGATAGCGGTCTTTCAGCCAACATCATTCTGAATGTGAAAACGCTATCGCGAACAGGCTCGCTCCTACAGGGATTGAGTTGAGCCTCTGGATCAGTGGATAACTGGGGAATGTTCCGGGTTTTCGGAAGAAAAACCGCCCAATGACGTTTTTTGAGCGTTATCTGCCGCTTTGCGCCTTGCCCTCAGCGCCCGGGTCTACGATTCTTCAATAACAACGACAACACCTGAGAAATCGCCATGAAAACCGTCGCCCAATTGCTGAAGTTAAAGGCTGAACAGAATCATGAAGTCCACATCATTGCGCCTCATCAAATGGTGCTGGAAGCGCTGATGGTCATGGCCGCGAAAAACGTCGGCGCCTTGCCGGTCGTGAAGAATGGCGAAGTCGTCGGCATCATCAGCGAACGTGATTACGCACGCAAACTCGTGCTCAAGGGCCGCTCCTCCGTCGGTACGCCGGTCGAAGACATCATGGTGTCGCCGGTCATCACCGTGGACACCCATCAAACCGTCGAAACCTGCATGGGCATCATGTCCGACAAACGCTTGCGGCACTTGCCGGTGGTGGAAAACGGGCAGTTGATCGGTTTGCTGTCGATCGGCGACCTGGTCAAGGAAGCCATCGCCGAACAGGCTGAATTGATTCGCCAGTTGGAGCAGTACATTCGCGGGGAGTGATTCCGACGCAACACATATCCCTGTGGGAGTGACTGTGGCGAGGGGATTTATCCCCGTTGGGTCGCGAAGCGGCTCCAAAACCTGCAACCGCGGTCATTCAGATAAACCACGTGCATAGGTTTTGCGACTGCTTCGCAGCCGAACGGGGATAAATCCCCTCGCCACAGTTCGCTCCCACATTGGCTCGGTGGTGTTCTTTAAGATGGCCAATGCCGGGCGAAGACCGGGGCCAACGTGGGGTGGTGGTCGATTCGCGTCAACCATGCGTAAAAACCCGGTCGGGCATTGCGCAGATGCTCGCGACTGCCCGCCCACCGCGTCACCACCGCTGCCAGCACATCCAGTGCGCCGGGCGTCTCGTCGTCCAGATACAACTCGCCCGAGAATTGATCGGCAAACACCTCCCAGCTCCAGTGCAACCGTCGGCGGGCGCCGGCCATGAGGTTTTCCCTGGACGCTGCATCCGCGTCGATCAACCAGCGCTCGGGGTAATCGATGATGCCGATGGCCGTGTAGCAATTGCTGACGATGTACACCAGGCCGCGAATGGCCTGATCACGCTCGGCGGGCGTGCTCGACAGCAGGTTCGACTCAGGAAACGCAAACCCCAGATGGATCAGGATCGCCGCGCTCTCGGTCAGAATGCTGCCGTCGGGCAGTTGCAGCGTGGGAATCTGCTTGAGCGGGTTGAGCTTCTCCAGCGCTGTGGCGGCCTCGGGAGACGATTCAACGTCGATGAAGCGGTAAGGGATTTCACAGAGTTCGAGTGCGGCCTCTATCGCGGCGGCGCCGGAGTTCTGGTGTCCATAGAGCTGGTACATGATGCGGCCCCCTGGCGAGACAAGAATATAGTCAGTAGAGGCGCCGCCTGCCGGCCTCGTTCCGTGCCACTGCAAATATCGCGATGTTGAGCGCCCTAACCCAGTGCTGCGATCAGCTCTGCCGTCGTGACAATCGAGTGGGCATAGGTCGGCCCGTTGATCTCATGCGCAGCGTGCATCGCCTCTACACTGAAAGCCGCCGTGGCGTCGCGCACCAGCGTGACGTGATAACCCAGTTCGGCGGCGAACCTGGAGGTGCTTTCGATGCAGGTATTGGCGAGCATCCCCACCACCACGACCTTGTCGATCCCGTGTTGTTTGAGCAGGTAGTCCAGATCGGTGTTGGCGAAACCGCTGCCACCCCAGTGTTCCTTGACGATCACGTCACCGGCCTCGGGCTGGAAGTCCGGGTGCCATTCCCCGCCCCAGGTTCCAGCAGCAAACACCTGCGCATGGCTGGCGCCTTGTTGATAGGGGCTGGGGTGTTTCCAGCGTGCCAGCTCATCGGGTTCGGCGCGGTGATGCGGAACGTAGAAAACCTGGATGCCGGCCTTGCGAATGGCCGCCACCACGGTCTTCAGGTTGGCCAGCGTGCCGACGCTGTCAGCCACCGGTTGAGCGTGGCCGTGGAGTTTGCCGCCCTCGCTGAGGAAGTCGTTGTAAGTATCCACCAACAGCAGGCCGGTGTGGGCGGGAACATAGGAACTGGCATTCATGATCGACTCCTCAAGGGCAAAGGCACGCGCCAGCTAACCAGTGTAGAAGCGCCGCTCAACCCTATCTTGGCCATCCGACGACTGAACCATCACGCCCACGTGGGGTGCATCGTTCTACCTATCATTGCCGTCGATGTTCACCATCACCTCAATGAAGTTCTCATAAAAAATCCGCGGCGTAAGATCGCCTCCATACCAAACAACTACACCCCGGAGCACACCATCATGAAACGCCAAATCTTCCTCAGCATCGCTTTCTCGGTCTTTGCAGTTAACGCTTTCGCCGCTTCCTCTGCTCACCCGGTTGTCGCTGAAGGCGGCTCGGATCGACTGATTGAAAGTCGTGTGGCTGAGGGTGGTTCGGATCGTCTGATCGAAAATCGTGTGGCTGAAGGTGGTTCGGATCGTCTGATCGAAAACCGCGTTGCTGAAGGTGGCTCGGATCGTCTGATCGAAAACCGCGTTGCTGAAGGGGGTTCGGATCGTCTGATCGAGAATCGCGTTGCCGAAGGTGGTTCGGATCGTCTGATCGAAAACCGCGTTGCTGAAGGTGGCTCGGATCGTCTGATCGAAAACCGCGTCGCTGAAGGTGGCTCTGACCGTCTGATTGAAAGTCGCGCTGTATAAATGAATGATTTTACCGCGGTACTCAATGAAAAACCCGGCCTCATCAGCCTAATGCTGTTCACTTAAGACAATCATCAGTCGAGCGAGAACCTGTGGCGAGGGGATTCATCCCCGTTGGGCTGCGAAGCGGCCCCCTGCGCCCGTTCAGACAGACCGAGTTGTGTGGATTTACGACTGCTTCGCAGCCGAACGGGGCGGTGCGACGTTTCGCTGAATCCCCTCGCCACAAATGAGTGCCCGCGCTTAAGTGAACAGCATTAGCCTCATCAGCCGGTTTTTTTTACGCCTGTATTTGCGGTCGGTCACTTGCCTGCCCGCGTCATGCATCGCTGATAACGCTCATCGACCCGCTTGGCGAACCACGCTGTCGTGAGTTTACGGGTGATTTTCGGGCTTTGCAGCACGATCCCCGGCAACACCGCCCGAGGCAACCGACGACCTTCCGCCTGGTCGGCCAGGTCAAACACCCGCGAATAGAGCTGGGTGTCCTCGAACTGGAGGTTTTTGCCCTCCTCCAGTTGATCCCGAATGGTCGTGTTGCGCATGCCCAGTTGCTTGCCAAGGGTGCGCACCGCCAACTCCGTGGTGCCCGGCATGATCGCGTCGTAGCGGACCAGATCACCGTCCAGCGCCAATGGGACGCCTGACACACGACTCACCGCGTTCTGAAACGCCGCATTGCGGCTGGCGTACCAACCAGCGTTGAAATCGGCGAAGCGATACAGCGGCTGTTTGTAGCTCACCGGGTACCCGAGCAAGTGGGCAATGCCGAAGTACATGCCACCGCGACGGCTGAACACCTCACGACGGATCGAGCCGTCCACCGGATACGGATAATCCCGCGCCTGTTGCACGGCGAAGTCGATGCTGACCTGCATCGGCCCACCAGTGTGCACGGGGTTGAGCCCTCCAAACAAGGTCCGCCCCATGGGCACAATGCCGATGAAGTCATCGAAAATCGCGCTGAGTTCTTTCTCGCTACGCGCCGCATTCAACCGGTCGCTGTAGCTTTTACCGTTGGATGAACTGACCTGCAGGGCACCGCTGACCAGCAGGCCGGGGATATGCACTTTGGCAGCACGACGGTCGATCTCTTCACGGGCGATCTTGCCCAGTCCCGGCACGGGTGGGTCGACCTGGAAGGTCGACTCTTGCTCGGTAACCGCGAGTACCGAACACAGGTTTTGCGTGGAGGGATAGATGTTCTGCGCGGCAAATGCGGCGTAAATGTCCGTCGCCCAGCCTTGGCGGTCAACGGTTTTGGCCGGCAGCAGGCGCACGATCTCAGCCTTGACCTCGGCGGGTTTGCGGGCCGGCAACTCATGAGTGCGCTGGGAGCCGCAACCGGCCAGCACCACTAGCGCCGCGACACTCATGATCAATCGATTGGCTTGCATGGTGCTCCATCAAATCTGCTGAACCGGGTTAACCATACGATCAATGGCATGGCGCAGGCTATGACTCCTGCTGCCACTCACTGTTCCGTAGCAGCTGTCGTGGCGAGGGGATTTATCCCCGTTCGGCTGCGAAGCAGTCGTAAACCTGACAACTCGATGTGGCAGAGAGAATGCAGGGGGCCGCTTCGCCGCCCAACGGGGCGGTGCGACGTTTCGCCCGACGATTATCGCCCTGTTTTGCTCCCTGTCCGTGACTGCCTATGCCGCAACGCCGGCCACCTCTGCGGAAGATGACGGCAAGTCGCTGGTGCTGGACGAAGTCAACATCAACGCCCCGGCCCCTTCACCGTCTGCCCTGCCCCCGGTATTTGCCGGCGGTCAGGTGGCACGCGGCGGGCAATTGGGCGTGTTGGGCAATCAGGACACCATGGACGTGCCGTTCAGCGTGTCGTCCTACACCGAGCAACTGATCCAGGACCAGCAAGCCGAAACCCTCGGCGACGTGCTGCTCAACGATTCATCGGTGCGCCAAGCCACCGGTTTTGCCAACCAGGCGCAGGTGTTCGTGATTCGCGGCCTGCCGCTCAATGGCGATGACATTTCCTATAACGGTCTGTACGGCGTACTGCCGCGGCAGATCATTTCCACCGATGCGCTGGAACGCGTCGAAGTGTTCAAAGGCCCGAACGCGTTCATCAACGGCGTGACCCCGACCGGTTCCGGCATTGGTGGCGGCGTGAACCTGCAACCCAAGCGCGCCGGGGACGTGCCGTTGCGCCGTTTCACCACCGACATCAGCAATGACGGCCGGGTTGGCGAGCATCTCGTGACGAATCCATCACCACGCCGGTCTACGGCATCGTGTTCAAACCGTGGGACCACGTGTCGTTCTACGCCAACCGCATCGAAGGCCTGGCGAAAGGCCCGACGGCCCCCACGTCAGCGGGAGGCCGTGTGGTCATCAATGGCAATGAAGCCTTTGCTCCGGCGCGTTCGAAGCAAATCGAAGCGGGTGTGAAAGTCGACATGGGCACCTACGGCGCCAGCCTCGGTGTGTACCGGATCGAGCAACCGGCCGACGGTTTTACCCAAGTCGTCGATGCCAATACAGCGGTCTTTGTGCGTGAGGGCGAGCAGGTCAACAAAGGCGTCGAGCTGAACGTCTTCGGCGAGCCGATCGAAGGCCTGCGCCTGATCAGCGGCCTGACCGTGATGGACACCGAACTGAAGAAAACCGCAGGCGGTCTGAACGACGGCAATCTCGCCATCGGCGTGCCGACCTTCCAGTTCAACGCCGACGTGGATTGGGATGTACCGGGCCTGCAAGGTGTCGCGCTGGACGCACGGATGCTGCGCACCGGCGGTCAATACGCCGATGCGGCCAACAACCTCAGCCTGCCGACCTGAAACCGCTTCGATGCCGGGGCCCGTTATGCCTTCAAAGTCTCGCAGAAGGATATGACCGTGCGTCTCGGCGTCGACAACCTGACCAACGAGAAATACTGGGAATCGGCACTGGGCGGCTACCTGACCCAGGGCAAACCACGGGTGGCGAAGTTGTCCGGCACCATCGACTTCTGATCACTGGCGCATAACGAAAAGGCCCCGCAGCTTCACGGCTGCGGGGCCTTTTTCCGTTGGGCGGCCAGCCTTTTCATATCCCCGGGCTGGACCATACTTGAGCCACACACCGAGGAGCAAAGGCCCATGAACCGTAGCGACGTACTGATCGTCGGTGCTGGCCCGACCGGGCTGGTACTGGCGCTGTGGCTGAGCAAACTGGGGATTCGGGTACGGATTATCGACAAGACGTCGGCCCCCGGCACCACGTCGCGGGCGCTCGCCGTTCAGGCGCGGACGCTGGAGCTTTACCGTCAGCTCGACCTCAGCGATGCGGTGGTGAAGAAAGGTCATCAGGTGGCCGCGGCGAATTTCTGGGTCAAGGGCGAGCCCGTGGCGCGCTTGCCATTGACCCGCATCGGCGAGGGGCTGACGCCTTACGCGTTTCTCGAGATGTTTCCTCAAGACGAACACGAACAGCTGCTGATAGAACGCCTCGAAGGATTCGGCATCAAGGTCGAACGCAACACTGAACTGGAGGGTTTCGAGGAAACCGGCGATGGCATCAGCGCAAGGCTGCGTTTGCCCGATGGCCAGCAGGAAATCTGCCAGGCATGTTATCTGGCGGGTTGCGACGGCGCCCGGTCAGTCGTGCGCAAGACCCTCGACACCGGTTTTCCGGGTGGCACTTACCAGCAGATTTTCTACGTCGCCGATGTGCAGGCCCGCGGGCCGACGTTCAACGGTGAACTGCACCTGGACCTGGATGAAGCGGACTTTCTCGCCGTGTTTCCGTTAGCCGGTGAAGGCCGCGCCCGCTTGATCGGCACCGTGCGCGACGAGCGCGCCGACCGTGCTGAAACCCTCGGGTTTGCCGTCGTCAGCAGCCAGGCCATCGAGCATCTGAAGGTGCAGATAGATCAAGTGAACTGGTTCTCGACGTATCGGGTGCATCACCGCGTGGCGGATCACTTTCGCAGCGGTCGCGCGTTTCTATTGGGCGACGCGGCCCACGTCCACAGCCCGGCGGGTGGCCAGGGCATGAACACCGGGATCGGCGACGCCATCAACCTGGCCTGGAAACTGGCGGCAGTCTTGAGCGGCGGCGCCACGCCCACGCTGCTCGACACTTACGAAACCGAACGCATCGCCTTTGCCCGCAAACTGGTGGGCACTACCGACCGGGTGTTCAGCTTCGTCACCGCCGAAGGCCGCATGGCCGACTTGCTGCGCACCCGTCTGGCGCCGCTCCTGATCCCCAAAATGGCATCGTTCGAGGCGTCCCGCGATTTTCTGTTCCGTACCGTGTCGCAGATCACCCTCAACTACCGTGGGACACCGTTGAGCACGGGGGTCGCCGGGCACGTTCATGGCGGCGACCGCCTGCCCTGGGCTCACGACGGTGAGGGGGACAATTTCGAATCGCTGAAATGCCTGACCTGGCAGGTGCATGTGTATGGCGACACCAGCGACGAAATGATCGCCTGGTGCATTGAGCATCATCTGCCGTTGCATGTGTTCGACTGGCGGCCGGCGTTTGAAGCGGCGGGATTGGGGCGTAGCGGCTTTTATCTGTTGCGGCCGGATACCTATGTGGCGATTGCCGACAACTCGGCTGATCCCAAGGTGATTGAACGGTACTTCAAGGAGCATGGGATTCGGCCGTTTTTTGGCAGCCCCTGAGAACACCCTAAATCTAATGTGGGAGCGGGCTTGCTCGCGAAGGCGGTGTGTCAGCGAAAAAATATGTCTACTGACACACCGCCTTCGCGAGCAAGCCCGCTCCCACAGGGGGTATGTGGTGGGTTTAGATCCCCGCGAGGGCCAGGTCCATCGCAAAGTAAGTGAAGATCAAATCCGCCCCCGCCCGCTTGATTGCCCCCAGGCTTTCGCGCACCACGCGATCCTCATCAATCGCCCCGGCCTGCGCGGCAAATTTGATCATCGCGTACTCGCCGCTGACCTGATACGCCGACAGCGGCAAACGCGAAACCTCGCGGATGTCGCGGATGATGTCCAGGTACGCGCCGGCCGGTTTGACCATCAGCGCGTCGGCGCCTTCCTGTTCGTCCATCAGTGATTCGCGCACCGCTTCGCGGCGGTTCATCGGGTTCATCTGGTAGCTTTTGCGGTCGCCCTTGAGCGCGCTGCCGCCGGCTTCGCGGAACGGGCCGTAGAGCGCGGACGCGAATTTGGTCGAATAGGCCATGATCGCGGTCTGGGTGAAACCGGCTTCATCGAGCGCCCGGCGAATGGCCTGGACCTGCCCGTCCATGGCGGCTGACGGGGCAATCACATCCGCGCCCGCCCGGGCCGCCGCCACGGCTTGTTTGCCGAGGTAGATCAGGGTCTGGTCGTTGTCGACTTCATGGTTGTGCATCACGCCACAATGGCCGTGATCGGTGTATTCGCAGAAGCAGGTGTCGGACATCACGATCATGTCCGGCACTGCATCCTTGGCGATGCGTGACATGCGCGACACCAGCCCGTTGTCGCTCCACGTGTCGCTGCCGCTGCTGTCCAGATGATGGGACACACCGAACGTCATCACCGACTTGATCCCGGCCCGGGCGTAACGCTCGATTTCACCGGCCAGTTTCGACTCCGGAATGCGCATCACGCCCGGCATGCTCTTGATCGGCACGAAGTCGTCGATTTCTTCCTCGACGAAGATCGGCAGCACCAGGTCGTTCAAGCTGAACTCGGTTTCCTGGAACAGGCTGCGCAGGCTCGCATTGCGGCGCAGACGGCGTGGACGTGCTTCGGGGAACTGACTGGACATGAGGGATTCCTGAAAAACAGAGGACGAGACGAAAGTCTTAGGGGGCGAAGCTTATGCCCTGAAAGGCGCGGGGTACAAACCTCGATCGCTCAAGACTGCGTTACCGAGGCCGCAATAATCGCGCGCATCTAACGCGGTCCCCCTGTGGGAGCGGGCTTGCTCGCGAAGGCGTCGACACATCCAACATTAATGTGGCAGACACACCGCCTTCGCGAGCAAGTCGGATCGCCGCACCGCCGCTCCCACAGGATTAGATTTCCAGCACGCCAGAAATACAGGTCACCACCGCACCGCCAATCCAGATTTCATCCCCCACCTGCTCCACCTGAATGCGCCCGGCGCGGCCCATGGTCAGGCCCTGGCTGACCACGTAAGACGCCGGCGCCAGACCTTCAGCAAGCAACCACTGCGCAATCCCGGCGTTCAGGCTACCGGTGGCCGGGTCTTCTGGCATGCCGTCGCCGGAGATGAACGCGCGCACTTCAAACTGCGCGTCATCGCCATCACGCTCAGGGTGCCACGGCGCGATCACGCCGACGGCCAGGCCAAGCATTTGTGAATGATCCGGTAGCAAATCCAGCACCTGCCGGCGGTCCTCGACCATTACCGCCAGCCAGCCGGCACCATTGTCGACCCACTGGGCTCGGACAATCGTGCCTGGCTCCAGCCGCAGCCCGCGGCGTACGCGCTCGACCACCTCGGCCTCCACCGGTCCTGTCTTGATCAGTGGCGGCGCGAGAAAGGCGAGCTCCGCACCCTGCCTGCGGACCCGCACCAGACCGACGCCGCACTCCTGAATGATCTCCTCGCCCTTGGGCACACCTCCGGCTTCAAGCCATGCGTGGCAGGTGCCCAGGGTCGGATGACCGGCGAACGGCAACTCGTTCAGGGTCGTGAAGATTCGTACGCGATAGTCGGCGCGAGGGTCGCGCGGCTCGAGGATGAACGTGGTTTCGCTGAGGTTGGTCCAGGTCGCGAACGCCGCCATGCGTTCATCGCTGAGCCTGTCTGCGCCGAACACCACCGCCAACGGATTGCCCTTGAGCGCAACGCGGCTGAAGACATCTACTTGTTTGAAATCGAATGAGCTCATTGCCTGCCTTGGTCTTGAGAAAGTCGAAGAGGTTTACTTGGGAATTTCCAGCCCGCGGATCACCGCCGGCCGCGCCAGAAAGCGCTCCAGCACACGAGTGACGTTGGGGAAATCCTTGATGCCCACCAGATCGCCAGCCTCATAGAAGCCGATCAGGTTGCGCACCCACGGGAACGTCGCAATGTCGGCGATGGTGTAGCGTTCGCCCATGATCCAGTCGCGCCCTTCCAGACGTCCATTCAGCACGTTCAGCAGGCGTTTGCTTTCGTCGACGTAACGATCACGCGGACGCTTGTCCTCGTAGTCCTTCCCGGCGAACTTGTTGAAGAAACCGAGCTGGCCAAACATCGGCCCGATGCCGCCCATCTGGAACATCAGCCACTGGATCGTCTCGTAACGCGCCGCCGATTCCTGCGCCAGTAACTGGCCGCTCTTGTCGGCGAGGTAAATCAGGATCGCCCCGGATTCGAACAACGGCAGCGGTTTGTCATCGGGACCGTGGGGGTCGAGGATCGCCGGGATCTTGTTGTTGGGGTTCAGCGACAGAAACTCGGGGGACATCTGATCGTTGGTGTCGAAGCCCACGCGATGGGGCTCGTAGGGCAGCCCGGTCTCTTCAAGCATGATCGAGACCTTGACGCCGTTGGGGGTCGGCATGGAGTACAGCTGGATCCACTCAGGGTATTGGGCTGGCCATTTTTGGGTGATCGGGAACGCAGACAGATCGGTCATCGCAAGCATCCATGGACAAGGAAGGGGGTTGAGCATAATCCAGGATGGCCGACCAAAGGTTGCGATCTTTTGGCGCTGAGCAAGATCAAACGATTCCAGTCTATTGCCGGCGCCTCCCCGTGTACCGTGTCCATAAATCCGCAACATGCTGTCGATAACCTCTGCTCCAACCCATGCAAGGTTACCGGTACATTGCTGCGCACTCGCCGGGATCGAACCAAATGGGCTTCAGAGGACTCTGAGCTTTGCCCTTTCGGAAACGGACTGGCCCAACGACATGGAAAACACCCGATGCTGGGAGCTCGTGGTGTAAAGGTTTGTCAGCCTTAACCGAATGCGCTGAAGATCACCTATTCAAATGATGAACCTTTTGAAACTCGTCAATCACTTCAAGCAACGTGCGTATGTCGTCCTGCCCTCCCTGCTGGCGGCAAGCGCGTTGTTTTTGTCGCTTGAGTCCAGCGAAAGCCGCGCCCAACCGGCCGACGGCACCCAGACCCTGGTATTCCTGCGTCACGCGGAAAAACCCGAAGGCGGCCTGGGTCAGCTCAACTGCCAGGGCCTGAACCGCGCCATCGATCTGGCCACCTTGCTGCCGGAAAAATTCGGCAAGGCCAATTACGTATTTGCCGCCAACCCGACACGTAATGTCGAGGAAGGCGAACTGGACAATTCCTACAGTTACATCCGCCCCCTGATGACCATCAGCCCCAGCGCCATCAAGCTTGGTTTGCCGGTGAACATCAACTTTTCGGCCAACGACACCAGCGACCTGGCCGACGAATTGCTCCACGACAAGTATCACAACTCGGTCATCTACACGGCCTGGTCCCACGGTTACCTGCCCGAGCTGATCAACAAGGTCGCGGGAGACGCTGTCGGCAAGAAACAGAAGATTACTGAAGACTGGGAATCGAGCGACTACGACTCACTGTTTGTGCTCACGCTGACCTGGCATAACGGCAAGGCGAGTCTGGTGAGCCACAGTTACAAGCAAGGTTTGGATAATGGGCGGGAGACTTGTCCGACGTAAGCTGAGGTCGTGTAGGGGCTTCGCGTCTATAGCGCTTTTGAGGGCCTCTTCGCGAGCAAGCCCGCTCCCACATTGGATCTGTGTCGCACTGAAGATCTAATGTGGGAGCGGGCTTGCTCGCGAAGGGGTCGGCAAAACCAACACATTACTGTCGGTCGATCTGCCGCTCGCGCAGGTACTCAAGAACCGCACCCTTCTCGCCGGCAAACTCAATCCGAGCCCCCTTCTTCTCCCTCTGAAACGCATACATCGGATCGTAATACTCACGAAGCAACCCTTCGATCCAACCCCGGTGCACATCCACCGCCCCGCTGCTCGCCTGCTCCGCCAGCGCGTCCTCCATCAGGATCAACATTCGCCGGTGCCGTTCACCGCCCAGACGCTTCTGCACGTTGTTCAGGCTCTCCAGCAAACGCTCGGAAAACAGCGCAAAGCCCTCATCGCCGTGCACGCCGATGAATTCGGCACACAGGTCCACGACGTAATCACGCAAGATCCGTTCGACCCGCCCTTCCAGGTTGTCTTCCAGCCAGACCATCGGAAACTGCTGCATGCCCTGAAACAGCGGCAACGGCAACGCGCAACTGCCGATCGCGCGGCTCTCGTCTTCCAGCACAAACTGCTCGATGCCGTGGGCGCGTTTCTTCAGCACGTCCACCGCCAAACGGTTTTCAAAGTCGATATTGGAAGGTTGGCCAGTGGCGCGTTTGCCGAAGCTGGAACCGCGGTGATTCGCGTGACCTTCGAGATCCAGCCCGTTGCGCAGCTGCGTGAGCACCTCGGTCTTGCCGGTGCCGGTCATGCCGCCCAGCAACACGAAATCGCACTGGGCAACGGCCTGATCGACCGTGTCCAGCAAGAAGCTGCGCATGGCCTTGTAGCCGCCACCGACGCGTGGGTAGTCAATGCCGGCCTCGTCCTTGAGCCACTGCTGGACAATCTGCGAACGCAAGCCACCGCGAAAACAATACAAATAACCCTCGGGATGCGCCCGGGCAAAGTCGGCCCAGGCCTGGATGCGTTCGGCCTTGATCTGGCCGGAGACCAATTGATGCCCCAGCGTAATTGCCGCTTGCTGGCCGTGTTGCTTGTAGCAGGTGCCGATCCGTTGCCGCTCGTGGTCATTCATCAGCGGCAGATTGACCACTCCGGGGAAAGCCCCTTTGTGGAATTCGACCGGCGCGCGGGCATCCATCAGCGGCCGGTCGTTGAGAAAGATGTCGCGGTAATCGGCGAAGTCGATTGACATCAAAACACCTCGACCGCGTTGGTCTGTCGCTCGACCAGTTCGCCGATTGGCTCAAGGGCCAGGCCCAGTTCGGCGGCCACCTTGAGGAACTGCTCGTTGCCTTCGGGCGTGACCGCAACCAGCAGGCCACCACTGGTTTGCGGATCACACAGCACCCGTTTATGCAGTTCCTGCACGCGCCCGACCTTGCTGGCGTAGCTGTCGAAATTGCGCAAGGTGCCACCCGGCACGCAGCCCTGATCGAGGTAGTACTCGACGCCCGGCAGACGCGGCACACGGTTGTATTCGATCCGCGCGGTCACGTTGCTGCCATCGGCCATTTCCACCAGGTGCCCCAAAAGGCCGAAGCCGGTGACGTCGGTCATCGCCGTCACGCCGTCGAGCTTGCCGAAACGGCTGCCGGGTTTGTTCAGGGTGCACATCCAGTCGCGGGCCAGGCCGATATCGGCCGTGCGCAACTTGCCCTTCTTCTCGGCGGTGGTGAGGATGCCGATGCCCAGCGGTTTGGTGAGGTAAAGCAGGCAACCAGCGGTGGCGGTGTCGTTGCGCTTCATGTGGCGTTTTTCCACCAGCCCGGTCACCGCCAGGCCGAAGATCGGCTCCGGCGCGTCGATGGAATGCCCACCGGCCAGCGGAATCCCCGCCTCGTCACACACCGAGCGGCCGCCGCGAATCACTTCCCGGGCGATCTCCGGCGCCAGCACATTCACCGGCCAGCCGAGGATCGCAATCGCCATCAACGGATCGCCGCCCATGGCATAGATATCGCTGATCGCATTGGTGGCGGCGATGCGACCGAAATCGAACGGGTCGTCGACGATTGGCATAAAGAAGTCGGTGGTCGAGACCACCCCGCGTTCTTCGTCGATCGCGTACACCGCCGCGTCATCGCGCGAGGCATTGCCGACCCAGAGTTTGGGGTCGAGGTTCTGCGCACCGCTGCCGGCCAGAATCACTTCCAGCACCTGGGGCGAAATCTTGCAGCCGCATCCGGCGCCGTGGCTGTATTGGGTCAGACGAATCGGCTCGCTCATGGGGGAATAACCTCGTGAAGACAATGGGGGCGAGTCTAGCATTGGCGACCATGGTAAGGCGCAACGCACACCCTGTAGCAGCTGCCGAGCAGCGCGTTGTGGCGAGGGGATTTATCCCCGTTCGGCTGCGAAGCAGTCGCGAAATCAAGCAACGCGGCGTATCAGATAGACCGTGCGTTCAGGTTTTACGACTGCTTCGCAGCCGAACGGAGATAAATCCCCTCGCCACAAGGCAGCTACAGAAAGCGTCAGCCGCTTACCTGGCCGAAACGACAATAAAAACCCGGATTTTGTCGATTTTTCATGGAATTGAAATAATTGGTACGCGATGTGCAAACGTTTGCGAGTCGCCAATACCGACGTTTTCGCGACATAACCGCGCAAGCCCGAAGAACCGGGCTTTTGATCCGCACGAAAAGGGACTTTTAATGCACCGCACGTCCAGCCGCGTGACTTGCTCGCGCACTGTTGCTGTTTCCTTGCTGCTGGCCAGCGTTACAGGACTACTCAGCAGCACCGTTTTGGCGCAATCCAACCCCGCCGAAGAATCCGCCCAAGGCGAAACCCTCAGCCCCGAAGCCAGCCCGCCGAAAAAAGGTGCGTACCTGTCGGACTGGTTCAACCAGGACCTCACCGTCATCGGCAGCAAAGACATCAGTTTCGGCCCGCAACCGGCCGACGATATTTACCTGGAGTACGAGTACTTCGGGCGCAAGGGGCCGTTCGAGTTGTATGGCTACATCGACATTCCGAAGATCTTCGACATCGGCAACAGTCATGACAAAGGCGTGTGGGACCACGGCTCGCCGGTGTTCATGGAGCACGAACCACGGATCTCCATCGACTACCTGACCGGCCGCAGCCTGGCCATCGGACCGTTCAAAGAATGGTACGTGGCGTTCGACTGGATCTACGACCACGGCAGCAACAGCGCCAACCGCGCCAATACGCTGTACAGCGGCCTGGGCACCGACATCGACACCCACTCGCGAGTCAACTTGTCGGCGAACTTCTACGGGCGTTATCAGTGGGAAAACTATGGCGCCAGCAATGAGTATTCGTGGGACGGCTACCGCGCCCAACTCAAATACATCGTACCCATCAGCAGCTTCAGCAACGGTGCGTCACTGACGTACATCGGCTTCACCAACTTCGATTTCGGCTCGGACCTGCACAAGGACAATCCGGCCCGCACCGCCAACGCCACCGTCGCCACCAACGTCTTGCTGTACTCGTTCACCCATTTGCGCTTCACCCTGGTCGGCCGTTACTTCCACAACGGCGGCAACTGGGACGATGGCAGCGAGTTGAATTTCGGCGACGGCGACTTCCGTGCTCGCTCCAATGGCTGGGGTTACTACGCCGGCATCGGTTATCAGTTCTGAGGCTTGATTGAACCTGGAGGTTTTATGAATGCAATGACGCGTATTTCCCTGACCTGTTTCGCCCTGCTCTCTTCCACTGCCTGGGCGAGTGAAGCGCCGATCCAGCCGAAAGTGATGCTGATCACAATCAGCCGCCGGTAGTGACCCAGTGCGACACGCTGGCGGGTAACACCTGGTTTTCCGGGACACGTTTGAGTGAGCGTGCCGAGGTCTGGACCAAACTCCTGACCGACAACAAAGGCGAGTACTGCACGACGCAACAGGAAGACAACTCCACCTACGAAGCGCTGCTGCGGGCGAGTCGTGAGGGGTTGGTGGATGTGCAACGTCTGTCGGTGGTGCGCGCGGGCTCCGATTTTGATCGACCGGCACCGGGCCAGAGCGAAGTGGACAACCTGCTCAAATATGCGGATCAGGGCGGGTTTGTGCCGGCGCTGGAGAACCTGTACCGAACGGGGAATCCATTGGTGCAGGAGATTTTGAACAACTGGTCGGCGTGGGAGAACGGTGTTCCCGAGGCTTGAGTCCGGCATGAAAACGCCTTCGCGGGCAAGCCTCGCTCCTACAGGGCTTGCGTGATCCCGTAGGAGCGAGGCTGCGTTCCGACTTGCCCGCGAAGAGGCCAGAACATCCACCATCAATGCCGGTTACGGCAACAAAATCACCTTGTCGCCCGCCCCCTGATTCACCTCGGCATACCGCTCCAACCCCTCCTCCAACGGCGATTCAAACAACCCTTCCGGCAACGGCAACAACCCTTGATCAAAGAACTTGCCAAACTGATCAAGCATCGCCGCACACGCTTGTACGCCGTACAACAACGAATTGATCCCCACCACCGAGCCACCCTTGCGATACAACGCCAGTGCCGGCAATTGCACCATGCCGTCTACCGGTGCAGCGATGATCGCGATGCGACCAAACGTTGCCAGCGCCGGGACAGAGGCCGGCAGCCAGAAGCCGGTGGTGTCGAAGATCACGTCGGCGCCGCCGGCATACACGGCATTCACCTGCGCACCCAAATCGTCCGGTTTATGCAGTTGCAGCGTCTGATACCCCTGCGCCTGCAAATCCTTGACCTGCTCGAGCCGTCGCGCCGCCGCCAGTACTTGAGCGCCACGCACATTGGCCAACGCCAACGCGGCACTGCCCACCGCCCCGCCGCCGATCACTAACAGCCGCGTTCCGACCGTCACAAGGCTGCGCTCCAACGCATCCCATGCCGTGGTGTATGGCACGCCGAGGCTGGCGGCCTGGGCGAAGCTCAGATGGGTGGGTTTGAGCGCCACGCCATTGGCCGGCAGTTTGACGAATTGCGCATGGGAGCCATCGGCAAAGAAACCCAATTCACGACCGGTGCCCCAGACCTCCTGACCGATCAGCGCCTGCGGCCCTTCAACGACCACACCGGCAAAATCCCGACCGGGAATCCGCGGCAAGGTGGTGTAGGGAAAACGCCCCAGCACGTTCTTCACATCGCTGGGATTGAGTCCGGCCGCCTTGATCTGGACCAGCACTTCATCGGCGCCGGGAACGGGGGTCGGAACATCGACATAGCGCAAGGCCGAAAGGTCGCCGGTCTTGTCGAATTGTAGTGCTTTCATGGGAGTGTCCATTGCATAAAGGAAAGGGTTTCAGGAGGCCCAGCCAGCCACTAGTTGCCGGCCCATGGGCCACAACTTTTCGCCGACGAGCATGCCCAGCAGGCCCACCAGGGCAATGGCCGGTGGGGCGGGAGAACGAAAATCCTAGAGCAGGCCGACGCCCAGACCGATGACCAGCGAGATGAGGTAGCTCATGGCAGACTCCGTGGGCAAATAAGGTATGCCCGAAGTCTAAAGCGAGGTAACGGCGGGCATCGGCCAAGTGCTTCTGAAGTTCGGCCAAAGCGCGGCGGGTCCTACAGTTGGCAGAGCTCTGTAGGAGTGAGCCTGCTCGCGATAGCGGTGTATCAGGCAATACAAATGTCGACTGACACTCCGCTATCGCGAGCAGGCTCACTCCTACAGGGATTCGCCAGCGGCTACAGGTTTGCGTTATGGCTGGACGTGACGTTGGCTTGTCGAAAACTGCGAAGGCGCGACACCCAGTTCCCGGCGGAACATGTCGCTGAAGCTGCTCGGCGAATAGCCCAGTTCCCGGGCAATCGTGCTGACCGGCACACCCTGAATCAACTCCGCCGCCGCGGTTGCCAGTTGCACCTGCCGCCGCCATTCGGCGAAGCCCATGCCCAAGCCGTCCTTGAACAGCCGCGCCAGGGTGCGCACGCTGGCACCGGCGTTTTCCGCGTGTTGCTCGAAGGGAATGTCCAGCGAGGGCGCGGCCATGACCGCCTGACACAGGTTCATCAGGCGCCGGTCGGAATCATCCGGTAACGGGATTTTCAACAGCGAACGCCGGGCGCGCCTAAGCTCCAACAACGCCAGGCCGACCAGCGCGTCGTAGTACTCGGGCGCGCCATCGTCGCCCTGCTTCACCAGCCCGACGATCAGCTCACGAAGCAGCCCGCCGACTTCGATCACCTGAACATTGTCATCCAGCGTGGCCGCCAACGAGGGCCGCAGGTAGATGTTGCGCATCTGCAGGTCCGAGACCACACGAATGCCGTGCGGCACACCCGGCGGTAGCCACACCGCCCGTTGCGGCGGCACCACCAGCGCCTCATGGGGCGTTTCGACCCACATGACCCCGCTCATTGCGTACAGCAATTGGCCCCAGACATGTTCGTGCGGCTCGACGTACATGCCGCGCGGGTACGTGCGCGCCAGTGGTTGCACGGGCACATCGGTGTCACTGAGGTCTGGAGGCGCTGCAAGGGCCATGGGCAATGATCATTGGGGTTTTCAGGTATTGCATGGTAACGGCGCACCGGCCTTGTCGCCACTGGCGGCAGCCGTCTGACAATCCGAATGAATTTTCCGTAACCGCGACGATCCTTGTATTACCACAGGGAGGAATACGGGCTTTATGAACAACGCAAAACTTTTCGTCATTGAATACACCCTTCATGGCGCGCCAAAGTCTTTCATTATCCGCCTGGACAAAATGGACAACGCGGAGGCTTGGCACTGGGCCAGTTGTGACGCGGGGGTCGGACGAATCCCCCGCTTTGGCCGAGAGAAGGTGCAAAAAACCAGCAAGCCGCTGGCGGAGAAATTCGGCATCGAAAACGTGACCTGGCGGCCGGCGGGATAAGGATCTAAGGGGCGAAAAACCAGACATTAAAAGTGGAGCCCGAGTGGCTCCACTTTATGTTGATGAGCTATTTGGTATGGGCGCACTTGCAGCCCTTGGTCGCACACTCTTCGCCATGTTCGTGGTGCTTGGCGCACGCTTCGCAGCAATAGTGCTTGCTGTGACGCGCTATCGGATGTTCGCCCAGTTTGCAGGAGCATTTGGGGCAGTCGCATTTACTTTCACTGTCGATCATGAGCCTGACTCCATTGGTGTGGTCGTCGCGTGCGACAAAATTCGCACCTCACTCACCAGTGTAGGAGCCCTTGTAGCAGCTGTTACAGGGACTCGTCAGTCGCTTCGGGTGCTGCTGCGATACATGAACAGCAACGCCAGCGCCAGGCACACCATCGCCAGCATCCGGCTGCTCGACAACTCGATGGCCGGGTTACCCAGCCAGCCGAAGTTGTCGATCAACATCCCCATCCCCAACTGCCCGACGATCACTGCCACGGTCGCCACCGCCGTGCCGACCCGCGGCACCGCGCCGACCATGACCATCATGTAGACCACGCCAAACAAGGCGCCGCTGAGCTGCCATTTCGGCACATCCAGCAGGCTCACGGCATAGGCCGGTTCGAAAAACAGGATCAACAACCCGGTGACCACCGCGCCCACCGCAAAGGTCAGCAAACTGCTGCGCAACACGCCGACGGTTTCCCCCAGACGCCCATTGATCGCCGCCTGGACACTCAACACCGCGCCGGCAGCCACCACCGCGGCCAACAAAATAATCAGATTCATCATCAACCCCGAGCGATCAGAACAAGTGCCGCGACAATCAGCAGCAACGCCAGCCAACGCTCTCCGTTGACCTTTTTGCGAGTAGCGCCGAACCAGCCGAAGTGGTCGATCAACACGCTTTTGCCGACCTGCCCGGAGAGGATCGCGATCATCGTCATCGCGATCCCGATGTGCGGCGTGGCCAGGGTCAGCACCACCACGTAGATCGGCCCGAGGAAACCGCCGATCAATTGCCAGCGCGGCAGCGTGTTCAACGCCGGACCTTGTTGCCTGCCGCTGAACAACAGCAGCAAAAACAGAATCGCCGAGCCGACGCCGAAGATGCTCAACGTCGCCCACAAATGCCCGACCTGAACCCCGAGCGGCCCGAGCAAACCGGCCTCCACCGAAAGGCCCATGCCGGCGAGAATCACCAGTGGCAGCAGCAACAGCCGCAGCCCCGGTTTGGTCGCTGGCGCTGCAGCGATGTCGATTGAAGAAGATTGCATAAGGAAAACCTGCCAGTCATCTGATGAGAATCACGCCCTCCTGTAGGAGCGAAGCTTGCTCGCGAAGGCGTCGTATCAGGCGACATCTTCAGCGCCTGATACGACGCCTTCGCGAGCAAGCTTCGCTCCTACAGGGGACGGTGGTGGCGCGCATTATCGGCTGGCGATCCTTTGCGATAAATGGGAGCATCCGGACAACACTTTTGCGCAACTCGCACAGCAGGATGGATCATGCACGGCCTCAACGAACTGGGATTCAAGGCACTTCGGCTGTTTGTCGCGGTGCTCGACCATGGCAGTTTTTCCGAAGTCGCCCGCCGCGAAGGCTTGGCGCCCTCTTCGATTTCCCGGCAAATCCAGTTGATGGAACAGGCCCTGAACCAGCAATTGCTCTACCGCCACACCCGCGCCGTCACGCCCACCGAAGCGGGACGCATGCTCGGCCATCACGCGCGGCGGGTGCTGGTGCAATTGGAGGAAGCCGAACAGGCCTTGCAGGAACAGCAAAGCGAACCCAGCGGGCTGGTGCGGATCAACGCGCCGGTGGTCTTCGGGCAACGTCATCTGACGCCGTGGCTTGGGCAGTTGTGCGAGCGCTATCCGAAACTGCAACTGGATATCCAGCAAACCGACAGCTACGTCGACCCGTTGCAGGAAGGCGCCGACTTGCTGTTTCGCATCGGCCCGCTGCACGATTCGAGCATGCAGGCGCGGATCCTGGCGCCGCACCGGTTTCAAGTCGCCGCCAGCCCGGCCTACCTCAAACGCCATGGCACACCGCAACATCCCAAAGAGTTGGCGGCGCATCAATGCCTGGCCTACAAAGGCGTGGCCGGGCAGCAGCGCTGGTTTTTCCGCAAGGACCAGCAAGACTGGACGCCCTGTTCAGTTAAAGGGCCGATCACCGGCAACCACGCCGACACACTCACTCAAGCGGCCGAACAAGGCCTGGGGCTGGTGATGTTTCCGTCGTGGCTGATTGGTGAGGCGGTGCGCAACGGCACGCTGGTGCCGGTGCTTGGCGACTATCAGGTGTCCAACAGCCTTGAGCCGCAACAGATTGCGGTGCTGTGGCCGGGTAGCCGACGGTTGTCGGTGAAGGTGCGGACGGTGATTGATTTCTTCGTCGAATGCTTTGGCACGGTGCCTTACTGGGACAGACCCTGACAACACATACCCCTGTGGGAGCGAACCTGCTCGCGAAAGCGATGGTCAGACCGCGAAGTTGTATACGAATTGCTTCCTGTAGGAGCCAGGCTTGCCGGCGAAGGCGGCCTCAAGAACGCCTTCGCCGGCAAGCCTGGCTCCTACAGTTAGTCGATGACCATCAGATACGGAACTGTCCGACCAGTTTGCCCAGGCGCTGACCGAGGTCGGCGAGGCTGCGTGAGGTTTGGGCGCCGAGTTGGGTTTCGTCGGCGACGTTGTCCACCGCCACGGCAATCTGATGCACGCTGCGGTTGATCTCTTCGGCCACGGCAGTCTGCTCTTCCGCCGCGCTGGCGATTTGCGCGTTCATCGAGTTGATGGTGCCGATCAACTGGGCCATGGTGTCCAGCGATGCACCGGCCTCATTGGCCTGGGCCGACGTGCCATCGCCCGCCTCGCTGGAACGACGCATCGCTTCCACCGCCGATTGGGTCCCGGCCTGCAAGCGGTCGATCATGCCCTGGATTTCCTGAGTACTGATCTGCGTGCGACTGGCCAGCGCCCGCACCTCGTCAGCCACCACCGCAAAACCGCGACCCGCTTCACCGGCGCGCGCGGCTTCAATGGCGGCGTTCAGCGCCAACAGGTTCGTCTGTTCGGCAATCGAACGGATCACCCCCAGCACGCTGACAATCGACGACACGTCTTTTTGCAGGCTGTCGAGGGACACGCCGCTGCTGCGAATGTCGTCCACCAACGCATGAATCTTCACGATGCTGCCGGCCACCACACGCTTGGCGGCCTGGCCTTCTTCGTCGGTTTGCTGGGCAGCGACTGCTGCATTTTGTGCGCTTTTCGCCACTTCCTGGGCCGCCGCCGACATTTCGTTGATCGCCGTGGCAACCTGATCGGTCTCGTGACGCTGACGCTCCATGGCCTGATCCGAGCGCTGGGCCTGATCGGAAACCTGATTCACCAGGCCGGTCAGTTGCGAGGTCATTTCAGTGATTTGACGCACCAGGCTGTGGATCTTGTCGACAAAGCGGTTGAACGAGCCGGCCAGTTCACCGAGTTCGTCCTGGCTGGTGATGGTCAGACGACGGGTCAGGTCGCCCTCGCCCGCCGCGATGTCATCGAGGTTGGCTTTCATCAGATTCAGCGGACGCAGAATGGTATTGGCCAGCAACTGCCCGACCGCCGCGATCACCAGCAACATGACCACCGCGAGGCCGGCGATGGTCAGCACCACGCCTTCCATCCGCTCCTGCACCTTGGCCTCGACCAGCGCGACTTGCGCTTCGATACCGTCGAGGTTCACCGACGTACCGACCGCCATGTCCCACTTCGACAAGTATTCGGTGTAGCCCAGTTTTGGCACCAGCACTTGGGTGTTGCCGGGCAGTGGCGAGCTGTATTGCAGGTAGTGAGTGCCGTCTTTGGCGACTTTGACCAGGTCGCGGTTGACGTAGACGCCGTTCGGGTCACGGTTGTCCTTGAAGCTTTGGCCCACGCCTTCCGGGCTGTTGGCCTTGAACAGGCGCACGGTGTTGGAGTCGTAGCCGAAGAAGTAGCCGTCCTTGCCGTAGGTGATGCTCGACAGCAGCTTGATCACCTGCGCCCGCGCCGCGTCATCGCCAGGGGCGGCCGCTTCGTAGAGCGGTTTGATCGTGGTCATAGCCACGGCGACGTAACTTTGCAGGGTGGCCTTGGCATCACTGAGCAGGCGCTGGCGGGTTTCCTCGACTTCCTTGCGGGCCTGCTCCTGCAGAATGAACAGCGTGGTCAGGCTGATGACCAGCGCAAAGAGCAACACCGGGAGGACGGCAAGGGACAGGACTTTAGCCTTCAGGCTCATGCGCATGACGGTTCACTCTTTTGATTTTGTTGGCGTGGTTAATGGCTTTAACGGCACGCCGGATCAAAAGTTGAATCCTGGGGCACTACAATCCCCCTGTGGGAGCGGGCCTTTGTGGTGAGGGGATTTATCCCGTTGGGCTGCGAAGCAGTCCCCATTTTTGGGGCCGCTTCGCGACCCAACGGGGATAAATCCCCTCGCCACAGGTCGCTCCCACAGGGGATAGGGGGTTACAGGACCATCGCCGCGACCCAGCCGAACGCCAGCAGCGGCAGGTTGTAGTGCAGGAAGGTCGGGACCACGGTGTCCCAGATGTGGTGATGCTGGCCGTCGATGTTCAGGCCGGAGGTCGGCCCCAGCGTCGAATCCGAGGCCGGCGAACCGGCGTCACCCAGGGCGCCAGCCGTGCCGACGATGCACACGATTGCGATCGGGCTGAAACCCAGCTGAACGCACAACGGCACGAAAATCGCCGCCAGGATCGGCACGGTGGAAAACGACGAGCCGATGCCCATGGTCACCAGCAGGCCGACCAGCAACATCAACAGCGCGCCGATACCTTTGCTGTGGCCGATCCACGACGCCGACGCTTCCACCAGCGTTTGCACCTGACCGGTGGCTTTCATCACTTCGGCGAAACCCGAGGCGGCGATCATGATGAAGCCGATCATCGCCATCATCTTCATGCCTTCGGTGAACAGGTCGTCGGTGTCGCGCCACTTCACAATGCCCGACACCGAGAAGATCAGGAAACCCGCCAGCGCGCCAATGATCATCGAGTCCAGCAACAGCTGAATGATGAACGCCGCCGCGATGGCCACACCGGCGACCATCAGGCTCAGCGGGTTGTACTCCACCGCGACTTGCTCGACTTTTTCGATTTTGTCCAGGTCGTAGACGCGTTTCTTGCGGTAGCTGATAAATGCCGCCGCGAGGCCGACGACCATGCCCAGTGCCGGAATGCCCATGGCATGGGTGACGTTGATGCCACTGATATCCACGCCGCTGCGGGCAACGTTGGCCAGCAGGATTTCATTCAGGAATATGTTGCCGAAGCCCACCGGCAGGAACATGTACGGCGTGATCAGACCGAACGTCATGACGCAGGCGATCAAGCGGCGATCCAGTTGCAGTTTGGTCAGCACATATAAAAGCGGCGGCACCAACAGCGGAATAAAGGCGATATGTATCGGCAGGATGTTCTGCGAAGCGATGGCCACCACCCAGAGCAAACCGATCAGCAGCCACTTGACCTGACGGCCACCGCTGGCGTGTTGGCGATCAACCATCAGCAGGGCTTTGTCCGCCAGGGCATGGGCCAGGCCGGACTTGGCAATCGCCACGGCGAACGCGCCGAGCAAGGCGTAAGACAATGCGACCGTCGCACCGCCACCGAGGCCGCTGTTGAAGGCTTTAAGGGTGGCGTCGATGCCCAGGCCACCGGTCAAACCGCCGACCAGGGCGCCGACAATCAGCGCGATCACTACGTGCACGCGGGACAGGCTGAGGACCAGCATGACGCCGACCGCGGCAATTACAGCATTAATCATCGTTACCTCAAGGCAAGCGAAATGAGCTCAGCCGGCAGTCTGCGAAGAGCCGCCAGCGGAGTGGAGATTGGGTTTTATTAGAGGGCGCGCACTGTGCCGCAGAGTTGGCCCGGTGTCAAAGCGCATGGGCCAACCGATTCTTGACGGACCATCAGATCCCTGTGGCGAGGGGATTTAGCGAAACGTCGCACCGCCCCGTTGGGTCGCGAAGCGGCCCCCTGCATTCCGTCAGCCACACCGAGTTGTCAGGTTTGGCGACTGCTTCGCAGCCGAACGGGGATAAATCCCCTCGCCACAAAGGCAGCCGATCAACGGAGTTCATAATTCAGGAACCGCCATAAAGAAAGCCAATTCGCAGCCGTTACAGTGCAAAGTCTCAGATAAATATCGAATAAGGACGTCTCTCCATGTCGCTCAGACAACTTTCCATCCAATGGAAAATTACCCTGCTGGCCGGGCTGTGCCTGGCGGGCATTGTGACCCTGCTGGTGGGTCTTTCGCTGTATCGCATGGAGCACAGCTCCGAGATGGTGAAAGCCTCGAGCATGGAGATGCTGACCGAAGCCGCTCAGGCCCGGATCGAATCCCAGGGTGAAAACCAGGCGCTGGTGATTCGCCAGCAGTTCATGGACGCCTATCAATATGGCCACGGCTTTTCGCGTCAGGTGCTGTTCCTGCGCGAGCAGGCGGAAAAGCGCTTTCTGGATGCCTTCGACCTGCGCGAAGACCTGACCCGTCAGGTCAAGTCGGTGCTGCAAGCCAACCCGGAATTGCTCGGCCTGTCGCTGGTGTTCGAAGCCAACGCGCTGGACGGCAAGGACGATCTGTTCGCCGGTCAGGCCGAGCTGGGCAGCAACGACAAGGGCCGTTTTGCCCTGTACTGGTCGCAACCTGTGCCTGGTAAAGTGACCTCCATGGCGCTGCCGGAAAGCGACATGGCCGACACCAACGCCGGCCCCAGCGGCGAGCCGGCCAACGCCTGGTTCACCTGCCCGCGCACCACACTCAAGCCGTGCGTGATCGAACCGTACTTCTATGTGATCGATGGCCAGAACGTGCTGATGACCAGCATCGTGTTCCCGCTGATGGTCAACGGCAAAGTCATCGCCTCTCTGTCGGTAGACATCAACCTCAACAGCCTGCAGGCCATGAGTCAGGGGGCGAGCAAAAAGCTCTATGACGGCCAGACCAGCGTCAGCATCATCAGCCCGGTCGGCTTGCTGGCCGGTTACAGCCGGGATGCCAACAAACTCAGCCAGCGCCTGGACGCCGTGGACAAGACCAACGGTGCCGAGCTGATTCGCATGCTCGCGGCCAGCAGCAAAACCGAAAGCCTGCACAGCAATCAGCAACTGAAAGTGCTGTCACCGTTCCAGCCGATTCCTGGGGGAAAATCCTGGGGCGTGTTGCTCGACGTGCCGGAAAAAGTCCTGGTCGGCCCTGCCGAAGCCCTGAAAAACCAACTCGATGACAGCAACCGGTCCGGCACCCTGGTTGAACTCGGCCTCGGCGTGTTGGCGGCATTGATCGGCTTGCTGCTGGTGTGGCTGATGGCGCGCAGCGTGACCAAACCGATCCTCGGCGTGGCGCACATGCTCGAAGACATCGCCAGCGGCGAAGGCGACTTGACCCGGCGCCTGGCTTACGACAAGCAGGACGAACTGGGCCAGTTGGCCGGCTGGTTCAACCGTTTCCTCGACAAGCTGCAACCGATCATCGCCGAAGTGAAACGCTCAGTGCAGGACGCCCGCAGCACGGCGGACCAATCCTCCGCCATTGCCACGCAGACCAGCGCCGGCATGGAGCAGCAATACCGTCAGGTCGATCAGGTCGCCACCGCGTCCCACGAAATGAGCGCCACCGCTCAGGACGTCGCCCGCAGTGCGGCGCAAGCCGCCCAGGCCGCGAAGGATGCCGATCAAGCGACTCGCCGGGGCCTGACCGTCATCGACCAGACCACCACCAGCATCGACAACCTCGCCGCCGACATGAGCGCGGCCATGGTGCAAGTGGAAGGCCTGGCGGCCAACAGCGAGAAGATCGGTTCGGTGCTGGAAGTGATTCGCGCCATCGCCGAGCAGACCAACCTGCTGGCACTCAACGCCGCGATCGAAGCGGCCCGCGCCGGTGAGGCCGGACGTGGCTTTGCGGTGGTCGCCGATGAGGTGCGCAATCTGGCGCGACGCACGCAGGAATCGGTGGAAGAAACCCGTCTGGTAATCGAGCAGTTGCAGAGCGGGACACAGGAGGTGGTCGGTTCGATGAACAACAGCCATCGCCAGGCTCAAGGTAGTGTCGAGCAGGTTGGCCAAGCGGTGACGGCGCTGCGCCAGATTGGCGAGGCGGTGACGGTGATCAGCGACATGAACCTGCAGATTGCGTCCGCAGCTGAAGAGCAGAGCGCGGTGGCCGAGGAGATCAACAGCAACGTAGCGACGATTCGGGATGTGACGGAGTCGCTGTCAGGGCAGGCGAATGAGTCGGCGCGGGTGAGTCAGTCGTTGAATAGCCTGGCGAATCAGCAGCAGAGTTTGATGGATCAGTTCCGTGTTTGACCCGGGATTGAACATCCACTGAAGATCCAAATGTGGGAGCGGGCTTGCTCGCGAAAGCGGTGTGTCAGTCTACATCTCTGTTACCTGACCCACCGTATTCGCGAGCAAGCCCGCTCCCACAGGGTACTCAGCGTTTGGGTAACTGAATGACAACCTTCAGGCCGCCCCACTCGCTCTCTTCCAACCTCATCACCCCGCCCCACGTGTCGACGATGTCGCGCACAATCCCCAGCCCCAACCCATGCCCATCCGTCTGTTCATCCAGCCGTGTTCCCCGGTCAAGCACTTGATCGCGCTGCGCCTCCGGAATACCCGGCCCATCATCTTCCACGCTCAACTCAAACCCTTCAGCCGTCTCGACCACGCTCAAACGAACCTCGGCATCCGCCCATTTGCAGGCGTTATCCAGGAGATTGCCCAACAGTTCGAGCAAGTCCTCGCGATCCCACGGCAGCTGCAAACCGGTCGGTGCGCGATAGCTCAGGTTCAGGTGTTCGCCGTGAATCATGTTCAACGTCGCCAGCAGCCCCGGCAATTCGGCATCGCAATCAAACAACGCCCCCGGCAGCGCATCGCCGGACAATCGGGCGCGATTGAGTTCGCGATTGAGTCGCTGCTGGACCTGTTCCAGTTGCGCCTTGAGGAGCTTGCGCAGTTCGGGATGAGCGTCGAGCTTCTCGCTTGAAGCCACGCTCAACAACACCGCCAACGGCGTTTTCAGCGCATGCCCGAGGTTGCCCAAGGCATTGCGCGAACGCTTTAGGCTGTCTTCGGTGTGCGCGAGTAAATGGTTGATCTGCGCCACCAGCGGCTCCAGCTCCACCGGCACCTGGTCATCGAGTTGCGAGCGCTGGCCCTGCTGCAACTGAGCGATTTGCTCACGGGCCTTTTCCAGTGGACGCAAGGCGCGGCGCACGGTGATGCGTTGCAGCAGCAGAATCAGCAGCAGCCCCGCCAGCCCGAGGCCCAGACCGAGCTGTTGCATGCGCCGGAAGCTTTCGCGCACCGGCGTGTAGTCCTGCGCCACGCTGATCGAAATCGACTGCCCGAGCCGCCGATAATCCGAACGCAGCACCAGCAATTGCTGGCCTTCCGGACCGAGTTGCAGGTTGCTGTGCAAGCCGGGATGGTCGAGTGGCGGCAGTTCCTGATCCCACAACGAGCGGGAGCGCCAATGTTTATCGGCAAAATCAATACGGAAATAATGCCCGGAAAACGGCCGTTGATAGGCCGGTGACAGGTGCCGTTCATCCAGTTGCAGCCCCTGCGGCCCGCGCACCAATGCCACCAGCAGGTTTTCGCTGTCGTTGCGCAAACCGTCTTCGAGGTAGCGTTGCAGCCCCATTTCGAACAACCACAGGCTGGTTTGCGCCAGCACCAGGCCGACGACCACCATTACGCTGATCAGCCCCAGGCTCAAGCGGCGCTGAATCGACCTCACTGCGCTTGCCCGCCGAACAGGTAACCCTGGCCGCGACGGGTTTCGATCACTGTGCGCCCAAGCTTGCGCCGCAGGTGGTTGACGTGAACTTCGAGCACGTTGGAGTCGCGCTCGGTTTCACCGTCGTAGAGGTGTTCGGCGAGGTGGCTTTTGGAAAGGATCTGCTCGGGGTGCAGCATGAAATAGCGCAGCAGGCGGAATTCAGCGGCGGTCAGCTGGATATCGGCGCCGTCGCGGGTCACGCACTGACGACCCTCATCCAGGTGCAGCCCCGCCGCCTTGAGCGTCGGCTGGTTGGCCTGACCGTGGGAGCGACGCAACAACGCCTGAACCCGCAGGTGCAGCTCTTCGGGGTGGAACGGTTTGGTCAGGTAATCGTCGGCGCCGGCCTTGAGGCCTTCGATGCGCTCGGCCCAGGAACCACGTGCCGTGAGGATCAGCACGGGTGTTGCCAAACCACCAGCCCGCCATTGCGCCAGCACCTCAAGCCCCGGCAACCCCGGCAGGCCGAGGTCGAGGATGATCAGGTCATACGGCTCGCTGCTGCCCTGATACACCGCGTCGCGGCCATCGGCCAGCCAGTCTACGGCATATCCTTGCCGGTTGAGGCCGGCCATCAATTCGTCGGCCAGCGGCACGTGGTCTTCCACCAGAAGCAAACGCATCGATCAATCTTCCTTGTCTTTCAGTAACTGGCCAGTGGCGGCGTCGAGGTCCAGTTCACGGACCACGCCTTCGGTGGTCAGCAACTCGACTTCATAAATGTAGACGTCATGTTTTTCTTCAAGCTCGGCCTCCAGCAATTTGGACCCGGGATACAGGTCCAGCGCCTTTTGCAGGAGCTGCTCCAGCGGCAGAATCACGCCCTGCTGACGCAAGCGCAGGGCTTCATCCTGATCGAGGTCGCGGGCCATGACGACCGAGCAGAACGCCAGAAGCAGCAGCGCCATGCGTGAAAATGAAAACACCTTCATTACGTATCCTGATGATCCTTGAGAACCTGCCCGCTGACAGCGTCTAA
Source organism: Pseudomonas sp. BGI-2 (assembly GCF_004310295.1). Taxonomy (GTDB): domain Bacteria; phylum Pseudomonadota; class Gammaproteobacteria; order Pseudomonadales; family Pseudomonadaceae; genus Aquipseudomonas. The sequence goes on along the minus strand of NZ_SISB01000008.1, from coordinate 123,700 downwards.
TTCCAGATCCCACTCGATGCCTTGTGGGTCGCGCAGCTCAACCTGGTAGATGTACTTGCCGTACTCTTCTTCCAGCTCGGTCCCGCTGATAGTAGAACCGGGGTGTTTGGCCAGAGCGGTGGCGTTGAGCTTCTCGAAAGACACAATGGTACCAGCGTCGCGCAGCCGCAGGGCTTCATCTGGACCCAGGTCACGGGCGTGGGCCAGGCTGGCGGTCATGGCGATGATGGACGCGGTGAACAGGGCCGTCAGGGTTTTCATGGGGTGTCTCCGTATTTTTTTATGTGTTGCCTACGGAGGGCACCTTAGCGAGCTGAACTTAACTGAAACTGAATTGCCATCATCAGGAGTGGCACCTCAATATCACAGACCTGCACAAAACCCTGTAGGAGCCAGGCTTGCCGGCGAAGGCATCCTTGAAATTGCCTTCGCCGGCAAGCCTGGCTCCTACAGGTTTTGCATTCAGCAAAAAGGTTTTGCATCACCCACACCTGTTTATAATCCGCCCGCTTGCCAGACATCGAGACCGGTATGACCGCCATCCACATCAAGTTCCCTTCCCTGACCCTCAAGGCCGGCCCTCGTGCCTTGGCGCGCATCCGTGCAAACGGTTTGAACGCCGCCGATGTCGGCACGCTGCCGGGTGCCGCCGGGGGGCCAAAAGCCCTGGGGATTCAAGGTCTGGACCTGGCGTTGTTTGGCGAGTGGCTGCCGGCCGCGCCTCGCGAGCGCTCGCTGATCGGAGCCTCGGTGGGCTCCTGGCGCTTCGCCAGCGCCTGTCTGCCGGATGCTGCCGAAGGCATCCGTCGCCTGGGTCGTCTGTACACCGAGCAGAATTTCGCCAAGGGCGTGACCATGGCGCAGATCAGCCAGAGCTCCCGGCGCATGCTCGATGAACTGCTGGACGGTCACGATGCGTCGATTCTGGACAACGCCCATTACCGCCTGAACATCATGGTGGTCAAAAGCCACGGCCTGCTCGCGGACGATCATCGCGGCCGCCTCGGGCTGGGCCTGTCGTCGGTGATCGCCGACAACCTGCGCGGCCGGGCGCGACTGTCGCGGCACTTCGAACGGCTGATCATCCACGACCCGCGCCAGGCCCCGCCGGTCAATGCACTCAACGATTTCCCGTCGCGCTTCGTCGCGCTGAATGCCGGCAACCTGCGTCAGGCCCTGCTCGCCTCGGGCTCGATCCCGATGGTGATGGAAGGCGTGCGGGATCTGCCGGGCGCAGGCGCGGGGACGTTCCGCGATGGCGGCCTGCTCGACTATCACCTCGACCTGCCCTACAGCGGCAACGACATCGTGCTGTATCCGCACTTCACCGACCGGGTGATTCCCGGCTGGTTCGACAAGACCCTGCCGTGGCGCCGCGCCTGCCCTGCGCGGTTGCAGGACGTTCTGCTGCTGGCGCCGTCGAAGGAGTACCTGGCGCGCCTGCCCTACGGCAAACTCCCGGACCGTAACGACTTCAAGCGATTCATGGGCGATGCCCCGAGCCGGCAGAAATACTGGCGCACGACGATGGACGAAAGCCGTCGCCTGGGTGACGAGTTCCTCGAACTGGCTGCCAATGGTCGCTTTGGCGAGCGCTTGCTGACCCTTTAGTCAGTGTTTTGCCCAGCGCTCTGGTAAACTCGCCGCCTGCCCACATCGCCGCGGCGATCGCCACCTGACAGAGCTGAAAATCACTGTGGAAATCTTCAAAGAGTTTACGTTCGAATCCGCCCACCGCCTGCCTCACGTACCGGAAGGCCACAAGTGCGGCCGCCTGCACGGTCACTCGTTCAAAGTGGCGATTCACTTAAGCGGCGACCTCGACCCGCACACCGGCTGGATCCGCGACTTCTCGGAAATCAAGGCGATCTTCAAGCCGCTCTACGAGCGCCTGGACCACAACTACCTGAACGACATTCCTGGCCTGGAAAACCCGACCAGCGAAGTGCTGGCCAAGTTTATCTGGAAGGAATTGAAGCCCCTGCTGCCGGAGCTGAGCGCGATCCGTATCCACGAGACGTGCACCAGCGGCTGCATCTATCACGGCGAATAAGCCGCTCTAAAAGACAACACAGATCCCTTTGTGGGAGCGGGCTTTTTGTGGTGAGGGGATTTTGTGGCGAGGGGATTTATCCCCGTTGGGTCGCGCAGCGGCCCCAAAATTTCTGGGACTGCTGCGCAGTCCAACGGGGATAAATCCCCTCGCCACAAAGGCTCGCTCCCACTGGGAGGATGCGTTTCGTCAGTGATACAGAAAACAGCCTTCATTGGCTATTTTTTATGCCTATGCTTTTTGGCTCGAACACGCCAGGAGGACATCCCCATGAACGCTGACTGGCCGCTGGCTCAGACCTATCGCTTCAACGGACACTCCGTTCGCTACGCCGTACGGGGCGACGGCCCGCCGTTGGTGTTTGTGCACGGCACGCCATTTTCCTCTTACGTGTGGCACCGCATCGCTGCGCACTTCATCACCACACACCGGGTGCATTACTTCGACCTGCTGGGGTATGGGCAATCCGATAAAATCGCCGGCGACGTATCGCTGGGCGTGCAGAACGACCTGTTGGCGAACTTGCTCGATCACTGGGGCCTGGAGCGGCCGGACATGGTGGCTCACGACTTCGGCGGCGCCACCGCACTGCGCGCGCACCTGCTGAACGGCAAGGATTACCGCAGCCTGACGCTGATTGATCCGGTGGCGCTGACGCCATGGGGTTCGCCGTTCGTGCAGCATGTGCGCCAGCACGAAGCGGCGTTCAGCGGACTGCCCGATTACATTCAGCGGGCGATCGTGCCGGCCTATATTCGCGGGGCGATCAAGCGTGACATCCCCGATGAAGAACTCGACCCGTATGTGCAACCGTGGCTGGGCGATCCCGGGCAAGCGGCGTTCTATCGGCAGATTGCGCAAATGGATGAGCGTTATACCCGTGAGGCCGAAGGGCTGTACCCGACGGTACGTTGCCCGGTGCAGATTCTGTGGGGCGAGGACGATCAGTGGATTCCCATCGAGCGTGGACGGGCGCTGCATCAGATGATTGCGGGGTCGCAGTTTCACCCCATTCCCAATGCCGGACATCTGGTTCAGGAGGATGCGCCGGAGGCTATCGTCGCTGCGTTGCTGAAGTTTTTGCCGTTAATCCAATCCCCCTGAAGAAACCAAATCCCCTCGCCACAGGTCGCTCCTACATGGATTCCATGTTCCTGCAGATGCACTGTTTTCGTGCCGACCACCCTCCTAACGCCCGCGCTCGTCTATACATAACTAAGCCATTCCCGCTTGGCACGACCACTGCACCCCCTCCCGCGTCCCCCATTCAGCAAGGAACGCCACATGACGCAAAACGATCCGGGCAACGATTACCCCCTAAGCGAAGTGCCGATGCATGCCCGCAAGGGCCTCGCCTCCACGGCCATGGTGCTGCTGGGTTTCACCTTCTTCACCGCCACGATGTTCGCTGGCGGCAAGCTCGGCGTAGCGTTCAGTTTTGGCGAGATGATGGCAGTGATCATCGTCGGCAATCTGTTGCTGGGGATCTACGCCGCTGGCCTGGGTTACATCGCCTTCAAAAGCGGCCTGAATTCGGTATTGATGGGGCGTTTTTGCTTCGGTGAGGTCGGCAGCAAGCTCAGCGACTTGATCCTAGGCTTCACCCAGATCGGCTGGTACGCCTGGGGCACGGCCACGGCCGCCGTGGTGCTGGGCAAGTATTTCGAACTGAGTGAGGGTGCCGTTCTGGGCCTGATGGTGTTGTTCGGCCTGGCCTTTTGCGCTACCGCGTATGTCGGTTATCGCGGGCTGGAAATCCTCTCGTACATCGCGGTGCCGGCGATGATGTTGCTGCTGATGCTGTCGATGTGGGTCGCCACGGTAAAGGTCGGCGGGCTCGATGGGTTGCTGGCGGTGGTCCCGACGGGAACGCTGGATTGGTCGACCGCGATTACCTTGGTGTTCGGCACCTTCGTCAGCGGCGCCACCCAGGCGACCAACTGGACGCGCTTCTCCCGCTCCGCCCGAGTCGCAGTGCTGGCGAGCCTGATCGGCTTTTTTATCGGCAACGGCTTGATGGTGTTGATCGGTGCCTACGGGGCCATCGTCTACCAGCAACCGGACGTGGTCGAAGTACTGCTGTTGCAAGGTTTCGCCATGGCCGCGATGGCCATGTTGCTGCTCAACATCTGGAGCACCCAGGACAACACCATCTACAACTTCGCCGTCGCCGGCTGCAACCTGCTGCGCACCGGTCGTCGCAAAACCGTGACCCTGGCCGGCGCGGTGATCGGCACATTGCTCGCACTGCTGGGCATGTACGACATGCTGGTGCCTTATCTGATCCTGTTGGGCACGGTCATACCGCCGATAGGTGGGGTCATCATGGCGGATTTTTTCTTCCGCTATCGTGGTCAATATCCTCGTCTGGCCGATGCTCGATTGCCGGCGTTCAACTGGCCCGGTTTGACCGCCTATGCCGTCGGCACCGTCGCCGCGTTCAGCTCGCCCTGGATCGCGCCACTGGTAGGGATTGCCGCTGCCGCGCTAACGTATGTGTTACTGACCAGCGTACTGGGTGCCCGTGCTGCTGAAGCTCCATTACAAGATCTATAAAAGGATTCGCCTGATGCACATCATCAACGCCCGCCTGCGCAACCAAGAAGGCCTGCATGAGTTGCACCTGGAAAACGGCCTGATCCGCACCATCGCCCGTCAGACCGAAGCCCCGACCCTGGGCCCCGACGACCTCGACGCCGGCGGCAACCTGGTGGTGCCACCCTTTGTCGAACCACACATTCACCTCGACGCGACCCTCACCGCCGGCGAACCGCGCTGGAACATGAGCGGCACGCTGTTCGAAGGCATCGAGTGTTGGGGCGAACGCAAGGTGACCATCACCGAGGAAGACACCAAGACCCGCGCCAAGAAAACCATCCAGACCCTCGCCGCCCACGGCATCCAGCATGTGCGCACCCACGTCGACGTCACCGACCCGCAACTGACCGCGCTCAAGGCGATGCTCGAAGTGCGCGAGGAAAGCCGCCACCTGATCGACATGCAAATCGTCGCGTTCCCGCAGGAAGGCATCGAGTCCTATCGCAACGGACGGGAACTGATGGAAGAAGCGATCAGCATGGGCGCCGATGTGGTCGGCGGTATTCCACACTTCGAATACACCCGCGATCAGGGCGTCAGCTCGGTGAAGTTTCTGATGGACCTGGCCGAGCGCACTGGCTGCCTGGTGGACGTGCATTGCGACGAAACCGACGACCCGCATTCACGCTTTCTGGAAGTGCTGGCCGAAGAAGCCCGCAGCCGCGACATGGGTTCACGGGTGACCGCCAGCCACACCACGGCCATGGGTTCTTATGACAACGCCTACTGCGCCAAACTCTTCCGCCTGCTCGGGCATTCAGGCATCAGTTTTGTCTCCTGCCCCACCGAAAGCATTCACCTGCAAGGGCGCTTCGACAACTTCCCGAAACGCCGGGGCGTGACCCGGGTGAATGAGTTGCTGGAAGCAGGCATGAACGTGTGTTTCGGCCAGGACTCGATCGTTGACCCGTGGTATCCGCTGGGCAATGGCAACATTTTGCGGGTGCTGGAAGCCGGTCTGCACATCTGCCACATGCTCGGTTACCGCAACCTGCAAAGTGCGCTGGACCTGGTCACCGACAACAGCGCCAAGGCCATGAACCTTGGGGACCGTTATGGGCTGGAGGCCGGACGGCCGGCAAATTTACTGATCCTGTCGGCGGACAGTGACTACGAGGTGATCCGCAGTCAGGGGTTGCCGTTGTATTCGGTTCGCGATGGCAAGGTACTGATGAAGCGGACGATGCCGGTGGTGGAATTCAGTGGTGATTTGAGCTGAGATTTTCGTTGAATCTGATGGCCCTATCGCGAGCAAGCTCGCTCCCACAAGGATCTGTGAACGACAGCCCCCTGTGGGAGCCGGCTTGCGTTCGGCAGCTACTACAAATGAAGAAGCCCAGAAAGGCGCCCAATCCCAAGTCAGAACTATTCCGCATCCATACGTCGAGCAATAGACGTCCAGCACATCGCGGCTCTCGGCATTTCATTTGACAGGCGAAAGCTTAAGGAAAAAGTGATCAAGCTCGTTGCGACCCTAAACGATTCAGTTAACACAAAATTTGGCATTTCATCGGCTACAACTGCCAATAGCTGAACTTACGATATAGATGTATTAAACCGTTCTAAAAAACTGTCAGTTATTACAGGTGAAGCAAGTTTGGAGAGCGACTAGAGTTTGGTTTCATTAATGAAATTGGGATTTTGATCATGGACAGCAGCAAAGCGCAGGAAGAACTCAATAAAATTGGTATAGGAAATAAAGTAGAAATCTGGGGTGGGTTTGACGGCTTCCCGGCCCATACTAATCGCATAGAAAAACTCCTTAGCTTCGACACAACATCTGTAACTGTAGAGCGCCCAACAGGGAGGGGGCTGGAGGGGCGGCAGGAAAGTGAAGTATTATATTATTCAGCTATATTTTCCATTAAAAAACCTGAAACAACCGAACCACGTGAAGCACTTGGAGGCCTCTTCAGAGGAAAACTCTAAATCTACTCTCAATTTAGATCTCAACCTATTTAAGATAGTTAAGTTAAAAAGTGCAAGAGGCATAAGATTCAAAATCTTAGTCTTGTGCCTTTTCGTACTTTTAGGATAGGTAAAAAATTTTGCAGGGTCTGCAACGCAAATATATTGAAAGTATTTTGCAAGTTTTTTGAGCATGCTCGGCATTATGACCTTCGAAAAACAAGTCAACTCCCACAGGGATTTGTGCCCGACACCGATCCCTCTGGGAGCGGGCTTGCTCGCGAAGGCAATCTTCAATTCAACCCATCAACCGCGCCATACCAAACAGCCTGACCCGAATCAATTCCCCCTCCAATGCCTCCAACAAAATCGGCGCCGTGCCGCCCGGCATCACCACTTTCACCTCTCCCGCCATCACCCAACCCACCCGCCACGCGGCACACGCCACTGCACTGGCGCTGGTGCCCGACGACGCCGTCGGCCCTTCTCCACGCTCAAACACCCGCGCCACGACTCGCCCCTCGGACTCAAGCATCGCCCATTGCAAATTCACCCCCGCCGCACACGGTTGCCCAGCCCCGGCCGGTGCGGCGTAGGCAATGCGCATCAAGCCATGGGCCAATGGCGGTTCACGCATCTGCTCATTACTTGGCAACGCGTTGGCATTTGCCAGCAACGTCACGCAATGCGGATTACCGATGCGCACAAACTGGCTGCGGTTCCAGGCAGGATCAAGCGCCGACAACGGCTGCACATGGCTGACGCGCCGGGAGAGATCACCGGGATAGTACTGCAGGCTTCAGCCTTCGTCGGTTTCCCGAGGGCCGTGGCCACGGCCGATCAGTTCAATCGACTGTTTGACGAAGCCGCAATTGTCTCACCTCCCGCACCTCCACCGCGTGAGGTGGCGCTCGCGTTTTGCGAGCAAGTCCGCAAGGGCAAACCTCCCACGTCCCTGAGTGCCGTGATCAAACGCCTGCTGCGCCATGCACATCGCTTGTCGGTTCAGGCGACAGCGGCCAACACCGTCATTGTTGAATGTTTCGACGGGGAGCATGCCCGTCCGGCGGCGCTTTTGCACATCTTGGTGGAAGGGACGCAGGTCATCGCAGTGACACGCTTTACTGCCCGTTGATTGCCGTCTGAATCGCACAATGAAAATAGCGCAGGGCCGGCTCATTTCTGCCGAATGTCAGGTAGCGTTGCGCGCTGGAGGCATAACCTTTCTGTAGATGTCTGGCCATTTGAAAGTCCTCGCCATCGACGGTCTTCATAAGAAGGGTCATGTTCTTGTCCCAATGATCTTTCTCTTTTGACGACGTTGGTGCTGTTGGAACATGCAGCGACACTTCGATAAAGCATTGATCGACGCATCCCGGGCCTGCGGGAAATATCCGCCACACCTCCAGATGATCGCCCTGCCAAACCAGAAGCGTATTGGGGAACAGCAGGTAGATAATTGCCGAATACCGGAGCAGGTCCCATTGCTCTTCGGGTTGACCGAACAACTCGACAATGGAGCGACGCGGCATGATCAGCCGTAAATTCGCTCCGAGTCCTTCGAAATGACTGGTATTGGGTATAAAAATCGGCAGCACCGTTTGCCGATGCAGGGTTGAAAAATGCCAGTTCTCCAGAAACGTATCGATCACTACTTTCCAGTTAAAGTGCCTGCGTAAACGCCTCGTTTCGTAGTGCGAGTAATGCTGGAAGCCGAAATCCCTAACCTCATTGGCCAACGGTTCGAGTACTTCGGCTTCATTGATCTGCCCGCCCGGCATCGGGTGTACCCAGATCAACCCATGCTGTTCCAGAACACTCAGGCGAGTCAGATTGCGTTCGGCGCAACTCAACCCCTCAAAACTGCCGGGTGGATTCAGCCGTTGCAACCGCCCATCCAGACCATAGGCCCAGCCGTGATACGGACAGGTCATCGCACCCGCGATGTTTCCCGATCCGATCAGCAGCCTCGCACCACGATGTCGGCAAACATTGATGAAAGCGTTCAATGATCCCTCGTTGTCGCGCACGACCAGAACCGGCACACCGCTTAAATCGTCGGTCAGGTAGTCACCCGGGCAAACCAGTTGCGAGCCAAGCCCGATCATCAAGGGTCGCAAGTCAAACAGATGCCGTTGTTCCCGTTGCAGCTGAACGAGGCTGGTATATGACTCGACAGGGTTCAAGTAAATGGCATCGGCCATGCTGGTCTGTCGCTGCTCAATCATTGTGAGCAGAGATTTCAAGAGTAAAACCTGAGTGGGATGATCCATATCGCCTCCAGTCTGTCCTGATCACCAAGTCATTGATGTATCGCGAACAGCTGGCTTCGTTCTAGGCGCAAAAAAAGGTGCTGTAAACTGTCAGAATTTACAGGTTCCTCCGTAAACCGACCGATCAATGGAAGCACTTGCACTCGCGACACAGGCGCCGGCTGTGCAACGATGTCGCCCTGCCTGACCGCAAACCTGCGCGGACGCTGACCGAACCCCATGGGTAAGTCACTGTCCCTTGGGTACGCGACGTTTTTTGCCAAGGATCGATATGACCAACCTCAATACCCAAGCCACATTTGTTCCCGGACGCCTGGAACAGATGTCCACCCGCATCGCCTTTTTCATCGCTGGTCTGGGCATCGCCGCGTGGGCGCCGCTGGTGCCGTATGCCAAGGCGCGGGCCGGGCTCGACGAAGGAACGCTCGGGCTGTTGCTGCTGTGCCTGGGGGTGGGCTCGATTCTGGCGATGCCGATGGCTGGCCACTTGGCGACCCGTTTCGGGTGCCGTCGAGTGGCAACCGGAGGAACGTTATTGATTTGCGCGGCGTTGCCGTTATTGGCAACGGTGTCGTCGATACCGGCATTGATCGCCACGCTGTTCATGTTCGGCGCAGGCCTGGGCACGGTGGATTCGACGGTGAACCTGCAAGCGGTGATCGTCGAACGCGCCAGCGGCAAGAACATGATGTCGGGGTTTCACGGGATGTTCAGCCTCGGCGGGATTGTCGGCGCAGCGGGTGTCAGCGCCCTGCTCGGCCTGGGTCTTTCGCCGCTCGGGGCGATGGCGGTGGTGATTGTCGTGCTGGTGCTGGCCTTGCTCAAAGCGGCGCCGCACCTGTTGCCTTACGGCAGCGAAAGCTCGGGACCTGCGTTTGCGGTGCCCCATGGCATCGTGCTGTTTATCGGCGGCATGTGTTTCATCGTATTCCTCGCCGAAGGCGCGGCGCTCGACTGGAGCGCGGTGTTCCTGGTGCAGGAACGCGGGATCGACACAGCGTACGCGGGCCTGGGTTACGCGGCGTTTGCGCTGACCATGACCGCCGGGCGGCTGACTGGAGACAGGATTGTCCGGCGTCTGGGGGCGACTCGAGTGATGGTGTTCGGCGGCCTGACGGCGGCGGCGGGTCTGGCGTTGGCGACGTTTGCGCCGGCCTGGGAGGCTGCGCTGGTCGGGTATGCGTTACTGGGTGCGGGTTGCTCGAATATTGTGCCGGTGCTGTATACCGCGGTCGGTAAACAGACGGTCATGCCTGAGCATATTGCGGTGCCGGCCATTACCACCTTGGGTTACGCAGGGATTCTCGCTGGCCCGGCAGTGATCGGTTTCATCGCCCATGGCAGCAGTTTGAGTTTTGCGTTTGGGTTGATGGCAGTGCTGCTGGTGGCGGTGGCCATTGGCGGGAAAGTGTTGAGGGTTTAAAAGCTTCGCGGGCAAGTCGGATTGCGAAGCGGTGTGTCACACAACAGCTTTGTCGACTGTGAAGCCGCCTTCGCGAGCAAGCCCGCTCCCACAGTGTCCGTGTCGAACACAAAATCCATGAACGCCACTGAACCTGTGGGAGCGGGCTTGCTCGCGAATGAAGTCACCTCGGTCTATCAGAACCCGACGCTGGCCTGCACAAAGAACGTGCGCGGCGCACCCACGTACATCCCCGAGTTGTTGTCGCTGGAGCGGGTGAAGTACTGCTTGTCAAAGATGTTTTTCACCCCGGCGCCGACTTTCAGGTTCGACAGCTGCGCGCCGAAGTCGTAACCACCACGCACGTTCCAGGTCACGTAACCCGGAATGTCGCCGTACTGACCATCGGCGCTGCCTTCGGTGATGTAGTTGTTGGTGAAGCTGCCGTCGGCGTTCACTGCAACGCCTGGTGAGTGCTGCTTGGACTGGGCGAAGGCGTCGAGGTTGTAGGTCCAGCGGTTGATGTCGTAACGCAGGCCGGCGGTCGCTACCTGGCGCGAGTAGAACGGCAGGTCACGGCCCTTGAAGCCTGGAATTTCACCTTCATACACGGCGCGGGTGTAAGTGAACCCGGCGTTGGCGGTCAGGCCGTCGAGTCGCGGGTCCAGTGCCGCCATGTTGTAGTGCACCGATGCCTCGATGCCCTGGTGCGTGGTCGCGCCGAGGTTGGTCCAGCCTGCGTCGTTGCTGATGTATTGCAACTCTTTATCGAAGTCGATGTAGAACGCCGTCAACTCGCCGCCCCACACCTCATTGTTGTAGCGCGTGCCGACTTCATAGGTCTTGGCCTTTTCCGGCTCCAGGCCATTGGCCGGTTCGTCCCCCGCGCCCCCCTGGCCGAGCTGGAAATACTGCAGGCTGCCAAACGATGTTTCGTAGTTGGCGAACAGCTTCCACTCTTCCGACAGGTGATACATCACGCTCAGGGCCGGCAGCGGCTCGTTGCTTTCGATGCTGCGGTTCTTCTCCAGTACGCGTCTGCCGGCGGTGTCGAGCACGGCGCGGTCGTGCCAGTCGGTGCTGAGGTGTTCGAAGCGGATGCCAGGGGTGATGGTCCAGTTACCGACATCGATCTTGTTGTCGACGTAGACCGAGTTGGCTTCAGTGCCACCGGTACGGTCCTGGTACACATGCCCGTCCGAACCCGGACGCACCACCGGCTCGTTGTTGACCAGCGCCAGGCGGCTCGCCTGTTCGTGCATGGCNTCCTTGAGGTAGCGATAACCGACACTGACTTCCTGGGTGGTCGGGCCGACGTCGAACACACGGGACACCCGCGGCTCGATGCCGACGGTGTAGTAAGTGCGCGGGAACGAACCCAGGGTTTTCTGATCGCGAGCGGCGATGTTGCTGCCACGGAAGCTGTCGGTGTAGTAAGTCAGCACTTCGGCCTGGGTGCGGTCGTCGAGCTGCCGCGTCCACTTGAACGAGACATCCTTGCGGCGCCCGCTGAAGTTGTCGTTGTTGCGGTCGGACTGAAACGGGTCGGCGTCGTACTGCTTCTGGGTCAGGCCGCCAGGCATGTCCGCGCTGGCGTCGTAGTAGTGAAAGTTGAGGCTGAAATCGTCGACATCGGTGGGCGCCCAGTGAGTCTTGAGAATCACGTCGTCGATGTCATTGCCGTTGTTGCGCTCGCGGTAACCGTTGCCGTTCACGCCCGAGTACAACAGCGCCACGCCGATGCCGTTGTCTGCGGTGCCGCCGAGGAACGCGGTGTCGATGTGCTTCCAGCCGCCGTGCTGGGAAGTTTCCAGGGTGGTGCCGATCTCACCGGTAGCTTTTTCCGGGATCGCGCGCGTCACGAAGTTGATCACGCCACCGACGTTCTGCGGCCCATAACGTACGGAACCGGCGCCGCGCACCACGTCGATGCTGTCGAGGTTGCCGGAGGAAATCGGCGCCATGGACAATTGTGGCTGGCCGTACGGCGCGAAGGCTGCCGGCACGCCGTCGATCAGCACCGTAGAGCGGGGCGACAGGCGCGATGTCAGGCCGCGCACGCCGACGTTCAGGGAAATGTCGCTGCCGCCGGTGCCGTTGGCGTCCTGGACTTGCACGCCAGGTACGCGCTTCAACACGTCGCCGACGTTCATGGCGCCCTGCTCGACCATGGCTTCGCGGCGGATCACCGTACGGGCGCCGGGATGGTTCTGCACCACCGCCGCGTCGGCATCGCCAAGCCAGTCGCCAACGACTTTGATGTCGGTCACGCCCAGTTCCAGCGGGCCAGCCGTAGCGGAAGTCGGCGCGGGCGTCAGAGTCACCGAACCTTCATCGATCTGATATTGCAGGCCGCTGCCTTGCAGCAATTGGCGCAACGCCTGCTCCGGCGAGAGGTCGCCGTCGACGGCTGGCGCCTGTTTGCCGGCCACCAGTTCAGGGCTGAAGAAAACCTGCAGCGACGTCTGCTGCCCCAACTCACTCAAGGCCTGACCCAACGGCTGCGCGGGAACATGGATGCCGTCGGCGGCGAATGCCTGCGGTAACGCAGCACTGACGGCCAAGGCGAGCGCGAGCCGCAACCAAGGGGAATTGTTGTTTTTAGCGGTGGTTTTCTTCACGTCGAACATTGTCCTGTAGATCGCAAGAGTGTGCGGCTGTTAATGCAAACCAGTTGCAGTTGGACAAGAAGACGAAGAACTCAAAAAAAACCTGAATCTATTTTGAAATTATTTGTTGGCTGCCGTCATCGAGGGTCCGCACGGCCACCGGCAGAATGCTCGGCAAGGCCTTGAGCAGTGCGTCGGTGTTGTCGGATTTGAACACGCTGGTCAGGCGCAGATTGCCCACTTTGTCGTTGCCGACCGTGAGTGGCTTCTCGCGGTAGCGCGAGACTTCTGCGGCGACCTCGCTGAGGCTGGCGTTGTTGAACACCAGTTTACCGCTGCGCCACGCGGTCAGTTCTGCCGGATTGACCGCGTAAGCAGCAGCAACCACGCCTTTGGCATCGACGCGAGTGCCGAGGCCGGCGGTGAGGCTGATGACATCAGGCCCCTGGCCCTGAACCTTCACCGTGCCCTGCTCCACCGCCACCCGGGTTTCTGTCAGGTCGCGGCGCACATCGAAACGTGTGCCGGTGACCGTCACCTTGCCGCTGCCCGCCTCGACCACGAACGGTCGGCTGTCATCGTGCTCGACGCTGAACATGGCTTCGCCTTCAGTCAGCTCGATGCCGCGACGGTCCTTTTCATAATGCACCTGAACGCGGCTGCGGCTGTTCAGGTCGATCACCGAACCGTCGGGCAACGCCACATGGCGACGCTCGCCCAATGCCGTGGAATATTCGGCGGTGTACGTCGCCGGGTGATTCAAGCCGCTGAACAGCCCCAACCCGAGCGCCACGGCCATCACACTGGCCGCCACCGCGTAACGCACCAGCGGCTGACGTTTGCGACGGGCCGGCAGGATTTCGCAGAGGGCTTGCAGACGCTTGGCGGGCAGCAGATCGGCCGCCGACCACAGGCCCTGAAGCAGTTGAAATTCGTCGCGATGCTGAGGATGTTCAGCCAGCCAGGCTTCGAAACGCCGGTACTCTTCGACGTCCACGGCCGGTTCCTGCAAACGCACAAACCACCGCGCCGCGTCGTCGCGAACCGTTGTTTGCCCGCACGCACAATCACGAGTATCCATCATGGAAGTTCCTGTTTGGCTGGGGGTGAGAAGGCGCGGCCGATCATGGGTGCAGTCCGTCGAGGCGGTCGCGCAGATGCCGCAAGGTGCGGATCATATACTTTTCCACCATGTTCTTGGACAGTCCCAGGCGTTCGGCGATTTCCGCCTGGGTCAGGCCTTCGATCTTCTGCCAGACGAACACCTTGCGGCAGTTGACCGGCAGTTCGGTGAGCGCCCGTTCGATGGAATCAGCCAACTGGATCGCATGCATGAAATGCTCCGGGTCGCCGGACGACGACACACTGTGATCAACCGCCTCCGACTCCATGGCGCCCCGCCGGTCCTCCCGCCGATAACCATCCACCGCGATGTTGCGCGCGGTCTGGTGCAAATACGCCCGAGGTTGCTCCACCGCCGACGAATCGGACTCAAGCACCCGCACGAAGGTGTCGTGGGCCAGATCCTCGGCCTGCTGACGATTTCTCAGGCGACGGGTCCAGGTGCCAACCAACTCTTCGTAATGCTCGAAAAAGCCGTGTCTGCGGGGCAACTTGGGGGTCATTGCGGTGTGCTGTGGAGACGGGGCGTGAATAGTAATGCTTCCTATTAAGGGGAAGCAATTGATTCCCGTCGGCACGTGAGTGCATTCAAGAGGAACCGGAAACAGCATCAAGCCGGGTATGACGTTGAGGGCGATAAAGCGGATGGGGAAGACGATGACCGGTCTCGAGCGAGACGGCCGAAGGCCCGCGAAAATCATCGCGGGCCGTGTCACCGGACTACTGCGTGGTGATTACCTCCAATTGGCTGCCAATACCGGTTGCAACGCCTGTTGCTCGGCAGCGCCGAAGGTCATGGTCGCCGGTGCCGCCGGCGCAAACGCCGCCATCGCCTGAACCAGGTTCTCGACATCACGGTCCATCAACCGATGACTGTCGCCGGCCATGATGTCCCGTGGACGTTCAGGGGCATCGGCATACCAGTTGTGCAGCGTGACCTCTTGCTTGCTGCCGATGACCGATATCTGCAGATCCTGCCCTTTGTGCTGGAACCACAGATGATCGGGGCTGATGTCCTTGCCGAATACCAACTCGCCCATCCCGCCGCGGAACTCGAGGTCGTTGACCCCGTGCCCGACTTCCACCGTCGGCATGTTGCCGCTGACCAGCACCTTGTTATTGCCATCCCCCAGTTTCACCTTGGCGAAAGACCCGGAGTCGGTAATGGTGTTGTTGCCATGGCCGACGGTGAGCTTGTCGACGTCACCGTTCACAACGTTATTGCCATTGCCCAGGGTGATATTGCCCCTGCGGCCCGTCACGTTCACCTTGTTGTCACCGTTGCCGGCAAGCACTTTGGCATTCGAGGCTTCGACGTTGATGGTCTTGCTCTCGTCGCCCAGCGTGACATCGGCGAAGAAGCCTTTGACCGTCATGACGTTGGGGTCGGTGGCCGCCGGCAGAGGGTCCGCTGTCGAAGGTGTTGAACCGCCGCGGATTCTGTCCCGGATTGACGCAAACGTAGTGTCCACCGTTTGCCCGGCGCCCCAGATGTCATCGATCTTCAGGCGCGGATCTTGCGCACTCACGACGTCTGGAACGGTGACCGGTCGGCGAGTCGGGATATTAAGGTCACGATGAGCGATATCGACCGTAGGGATATCCGTGAAGACAAACGGCCGTGGTCTCGGAATATCAATCGGCGTACGGTCCCCCACATCACGACCGACCGGGCCGATATCCGGTACTTTCGATGGTTCCAGGGAACCGACGCCGCGTTCGGCCAGAATCTGCTCGATGGTTTTGCGCTCGGGCAGCGTCGTCGCACCCCGGTTCGCGTCACGCTCGGCCATGATCTGTTCAAAGGTTTTGTGCTCCGACACTTTCGGATTCAGGTCGACACCGCGTTCCGCCAGGATCTGCTCAATCGTCTTGGTCTCCGGCAGCGTAAAGTCCGGAATCGTGACCGAAGGTCGCAGCACCGGATCAATCGTCGGGACGCTGATGGTCGGGTGCAGGTCAATGGGAGGCAGCGGCGTGACCACCGAAGGTTTGTCGACGCCAGGGCGCTCGACAATCGGCGTCAGCGTTCCCGGCACCGTGACCGTCGGCTGCCCGGTCACCGGCGGCACCGGTCCGACCGTTGGCACCACCGCCGGTGCCGGGTCGGCGTAGAGGAAATCCGTCGCACTGATCTGCGCCACATCCAGCGCATCCAGATACAGCAGGTTGGTATTCGCATCGCTGCCCTGGGCACCGATGCGCGTCACGTACACCCCGTGAATCTGCGTCAGGCCATTGAAGGTCGCGCGGTTCTTGTGCTCGATGATCAACTGACTGAAGTCGGTGACGCCGGTCTGGCGCAAGTCGATCTTGTCGATGCCGTGACGGAACCCGCGCAAGGCGTTGTTGTAATCCTTGACGCCGGACTGGGCCGCCACCACGAACACGTCCGAGGTCGCGCTGTCATGGCTGTAGATCGTGCCGTTGAGCGAAGCCAGCGGTTTGCCCTGGGCATCGCTGCTGTACATCACGCCTTTGCTGCCACCGTTAAGTACCACGGTGCCCAGCCCCTCCTGCGGCTTGACCGCCGACGCGTCGCTGTTGACGTAAGGCGTCGGCGCGACAAAGGTGTCCTGGAACTTGAAGTTCGCCGCACTGAGACCGGCAAGCACTTGGTTCTTCAGGATAAGGCTCTGGCCCTTGCCCAGGTCGACCTTGACGTCCGCGCCCTGCTGCGTCAGCACCAGATCAGCGAATGCCTTCCTGGCAAAGCCCACCAGATCGACGATTTCGCCACGACCGGCCTCGAAGTTGCTAAGGGTATCGCTGCCCGCTTCACGGCGATGGACCACAAAGAAGTCCTTGCCCGCGCCGCCCACCAGCGAGTTGTTGCCACGCCCGCCATCAAGCAAGGCATCGGCCATGCCGGCGACCAGTGTGTCGTTGCCATCGCCGGTGACGATGTTCTGAATGCCCGACGGATTTTTAACCGTCAACGCCGCGCCGCCGATGCTGGCGACACCGGTCAGCAAGTTGACCGAGGTATCCCCCGAAACAGCCGCCGCATTGAGGGTATTGCGCCCGCCCGCCCCACCATTGACCGCGTCGTCCAGCACCGCGCGATTAGCCTGCCCGACCACTGACTTGAGGTATTCATCGGTGTAGAAATAGGTGTCGTCCGCCGTGGTTTTGCTGCCGTACAAACGCAACGACCAAGTAGTGAGTGTGACCGGCAGACCGGAAGCCGAATCGGTCACTTGCAAGGTCCAGTTACCCGCCGAACGCTCACCGAAGTCGTGGGTCGACATGAAGGTGTACTTGAACGACCCGGACTGCGTGCTGCCGACGTCGGTGGCACTGGCGCCCGGCATGCCATCCGGGACTTTGCCCTGACGGTTGAGCAACACGCTTTGCGTGCCATCGGGGGAAATCAGCTTGAGCGTCAGATCGCCAAGACGCCCGACCTGGGCATCAAAGTCGATTTCGACGTGCTCGACATTCAAACCGGCCTGCATCGCGATGGACGATGTCAGCGTCGCGCCCGCTGCCAATGGCTTGCCGAGCGCACCGCTGGAGGCGCTGTAGACGTACTCGTTGGCGCCGGTACTCTGGGTCATCCAGGCTTCGGACAAGCGCACGGCGGCCCGTGCATCGACCTCACCAAAACCGTAGTCATTGCTGGTGTGCATGCCACCGCCGTTCCAGCCGTGGGCAGCGTTATCGCTCCATTGGGTGGACGGGTCGTTGATCTTGCGCGCCGACAACGCGAGGATCTGCTGCACATCTCGATAACCCAGGTTCGGGTTGGCTTCGAGCATCAACGCTACGATCCCGGAGACAATCGGCGCGGCAAAACTGGTGCCTTGCATGCTGGAGTAATCGTTGCCGAACGTGGAGCCGCGGTCGGTTTCCAGCATGTGGCTGGTGGACACGACATTGCTGCCCGGTGCCGAAACCAGAAGGCTCGCACCCGGATTGGAAAATGGCGAAGAGCCAATCTGCAAGGTCGACAAATCGCCCTGTGCGTTGATCGCACCCACTTCCACCGAGAAGCGATTGTTGTTGGTCAGCGAACCCTGGGCATTGCCACCGGTAGCACGGCTATTGCCGCCCGCTGCAACGATGATCGTACCCAGGCCGCCACGACCGTTACTCGCCGCGTACTGCGCATTCATGCTCAGCGCCGTGGCCGTGGTGAAGTGGCCGTCCTGATAACTGCTGAGGGCGAAGTCATTGGTGAAGCCCCAGCTGTTGTTGGCAATGTCGAAGCTGACCATATGCCCCAGTCCCGCCAGGTCATCACCCTTGCCGGCCAGGTAGTAGCCTCCGAGTTTCGCGTCGTAGGCCACGCCCACGCCGCCGATGCCGTTCTTCGCGCCGACCATCACACCCGCCACCATCGTCGCGTGGTTGGACACCAGCCCCGGCAAGGTGCCGTTGGTCTTTTGCGTTTGCAGCCAGGCCTGATCGATATTCGGTGCCAGGTCAGGGTGCGCGACATCAAAGATTTCCGGCGCGGTGGCGAACTGGCCTCCCGGCTCGAACTGACCGATGCGCACGCCTTTGCCGGTGTAGTCCTTCCAGACCGGCAGCACGTTAGTGTCACTCAGATACCATTCCTGAGCCGCCAAAGGATCAAGTGGCACCTCTGGAGTCAGCAGGGTCACACCGGCACGCATCGGTGCCGTCTGGCCGCTGCCCAAGTCCACCACCGACGCTGACAGATTGCCTGCCGCATCGGCCACACCGTATTTGAAGCTGATCAGACCGGTGTAATGCGCATCCGGGGTAAACAACACATCGCCCTGGGCAGTGAGGCTGACTGTGCCGCCGACCGCGTCACCGATGTTGGCAATATGCAGCACGCCCTGACTGTTGAGGCGCTGATCGTTGGCCAACAGGCTTTCGGCACTGATCAGATGCACCTGGGTGCGATCAAAGGCCTTGCCGGCCTTGTCGAGCGTGAGCACATCCGCCACCGGCATCGCGTTGGGGGTGAGCAGGTCAACGGCGGAAATGTCCGAGAAGTTGAGCTTCTGGATATTGGTCAGCGTCACCGTGCCGTCACGCCCGGCAACCTTGTCGGCCACTTCATAACCGTTCGCGGTGCGGGTGATGCGGTAGTCGCCATGGGTGCCGTGCAGCGTGACCAGGTTGATCCCGCCGTCACCGTCGATGGTCGCGTTGCCGTGGCCGACTTCGATGATGTCGTTACCGGCACCGCCGAAGATTTTATCGGCGCCGCCACCGGCATGGATGATGCTGCCGGCTTCGGAGGCATAAATGGTGTCGCCCTGGGGCCCGGCATAAATCACCGCTTTGCCGCTGCCGCCAATGATGGTGTTGTGGCCGGTGCCGCCGACCAGAACGTCGTTGCCCGAGCCGCCCACCAGCGTCGAGTTGCCCGAACCGCCCTTGATGAACGCGCTGCCGGTGCCGCCGCTCATAATGACGTCGTTGCCGCCGCCACCTTCGGCGATGGTAAGCCCCGCGCCGGCCATGTTCAGGAAGACGTCTTTGGTGCCGACGATAATGGCTGTATCACGGCCGCCATTGCCACGAATGTTTCTTGTATCGTCCGAAGCGCTGATGACAAAAACGTCATCGCCCTGACCGCCGATGTAGGCGTTGCTGCCAGCACCGCCGACAAGCCAGCTACCATCCGGCGCAGCAATCAATGTGTCATCGCCGCTACCGCCGTACAGATTGTTCACGCCCAGTTTGGCCGCATCCAGCGTTTCACCCATTGTGCTCTGGCTGGCGTAAGCGCTGGTGGTGCGAGTGTTGGCGCCGCTGGTAGTCGAGGTCACCCTCGTGCCAGTGCCTTGGCTGGTCACGATATTGCTGACCGGATCCCCCAGAAAATCCACCGCCAATGCTTCCTGGCTCTTGCCATTCATCGTGAACGAACCGGTGGCGAGCACCTTGTTACCGTCACGCATCTCGGTTTGAGGGGACGCCGCCGCACGGACATTGATCTGGGTGATGCCCAGTTCGGCCAGCGTCTTGAGTTCACCGCCATCGACTTTGGCGTCATGCGTGCCGTCAACCCAGACGCGCAATTTGCTCCAGAGCGGATCGTGCTGATCGATCACGCCATCCTTGTTCGCGTCTTCACTGGCCAACGCCGCGAAACCGTCCTTGAACTTCGCCTCGCCCGCCGCGCCGTTGACACCGACGTTGCCACCGTAATACTCGGAGAACATCTGGCTGACGTCTTTGACCTGGGCAGTGCCATCGTCAATCACCAGCATGCCTGTGGTGCGATCCGCCCAGCCGCTGCGTTTGAGCGTGCCACTGTGGTCGGTATCAAATAGCACGCCGTCGCGAATGTCGGTCATGTGCACGCCATTGCCGGTCAGGTCCAGCAACAGCGGGTCGACGTAGGTATTGAACGTCGACATTGCCGACAAACCGTTCAGGGTAACCGCACTGCGCAGGCTGAAATCCGGCTTGGTCGCGCTCGGGGTCGGGTAGAACTGCGACAGGTAAGTGTTGGGGCGAGCGTTGGGGTCGAGCTGCATTTCACCCGGCCGAATACCGCCCGAGGCCAAGCTGGCCATTTGGGTGGAGGTGAAATCGGTTTTGTTGAGAATCCCGTCGAGGGTGAAGATTTTGTGTGTCGCAGCATTATCGATGTAGCCGTTAGCGGCGTCCCGTGTTCGCTGGTTCTCGAGCTGTACCTGATGGCTCGCCTGCGGATCGGGGTTGATTTCGATATTCAGCAGGTTTGCTGGCGGGGTCCACGCCGGTCCGCCCTGATCAATGAGCGGTTGCCCGTCACGATCCGGATGAATAATCGACATCCCGGTTTTTATTGAAATGACATTGGGCTCGTTGTTCCACCACTCGCCTTCAGTCTTGATATTTTGACCACCGGCGCGGAAGGACTTGTATAGGTTATAGAGACCGCCTCCACCAATAATTTCCGTTTCGGTCAGCCCCAACACGGTTGAAATCAATCCGAAGTTGAAAGAGGCGGCATTTGTGAAGCTGGGAACGAAGCCGGCACCTGTCGTGTGCGAAGCACCGTTATAAGAGCGTTGAAGATCCCCCACGCCACTTTGCCTGAAGGTCTCATAAATATCGCTGTAGAGGCTGTTCCGAAAGCTGAGAGAGGACGCATCATAGTCCTCCCTGACTTTCTTGAAGTGTTCGATCGAGGCTTTCATATCATAATCCGCCGGCACCATGAACGGCTGATCGGTCTGGGGATCCATAACATAACTGCCAAGCCCGTCATTCAGCCATTTTGCTGCAACGAGTGTTCCATCTTTGGTTTGTACAGAAAAACTGTCCTTGCCAAATTGCCCCTGCATCAACGTCAGTTTAGCCACTTGCTTTCCTTACTTTAAAAATCCTCTTGTACGTTCAAGAGGAAACTTGAAAATTCCATTTCTAGCGATAGGCAGAAAACCTGACCTGTATCTTTCCAGAGGCGTCCGAGGCGCGCAGCTTGACGTCTCGGCTCACGATCCGGGTTGCACCAATTGCAAAATCGATTTGAAGAACACTGTCTGAATCCCACTTCACTGTCGGTGAGGCTTCGTGGTCAAAAAAAACATCACACTCAGCTGAATAAACCTGGTACTCAGGGTGAGCAATAACTTCATCAGTAGTCTGCAGGCTGTTAAAAACAAAAACCGTGTCCGAGCAAAACGGCGCTATCGCGCCCCCCCCTGCACGCGTGACATGAACAGCGGTGTACTTTCCGTTTGGAGACAGATAAGCCATCTTCGTCACATCATCATCGGAATCAGGACTAAGCGATAACAGGGTTATGGCGCCATATTTCAGAATCGTCAGAGCCCCCACCACCACCAGTATCAATTTCAACCCACGAGCAATGCTCAAATGACCCACCTTGAATTTCATAATATTTCCGACTTCATAGACATTGATGGATTTATCGTTTCAATCCTGACTCTTTCTCACCCGAATCCGTACAACCCTCAACGCTCGCGCAAACTCTCATCCATATGCTGTTGCAACGGACTCAAGAAGTACTCAATCACCCGTCGCTGATCAGTCTTCACTTCCGCCGTCACCGACATCCCCGGTGACAGCGCCACGCGTTGGCCGTTGATCATCAAATGGTCGGTTTTCAGGCGGATGCGGCTGCTGTAGATCGGCCCGCGTTTTTCATCGTCGATGGCGTCGTTGGAGACGCTGAGGACTTCACCGGCGACGGTGCCGTATTTGGTGAAGGTGAACGTTTCGACCTTGACCGTGACCGGTTGGCCGGCGCGGACGAAGCCGACGTCTTTGTTTTCCAGCATGGCTTCCACTTCGACCGGTTGGTCGGTGGGCACGATGACCATCAAAGGCTGGGCCGGGGTGACGACTCCGCCGACGGTGTGGATCGCCAGTTGCTGGACGGTGCCGTCCACCGGCGCAGTGAGGCTGGTGAGGGTTTCCTGGTAGCGGGCCTTGGCCAGTTCCTCGACCAGGCTGGCGGCTTTTTGATTGGCTTGTTGTTGCAGGTCGAGCATGGCGCGGCGATTTTGCGCGACCACGCCTTCGCGCCGACGCCGCGCTTCGCCTTGCGCGGCGGTGGATTGCAGGACGCTGGCCTGCTGCACGCTCAATTGGCGTTGCAGGTCGAGGCGCGCCTGTTCTTTTTCCAGGTATTCGTGCCGGGCAACGTATTGCTGCGCGAGCAAACGCTGATAGTCCTCGGCCAGTTGCGTGGCAATCGGCACGGTTTGCCGAAGGCTGGCCACCTGGGCCCGGGCGGACTGAATTTCGGCGTTGCGCTGGAGGATTTCCGCGTCGACCAATTCCAGGCTGCTGCGGTATTCCTGGTACTGCCCTTGCAGCCAGCGCTGGGCGCTGAGCACCTGTTGCGGATCGGCGTCGGTGATTGCGCCGATCAGCGATGCCGGTGGTTTCTGCTGATTGATCGCATCGAGCATTGCCGCACTGCGGGCGCCGTCGATTCTGGCGGCGAGCAGGTCGCTTTGAATCCGTCTGACGTCGGCGTCGGCGGCTGTCGGGTCGAGTTCGACCAGCAACTCGCCGACTTTCACTGCCTGACCGTCGCTGACATGAATCGCCCTGACCACCGCCGTTTCACTGGATTGAATCAGCTTGGTCTTGCCACTGGGCACGATCTTGCCCGAAGCCACGGCGACCACTTCGATCTTGCCAACACAGGCCCAAAGCAGCGCCAACACCGCAAAAGCCATGATGCTCCAGACGAAGATCCTTGGCGCCGGGTGCACGGGGGTGTCCTGCAACTCCAGCGCGGCAGGGAGAAACTGCGCCTCATGGGGCAGGCGCTGAACGCTGTCCATCTGTTTGCGCTGGCGCCAGGACTCGCGCCACGCGTGACGGTAACGCTGCATTAACGAAGGCGTTGCGCTCATGGGAAATCGATCCTTGAATCCGGAATACGGTGACTGCCGTCGCGCCTGACATGAGGCGCGGTGGACAGATCAATAACGAACTATCTGAAAGGCTGCTCAGCCCTGTTGCATACGGTGCAGTCGCGAATAGTGGCCGGCTTGATGGGCGAGCAATTCGGCATGACTGCCCTGCTCGACGATTTGCCCGCGATCGACCACCAGAATGCGATTCGCATCGCGCACCGCCGACAACCGGTGCGCGATGATGATCACCGTGCGACCCGCGCAAATGCTCTGCATGTTTTGCTGAATGATCCGCTCGGACTCGTAGTCCAGGGCGCTGGTGGCCTCGTCGAAAATCAGAATTCGCGGGTTGCCGATCAAGGCACGGGCGATGGCCACCCGTTGACGTTGACCGCCAGAAAGTGAGGTGCCGTGCTCGCCGACCATGGTGTCGTAGCCTTCGGGCAGTTCCAGAATGAACTCATGTGCGCCGGCCATGGTGGCCGCGTGCATCACCGCTTCGAGCGGCGCGCCCGGATCGCTCAGGGCGATGTTTTCGCGGATGCTGCGGTTGAACAGCATGTTGTCCTGCAATACCACGCCGATCTGTCGGCGCAGGGAGGAAACGTCAGCCAGGGCCAGGTCCATGCCATCGACCAGCACCCGGCCGCGCTCGGGCACGTACAAGCGCTGAAGCAGTCGCGTCAGGGTGCTTTTACCGGAGCCGGAACGCCCCACGACACCAATGACCTCACCGGCCGCGATCTGCAGGCTGACCCCACGCAGGACTTCCGAGCCATCGGCGCGATAACGGAAATGCACCTGGTCGAATTCGATCTGCCCCCGCAGCGGCGGCAACGCACTGCGCGTGGCCTGGGACAGTTCGGTGCGGGTGTTGAGGATGTCGCCCAGACGCTGCACCGAAACGCCGGTTTGCTGGAAGCTGGTCCACAACTGGGCCAGGCGCATGATCGGGCCGCTGACACGACCGGCGAGCATGTTGAAGGCAATCAGTTCGCCCACCGACAGTTGGCCGTCGATGACCAATCGAGCGCCCAGCCACAGGGTCGCGACCGTGACCAGTTTGCCGATCAACGACACGCTTTCATTGGCGATGGTCGACAAGGTCTGGGTCTTGAAACCGGCGGCGACATAGGCCGCCATCTGGTTGTCCCACTTGCGGATGGCCTGAGGCTCGACGGCCATGGATTTCACGGTATCGATGCCGTTCACGGTCTCCACCAGAAACGCCTGATTCTCCGCGCCCCGGGTGAAGCTGTCCTGCAACCGGGCACGCAACAGAGGGGTGACGAATAGCGAGACCAGCACGTACAAGGGCAACGACAGCAGCACGATCAGGGTCAGCCAACCGCTGTAGTAAAACATCACCAAAACGAACACCACGGAGAACAGCACGTCCAGCAACAAGGTGATGGCATTGCCGGTGAGGAAGCTGCGAATGTTCTCCAGCTCACGCACCCGGGCCACCGAATCACCGACGCGCCGCGCCTGGAAATAAGCCAATGGCAGGTTGATCAGATGCCGGAACAAGCGCGAGCCCAGTTCCACGTCGATACGGCTCGCGGTATGGGCAAACACGTAGCTGCGCAACCCGCTGAGCGCGGACTCGAACAGCATGATGCCCAACAACCCGGCGGCGATCACGTCGAGGGTGGTCAGGCCGTGATGCACCAGGACCTTGTCCATCACCACCTGGAAAAACAACGGCGTGACCAACGCAAACAGCTGCAAGGCAAAGGACACCAGCAACACTTCGCCGAGCAACTTGCGGTATTTGACGATGGCCGGAATGAACCAGGTGAAGTCAAATCGCGAGGTTTCACCCGGCAGGCCAGACTCAGAACGCACCAGCAAAAGTTCGCCGGTCCAGCGCGCCGCCAGGTCTTCGAAGGTGATGACTTCAGGGCGCTCCGCACGCGGATCCTGAATCAGTGCCTTGCCTTGATCCAGCTTGGCAATGATGAAAAACGTGCCGTCGCTATTTGTCGCAATCGCCGGTAGCGGCGTGCGGTCCAGACGGGCGATGGTGGTGTTGACCGATTTGGCCTTGAGCCCCAGCTTACGTGCGGCGAGCAGCAGTTCACGTGACGTGAACGGCTGTTGCGCGGGGGCGAACTCGTGGGCCAATTGCTCGGCAGAGGCTGCCACCGAATGAAACCGGGCCAGCATCACCAGACACACGAGACCTGTGTCTGCCATGGGCGACTCAGCGCCCCTTCCTTCATTGCTCATAAGCGTCCATGCATGCCGAATGACGGCAAAAAATTCATCAATCTTTCAACAGGTTATATCAATCTTGAAACAATTAGTATCAATGTGACATCACCGCATGAGATTTCTTTCTCTCACCTGTATGAATCAGCAATCAAAGTGCTCTGCGCTCCTCGGGCGGCAGGAAATCGCGATCGGCGTCGTAGTCTTTGGTCAGGTACATCGCCAGATCGGTCAGGTCGGTGGGGCTCAATGTCCCCGCCGCCTGTTTAAGTTTGAGCGTGTCGATGATGTAGTCGTAGCGCGCGTTGTTGTATTCACGCACCGCGCTGTACAACTGGCGCTGGGCGTTGAGCACATCAGCGGTGTTCCGCGAGCCCAGGTCACGGCCTACCTGGTTGGCCTTCACCGAGGCCTGGCCGGAGCGAATGGTCTGTCGGCGGGCCATCACCTGTTCGATATCGGAGTTGACCGCGCGGTAGAAGTTGCGGGTGTTCTGCACCACTTCGCGGCGCCGGTCTTCGCGCTCGTCTTCACTTTGTGCCAGGCGCTCGGTCGCTTCGCGCACTTGCGAACGGGTCATGCCTCCGCTGTACAACGGAATGTTCAACTCCACGCCGATGCTGCCCTGGGCCACATTGCCCCGGTAGCCATCCCGGCCGAAGTCCGTCGGGTTGCTGTAGCCAAAGCTGTCGTTGTCGCCCTTGCGCCACGACGCCACCGCGTCGACGGTCGGTGCATAACCAGCCTTGCGCTGCCGATGGGTTTGCTCGGCGGCGATCACCGCGTAATTGCTGGCTTGCAAGGCAAGGTTCTGCCGTACCGCATGGCTCACCCACTCATTGGCATCGTTGGGGGCCGGAAGCTCCACCGGTAACTGGTGCGCAATGCCTTCGATTGACGAGTACGCCTGGCGCGTCAGACGGGACAACCCTTCATACGCATCATCAACCTTGCGCTCGGCAAGTTTTCGATTGGCACCGGCGTTGTCAAAAGCGGCCTGCGCGTCGAGCACATCGGTGATGCTCGAGGCGCCATTCTGCAGACGCGCCTGAGCCTGTTGCTGCTGGCGCTTGAGCGCCGCTTCCTCGGCTTTGGACGCCGCCAGCAAATCCAGCGCACGCAAGGTTTCGAAATAGGCCTGGGCGGTTGTCAGCACCAGCCCTTGTTCCTTGGCGCCCAATTCCAGCTCGGCTTGTGCGGTACTGGCGTGAGCCGCTTCGAGTTGAAACCAGCGATCGGCACGAAACAGCGGCTGGTTGAGACTGGCTTGAAATACCGCGGTACTGCGCGAGCGTGTGAGGCCTGGCTCATCACGTTGCAGACGCACCGACTCCACCGTGCTGCCCGCGTTGAGCGTTGGCAATAAACCGGCCCGGGCTTGCGGAACACTTTCGCGCCGGGCCAGGTAATCATGCCGCGCCGCCGACAGCTGCGCGTCGTGCTCAACCGCCTGACGGTAAACCCCAAGCAAATCGGCACGATCGGAACTGGCGTCGGCCAGCACAGGGAGCGTCATTAGCGAGAGGGAGAACAGCGGAGCAAAAAAACGGGAGGGGGCAGTCATAACAATCCATGTCGAGTTGCGGTAAAACGATTCAGCCATGCTGATCAGGGCGCGCATCCTACGCTTGGCCTCGCGTCGTAACAAGGCAGAAATGTAGCTACTGGCCACCATCGGTAAAAAAGACTGCTATGTCAGTGCATTGTTCTACGCCGGATCGCCCGTATTTCCAGATCGAGGTGTTCGCGAGGACAGCCGAACCTGGCCGGCACCTTGGTGATCTCTACCGGCAAATAAAGCGAGCACTGGGTGCATCACGTCCATCCGTTGGAGTTCCATGGGATTCAAGGGCCATCCGCAGTCTGAGCCGGTCAATCAAAGTGCAAACCTGTGGGAGATTCTATGTTGCCCGGCAACCCTGAATTCTTAGCCTGACAGAATTCGATGCAGGGCCAGGCGCGATAAACGCCTGACCCTGCTGTCACGCGAGCCCCCCTCAAGTCTGAACATGGAAGCAGGTTTGCTCGGGAATAACGATGGCGCGATTTTGCTGCGGCTACTTGGGTATTTCGACGTTATCCAGCATCCGATTCGCTGCCAGCTCTGCGAGCATGATGATCTGCTGAATGGCCATCGCCGTATGCCGATGCGGGCCTTGCAGATACCCCGCGAATTCACTCGCCATCACACTCGCCGAGGCTAACGACTCACAGGTGTGAGCCAACAGGTCTTCATCTTTGATATCGGGGGCGACCATGAACATGGTGCTCGGTTTGCGGGCGACCGGGATTTTGAGAGCGGCCGGGTTGAGGTAGTGATCGAGGGCGCGTTCGGCGGCTTCGTGGAGCTTTTTGGAATCGAGTGATTCGTAGGGGGATGCCGGATCAGTGTCTGGCGGGTTTGGAGTAACTTTGCACATATTGATTCGTTCCTTGTGGGCAGCCACGCCTCGCTACTAATACGAAGGGTGGCGGCTGTACGCAGGTTAGTAGACCGGGGAACGAAGACAAAGCCGGCGCGCCCGAGGGCGCCCTACGCACAGCCACCATCAGGTACAGGCATGGAAATACCTGTCTGACAGACGCCTGTGCATGCTTCGTACCTCGGGCTACTAAACCCGATCACTGGGAATCAGTGACGGGGATCAAGTTACCGAGGGGGGCCGAAGCGCACAAGCCGGCGGATTCTGGCGTAGTCGTAGGCAACGGCGCAAGGCGCTGTAGCTTTCAGGAAGTAACGCTAAACACTTTTAAACACGAGCGCTTTTTTGTGGGAGCGAGCCTGCTCGCGAAGGCGTTGTGTCAGCCCACTTAAATACTGAATGACACTCCGCTTTCGCGAGCAGGCTCACTCCTACATTTTGATTTGCGTCGTGCACAAAATTTGTGTTCGCTGAGGATCCTGTGGGAGTGAGCCTGCTCGCGATAGCATCACCTCGGTTCCTGAGTGATACCGAGTTGCCTGCATCGCGAGCAGGCTCGCTCCCACAGGGTTTTTGGAGGGTTGGAAATTGCTGATCAGTGCTTGCGCAACCACTCGATAAACAGCGCAAACAACTCCGACTGTGAACCGATATTCAACTTCAGATAAAGATTCTTGCGGTGCATGCGCACCGTCTCTGGCGAGATGCTCATCAGGCTGGCCGTGGACTTCACGGAGTGACCCCGGAGCACCATGTGCGCCACTTCCCGCTCGCGCTCGGTCAGCAAGTCGCAGCCGAACTGCTCGAAGGCGGACTGCACGCGTTGCTTGAGATCATCGCGCACGCCTTGATTGACAGCGCTGTGCTGTAAACCCCGGCGTCCAAACTCGCAGATGAATTCCCGCACCAGCGGCTCAACCGCCCGCAGCAGATTCAGCTGTTCCACCCGCAGACCTTCCCCGCCAAAGCCTTGAAACAGGCTCACCGACACCTGGGTGTCATTGCCGGTATCGACAATATAAAAACTGTCTTCCGAACTCCCGGCCTTCAAGTAGTAAGTCTTGTAGTACTCACTGTCGAAGAAGTTGTCCGGGGCAATGTCCTCCAGGTGATAGAACCCTTCGGCCAGCCCCTGCTCCACCGCCAGGCAAAACGGGTCGAGCAAGTAGCCGCCGGAAAAATAGCGGTCGATGATCGACTCCCGGTACTTTTCCGGTATGCCACGCTGATACAACAGCTGTGGCGGGCGGTCCTTGTGCTCCAGGCTGATCATCACCGACTCGATGGACACCAGATGCCCGAAGGCCGACGCAAGAAAGTGCAGCGCGTCGGGCTCATCGATGTGGGCGAATGCCTGGCGCATCTCGCCGTGCCACTTATGCAAGGCGCCGAAGGGCAAGGCGATCAAGGTGTCGTCGTTTGGTTTGCTCATGCCCCGCAGTCTAGCCGGTGAGCCGGCACCTGGTAACCGCGGACTCGACGAACTCATTGGCCGAAGTACTGGCCGTTTTGCTCAAGTTCGCCCGCCACTTCGAGAATGCACACCCGCAGGATCTCGACGATTTCATCCACCTGCGCACACGACAGGATCAGCGGCGGTGACATGACATTGAGGTGCATGATCGGCCGCACCAGCAACCCTCGGGTCTGCGCCCGGGAATGAATCATTTCGCCAATGTTGATCTCGTCGGCGAACAACGCCTTGGTACGTTTATCGGCGACGAATTCCACGCAGGCCATGAACTTCTGGCAGCGCACATCGCCCACTAACGGCAAGTCGCTGAGTGTCGCCAAACGCTGTTCCAGATAAGCGCCGACGACATCGACATGCTCCAGCAGGTTTTCCCGCTCGATGATTTCAATGTTCTTCAAAGCCGCCGTGCAGCAGACCGGGTGGCCGCTGTAGGTGAAGCCGTGGGTAAAGCAGCGGCCCTTGCCGGGCTCGGCGATGACTTTCCAGATGCGGTCGGAAAAGATGCAGGCGCCCAATGGCAAGTAAGCCGATGTCAGTCCCTTGGCCGTGGTAATGATGTCCGGCTGAACGTCGAACACTTCATACGAAGCGAAGAATTTGCCCAAGCGCCCGAACGACGTCACCACTTCATCAGCGACAAACAGAATGTCGTAGCGCTGGCAGACTTCCCACATGCGTTTCAGATAACCCTTGGGCGGAATAATCACCCCGCCGGAGCCCATGATCGGCTCGGCAAAAAAGCCCGCCACTTTGTCCGCGCCAATGGACAGAATCTTGTCTTCGAACTCCTTGATCAGAAACTCGAGAAACTGCGCCTCGTCCATGCCATCCGGCGCCCGGTAAGGGTTGGGGTTGGAGACGTGGTGAATCTTGTCGTTGGCGTAATCGAACTCCGGCACACGGTCGGCGGCCTTGTTGCCGATCGACATCGTCAGCGTGGTGGAGCCGTGATACGCGTTGAAACGGGCGATGACGTGCTTCTTTTCCGGTTTGCCGCGGCAGTTCTGATAGTACTGAATCAACCGGTACGCGGTGTCCACGGCAGTGGAACCGCCGGTCGTCAGGAACACATGATCGAGATCGCCGGGAGCCAGGCTGGCGAGTTTCTCGCACAACTGGATGGCGACGTTGTTGGACATGTCGGAAAACGGGTTCGAGTACGCCAGTTGACGGACCTGGTCGGCAATCGCAAGTGCCATCTCCTCTCGGCCCAAACCGATGTTCGTGCACCACATGCCGCCGACAGCATCCAGAAAACGATTGCCCTGGGTGTCGTAAATATAGGCGCCGTCACCGGCAACAATGTTCAGGGAGCCCTGTTCGGCGTGTTCGTCGAACATGTGATAGCCGTGCATGTAGTGCGCTTTGTCGGCTTTGACCAATTGGGCATTATCAACGTCGGACACTGTTTTCTTAGTTGGAGTTGCCATACAAAGAACCTCAAACCGAAAAATTAAACGATCAAATTCCGCTCTTCACCGTGCTCCAGACGCGGGTCATGGCGCGCATGTCTTTTGCATCCTGGGTTTTCTGCGGAAACAGCCGCTGGCGAGTTTCGTCATCGGGATAAATCGCCGGGTTGTTGCGCACATCGGCGTGCACCAACGGCGTGGCCGCCGCATTGCTGTTGGCGTAATGAATGTAGTCAGTCACGTCCGCCATCACTTGTGGCTGCATCAAGTAATCCAGGAACTTGTGTGCGTTGGCCACGTGCGGCGCATCGGCGGGGATGTACAAGTTGTCGAACCAGATCAGCGAACCTTCCTTGGGAATGAAATAGGCCAGTTTGATTTTCAACTTGGCCTCTTCGGCGCGGGCCATGGCGGTCGCGTAATCGCCCGACCAGGTCATGGCCATGCACACATCGCCATTGGGCAGGCTGGTCAGGTAGTTGACCGAGTCGAACTTGCGGATGTAGGGCCGGACCGACAAGAGCAAATCCTGAGCGGCTTTAAGATCTTCGGGCGCTGCGCTTCTGGGGTCTCGTCCCAGGTACTTCAGGGCCAGTGGAATGACTTCAGTGGGCGCATCGACCAGGGTCACGCCGCAATCAGCAAAACGCGCGACGATTTTCGGATCGAAGATCATCGCCAACGAGCCAATCGGCGCATCCGGCATGCGTTCCAGGATTTTGTCGACGTTGTAAGTAATGCCGTTGCTGCCCCAGGTATAGGGTGCCGAGTACAGTGTGCCGGCATCAAACCCCTGCAAGTCCTGCAAGACTTTCGGGTCAAGGTTGGTCCAGCCTGGCAGCAACTTTTTATCGAGTGGCTGGAACACTTTGGCTTTGATCAGCGGGGGCGCGAGGGAGGCGTTCAACACCACCAGGTCATACCCGGAGTGGCCGGTGAGCAACTTGGCCTGAACCGTTTCATAGGCATCAAAGGTGTCGTAAATAACCTTGATGCCCGTGGCTTTCTGAAAGTCGGCAATGGTTTTTTCGCCGATGTAATCCGCCCAGTTATACAGCCGCAGCGTGTTGTTATCGTCCACTTCGGCGCCGTGGACGCCTACCGACAGCGGTAAAACTAACGCACCAAGCATCACCAAGAAGGCCTTGCGCATAGCAAATTCACCTTATCAAGCGAGTTCCGATCTGGATGAGCGGATGAATCCACTATTGAGCGATTCAGCCAACGGCACCATACCCCGAATGGGTGTGTGAGCCGGTTTGCGGCGCTCGTGACTGCCCGACATGGCAAAAAGCAGCAGTTTCGTTGACTTGTTTTGTCATAGATCCAGCGCCGGTCCCGCGCTTAGAGTGCCCCACATACAGATCACCCAGGGCACGTACATGAACGACCTGATCAAACAAGAACGAAATGAAGGCGTCCTGACGCTCACCTTTGACCGCCCCGACAAACTCAACGCGCTGAACAACAGCATGTACACGCAGCTGGCCGACCAGTTGCTGGCCGCTGATGAAGACGCTGAAACCGGCGTGATCATTCTCACGGGCGGAGCCTCGTGCTTTACCAGCGGTAACGACCTGGCGGATTTTCTCCAGCATCCGCCGACCGATCTGGACAGCCCGGCGTTTCGCCTGATGCGCGTGGTCATCCACCTGCAAAAACCGTTGATCGCGGCCGTATGCGGAGCGGCCATCGGA
Source organism: Pseudomonas sp. BGI-2 (assembly GCF_004310295.1). GTDB lineage: Bacteria > Pseudomonadota > Gammaproteobacteria > Pseudomonadales > Pseudomonadaceae > Aquipseudomonas. The sequence goes on along the minus strand of NZ_SISB01000008.1, from coordinate 91,201 downwards.
ATTGGCACCACCCTGCTTCTGCATTGCGATCAGGTGCTGGTCACCCGCAATGCCCGGTTGCGCACGCCGTTCGTGAACCTGGGCCTGTGCCCGGAGTTTGGCGCCAGTCTGCTGCTGCCGCGCCTGCTCGGCCATGCCCGGGCAGCGCGCTTGCTGCTTTGGGGCGACAGCCTGGACGGTGCCGCTGCCGTCGCGTGCGGGTTGGCCAACGAACTATTCGACGACGGACCACAGTGCCTGGCGGCCGCCGAGCACATGGCGCGTCGACTGCTGGCGCTCCCCCAGGAAGCCCTGCGTCAATCCCGGCAATTGCTCAAACAGACGTCGATGCCGGAACTGCAAGCCACCCTTCGCCAAGAAAATTTGCTGTTCATCAAGCGCCTGAAAACCCCTGAAGCGCAGGCGGCGTTGAACGCACTCCTTAATCGCAGCACCGAAAAGAACCCCTCTACAGGAACGCCTTCATGAACACCCCAGACGTATTTGTTGTCAGCGCCGCACGCACCGCCATCGGCTCCTTTGGGGGCTCGCTCAAAGATGTCCCGCTGGCCGATCTGGCGACCACGGCCGTCAAGGCAGCCCTGGAGCGCTCCGGCGTGGACCCGGCGCAAATCGGCCATCTGGTGATGGGCAATGTGATCCCGACCGAAACCCGCGATGCGTACATTTCCCGGGTCGCCGCGATGAACGCCGGCATCCCGAAAGAAACACCCGCCTACAACGTCAACCGCCTCTGCGGTTCCGGCCTGCAAGCCATTATCAGCGCGGCCCAGACCTTGATGCTCGGCGACGCCGAGATCGCGATCGGCGCTGGTGCCGAATCCATGAGCCGCGGCCCGTACCTGATGCCGTCCGCCCGTTGGGGTGCACGCATGGGCAACGTTCAGGCCATCGACTACATGCTGGGCATCCTGCATGACCCGTTCCACGGTATCCACATGGGCATCACCGCCGAGAACGTCGCCCTGCGCAACGGCATCACCCGCGACATGCAGGACGCCCTCGCCCTGGAAGATCAAAAACGCGCGGCGTTCGCGATCGCCAATGGCTACTTCAGTGAGCAGATTGCTGCGGTCGAAATCCGCGATCGCAAGGAAACAACGCTGTTCAGCATCGACGAACATCCTCGTTCCACCTCGATTGAACAACTCGCGCAGATGAAGCCGGCGTTCAAGAAGGACGGTTCGGTCACTGCCGGAAATGCCTCGGGCCTGAACGACGGTGCCGCGGCACTGGTCATGGCCACCGGCAAGGCAGTTCAGGCCAACAACCTGCGCCCGCTCGCCCGCCTGGTCAGCTACGCCCACGCCGGTGTAGAACCAGAACTGATGGGCCTGGGCCCGATTCCCGCCACCCGCCTGGCACTCAAACGCGCAGGCCTGACGACCGCTGATATGGACGTGATCGAAGCCAACATCGCCTTCGCCGCCCAGGCCTGCGCGGTCAGCCAGGAACTGGATCTCGACCCGGCCAAGGTCAACCCGAACGGCTCGGGCATTTCCCTCGGTCACCCAGTGGGCGCGACAGGGGCAATGATTGCCACCAAAGCTATCCACGAATTGCACCGCGTCAACGGCCGATATGCGCTGGTGACCATGTGCATTGGTGGTGGGCAGGGGATTGCGGCGATTTTTGAGCGGGTTTGAGGTTAGAGCGACAGTAATCAAATGTGGGAGCTTGCTCGCGATTTCGGTATGTCAGTCAAGAATTTTCTCGACTGTACGGCCGCTATCGCGAGCAAGCTCACTCCCACAGGGTCTTGCGGTTTAGATGTTTTTTTCGTCGATCCCGGCCTGCAGCGATTGGCTGTCGTAATGACCGCCAAGGGTTACAGGACCGAGTTTGACGCTGTGCTCATCCGGGGTTGAAACAACCGGTTTGCCGCCTTCACCTTTTGCCTTTTCAGGCAAATCCAGACCGGCGTTGACCCCGTAATCACGGTTGCTCACGCTCGCAGTGCTGACCTCGGAACCACCCAGGTCAACACGGCCTTCAGTGGCCGCAATCCGCGCGCCGGTCAGTTGTGTTGCGCCGCCAACCTTCAGGTTCACACCCTGGGTGCCACTGATGCCGGAAGCCTGGCCGACGCTGTCTTTGTGCGCGTAATCGCCTTCCAGTTTCAGCGTCGGTTTGTAGTCGGTTCCGCCCAGCTTGCTGTTCTCGGCCACGTTGTCCTTATCGGCCGGTGCAGCCTTCTTGCCCGTCAGGCCGAGGTCCACATCAAGCTTGGCGCTGGTCTGGCTGTACTGGCGACTTTCCACGTTCAAGTCACCGCCCACCTTGCCGCTGACGGTCGCCGCATCAATCCGCGCCCCCGCCAGATACGTATCCCCCGCGCTGTTCAACACCACGCTGTCAGCCTTGATCTGGCTGTTCTGCTGGCTCGTGCCGCGCACAACATCAACTCCGACCTTGGCCCCGGCATTGAAGCCGTGATCACTGGCGACGACGTTCTTTTCATCCGTGACAACCGGTGTGCTGTTGCTCAGGTTACCGCCGGCATTCAGTGCCACATTCCAGTTAGTCCGGGTCTGAGTGGACTGGGCCGATTCCTGATAGATGCCGCCGCGATGCGCATCGAGGCTGACGCTCGGGGCGTTGACTTGGGTGCCTTGCAGGTGGATCGCATCGCCGCTGAGGGCGATTTTGTCCTGGCTATTGAGCTGGCCACCGGTGAAGGTCCGGGTCGTTTCATTGACCCGACCGATGTTGAAATTGCCGCTCAGATTTCCGCCCTGATCAGCGCTTTTCTCTGTGCTGGTTTTGCTGCCGCCCACCTTGAGGCCACCCCCTAGGTTGCTGCCGGTGGTGTTGTGGGTGTCGGTCGCCGCTTGCAGATCGAGTTTGCCGCCAGCCTTCAGGTCAATACCGCCCAGCGTGTCGACCTTCGTCCCTTGCAGGATTTGGTCGCCATCGCTGCTCAGCAGCACTGGACCTTTGCCCTGAATACTCGCTACCTGAGCCTGGCTGTCCCGGGTCTGTTTGCCGGTGTGATCGAGCTGGAAACCGGCGCCCAGATCCACATTGGTGCCGTTGGTGCCCGGCGCAGTGCCGACGTTCAACGAGCCGTTCCCGCGCAGGCTGGAGGTGTCGCTGCTCTGGCGATCATTGGCCTGGTTCAGCGCCAGTTCACCACCGGTCTTGATCGCAACACCGCCCTGCCCGCCGTCAAAATGGCTGCCTTCGAACTGACCATCGCCACGCAGGTTGATGTTCACTCCTTCACTGCCGGCATAGCTGCCGACCACGGCGCTGGAGCTGTCCTTGTGCGTCCGACTGCTTCCGCCCGCACCACTGCCGGCGACGTTCACGTCCTCACCGGTTTTGGTGTAGACCCGCACATCTGCCTTGGCGTCCAGTGCCTGATCGGTGCTGCTGCGGGTATTGCTCGCAGCGCTCGCCACCAACGTATCGGCGGTGATGTTTACCTTGCCCGCGCTCGCCTGGTACTGAGTGCCCTGGTCCTGCAACGTCCCGGCGACTTTCACGTCCACGGTGCCGCCCTTGAACTGGCTGACCACGGCGTTGCCGGTTTGCTCGGTGTGGCGGGTGTTCTGATGACCGATAGCGAGGTCGATGCCGACATTCGGCTGGCCGAGATTGGCCAGTGCATCCTTGTCCGGCACTTTACCGGCCAGCACGTCCTTGACCGCACCGGCGATCAGCCGGGCGATGTCCTTGTACTCGACGTTGGCACCGATGTCCGCCGACCAGCTGCTGTCTTTATGGGTGCTGCTGTCAGTGTTATTAGTGGCGCGATTGTCGACATCGACCGCCGCGACATTCAGACCTTTGCCGGCATCAAGACGCGCGCCTTCGGTGGTGAGTTTGCCGGTGTTGATGTTCAGGATACCGCTGCTCTGCACGCCCGTGGTTTGCGCAGTGGTTTTGCCGGTGGTGTCTTGCGAGGTGGTGTGCGCGAAGTCGACGCCGCTGCCGGCACGGTCGAGGCCGCCGGTGTAGTAGAAGCCGCCGCTGGTGCTGGTTTTGTCCGTTGTGGTGCTGTGGCTGTCCTGCTCGGCCAGCAGCGAGACGTTTTTGCCGGTCAGCGTCGTATCGCCGTGGGTCGCATTGACCTCGGCGCCTTTAAGCGTCAGGTCGCCTCCCGCCGTCAGTTGCACAGTGCCGGCGCTGAGGCTTGAGCCCTGCTGTTTGACGTCGTTGCTGGTCATGTTTTGTTGCTTGTCTTCGTAGTGCACACCGGCACGATACTGGCCGGCGTCTGGGGCGTTTTCCTTGGCGTAGGCATCGAAGCCGCGCGTCTCGGTGGTCGTGCTGCTGTCGCGGGTGTTTTGTGCGGAATGCACCTGCACATCCCCCGCCGCTTCCGCGTTCAGAGTGCCGCCGGCCTTGACCGTGGAACCGGCCACTTCGATGTCCTTGGCGCTCTTGAGCGTGAGGTTGCTGTCCGACGTCAGCTCACTGCGCACCGTGCTGCTGCCCTTGGCGTTCTGCCGGGTTTCGTCCTTGGTGATGCCGAAGAACTTGCTGTCCTTGTCGTGGTTGTTGGCGTGGGAAGTGTCTTGCACGCCATCGATCACCAGCGAACCCTTGTCGCTGATGACGCTGGATTCAGAACCGCCGCGCACCTGGCTGCCGCTGATGCGTACGTCATCGGCCTTGACGATCAGCTTGCCGGACGCGTTGATTTTACTGCCCTGATTCTGGGTTTTGCCCTGATCGGCGTCGCCGGTCTTGCCGAAGAAACCGCCGCCCACCAGATCGCCCGAGTAACGGTTGTCGCTGTTGCGCTGAGTGCGGCTGGCGCTGGTGATTTCCACCTGCTTGCCCGCGAGGTGGATGTCGCCGGCGCTGTTCAGCTCAGCACCTTCGGAACGCAGCAACGAGGCGGTCTGCAGGGCGATGTTGCCGCCCTTCAGTTGGCTGGTGATGCTGCGCTGCTCTTCGCTGCGGGTGTCCCAATCGGCTTTCCACAGGTGTTTGCGGTGGTTGCCCTGATCGGTCTGGGTGTGGCTTTCGGTGGCGACGCTCAGGCGTAAATCGCCACCGCTTTGCACGCTGAGATTCTTTGCCGCTTCAATCTTGGCAGCGTTCAATTCCGTGTCGCCAGCGGACGACAGTTGCGCGTCCCGGCTGGCGAGAATCCGGCTGCCGTGCTGGCGTGAATCGCTGTCGGTCTGCGTGCGATCGTAGGTTTCCCAGGTGATGCCGATGGTGCTGTTGTTCCAGTTTTCGCGTTTCTCCTGGAGATGGCGGCTTTCGACGGTGGTCAGGGTCAGGTTGCGTCCGGCGGCGAGTTTGACGTCGCGACCGCTGACGTCGGTGGCGGCCAGGGTCAGGTCCTTGCCGCTGTGCAGGCCGACGTCGCCCTGGCTGCTGCGCACGCCGGCCTGGACCACATCGAGGCTGTCGGGAACCGCTTGGCCGCTGATGCTCAAATCCCCTGCCGAGCGAATCTGCACGCCATCGCGGCCCGCGACCTGTACCGGCCCGACCCGCACGCCCGCGCCTTCGGCGGTGCTGACGATGTTGATGCGCCCGGCCTGCATGGCGCCAAACAGGCTGGCGTCGATGCGTTGATCGCTGGTGTTGCCGGTCGGGTCCACGGCTTTCACCTGACCCGAGGCGTAATCCACTTGATTGCGGCCGACGGTGAGACTCAGCTGATCCCGAGCGTTGAGGCTGCCCTGGCTGTCGATGCGCGGGGCGATCAGGTTGATCGAGCCCTCACGGTTTTGCAGGCCCGCGCCCTGAATCTGCAACGTCCCGGAGGCATCACGGGTGTTCAGGGATTGCAGCTTGCCGTCGTTCAATTCGGGGCGGCCGACCACCAGGTTGGCGTTCGGCGTGTTGATGAAACTGCCGCCGTTCACCGAAATGCCGTTGGGGTTGGCCAACACGTAATCGGCGGCGCGGCCGAAGATTTCCTGGGCACCGTTGATGGCCGAAGCGTTGCGGCTGACCACTTCGTTGAGGATCACACTCGCGGCCTGGCCCTGGAGTTGCGGGTTGGCGGCCAGTTGCCCGGCGAGCTGGGACTGCCCGGCCTGCAAGGCGTTGTTCAACACCAGGCCCTGGCGATCGACGTTGTAGTCGAGGAACTGGTTATGCGACAGGCCCGAGCCATTGGGCGCAACGATATTGACGATCGGCACGCCGCCCTGGGTTTGCAGTTGCGCGTTGCCGCCGGGGCCCGGCGCGACCACCACACCACCCGCCAGAGCACTTGGCAGATGGGCAATCAGGAACAGGCTGGCAATCGCCCAGCGCAGTTTTCCCCGAGGGGAAAGATGGAACGCAAATGTTTGTTCAGGCATAGGAACCTCTCAATAAAAGTGCGGCATCACGTTGCGCGTTGGGATGATTGCCGAGGCTGTCGCGCACAGGTCCGACGGCTGAATGTTTATAGGGTGAGGCGGTGGTCATATCTGCAACCCCACGCGCATCAGCCAGGTCTCTGGCTCATGCCTTAAACCGCTGGGGGTGTTGAGGCTGCGTTGGTAATCGACGTCCACTTGCAGGTTTTTCCAGCTCAGGTTGACCCCGGCGCTGGCACCGCTCAGGCGTTGCCCCTGGGCGCCGTGGTCGGCCTTGATCCAGCCGTTGTCCAGACCTAGGCGCGGGGTGACCAGCACCGGCAAATCGCTGCGCAACGGCAGACGCAACGTGTTACGCCAGATCGCGCCGCTGGCGCCGGACGCACTGTTGACCCGGTAACCGCGCACGGCGGAATCATCGGTGCCGAGCAGTTGTTCGATGGCGGGCAGCGGATCAGGGCTGTACTGCACGTTCAACTGACTTTGCCACTGCCACGTCTGCTGGCCGAACCGACCGTTGCGCCACTGGCTGAGGCCGGCGCGGTACTTGCGAAACTGCGCCTTGGGCAGGTTGTTGACCTGGCGCGGTGCATCGTCATCAGCACCGAGCCAGCGCAGGCCCTGGGCGTAATTGACGTCCAGATTCCACACGGCGCTGTTGAGCCAGAACAGGTTCAAACCGGCTTCGGCCACGGTCAGGGTCGGGCTCTGGATACCGAGGCGAATGTTCTCCAGATAGCTGTCGACGTCTTTGTGGGCCAGTTGCAGATTGGCGCTGAGCTGACGGCTTTGATCGCGCCACAACACCCGGTCGGCGCGCACGCTGAGCTGGTCGGTGATGCCGGTGTTGTGGAATTTCAGGGTGCTGAGTTTGAACGGCGCGCGGTATTCGGCATGGCTGGCGAATACGCTGTAGGTCCAGTAACCGTAAGGAATGGCGTAGTAAACGCTGGCGTTACGGCTGTAACGATCGCCGTGATTGAGGGTGTCGCTGACGCTCACGTTGAGGGCGTCGTTGAGCTCCAGCGGACTGTCGAGGCTCAGGCTCAAGGTGTCGCGATCACGCCCGGTGCTGGCGCTGCCGAGGTTGTCGACGCCCAGGCCCAACGCCCAGCGTGACTGACCGCTGGAGCGCGAGCGCAGGATGATTCGCGAGGCGCCGGGCTGGGTGCCGGGGGCGATGTCGGCGGTCAGGTCAAGCGAACGCAAGCGGTTCAGCTGATCCAGGCCTTGCTCAAGATCGCGCAGGTACAGCGGCTTGCCGAGCATCCCGGGGAACGCCCCGCCGAGGGACACTGGCAGGCTCTGGTCGGCCAGTTCGATGGACTCGACGTAACCTTCATCGACCACGATGTCCAGCGATTGCCCGGCTGCCGGAGCGCTGCGCAGGTACGGCCGGCTGGCGATGTAGCCCGCGTCCACATAGAGGCCGGTGATGGTTGCCAGCAGATGGTTGATCTGTCCGACGCCCATGCACGACGACAGTTGCGGTTTGATCCGCTCGTTGAGCGTTTGGCTGCTGATCAGGGTGACACCGCCCACGCGCGTGCCACTTAGGGGCCAGCAGCGTTCATCGGCAGGAGCACTGGCGGAGACGGCCGGCGTCAACGGTGCCGGACCAAAGCTGCCGCGTTCCAGTTGCCGACGGCGCTGGTCCAGTTGCAGTTGTTGCAGATCGCGCTGTTGCTGTTGTTGCTGGCGCAGCACTTCCTGACCTGGGGCGGAAGGCTCTGCCGCCTGGAGTGTAAAAACACTCAGGCTCAACGACGAAGCCAACAACAGCGTGCAAGGCGAGGATCTACGACGAGGTACAACGCGAAACGAATCCGGCACTCAACATCCTTGTCATCATCAAATGGCTTAATGCCATCCCATCAATGCGAGTGATAGTCAGATCGTTCCTACACAAATGCAAGAATTTGCCTACAACGCTTACATTTCTTAAACAATTGGTTTGCGTGCTGTTCCCGCCAACACCAAGGCGAGCGCGCCGAACAGCAGCAACGTTTCGCCCTGCGCCTTTGAAGCGGTCGCGCAGCAGGGTTTGCGTGACGACCGAGCCCACCGCCGCACCGAACGCGGCCAGCGCCTGGGCCATCAGCAGCGCCTCGAACGTGCGGGCGTTCAGCGCCAGCACCGAGGCACCGGCATACAACGCCAACCCGGCGAGCATCGAGGGCCGACGGCCGACGCGATCACACATCCGCCCCCACACCACCACGCCGAAGGCGAACGCCAGGAAATACACCGACAGGGTTTGCGCGGCTTGTTGCGGGGCGACGGCAAAGGCCTGGCCGATCACCGCGTGTTGCAGTTGTTCGGTGGCGTCGAGGTTGGCGAGCAACGCTTCTTCGGCAGCCACCGCAATGCTGCCAGCATGGCGACGGCGACCAAAGTCTTCGCCTTCGCCATCAGTGCATCGGCATGCTTTCTCGGTGGTTCGATGATCCCGCTGGTGTTCACCACCGCGTTCTTTTTCTTCACCGGCAAACAACGGGTGATCGCGGCCGCGACCATCGGCGCGGTGGCTTCGCTGGCACCGACCCTGGGGCCGGTGATCGGTGGCTGGATCACCGACATTTCGTCCTGGCACTGGCTGTTCTACATCAACCTGGTGCCGGGTATCTTCGTCGCGGTAGCGGTGCCGATGCTGGTGAAAATCGACCAGCCGGAACTGTCGCTGCTCAAGGGCGCCGACTATTTGAGCATGGTATTCATGGCGCTGTTTCTCGGCTGCCTGGAATACACCCTCGAAGAAGGCCCGCGCTGGAACTGGTTCAGTGACAGCACGATTCTGACCACGGCATGGATCAGCGGCCTGGCCGGCCTGGCCTTCATCGGCCGAACCTTGCACGTGGCCAACCCGATCGTCGATTTGCGCGCCTTGAAAGACCGCAACTTCGCCCTCGGCTGTTTCTTTTCATTCGTCACCGGGATCGGCCTGTTCGCGACCATTTACCTGACGCCGTTGTTTCTTGGCCGGGTGCGTGGCTACGGTGCGCTGGACATTGGTCTGGCGGTTTTCTCCACCGGGGTGTTCCAGATCATGGCGATTCCGCTGTACGCCTTTCTGGCCAATCGCATTGACCTGCGCTGGATCATGATGACCGGCCTTGGGCTGTTCGCGATGTCGATGTGGGATTTCAGCCCGATCACCCATGACTGGGGGGCTAAAGAATTGATGCTGCCGCAAGCACTGCGCGGAATTGCCCAGCAACTGGCGGTGCCGCCAGCGGTGACATTGACCCTCGGCGGACTGGCACCGGCGCGGCTCAAACATGCTTCGGGGCTATTCAACCTGATGCGAAACCTGGGGGGCGCCATCGGCATCGCCGCGTGTGCGACCATTCTCAACGACCGCACCAACCTGCACTTCACCCGGTTGGCGGAGCACCTGAACAGCACCAACGAATCACTGAATCAGTGGCTGTTCCAGGTGGGCAACAACTTCGCCGCCCTCGGCCAAAGCGGTGACGTGGGCGTCACCGCCAGCCTGCATCAGCTATGGCTACTGACCTTTCGCGAAGCCCAGACCCAGACCTATGGCGACGCGTTTCTGATGATTATGGTCTGCTTCATCATCGCCACGACGATGGTGCCCTTGATGCGCAAGGTGCAACCACCGGCCGCGCCGTCAGCAGACGCTCACTGATCAGGCTTGAGGCATTTTGCGGAAGCCGACTGCCAGACGGTTCCAGGCATTGATGGTGGTAATGGCCACGGTCAAGTCGACCAGTTCTTTCGGGCTGAACTCGGACGCCGCCAGTTCGTAATCCTCATCGGGCGCGTGAGTCTGGCTCAGCAGTGTCAAGGATTCAGTCCAGACCAGCGCCGCACGTTCACGCGGGGTGAAGAACGGCGTTTCACGCCAGGCCGACAGCGTGTACAGACGGCGCTCGTCTTCACCGCCCTTTCGGGCATCGGCGCTGTGCATATCCAGGCAGAAGGCGCAGCCGTTGATTTGCGAAGTACGAAGCTTGACCAGCTCGATCAGGGTCTTTTCCAGCGGCAGCTTCGACACCGCGGTTTCCAGCGCGATCATGGCTTTGAGTGCGTCGGGGGAAGCGGTGTAGAAATCGATGCGAGGTTTCATGGTGGGCTCTAATAGCAAGGGGGGGGCGGAGCTAAGTTAGTCCTGTCGGCTCCGCTGACAAATAGCCAATATTTCAGAAGTCGAGGAGGCCATTGAAGGATTTGACGATGGTGGATTGCTGATCCGCACATTCTGCGGCGAGCCTGCTGCCGACTTGCCCGCAAACCGCGTAGCGGCCATCCACCGCAGAACTAAGCCCGGTTACGCAACCACTGCAAAAACCCTCTCTTCGCCACCACCTTCGGCACTTCCTGGGTCAACGACTGCGCCTTGTGCAAACGGAAATCCAGCAACGCCTTCATCGCTTCGCTGATGTCGTGGCGCGCATCCAGGCACGGTTTGAGGTAGTCCTTCTCGATCCGGTACAAGCTGCAGGCGGTCTTGGCGCTAAACTCGGCCGGCAACGCGGTATCGGACAAAACCCCGCCCTCGCCGATCACCTCGCCCGGCCCCATGCGCCCGGATTCAAACTTGATCCCGCCACGGCTCAATTGCACCGAGACCACGCCGGATTCGATGATGAACAGGTGATCGCTGACCTCCCCCGCCGGCAAGATCATTTCACCGGCGCGGAAGGTTTGCAGCTTCATGTTCTGGCTGAAGGTGTCTTTCTCTTCCTGGCGCAGGGTCGAGAAAATGTTCGAGCTGTCCAGCAACGCCCGCGGCCGTGACAGCTCGGCAGGCGCGTTGGATTCGACGCTCGACAACAGGCTGACGCCGGATGCTTGCAAATGCCGGTACGCCAGGTCGAACAGCAGGTTGCGAACAATGCGCTTCTGATCCATGGAGACTACGAAACCACTGATTTCGTACTCCACGCCACTGGCGCTGGAACCTTTCAACGATACGTTTGGCGCCGGTTTGTTCAACAGAAAACGGCAACCCTGCATCGCCCGCTCCAGCGCGTCGAGCACCGTTTGCGGGCGCGCGTGCGGGCTCAGTTGCAGGCTGATCGAGACGCCGAACATATCGCTCGGTCGGCTGAAATTGATGATCTTGGCCTTGGCCGCCAGCGAGTTGGGAATCACCGCCATGCTGCCCTGGGAGGTTTGCAGGCGTGTGGCGCGCCAGTCGATGTCGGTGACCCGGCCTTCGGTGCCGTCGATGGAGATCCAGTCATCCAGTTGATAGGGTTTGGTGGTGTTGAGGACGATCCCCGAAAACACGTCGCTCAGGGTGCTTTGCAAGGCGAGGCCGACGATGATCGCCAACGCACCGGAGGTGGCGAGCACGCCCTTGACCGGCAGTTCAAGCACATAGGCCAGGGCGGCGATGACGGCGATCAAAAAGATCACCGCACCGAGCAAATCCTGCAGCAACCGCCCGGTGTGCCCGACCCGTTGCATCATCACCGCACCGATCAGCACGGTCAAAGTACGCGCGCCGAACAGCCACCAGCCGATCTGCAAACCCGTGGCCGCCAGGTGCAGCGGCACGTTATCGGCCCACGGTGCCGGCTCCAGCGGGTTCAAGCCTTCGTTGAACAGTAAGACGCTGAACAGCGCGAAAATCACCAGCCGTACGACCAGTTTCCAGTTGCTGCCATTGGCACTGAGCAGGCGCCATAGCCCAAGATCGATAAGGATCAAAATCATCGCGCAGATCAATGGGTGATCGGTAAGCAGTGACAGCATCAAGCAACTCCAGCCATGTACGGATGGGCACAGTGTAGGAGCAATTGCGGATTTGATAACACCACAAAAAACTGTGGGAGCGGGCTTGCTCGCGATAGCGGTGTAACAGTCAACTTAGTCGTTGAATGTTACTCCGCCTTCGCGAGCAAGCCCGCTCCCACAGGGGATGAGTGTTGTCAGGGTTATTTGCTGTCGGTCAGGGCGTTGTAGCTGGTAAACAGGTTGCGGTAGTCCGGGATGTGGTTGGAGAACAAGGTGCCCAAGCCTTCCACGTCGTTGCGCCAGTCGCGATGCAGCTCACAGGCCAGGCCGAACCAGGTCATCAATTGCGCGCCGGAGGACGACATACGGTCCCAGGCCGATTGACGGGTCAGTTCGTTGAAGGTGCCGGAAGCGTCGGTCACCACGAACACATCGAAGCCTTCAGCCAGGGCCGACAGTGCCGGGAAAGCCACGCAAACCTCGGTCACCACGCCGGCGATGATCAACTGTTTCTTGCCGGTCGCTTTGATTGCCTTGACGAAGTCTTCGTTGTCCCAGGCATTGATCTGGCCGGGACGGGCAATGTAAGGCGCGTCCGGGAACAGCGCCTTGAGTTCAGGCACCAGTGGGCCGTTCGGACCGGTTTCGAAACTGGTGGTGAGGATGGTCGGCAGCTTGAAGTACTTGGCCAGGTCAGCCAGGGCCAGCACGTTGTTCTTGAAACGGTCCGGCTCGATGTCGCGCACCAGAGAAAGCAGACCCGCCTGGTGATCGACCAACAGAACGGCGGCGTTATCCTTGTCGAGACGTCTGTAAGAAGTAGTCATGGGAGTAATCCTCGCTTTTTATCGATGCCGAACGGGCCGGCTTGAATGAATCCTGATGTGGGTTAAACGCGGCCAGGCAAGGGTAGTCCCCAAGTCCGGCACGCCAGCGCAGTACAACAAAGTGTTCAATCGCTCATCCGACCGAACCGGCCTGACTGGAAGTCAGCAAAGGCCTGATGAATTTCTTGCTCGCTGTTCATCACGAACGGGCCGTGGCCGACAATCGGTTCGTCGATCGGCTCGCCGCTGAGCAGCAACACCACAGCGTCGTTATTGGCTTCCAGGCTGAGCTGATGGCCATCGCGTTCGAACAACGCCAACTGCCCTTCGCGCACCAGTTCCTGGCCGTTGACCTGAACCGTGCCGCGCAGCACCACCAGCGCGGTGTTGCGACCGTCGTGCAGATCCAGGGTCAACAGCTTGCCGCCGTTGAGGCGCAGATCCCAGACGTCGATCGGCGTAAACGTGCGCGCCGGGCCGGTGTGCCCCTCGAACTCGCCAGCGATCAAGCGCAGGCTGCCAGCCTTGTCCTTGAGCGGGATGCTCGGGATGTCGCCATCGAGAATCGTCTGATAACCGGCATCGGCCATTTTGTCCCGGGCCGGCAGGTTGACCCACAGCTGAACCATTTCCAGGGTGCCGCCGCTCTTGGCGAACCCTTCGGAGTGGAATTCTTCATGGAGAATCCCCGACGCCGCGGTCATCCATTGCACATCGCCAGGGCCAATCTTGCCGCCGCTGCCGGTAGAGTCGCGGTGCTCCAGTTCGCCCTTGTAAACGATAGTTACGGTTTCGAACCCGCGGTGTGGATGCTGACCAACGCCACGACGCTCGGTGGTCGGGGTGAACTCAGCAGGGCCCGCATGATCGAGTAGCAAAAACGGACTGATGTGTTTGCCCAGGTTGTCGTAGGAAAACAGCGTGCGAACCGGGAAACCGTCGCCGACCCAGTGGGTCCGTGGGCTGGTGTAGATACCGATGATGTTTTTCATCCTGCCTCCAAATTCGTTGTTTGACGCGATGGATTAAGCTTAAAACCGCAGCCTTTGATGCACTAGACTGCAAAAATAAGCCTTGGCGTTCTACCTGGAGAACGATGGTGGAAGACCTCAACACCCTGTACTACTTCACCCAAGTGGTGGAACACGGCGGTTTCGCCCCGGCCGGGCGGGCGCTGGACATGCCCAAATCCAAGCTCAGCCGACGCATTGCCGAGCTTGAAGAGCGCCTCGGTGTACGCCTGCTGCACCGCACCAGTCGGCACTGTTCGCTGACCGAAATCGGCCAGGCGTATTACCAGCGCTGCCTGGCCATGCGCGTGGAGGCGGAAAGCGCCGCCGAACTCATCGAACGCAATCGCTCCGAACCTCAAGGGCTGGTGCGCATCAGTTGCCCGACGGCGCTGCTCAACTCCTGGGTCGGGCCGATGCTGACCCGCTACATGCTCAAGTACCCGTTAGTGGAGTTGTTCATCGAGAGCACCAACCGCCGGGTCGATCTGATCCACGAGGGATTCGACATTGCCCTGCGGGTGCGCTTTCCACCGCTGGAAAACACCGACATGGTGATGAAGGTGCTGGGCAACAGCACGCAGTGCCTGGTGGGCAGCCCGGCCTTTGGCGAACACCTGTCGTCGCCCGCCTCCCCGGCCGACCTCAGCGGTTTGCCGAGCCTGCACTGGGGAGCGGCGCAGCGTGAATATCAGTGGGAATTGTTCGGCGCGGACGGCGCCAGCGCGATGATTCGACACGCACCGCGCATGGTCACCGATGACCTGTTGGCCTTGCGCCACGCCGTGCTCGCCGGGATCGGCATTGCGCACCTGCCGAGCGTGGTGGTGCGCGATGACATCGCGGCCGGGCGATTGGTTGAACTGGTGTCGGGTTGGGCGCCGAAGTGCGGAATCGTGCACGCGATCTTTCCGTCACGTCGCGGATTGCTGCCCTCGGTCAGAGCGTTGATCGACTTTTTAGGCGAGGAATTCAACCTCAGCGATATCGCTTGATAACGCGACACACGGGGCTGGCGGAGTTTTACTTCGGACATAATATCGATGCGGATTACAACCATAATATCCGCTCCCGCCTGAGGACATCCTCATGCAAAGCCCCAACCGCGACGCCACCCTCGCCCAATGGATCGCCCAGGAACAGGCCATGCGCTCGCGTCTGGCTGGCCCTGGCAGTTTGTCCGTGGCCGAGGTCAGCGCGCTGTCGCCCGCCGAGTTTTTCGAGGGTATCGGCGACGGTGTACTGCCTTCACCACCCGTCGGCGCCTTGATGGACTTCATCCCGATTAAATGGTCGGCCGGGCTGTTCATTTTCCAGGGCGCGCCGGACTCGCGGCATTACAACCCGCTGGGCAGCGTGCATGGCGGCTACGCGGCGACCTTGCTGGATTCGTGCATGGGCTGCGTGATTCACACTCAGTTGAAGAAGGGCCAGGGGTACACGACGCTGGACTTGCGCATCAGCTACGTCCGCGCGTTGACCGGTGCCAGCGGACCGGTTCGGGCCGAAGGCAAAATTGTGCATTTGGGCCGTTCTACCGCGCTGGCCGAGGGGCGGATTTATGATGTGGATGGGCGGTTGTATGCGACCGGGTCGACCACTTGCATGATTCTTGAAGCTCGGGGGTAAGCTTCAGGACCGAGGCGCTCCCTTCGCGGGCAAGCCTCGCTCCTACAAAATCTAGCAAATTCCTGTAGGAGCGAGGCTTGCCCGCGAAGGCGCCCGACCAGACACCAACAATCCCCCAGGCTGCCAACGATTCATGACTTGCGGTAAACATTGCTTTGCCCATCCAGCTGTTTTTCACAGGGAGGCAGCCGGGGATACTCCTGTCCATTCCCACTGCAACCCCTGGAGTCATTGATGTCTATTCCCGCATTCGGTCTCGGTACCTTTCGCTTGCAAGGCCAGGTGGTCATCGATTCGGTGAGCACCGGCCTCGCGCTGGGTTACCGGGTGATCGACACCGCGCAAATCTACGAAAACGAAGCCGAGGTCGGCGAGGCCATTGCCGCCAGTGGTATCGCCCGTGAAGAGCTGTTCATCACCAGCAAAATCTGGGTCGCCAACTTCGCCAAAGACCGGTTGATTGACAGCCTCAAAGAGAGCCTGCGCAAACTGCAGACCGATTACCTGGACCTGACGCTGATCCACTGGCCGTCCCCGGAAGATCAAGTGCCGGTCGAGGAGTTCATGGGCGCCTTGCTCGAAGCCAAACGACTGGGCCTGACCCGGCAGATCGGCATCTCCAACTTCACGGTCGACCTGATGCAGCAGGCGATTGCAGCGGTCGGTGCCGAGAACATCGCCACCAACCAGATCGAACTGCACCCGTACCTGCAAAACCGCAAGGTCGTCGAGTTTGCCCAGCACCAAGGCATCCAGATCACCTCCTACATGACCTTGGCCTACGGCGAAGTGTTGAAAGACCCGGTCATCCAGCAAATCGCCGATCGTCTTCAGGCAACCCCGGCCCAAGTCACACTGGCCTGGGCCATGCAGCTGGGTAACGCGGTCATCCCCTCCTCTACCAAACGCGCCAACCTGCAAAGCAATTTGCAAGCTTGTGCCCTGCAATTGAGCGAGGCCGACATGGCGTTGATTGCAAGCCTGGATCGTGGCCAGCGCTTGACCAGCCCGAAAGGCATCGCACCGCATTGGGATTAAGCGTCAGCTCTGCTCAAGGCTCTGATCGAGACTTCGCATTGCGTCCTGCAATTGATCGACGGCCTCGTCAATCAATGCCGCGCGACCCTCGCCGCAGGCACGTTCCAGCGCTTCACAACACTCGATCAGCCGTTGGGCCCGGACCATGCGCGCACCGCCCTTGATGCGGTGCACCAGGTCTTGCAGAACGGGGAGATTGTTGCCAGCGTGGGCTTGAAGCAGATGTTCACGGTCCTGCCGATTGGTCACTGCCAGTTCGCGCAGCAATTGATTGATCAACGTCCGGTCTTCACCGACGTACTGCTCCAACTCACTCAGGTCGATTTCTGACGATGAGGGTTGTTTGCTCGTCGTCTCTGCAAACCGGCCAGCCAACCACCCACTCAGGTCCGCCAGCCGAATGGGTTTGAACAGGCAGTCGTCCATACCCGCTTCAAGGCACAGGACCTTTTCTTCAGGCTGCGCATTGGCGGTAAAACCCAGAATCAGCGTCGGCGGCAGGCCTTGCGCGCGCTCTTCATCGCGTATCGCGCCGGTCAATTCATAACCGCTGAGTTTTGGCATATTGCAGTCAGTGATGACCACATCAAACTCGTGTGCCCGCCACAGTTCCAGCCCTTGCCCGCCATCCTCGGCCTCCATCACGCGATGCCCCAGGTAGCTCAGTTGACTTGAGAGCAACAAGCGGTGGCCGGGTAATCATCAACCACCAGAACCGTCAGCGGCCGCGTGGGGACCTGCACCACCGTCCTTTTCACCGATTCATCGGCAGGCAGCGGTTTCAATGCGATCAGCGACAGGCTGATCTCGACCTGCGAACCCCGTCCGAGGACGCTGCGCAGCACCAGCCGGCCGCCCATCATTTCGCACAACGTGCGGCTGATCACCAACCCCAGCCCGGATCCCTTGCGGGCGGATTGCTGGCTGTTGCCGGCCTGAACGAACGGACTGAACAACCGCTGCTGGTCGGTCGCACTGATGCCAATGCCACTGTCTTCAATGCGCACATTCACCGCCAGGCCCCCCAACGTACCGGGTATGACCCGAAGCGTCAGGCTCACTTCGCCTTCGCAGGTAAACTTGATCGCATTGCTCAACAGATTGGACAGCACTTGCTTGAAGCGTGTGGGGTCGATCAACACTGCGCGATCACTGCGCGGGTCCAGATCGACGCGCCACGCCAGGTGCTTTTCCCGGGCAAGTCCTTCAAAGACCCGGCACACCGACGCCACCAGATCACGCAGATTGACGCGTTCGGGGGTCAGCGATAAATGCCCGGACTCAATACGCGCGATGTCCAGAATGTCGCCGATCAACGCCAGCAACTGCTGCGCAGCCGTGGAGGCGACTTCGAGGGAGACGCGATCGGCGACGCCCTCTTCTGCACGCTTCCAGGCCATTTCCAGAAAGCCGATCAGGGCATTGATCGGCGTGCGGATTTCATGGCTCATGGTCGCCAGAAACGTGGTTTTGGCACGGTTGGCATCGTCCGCCGCATCCTTGGCCACCTGTAACTGCTGCATCCACTGCTGGCGCTGGCGAATCTGCCGACGCTGCCAGGCGATCCATCCAAGGGCCAGCATCAACAACGCCGCGGCCGCGGTAAACGCCTGCAAAATACCTTGGCGATGACGCAGCCAATAACTGTCATCCACCACCACATCATTGCTCCAGCGAGCGACCAGATCGTCCATTTCCTCGGGCGAAATGCTCAGCAACGCCTTGTTCAATATCGAGTGCAACTCCGGTTCATCACGGCCGGTTGCCATGGCGATGCGCGCCGGTTCATCGCCCACGGTGCTGCTGATCCGTAAACGTCCCTGGTAATACCGGGCGATCAGGTAACGGGTCATGAACAATGAACTGAGCGCGGCATCGGCCTGTCCCTTCGCCACCAGCTCCAGACCTTCGGCCGGGTTTTGTACATCTACCATCTGCACCTGCGGCGCCCGCGCCTGAATAAACGCGCGCATCGGATGACGGGGATAAATCGCCAGGCGTTTGCCGGCCAGATCGTCCAGCGTCGTCGGGCTACCGGGGGTTGTTGCACTGACCAGTGTGTACGGATGGGCCATATAGGACCGGGTAAAGTGCAATCCGGCGACGTCTTTGGTCATGGGGATGATGGCGGGCAAGACCTTGATTTCGCCGGCTCTGAGTCGCTGGATTTGCTGGTCCAGGGTTTGCCCTCGTAACACGTTAAAGTTCAAACCGCTGCGCTGGCTGATCAGCGTCAGCAATTGCGCCGTCAACCCACTGAATCGACCCTCGGCATCGTAGAAGGTCAACGGCGCAAAGTCCCCGACGACGCCCACCTTCACCATTGGATGCTGATCCAGCCAGCGCTGTTCACTCTCACTCAGACTCACGCGCTGCTGTCCCGCCACTTTGGCCCTGCCGGCGCTCCAGCGCTGCTCGATGATTGAGCGCTGATCCATGGGGATCGCCGCCAGCGCCTTGTCGATGAGTTCCTTAAGTGGCAGGTTGTCCCGAGCCAGTGCGAAGCCAAACGGGTTAGCGTCGAGGCCGGCCGGCCCGATCATCTGAATGTCATTGAGGTAGTTGTTGTTGATCAGGTAATTAGCGCTGATGAAGTCCCCTAGGTACACGTCATCCTGCCCATACGCCACCGCCCCGAGCGCATCTAGCGCCGACGGATAACGTTGCAGGCTGGCCTCGGGATAGAACGATTTAACGGTTTGCGCCGGCAGATAGTCATCGGCCATGGCAATGCGCTTGCCCGCCAGATCCACTGGCATGCGCTCGTCCAGACGGGTGACCAGCATCGGCTGATCTTCAGCATACGCACTGGACAGGATCAGCTCGGGGTCGGCCAGCTCAAAGCTGTTCGAAGTCGCGAGCACATCGAGCTCGCCGTATTTAAGGGCCTCCATGGCCGCTTCACGCGTGACATAACGCAGCACCTCGATCTGCACGTTCAGCAGTTGCGCGACCAGCGCGGTGTAATCGGCGGTGATGCCTTCCAGCTCATCGTGATTGCGCGTCACCTCGAACGGCGGGTAGTCCGGCCCGCTCACCCCGACGCGCAACACACGCTTGTTGCGCAGCCATTGGCGGTCCTGTTTCTCCAGAGGGACCTCGTACCCTTCCACTGTGGAACGCCCCAGCAGCTGCAAGCGCTCAGGCTCGCCGGCGATCGAGGCCAACGCCGGGGGCACCAGGCACACCATCAGGATCAGAAGCAAGATATGCACGATCGGGCGCACTCAGATCAGGTGATTGCGTATGGCGAAATCGCGCAGATGCACCGCCGCCACGACCCCCAGTTTTATGATCAAACGCGTTTTGTAGGTGCTGACGGTTTTGTGGCTCAGGTTCATGGCTTTGGCGATCGCCTTGTTGGAGAGGCCTCGGGCAAGGTGCTGCAAGATGTTCATCTCTCGGTTGGAAAGCGAGTCGATCATCTTTTTTTCACTGTGTTGCAGCGGGTTCATCGGGCTGGAAACCAGCTGCGCGAAATAGGTGTAGCCCGCCATCAACGCGTGCAGCGCCTTGTGCAATTGATCCAGGCTGTTGGTTTTCGAGACATACGCCAAGGCGCCACCGCGCATGCAACGCTCCTGGAAAAACAGCGGATCGAGCGAAGTGAAAACCAGCACCACACATTTCCAGGCGCTGGACCTGATTCGCTCCAGCAGATCCAGCCCACTGCCGTCAGGCATCACCAGATCCAGGATTAGCACATCGACCGGATGCTGACGCAGTATCGTCAACGCTTCCCCAACACTTGCCGCCTCATGAATCCGTTTGAAACCTTCCCGTTCAAGTACAAGCTTGAGTGCGGCTCGAATCACCGGATGATCGTCGACAATCAGCACTGACTTCATGGCCACTCCCTGTGCAAAGACTCAGCGAATGCCCACGGGATAACGTCGGGGTAGACGCAACGGCTGCGCCATGACTGTTGCATGGAGGAAAGGCAGAATCTACCTGTAAGAAATGACAGTACCGACGAACGGTAAACCGCCATCACCCGGCATACCGCTGATCGCGCTCCTGCGGCGATGGATCAATGATCGTCATCAGCCGCTGAATGCACGGCAGATCAGGCAGCGCTGCGTGGCTCACCTGAATCTTCTGTTGCTCACAGGCCGGGATCGGCGGCAAGTGCGCCCGTTGGCCGTCGAAAATCAGTGCATGGCGAACCTGCCGGTTATTGAGGAAGTACCCGAGCACATCCAGTTCGCCTGCCGCCAGCGCGGCATTGACGACCACCAGGTCGAACGGCTCGCAACCGTATTCGATCAGGGTCAGCATTGGCGCAAGCCCCTGCACCGGCGCCACCCGGTAATAGCCGAGTTGATTGAACAGCCGTTCGATGTTCATCCGGTGAAAGTGCTGCTGGTCGGCGATCAGGATGCGTAAGGCTTTATTCGGCATCAGAGCCTCTTGTGTGATGGCTGGTTTTTGATGCGGCGAGGCTACGGGAGGCGCGCACAGGTTTCTGTAGGACTTTTCCTAAATGACTGCAGATTCCGGCAATTACTGCCATCCAAACCGCCGAATGTAGAATCCCTTCACCGCTTGAGTCAGCCCCATGTACGCCAGCAGAATCACCGGCAAGAACACGAAATACAGCGACGGCAGCGCCTCTGATTTGAAGTAGTGCGCCAACGGCCCCATTGGCAGGAAGATCCCGACTGCCATGATGATCCCGGTCATGACCATCAACGGCATCGCCGCGCGGCTTTGCAGGAACGGGATTTTCGGTGTGCGGATCATGTGCACGATCAACGTCTGCGTCAGCAACCCGACCACGAACCAGCCGCACTGGAACAGGGTTTGATGGTCCGGTGTGTTGGCGTCGAACACGTACCACATCAGGGCAAACGTGGTGATGTCGAAGATCGAACTGATCGGGCCGAAAAACAGCATGAAGCGCCCGACATCCGCTGGCTGCCAACGCTGCGGCTTGCCGAGCATTTCTTCATCGACGTTATCGAACGGGATGGCGATCTGCGAAATGTCGTAGAGCAGGTTTTGCACCAGCAGGTGCATCGGCAGGAACGGGATGAACGCGCTGGCCACCAGCACCGAGAACACGTTGCCGAAGTTCGAGCTGGCGGTCATCTTGATGTACTTGAGCATGTTGGCGAAGGTCCGGCGCCCTTCCAGCACGCCCTCCTCCAGCACCATCAGGCTCTTCTCCAGCAGAATGATGTCGGCCGCTTCCTTGGCGATGTCCACGGCGCTGCCAGGCTGCGCGTTATCTTGCCGGGAAGGTGCCGGTTATCGAATCCGGCCGACTACTGTCACTCGAACAAGTACCCACTGAGGGTCTCCGCTATTGATGAAAACGCGCGAAGCTTACGCCCCGATTTCTGGAGAGTAAACGAAGGAACGGTGGGTGGTGGGAGAATTGCGGGGTTCTTCAGGAAGGGTTCAGCTTTCAAGATTTGTGGTGCTTTTCAGGGCCTCTTCGCGAGCAGGCTCGCTCCTACATTTTGTCCTGTGAATACAGGTCCATTGTGGGAGCGAGCCTGCTCGCGATGGCGGCCTGACAGGCGCCGAAGATTTAGCTGGCAGTCGCTAGCAACAAATCCACCACCGACCGGCTATGCCCACGGTTCTTTCCATGGTCATACAAGGAACCGGCAATCTCATCCGCCCGAATCGGCAGGATCGACAACAAGGTGTCGCTCAAACCATGGCTCGCCTGGCAGAAGCCCTGCATATAGATGCCGGCCTTGCAGCGTTCGTCGGTGATCAGCTTGTAGTTGCGATCCACCTCGAAATCACCCAGGTACTGCTCCAGCGGCGCCAGCAGTTTTCGGTGCATCTGGCGCTCGTAACCGGTGGCCAGGACCACGGCGTCGTAAAGGCGAACCGTGACTTCACCAGTGGCATTGTTGCGCACCGCCAGTTCGATGCCGCGCTCGGTGGCGGTGGCTTTTTCGATCGTGGTCAGAGTACGGAACGCATGGCGCGCGACGCCCGAGACTTTCTGGCGATAGAAGATGCCGTAGATGCGTTCGATCAGGTCGATGTCCACCACCGAATAGTTGGTGTTGTGGTACTCGTTGACCAGACGCTCGCGCTCGCTGCTCGCCTGCTGGAACACCAGGTCGGTGAACTCCGGCGAGAACACTTCGTTGACGAAC
The DNA here is from genome assembly GCF_004310295.1 of Pseudomonas sp. BGI-2. GTDB lineage: Bacteria > Pseudomonadota > Gammaproteobacteria > Pseudomonadales > Pseudomonadaceae > Aquipseudomonas. Next base: position 68,588 of record NZ_SISB01000008.1, on the reverse strand, counting down.
GGGCTGTCATCCGCCGGCTTCAGTGCCGAGCCACGCAGGATCATGTCCACCTGCACCGACGGGAAGCTGTCGTTCAAATCGATGAAGGCTTCCGCCGCACTTTGACCGCCACCGATGATCGCGATGCTCATCGGCTGATTGTTCACGCAAGGCTGCTTGGCCATCTGCGCCAGGTACTGGGAGTGGTGGAACACGCGGCCGTCACCTTTGAGCGCCTTGAACGCTTCGGGAATGCGCGGCGTACCGCCGGTACTGACCACCACCGAACGGGTGGTGCGTACATGTTGATGCCCCGTGGCGTCGCGAGAGATCACCCGCAGCGCCTCGACCTGCTGGTTGTGCAGCACCGGCTCGATGGTCAGCACTTCTTCGCCGTAGCGGCTCTGGGCTTCAAACTGGCCGGCGACCCAGCGCAGGTAATCGTTGTACTCCATGCGGCACGGATAGAACGTGCCGAGGTTGATGAAGTCCACCAGACGGCCGTGATGCTTGAGGTAGTTGACGAACGAATACGGGCTGGTCGGATTGCGCAGGGTCACCAGGTCTTTGAGGAAGGAAATCTGCAGTTCGCTCTGGGTCGACAGGGTATTGCCGTGCCAGCTGTAGTTGGGCTGCTTGTCGAGAAACAGTACATCCAGCTCGCCCTGGTTCGGCCCGCGCTCTTGCAGAGCGATGGCCAGCGCCAGGTTCGAAGGGCCGAAACCGACGCCGATCAGGTCGTGAACGATGGGCGATGCAATTGCCTGTGTCATTTCCAGTGTCCTCTGGATGAACCCCTCAACAAGGGGAATAAGCCGAAGTGACCTGATGCAGGACAGCAGGTCGTCTGTTGAGTAGGAACGAGGACAATGAAAAAAAATTTAGAGAGAAGGGATCAATGGGCGTCCCACTGGCGCATCCGCACGCGGCAATGTTTCATGGCATTGACGATGTGCTTCTCCACCAGCGCGCGCGAGATGCCCAGTTGTTCAGCGATTTCCGGGTGCGACAGGCCATCGATTTTGCGCAGCAGAAAACTTTCGCGACACAGCCGTGGCAATTCCGCCAAGGCACGCTGGAGCATCTCCAGGCGCTGGCCGTGATCGAGGCAGTTGTGCGGCGATGGTGTGAAGTAGCGCTCTTCGTTGTCGAGCACGTCCAGCGACTCGACCTGGCGCAAGGCATTGCGCCGATGATCGTCAATCACCAGGTTCAGCGCGGTGCGATAAAGGAATGCCCGGGGCTGCTCGATCGGCGTGTCGCTGGAACGCTCCAGCACCCGCAAATAAGCGTCATGCACCACATCTTCGGCAACCTGACGGTTGCCTAGCTTGGCGTTCAGGAAACACACCAGCTCGCGATAGTAGTTTTCCAACATGACTCCCGGCCGCACAGGGTGCGGTTTCTGTCCTTGAGCCACCTCGGCGACCGCCGAAATAGGCAGTGGCAAGATGGTGGCAGTTCGAGCCGCGTAATTTATAGTAATTCTCATATAGATTTAAAGTGTTGGTTTGACTTACCCGATAAATAGTCATGTGCTACACCTTGTGGCGAGGGGATTTAGCGAAACGTCGCACCGCCCCGTTAGGCTGCGAAGCAGTCGTTAATGCGCTTTAACTTTGAAATGCCGGGGCCGCTCCGCAGCCTAACGGGGCGGTGCGACGTTTCGCTAAATCCCCTCGCCACACAAGCGCCCGCAGTCTGTTTGTATCGACCTGTGTCCGCACCTAAATTCCCCGCTACTTTCCTCGTTTACAGGACAGCTCCCCGTGTCTGTCGGCTCCCCGACAGCGTTCGGCTGTCGCCGGTTTATGTGCGCAGGTTGAACGACGGGCCGATACCCATTGGCCGGAACCCTGCATGAAACGTCCCCGACAGACCCGACGCGCCCTGCTTGTAGCACTTTGTCTGATCCCCGTTATCGCCATCGCCGCCTGGCAAGTGATCCCGCCTGGGCGGGACAAATTCGCCACCGTGCAAGTCAGCCGTGGCGACATTGAAAGCAGCGTCACCGCGTTGGGCACCCTGCAACCCCGGCGCTATGTCGACGTCGGCGCCCAGGCGTCCGGGCAGATCCAGAAGATCCACGTGGAAGTCGGCGACGTGGTCAAGGAAGGCCAATTGCTGGTGGAGATCGATCCGTCCACCCAGCAAGCCAAACTCGACGCCGGCCGGTTCTCCATCGAGAACCTCAAGGCGCAGCTTCAGGAACAACAGGCACTGCACGAACTGGCCCGGCAGAAATACCAGCGCCAACAGAACCTCAAGGCTGGCGGCGCAACCCGCGAAGAAGACGTGCAAACTGCCCAGGCCGAGCTGCGCGCCACCCAGGCCCGCATCGACATGTTCCAGGCGCAGATCCGTCAGGGCCAGGCCAGCCTGCGCAGCGATCAGGCCGAACTCGGTTACACGCGGATTTACGCACCGATGGCCGGCACCGTGGTTGCACTCGACGCCCGGGTCGGCCAGACCCTCAACGCCCAGCAGCAAACACCGCTGATTCTGCGCATCGCCAAGTTGTCGCCGATGACGGTGTGGGCCGAGGTTTCGGAAGCCGACATCGGCCACGTCAAACCCGGCATGACCGCCTGGTTCACCACCCTCAGCGGTGGCAACCGACGCTGGAGCAGCACCGTGCGGCAAATTCTGCCAGTGCCGCCCAAGCCGCTGGATCAGACCAGCCAGGGTGGCGGCAGCCCGGCCAGTTCGAGCAAAAGTGGCAGCGCGCGTGTGGTGCTGTATACGGTGTTGCTGGACGTCGATAACGCCGACAACGCGTTGATGGCGGAAATGACCACCCAAGTGTTCTTCGTTTCGGATCAGGCGAAAAACACCCTCACTGCGCCTGTCGCGGCGTTGCAGGCCGGCACTGAGGCCAACATGCAAATCGCCCAGGTCGTCGCCAAAAACGGCAGCATTCAGCAACGCGACGTGCGCACCGGTATCAGCGATCGTCTGCGGGTGCAGATCCTCGACGGTTTGCAGGAAGGCGATCACCTGCTGATCGGCCCGGCCGACGGGAGTGGCGGCTGAATGCAGACGCCTCTGATCGACCTGCAGGACATCCGCAAAGCCTACGGCGGCGGCGATTCACCTGAAGTTCACGTGTTGCGCGGCATCGACCTGTCGATCCATGCCGGGGAGTTCGTGGCGATCGTCGGTGCTTCCGGCTCCGGCAAGTCGACGCTGATGAACATCCTCGGTTGCCTCGACCGCCCCACGTCGGGCGAATACCGATTCGCCGGGCAAAACGTCGCCGCCCTCGACAGCGACGAGCTGGCCTGGCTGCGCCGTGAGGCCTTCGGTTTTGTGTTCCAGGGCTATCATCTGATCCCGTCTGGTTCGGCCCAGGAAAACGTCGAGATGCCGGCCATCTATGCAGGCTTGCCGGCGGCCGAACGCCACGCCCGCGCCGCCGCCCTGCTCGACCGCCTCGGCCTGGCCTCACGTACCGGCAATCGTCCGCATCAGCTCTCCGGCGGCCAGCAACAACGGGTGTCGATCGCCCGCGCCTTGATGAACGGCGGCCACATCATCCTCGCCGACGAACCCACCGGCGCCCTCGACAGCCACAGCGGCGCCGAGGTGATGACCCTGCTCGACGAACTGGCGAGCCAGGGCCACGTGGTGATCATCATCACCCACGACCGCGAAGTCGCGGCCCGGGCCAAACGCATCATCGAAATCCGTGACGGGCTGATCATCAGCGACAGCGCTCGTGACAACCCTGAAGCGCAAACCTCGGCCAACCCCGGCGCGCTGCAAGCGGTGGATCTGCGCAAGCGTCTGACGGAAGGAGCGCAAGCCACCGGCGCGTGGAAAGGCGAACTGATCGACGCCGTACAAGCGGCGTGGCGGGGGATGTGGATCAACCGCTTTCGCACGGCACTGACACTGCTCGGGATTATCATCGGTGTGGCGTCGGTGGTGGTGATGCTCGCCGTCGGCGAAGGCAGCAAACGCCAGGTGATGGCGCAAATGGGTGCTTTCGGCTCCAACATCATTTACCTCAGCGGCTCATCACCCAATCCGCGTACGCCGTTGGGCATCGTCACCCTGGATGACGTCGCGGCGGTGGGAAGCCTGCCGCAAGTGACGCGGATCATGCCGGTCAACGGTCAGGAAGCCGGGGTGCGCTTCGGCAACCTCGACCACTTGAGCTACGTTGGCGGTAACGACACCAATTTCCCGGCGATTTTCAACTGGCCGGTGGTGCAAGGCAACTATTTCACCCAGGACGATGAGCGCAACGCCGCGGCGGTTGCGGTGATTGGCCACAAAGTGCGGACCAGGTTGCTCAAGGACGTAGCCAACCCGATCGGCCAGTACATCCTGATCGAGAACGTGCCGTTCCAGGTAGTCGGCGTACTCACGGAAAAAGGCGCCAGCTCGGGCGATTCCGACAGCGACGACCGCATCGCCATCCCGTATTCCGCCGCGAGCGTGCGGCTGTTTGGCACCCACAATCCCGAGTACGTGGCCATCGCCGCCGCCGACGCACGCAAGGTCAAGGAGACTGAGATTGCCATCGAGCAATTGATGCTGCGCCTGCACAACGGCAAGAAGGATTTCGAACTGACCAACAACGCCGCGATGATCCAGGCCGAAGCGCGCACGCAAAACACCCTGTCGTTGATGCTCGGCTCGATTGCCGCCATTTCGCTGCTGGTGGGCGGGATCGGCGTGATGAACATCATGCTGATGACCGTGCGCGAGCGAACCCGGGAGATCGGCATCCGCATGGCCACCGGCGCCCGCCAGCGCGACATCCTCCGTCAGTTTCTGACGGAAGCGGTGATGCTGTCGGTGGTCGGTGGGCTCGCCGGGATCGCCCTGGCGCTGATCGTCGGCGGCGTGCTGATCCTCAGCGAAGTCGCCGTCGCGTTCTCTTTGATAGCGGTGCTCGGCGCCTTCGGCTGCGCCCTGGTCACCGGTGTTGTCTTCGGCTTCATGCCGGCCCGCAAAGCTGCCCGACTCGACCCGGTCACGGCCCTTACCAGTGAATGATCTCCCCATGAAGCCGCAACTGAGTTTACTGACCCTCTGCCTGTTGCTCGGTGCCTGCGGCACGCCCGCCCAGCGCCCGGACAGCGGCATTGCTCCGCCCTCTTCCTGGCAATCGCCGCACACGCAAAGCGCCACCCGCAGCAACCTGCAATGGTGGACGCAGTTCGGCAGCCCGCAGCTGGATCAACTGATCGAGCAGGCGCGGGTCGGCAGTTACGACCTGGCCGCCGCCATCGCACGGGTGCGCCAGGCGCAGGCCGAGACGGTGGTTGCCGGCGGTTCTCAGCTACCCGAAGTCAAGGGTGCCCTGAACGCCAATCGACAAAAACTGCTGCGCGGCAACGGTTACAGCCAGCTCGATGCCGACAGCGATAACAAGGCCGTCGATTACTTCAACGCCAGCCTCAGTGCCAGTTACGAAATCGATTTCTGGGGCGGTCAACGGGCCTCCCGTGACAGCGCGCAATTCGGGTTGCAGGCGAGCGAGTTCGATCAGGCCACCGTGGAATTGACGCTGCTCAGCGGTGTTGCGAATACCTACGCGCAGACCTTGTCGCTGCGCGAGCAAAGTCGCATCGCCGAGTTGAACCTGGCGAACGCTCAGAACGTGTTGAAACTGGTGCAGACGCGTTTTGATTCGGGCTCTGCGACAGCGCTGGAACTGGCGCAGCAGAAGAGCCTGGTGGCGGCGCAACAACGGCAATTGCCGCTGGTGCAGCAACAGGCGCAGGACGCGTTGATTGGACTCGCTGCGCTGCTCGGCCGGCCGGTTCAGGAACTGGCGCTGGATCAGGAGCGCTTTGAGCAACTGTCATGGCCGACCATCGCGGCGGGCGTACCCAGCGAGCTGCTCACCCGTCGCCCGGACATCGCCCGTGCCGAAGCGCAACTGGCCGCCGCACAAGCCGACGTCACCGTCGCCCGCGCGGCGATGTTGCCGAAGGTGACCTTGAGCGCCGAACTGGGATCGGGAGCCGATCAGGCGGCAGACATTCTGCGCAGTCCTTTCTACAACCTCACCGCCGGATTGCTTGCGCCGGTCTTCAACAATGGTCGCTTGAGCGCCGAGCGCGATAAAGCCACGGCCCGCCAGGAAGAACGGCTGGAGACGTATCGCGGGGCGATCATCAATGGCTTCGCCGACGTGGAAAAAGCCCTCAACAGCATTCGTGGGCTGGATGCACAGCGCCAGTGGCAAAGCGAAGAACTGAACCAGGCGCAGACCGCATTCAATATTGCGCAAAGCCGTTATCAGGCCGGGGCCGAGGATTTGCTCACGGTGCTGGAGACCCAGCGCACGCTGTATGCGGCGCAGGATTTGAATGTGCAACTGCGGTTGTCGCGGTTACAGGCGAGTATTGCGCTGTACAAGGCGCTGGGGGGTGGGTGGCAGGTTTTGTGATTTGCTCTGTTATTGAGGGCCTCTTCGCGGGCAAGCCTCGCTCCTACAGGGATAAATGACGCCCTTGTAGGAGCGAGGCTTGCCCGCGAAGAACGATAACGCGGTATCACCCGCTTAAGTGGTAACCGGCTTCACCTTCAGATGCCGCGCATACCAAGGCCGCTGTGGCACTTTGCGGAACAGGTCCGCCAGTTTTTTCTCGTCTTCGCCAAAGGTAATGCGCAGCGCCAGTTTCATGGTTTCCGGGTCCATCTCAACCGACTTGCCCGTCTGCAACCCCGGCGTCGTGCTGCACCCATGGGTGCTCGGCCCGAGCCACGGATCATTCACCTCAACCCAACGCCCCGGCGCAAACCACGCCACGCCGTTGACCTCCAGCCGACTCACCTCCCCCGGATGAAAGCGCTCGTGCGCACGGAACCAGTCTTCCAGACGATCATCGATCCAGCCGTGAAAATGCCAGAACACCGGATTCACATGGGAGGAAAACGGGTCGCCGAGGAAGTCGTTTTCCGGCGCATACCAGCGCGCGGAGAAGTCTGCCGGATCCCGGGCGAACGGCACCGGCTGGCCATTGGACGGATCACGCGGCACCGAGGCCCAGCGCATGTGCAGCCAGTCGTGCAGCCCCAACTCGACCTCTGAACCGAACTGCCCCAGGGTGAGTTTGGACAGATAACGCGGATCACGGTAGCGCGACTCCCAGACCTGGAAGTTGCTGTGGTAAGTCTCGGCGGTCTTGATGTCGCTGACCCATTGCGAATACTCGGCATCGTCGTCGGCCCGCCAGGTCGGCGGCAGCGCGGTGCCGTCGTGGTTATCGCAGTAATTGGCGAAGCCGATGCGATCACGAGCCAGTTCCGGCTGCGGCAACGGAAAGTGCTGCCATGACGGCAAATCCTGCATCGAACGCGCTGTACCCAGCATGTGCCGGTGCATGAAGAAAAAGTCCACGCCCGAGCCGTTGCGGTCCTTGCGCGCGCCACGGGCATCACGCTCCTTGTCCCGCGGGCCGGGCTGCCAGCCAATGCCACGCAGGGCGTTGCGCTTGTCCTCGGACAGGGTGTGCCACTTGTCCCGCGAGGCATGCCAGAGCTGGTGAAACAGCCGATGCTCGGCGGAAACCAGCCAGGCCAGCAGCGGTGCATTCAGACCGGTTCGCTCGCGAGCTTCGGGAAAAACACGCTTCACGGCGATGAAGCGATTATCCTGCGCGGTCATCATCAGCGGGCGATCGAGGTTCAACACCCGGCCGCTGAGTGTACCGCTGCCGGCATTGCCGAAACCGGCCCAGACTTCATCCAGGGCCATGCTGAATTCATAATCCGGCGTGCCGTTGGTAGCGTCGGCACTGACCAGCCGCCAGCTCAGTTCAGCCGGTTTGGCTTCCGCCAGATCGCCCAGCACCCGGTAGCGCGGTTCATCGCTGGAGCGCAAACGCTGGGCGGTGTCGAGGAACCCGATCAAGCCGCGACCTTTGTGGCCGACGTCGAGAAGCAGTTCCAGCCCGTCCCGTGGCAGGCCTTCGATACCGGCGTCTCGACCTTCGAAACGAATCTGCCAGACGCCCCGCAAGGTGTTCGCCAAATGCTGGCCTGCGACATCCGCCACATCGAATGAAGCTTCGCCGGGAGTGATCGCCGGATCCGGTTTCGTCCATTCGCGATGCCCATAAAAAGCCGCAGGCACGGCGGCGCCGGTCAGCGCCAGGCCTGCCATGAACCATCGTCGAGAAATCGTCATTGCCCTACCTGTGTCAGCCATGAAGCAGGCTTTATCCAAGCTAGAACGTTTGTTGCCTCCAAAAATTTATGGTGCCCCCGAAAGATCGTTCCCACGCTCTGCGTGGGAATGCCTCAACGGACGCTCCGCGTTCGGCTTTGGAAGGGACGCGGAGCGTCCCGGGCTGCATTCCCACGCGGAGCGTGGGAACGATCACTACCGCGGGTGAATCCGCCTAAATTTTCTGACCAGCCACTCGTTCTTCCCAGATAGCAAAGGCCCCTGCGCCCGCACCGGGGTGGCGAACCTGACTGAGATTGCAATGACAAAACCACGTTCGAAAAAGGCTCTTTACATCGGCCTGCCGCTGGCCTTGGCGATCAGTGCCGGGGCAGGCTTTGCGGCCTGGGATTACTGGTTCAAAGACAATCCCGGCTACCCGATCAAGGTGATGAAACAGGCCGATGAGCTGCAAGAGCGCCTCCTCTCCTTTGACAGCCACGTCACCGTCCCGCTGGACTTCGGCACCGCCGGCAATGAAGCGGACAAGGATGGCACCGGGCAATTCGACCTGGTCAAGACTGGCCGCGGACGCTTGTCCGGCGCGGCCTTGACGATTTTCGGCTGGCCGGAAATCTGGAACGGCGCCAACGCCCCGCATCGCCCGACCGCCGGTTTCGTCGACGAAGCCCGGTTCGAGCAGGAAACCCGCTACAAAATCATCAGCACGATGGTTCGCGACTTTCCCAACCAGGTCGCCATCGCCTACACCCCGGACGATTTCCGCCGCCTGCACGGCGAAGGCAAATTCGCGATCTTCATGAGCATGCTCAACGCCTATCCGCTGGGCAACGACCTGAACGCCCTGGACACGTGGGCCGCTCGCGGCATGCGCATGTTCGGTTTCAGTTACGTGGGCAACAACGCCTGGGCTGATTCGTCTCGACCGCTGCCGTTCTTCAATGATTCGCGGGATGCCCTCGGTGGCCTGTCGGAGATCGGCAAGCAGGCCGTGCACCGCCTGAACGACCTCGGCGTGATCATCGATGTGTCGCAGATGTCGACCAAGGCCCTGGAGCAAGTCGCACGACTGAGCCGCACCCCGATGGTCGCCTCGCATTCGGCACCGCGTGCACTGGTGGACATCCCGCGCAACCTCAGTGATCAGGAAATGCAACTGATCAAAAACAGCGGCGGCGTGGTGCAGATTGTCGGCTTTCCCACCTATATCCGTCCGCTGAGCCAGGCCACTCAGGACAAACTCAACGCCCTGCGCGCACGCTTCGACCTGCAACCGTTGCAAGGCCTGGAAATGGCTTTGATGCCGGGTGACCCGATCATCACCGTCTGGTCCGAACAGCGTTTCGGCGAGTACGCCAGCCAGCTCTACGCCATCGTCGACGAAGAACCGAAAGCCACGCTCAAGGACTACGGCGACGCAATCGACTACGCGGTGAAGAAAATCGGTATCGACCACGTCGGCATCAGTTCCGACTTCAACGACGGCGGCGGTCTGGATGGCTGGAAGGATGTCAGCGAAGCGCGCAACGTGACGGCCGAGCTGATCAGTCGCGGCTACAGCGAGGCCGATATCGCCAAGCTCTGGGGCGGGAATTTCCTGCGGGTCTGGGACCAGGTGCAGAAGTCGTCCAAACCGGTTGCGAAAAACTGATTCCCCCTTTGCATAAGCGAACCGAGTTCATGACTAACCGCCGTTCATTCCTCAAGCAGGCCGGTATTCTCGCCGCTGGCCTGCCACTGAGTTCTGCCGTGAATCTGCAGGCGCTGGCTGCCAATCCAACGCCACAGCCCAAGGACAAATGGGCGCAATTGCGCTCGTTGTTCGACCAGGATCCGGACTACCTGCACTTCGCCAATTTTCTGGTGACGTCCCACCCGCGTCCGGTGCGTGAGGCGATTGAACGCCACCGCGCCAACCTCGACCGCAACCCGGGCCTGGCGATGGACTGGGACCTGGGCGAAACCGAAAAACGCGAGCAGGAGGTTCGCGTCTGGGCCGGCCGCTATCTCAAGGCCAAGCCTGAGCAAATCGCGCTGACCGGCAGCACCACCGAAGGCCTGTCGCTGATCTATGGCGGCATCCATGTGCGCGCGGATCAGGAAATTCTCACCAGCGAGCACGAACACTACGCCACCAATTACGCCTTGGGTTACCGCCAGCAAAAGGACGGGGTCAAGGTGCGCAAGCTCAAACTGTTCGAGAACAGTCACAAGGTCTCGGTGGATGAGGTGCTGGGCGCGATCGCCAAAGGTATCCGTCCCGAAACCCGCGTACTGGGCATGACCTGGGTGCAGTCCGGCAGCGGCGTGAAACTGCCGATCGGAGAGATCGGCAAACTGGTGGAGGAGCAGAATCGCAATCGCGAGGAAAAGGACCGCATCCTGTATGTGGTCGATGGCGTGCACGGTTTCGGCGTCGACGACCTCGACTTCCCCGACATGCATTGCGACTTCTTCATCACCGGCACCCACAAATGGATGTTCGGCCCGCGCGGCACCGGGATCATCTGCGCCCGTTCCGCTGAGCTCAAGGACGTCACACCGACGATTCCGACCTTCTCCGAAGCCACCACCTTCTCGACCATCATGACGCCGGGCGGCTACCACAGCTTCGAACACCGCTGGGCCCTGGACGAAGCGTTCAAGCTGCACCTGGAATTGGGCAAGGCCGAGGTGCAGGCGCGCATTCACGCGCTTAACACTTATGCGAAAAACCGGCTGCTGGAACACCCGCAGATCGAACTGGTCACGCCAAAAAGCCCGGACCTGTCGGCCGGTTTCACCTTCTTCCGGATCAAGGACCGCGACTGCGAAAAAGTCGCCGTGCAGTTGATGGAAAACCGCGTGGTCTGCGACTCGGTGGACCGCGACGTCGGCCCGGTGATCCGCATCGCGCCCGGCCTGCTCAACACCGAAAACCACATCGACCGCTTTATGGTCTTGCTGAGCAAGATCGCCTGAGCAGACCGCTTTCTGTGTAGGAGCGAGGCTTGCCCGCGAAGGCGGCCTCAAGATTGCCTTCGCCGGCAAGCCTGGCTCCTACAGGTTTCGTTATCGCCACGCTTTTTTCTTTGAACGAGACACCTCATGAACAGTAATCCACTAACCCTGCCGCTCAAGGCCCTCGCCTTATCCGCCCTCATCGCCGGCCTGCTGCCAACCGCCGCCCAAGCCGCCACCGCCCCGCAACCCGGCAAGGTGTTCAAGGACTGCCGCGATTGCCCGGAAATGGTCGTATTGCCGGCCGGCACTTTCACCATGGGCACGCCGGACGATGAAGTCGGTCGCGAGCCCGACGAAAGTCCGATGCACGAAGTGACCTTCGCCAAACCATTCGCCATGAGCCGTTTCCAGGTCACTGCCGGTGAATGGGACAGTTACGTGCGCGAGAGTGGCGTGACCATCGCCAATGGCGATACCCGACCAGGTCGCGAGTGCGTCGCCAGCAAACCGCGTTATCCGCAAGGCTCGCGCCAGCCGGCGGTGTGCATGAACTTCGATGACGTGAAAAATTACGTCGCCTGGCTCTCGAAAAAGACCGGGCAGAAGTACCACATGGTCAGCGAAGCCCAACGCGAATACGCCGCGCGCGGCGGCACCAAAGGTCCTTTCCCCTTCCCGTTCGATGAAGGCAAGGAATACAGCATCAGCAAACACGCCAACACCTACGGCCCGGCGGACGGTTACAGCTACAGCTCGCCGGTCGGCAGCTATCCACCCAACGCGTTCGGCATGTACGACATGCACGGCAATGTCTACGAGTGGGTCGAAGACTGCGAACACCCGGACTACGTCGGCGCACCCACCGATGGCAGCGCGTGGGTACAAGCCAACTGCGAAGCGGTGCGCATTCGTGGCAACGACTGGGGCGAAGCGCCGGTGTTCTCCCGCTCCGGCAATCGCAACAGCCAGTACCCGCAAGAGCGTGGCGACTGGATGGGGTTCCGTATCGTGCGTGACCTGTAAGCGCGTGAATTGCTTTTTGTAGGAGCGAGGCTTGCCCGCGAAGGGGCCCTCAAGATCGCCTTCGCGGGCAAGCCTCGCTCCTACAAAATCAGATGTGTGCCTAATCGACTGGAGTTACCGTCCTCACCGCCAGTCGGCGACCTTGTAAATTAACCCTTCGATCAGACGTTCTACTGGGTATCTGCCTTTATACCCAAGGAACTGTCTTCCATGACCCAGCCTCCCCGTGGCGCCATCGGCGAGTTGTTCGCCCTGTTGAAACCGTTTCGACTCATCGTCGCCGCGTCCATCTTCCTGGGCATGGTCGGCGGCTTGAGCGTCACGGTATTGCTGGCGACCATCAACAACGCCCTGCATTCGGACACCGGCCTGACCCAGGGCGTCGTCGCCTTGTTCGCCGGCCTGTGCCTGCTGGCGCTGTTGACTTCGATCTGCTCGGACATCGGCACCAACTATGTCGGCCAGCACATCATCGCCAGGCTGCGTAAACAGCTCGGTGAAAAAGTCCTCTCGGCACCGATCGAACAAATCGAACGCTACCGCAGCCATCGCTTGATTCCCGTGCTGACCCACGACGTCGACACCATCAGCGACTTCGCCTTCGCCTTCGCCCCGCTGGCAATTTCCCTCACCGTGACCCTGGGTTGCATGGGTTACCTGGCCATCCTGTCGTGGCCGATGTTTTTGATCATGGTCGCCGCGATCCTGATCGGCACCGCGATCCAGGCTTACGCCCAGAGCAAAGGTGTGCAGGGTTTCATGGCCGCCCGTGACGCTGAGGACGAGCTGCAAAAGCACTACAACGCGATTGCCGATGGCGCCAAGGAACTACGTATCCACCGTCCGCGTCGCCAGCGCATGTTCGTTTCAGGCATCAAGGCGACGGCCGACTTCATCTGCAAGACCCAGGTGCGCTCGGTCAACACCTTCGTCATCGCCAAGACCTTCGGCTCGATGCTGTTCTTCGTGGTCATCGGCCTGGTGCTGGCGCTGCAATCTTTCTGGCCAAGCGCCGACAAAACCGTGATGAGCGGCTTCGTGCTGGTGCTGCTTTATATGAAGGGCCCGCTGGAGCATTTGATCAGCACGTTGCCGATTGTCAGCCGCGCGCAGATTGCCTTCCGCCGGATCGCCGAGTTGTCCGAGCAGTTTTCCACCCCCGAACCGCACTTGCTGCTCAGCGATCAGGGCAACGTCAAGCAAGCTGTGCATGAACTGAAACTGGCCGATGTGCGTTTCGCCTTCCCGGCTGCCGAAGGTGCCGCACCGTTCCAGCTCGGGCCGGTCAACCTGACGATCAGGCAAGGCGACATCACCTTTATTGTCGGCGAGAACGGTTGCGGCAAGACCACGCTGATCAAGTTGCTGCTGGGCTTGTACACGCCGCAACAGGGCGAGATCCGCGTCAACGGCGAGGCGATCGATGCGCAGAACCGTGATGACTATCGCCAGTTGTTCACTACGATCTTCGCTGACTATTACCTGTTCGATGACGTAGTCCAGGGCGATCAGCACATCCCCGAAGACGCCAACAAATACCTGCAACGCCTGGAAATCGCGCACAAGGTCAGCGTCAAGGACGGCAATTTCACCACCACCGACCTCTCCACCGGCCAACGCAAGCGCCTGGCGCTGGTCAATGCCTGGCTCGAAGAACGCCCGGTGCTGGTGTTCGATGAATGGGCGGCCGACCAGGACCCGACCTTCCGCCGGATTTTCTACACCGAGCTACTGCCGGACCTCAAGCGCCTGGGCAAAACCATCATCGTGATCTCCCACGATGACCGTTACTTCGATGTGGCCGACCAGTTGGTGCGCATGGAAAGCGGCCGGGTTGTCACCGAGCTTGCCCCTGCCTGATACGTCTGCCCTGTAGGAACCAGCGGTGCGGCAAGTCGGATCGCCGCACCGCTGGCTCCTACAAAAAGCGACCATGCCCCTTCATTTCATCTTTCTGAAATTTATTTGACGGGTTTCTTTCCGGTTTTCCGTTCGTGCCGCGTCTAATAATCATTCTTATTAACAAAAACTCTGCACAACACTTTTCAGGAGCTCAGGTAAGTAATGCGACCTCAACCACGCCGCACACCTCTCGCGCTGGCCGTACAGCGCCCGACATTGCATCGCACCCTGTTCACCAGCGTACTGCTGACCGCCACCTTGCTGGGGAGCGCGATGGCCAATGCTGCACCTGTAAAAGTGAATATTGCCGTGCAGCCGCTCTCCAACGCGCTGACCGAGCTGGGCATGCAGACCAACCTGCAGATCCTCTACAGCCCTGACCAGGTCGCTGGTATCAAGTCCCGTGCAGTGTCCGGTTCGCTGGAGCCGTCCGAGGCCCTGAGCGCCTTGCTCAAAGGCACGGGCATTTCGTTCCAGATCAATGGCAACAGCGTCACCCTGGTATCCGGCGGCGGTTCAGGCCTGCAACTGGGCGCGACGACGATTTCCGGCCAGGCCCTGGGCCTGACCACTGAAGACACCGGTTCCTACACCACTGGCGCCACCACCACCGCGACCAAGCTGCCGCTGACCCTTCGCGAAACGCCGCAATCGGTGACCGTGGTGACCCGTCAGCAAATGGACGATCGCGGCGTCACCAGCGTCGCCGACGCGTTGCGCAACACCCCAGGCGTTACCACACAGAAGTACGACAGTGACCGTACCGAGTTTTCCGCCCGTGGCTTTGCGATCACCAACTTTCAATACGATGGTGTCAACCAGCCCTACGACGGTGTTTACGGTGAAAACCCGAACAACAGCGACGACGCGGCCAGCCTCGATCACATCGAAGTCATCAAAGGCGCTACCGGCCTGATGACCGGCGCTGGCGACCCGTCCGCCACCGTCAACCTGATCCGCAAGAAACCGACCAAGGACTTCAAGGCCTCGGTCAGTGCAACCGCCGGTTCCTGGGACAACTACCGCACCGAAGGCGATATCTCCGGTTCGCTGACCGATTCGGGCAACGTGCGCGGTCGCTTCGTGGGTGCCTATCAGGACAAAGGTTCGTACATCGACCACTACACCCAGAAAAAAGACATCTACTACGGCATCCTTGAAGCCGACCTGACGGACGACACCCTGCTGACCTTTGGCGTCGACAAGTCCAGTGCAACGCCGCGCGGCAGTTCGTGGACCGGTAACGCGCCGTACTTCACCGATGGCAGCCGCACCGATTTCTCCCGCAGCTTTAACCCGGGTGCCAACTGGAGCCGTCGTGATTTCGACAGCGTCACCTACTTCTCGTCGCTGGAACAAGCGCTGGCCAATGACTGGAAACTCAAGGCCAGCTTCGACCAGAAAACCACCGATCACGATACCCAACTGGCCTCGGCCAGCGGTGGTTCCGCAGACCCCGTCACTGGCGAAGGCAATTTCCTTTACTGGGGTCGTTGGGAAGGCCATCGCGTACAGAATTCGGCAGACGTAAGCGTCTCCGGCCCGTTCTCCCTGGGCGGTCGAGAGCATGAGCTGGTGGCGGGTTTCATGGCTTCCCACTCGCGCCAGACCGGTGCGACCTACGACTCCAGCGCTTCCGGACTTGTGCCGGGCAGCATCTTTGACTGGAACGGTCACCTGCCGAAACAGGAATTTCCGAAAAACGGTAAATACGAACGCACCCAGAGCCAGAACGGTCTCTACTTGGCCACGCGCCTGCGTCCGACCGACGACCTGTCATTCATCCTCGGCAGCCGTCTGAGCACCTTCAAGTACAACGAAGATTACTCCTACTATCCGGGTTCGACCCAGACCGACACCCACGCCAGCTACAAGGAACACGGCGTCGTTACACCCTACGCCGGCGTGGTCTACGACCTGAACGATGTGTACTCGGTCTACGCCAGCTACACCAAGATCTACCAGCCACAAATCTACAAGGACGTGACCGGTTCGACCCTCAAGCCTGTTGAAGGCGACAGCTACGAAACCGGCATCAAGGCGGCTTATTTCGAAGGCAAACTGAACGCCAGCTTTGCCTTGTTCCAAATCGAGCAGGACAACGTCGCGCAATACGTCACCACCGACGTAGGCACCGGCCAGGACGTCTATAAAGCCATCTCCGGCGCCACCACCAAAGGTGTGGAAATGGAACTGGCTGGCGAACTGGCGGATGGCTGGAACGTGACTGCCGGCTACACCTACGCGCGTACCCGCGATGAAGACGAACAACGTATCTTCGGTTTCCCGCTGGCCTCCAGCAAACCGGAACACGTGGTGCGTACGTTCACCACTTACCGTCTGCCGGGCGCACTGGACCAGGTCACCATCGGTGGCGGTGTCAGCTGGCAGAGCGCGTTCTACGGCCAGAGCTACAGCCCGAACGTGGGTAACGGCCAGGGCGGCAGCACCCTGCTCAAACAAGGTGGCTACACCCTCGTGGACCTGATGACCCGTTATCAGTACGACGAACACCTGAGCTTCACCGCCAATGCTTACAACGTCTTCGACAAGAAATACATGTCGGGCCTGGGCAACTTCGGCACCACGTTCTACGGCGAGCCGCGTAACCTGCAGATCACCGCGAAGTATGACTTCTGAGTCATGAGCTGAAATGAAAAATGCCCGTGTCGTGAGATGTGGGCATTTTTTTGGGCCAGGGATTTGTGTTGAATGTGAGTCCGCCTTCGCGGGCAAGCCTCGCTCCTACAGGTTGGCGTCGTGTCACAAATCGACACCAACCTGTAGGAGCGAGGCTTGCCCACGAAGGCAATTGTCGCCCCACCAGAAATCCCCCATACCGGACACAAAAAAACCGCCACCCCTGACCCAGGAATGGCGGTTTTTTTATGTCAACTCAAACCCGCGAACGCACCCACCCCGCCACTTCCGAGTGAATCCCTTCCACTTCCCCCAGCAATCCCGCCATGCGCATAAAGTCATGGGTCATTCCCGGCTGCTCCAGCAACGTCACCTCATTCCCCGCCGCGCGCAACAGCTCGGCATACGCCGCCCCTTCGTCATGCAACGGATCATGCCCGGCCAGGTACACCAGCGTCGGTGCCACGCCCGACAGGTCCGCCGCCAGCAACGGCGAGCAACGCCAATCCGACAGGTCCGCTGGCGTGCGCCCGTAATGCGCGTAGAACCAGTCCAGCGTCGGTGTCTCCAGCAAATAGCCCTCGGCGAAATCACGATGGGAGGCACGCTGGGTCGTCGCGTCCGTCACCGGGTACAGCAACACCTGCGCCTTGGGTTTCAACGCCAATTCCTCTGGCTCACGCACGGCCATGATCGACAACACCGTGGCCAACGTTGCGCCCACGCTGTCGCCGACCAGCGCCACCCGATTCGCGTCCAGCCCCCGCGCTGCGCCCTCGCGCACCAGCCAGTTGCCAGCATCGCAGGCGTCCTGTACCGGTGTCGGAAAACGCCACTCCGGCGCCAGTCGGTAATCCACGGTCAGTAACGCAAACCCGCCCTGGGAGGCCAGTCGCCGGCACAGCGCATCATGGGAATCCAGGCTGCCGACCACATAGCCGCCACCATGAAAATACAACACCACCGGCTGCAACCCGTCGACCGCTTGCCCATCGCGATACAGCCGCGCCGACAAGCTGTGGCCGTCCCGCGCAGCAAGGGTGAAGTCCTCGCAGGCAACGCTGTCCAGCGGCACATCGAGAAACCCGGAGGAGGCTTCAAAATCGATCCGCGCCTGTTGTGGCGACTGTTCATGCATCGCGCGACTTTTGCCGGTCATCCGGCCGAACTCGGCGAGTTCGAGAAATGCTTCAAGTTCTGGCAACACAGCCATGGGATGAATCCTTCACAAAAATAGGTCAATAAATCGGGCATTGGAAAATCTTGAAAGGAACGAGGATCTTGTGGGAGCGGGCTTGCTCGCGAATGCGGTGTGTCAGCGACATGAATATCGACTGACACTCCCTTTTCGCGAGCAAGCCCGCTCCCACAGGGGCTATGCGATAGCTGGCCTGCGTTCCAACAGGTCTTCAAGCTCATCAAGCAACTCATCACCGCGCAACAGCTCGTAATGCCCGCCAGCCAACAGCCGATCCACACCATGACTGCCGACCTGCGCCTCAAACACCCGACGTTCATCCTCGCGTTCAGCCACCCACCAGCGATGGGCCGAGGCCTGGATCGCCGGCAGTTGCCGATGCGCCAGCGCCAGTTGCTTGAGGCGTGAGCCGGTGGCGAAGATCTGCGTAAGCTCCCCAGCGCCCAACGCGGCTTGTTCATTGGAACCGTGCAAGGCGGCTTCGATGACGGCGGTGGAGCCCTCGCGTTCACTCATGCCAGCGGCTTTCAGCGCGATCAGCGCCTGAGCCTCGTCGGCTGGCAGACCCAGCACAAACGTCAGGAAGTCACCGAGGTCCTCGCGCCAGTCCCCCGCTTCTGCGGTGCCGGCCACATAGCTGTCGACCAGCCCGGCAAACGCCACGGTTTCACCTTGAGCTTCCAGTTCATGGGCGACCAATTGCGTCAGCGCACCGCCCAACGACCAGCCCAGCAAGCAATACGGCCCCTTGGCCTGCTGACTGCGAATCCGCTGCGCATAGGCTTGCGCCATGGCCAACAACGATTCGTCCTGCCAGTGCGGGTCAAGCAGCATGCGGCATTGCACGCCGTACACCGTGCGCCGTCCTTCCAGACGACGGGCCAGCGGTTCGTAGTCGAATACCGTGCCGAAACCGGCGTGCAGGCAGAACAGCGCCGGCACATTCGGAATCCGCGCATTCAGCGCCAGCAATGGGTCCGGCGCCGCTGCAACCGGCTCGGCAGCCTGATAACCACTGAGTTCGGCGATGCACGGTTTCTGCATCAGATCCCGCAGCTTCAATTCAAAGCCCAGTTGCGGTTGACTGCGCACCCGCGAGATGACCTTCAGCACCTGCAACGAGTCGCCACCCAGTTCGAAGAAGTTGTCGTCGATGCCCACTTGCGGCACGCCGAGCACCTCTTGCCAGATCGCGGCCAGCGCCGTTTCCAGATCGTTGCGTGGCGCGCGATAACCGCCGAGCGCCCATTCAGGCGTAGGCAGAGCGCGACGGTCGAGCTTGCCGTTGGCCGACAGCGGGAAACGCTCCAGCACCAGAATGCGCGCCGGCACCATGTAGTCAGGCAGTTGCGCTTGCAGTTCAGACTTCAAGCGACGATCCAGCCCAACAACACCGGCCGCCACCACATAACCGACCAATTGCTTGCCGGTCGGCGTGTCGTGCACCACCACGGCGGCATCCTGCACGCCGGAGCAATCACGCAGACGCGCTTCGATTTCGCCCAGCTCGATGCGGAAACCACGGATCTTCACCTGCTGGTCAAGCCGCCCCAAGTAGTCGATCAACCCGCATTCGCGCTGGCGAACCAGGTCGCCGGTACGGTACATGCGGCCACCGGCCTCGAACGGGTCCGGGATGAAACGTTCGGCACTCATGCCGGGACGCTGGTGATACCCGCGCGCCAGGCATTCGCCGCCCAAATACAACTCGCCGCTGACACCGACCGGCATCGGATTGAGGTCGGCATCCAGCACGTACAACCCACGCCCGGCCACGCCACGACCGATCGGTGCATAGGCCGCGTCGCAGGTTTCGCTGACTTCGGCACGCCACAGCAGCGGCGTGACCACGGTTTCGGTCGGGCCATAACCGTTGACCAGACGCTGCGGACGCAAGGCACGTTTGACCTGCTCGAAGCTGGCCTCCGGCACCGCATCACCGCCAAAGCAATACACCTCGACCGCTGGAGGATTGCCCAGGCGCTCGGCCACTTCGGCCATCTGTTGCAGGTACGCCGGCGGGAAGCAGGCCACGGTGACGCCGTGACGCTGCATCACTTCCAGGGTTTGCTCCGGGGTCCACAGACTGTCATCGCGGATCACCAGACTGCCACCGGCCAGCATCACGCTCAGCCAACGCTCCTGAGCACCGTCGAAGGCAAACGACATGAAGTGCAACTCGCGGCTGCGCGGTGCCAGTTCGTAGAGCTCGATGATGCCGCGGCAATGCCGGGCAATCGGCCCCCGCGCCACGGTCACGCCTTTCGGTTGGCCAGTGGAACCGGAGGTGTAAATCAGGTACGCCAGGTGCCCCGGCAACGGTCGGGAAACCGGGCACTCGGTGCTGCCGGCAACGGATAGCTGATCGAGCAACAAGCGCGGCGGGCTATCAGCCAGCGTCAACCGTTCACCCAGATCGCTGTCGCAGAGCAACAGGCTGGCGGCCGAATCGCTGAGCATGTAGGCCAGTCGCTCGGCAGGGTACGCGAGGTCCAGCGGCAGATAAGCCGCCCCGGCCTTGAGCACCGCGAGGAATGCGACGATGGTGCGCTCGGAACGCGGCAGCGCCACAGCCACCAGACTTTCCGGACCAATACCGCGACCGATCAATTGCTGCGCCAACCCATTGGCCTGCGCCTCAAGCTCGGCATAACTGACGTCCCGATCTTCACAGATCAAAGCAATTTTCTGCGGCTGAATACGCACATGTTGATTGAAGGCGTGGAGCAAATCGGCGTTGTCGTCGGACACCTGCGGCAAACTCCAACGCGCTTCAGGTAAGCCAATGTTGCCGAGCAGACAAGCAGCATCCTCAGGCAACGCACGCAGCAATCCCTCGAGCTGCGCACGAATCCGCTCGACTTCCACGTCACTGAAGCGATCACGCAGGAACAGGTATTCGACTTCCAGGCCTTCTTCGTTGGCACTGACCATCAAGTCCATCGGGAAGTTGGTGACCCCGCCACTGCCGACTTCTGCAAAGCGCAGCTCACCTTCTTCGCCCCCTTTCAAGGCACGGTCCACCGGATGGTTTTCGAACACGATGATGCTGTCGAACAGGCCCTGGCCACCCTGCCCGGCCCAGCGCTGAATGTCCGACAACGGCGTGTGCTCGTAGTCGCGGACCATCAGGTTGTAATCCTGCAAGTCGCGCAGCCACTCGCCCAGCGGCTGTTGCGGATCCAGCGTCTGAATCACCGGCAAGGTGTTGATGAACAGGCCAAGCATGTCCTGCGCGCCGGCCAAACCGGTCGGACGCCCCGCCACCGTGGCACCGAACGCGACGCTGCGTTGGCCGCTGTGGCGTTGCAACAGCAACAACCAGGCGCCTTGCACCAGCGTGTTGAGGGTCACGCGCTGACGTTTGGCGAAGGTGTGCAATTTGCGCGCGGCTTCAGCATCGAGGTTGCTGTACATCACGCCGTGACCGGAGCCTGTCGCACCCGAGGCCTTGGCCAGAATGGTCGGCTCTTCGAGCAACGCCAGACGCTCACGCCAGAAGCCTTCTGCTTGTGCACCGTCCTGGCGTTGCAGCCAGGCGATGTAGTCGGCGTAACGCCCGGTCAGGGTCGGCAGGCTGTCGTTGTGGTACAGGCGCAGCATGTCGCCCAGCAAACGCGAGGCGCTCCAACCGTCGAGCAACAGGTGATGGTAAATCCAGATCATCTGGTAACGGTCATCGCCCAGACGCACCAGGATAAAACGCATCAGCGGCGGGCAGCTCAGGTCGAAGCCCTTGGCCTGTTCCGCAGCCGCCAGCTCACTCAGCGCCTGCTCGGTGTCGGTACGTTCGCGCCAGTCGAGTTCTTCGATCGGCAATTCGACATCGGCAAACACCGCTTGCAGCGGATCGGCCAAGCCATCGCGCCAACGGAACGCCGCGCGCAGCACCTCATGACGTTCCACCAGGGTTTGCCAAGCGGCGCGGAATCGCGGCACCTGCAAACCGTCGACCGCCACGCTCAACTGGTTGACGTAGGGGTTGAGCTCCGGTGAATCGAGGCAATGGAACAACATGCCTTGCTGCATCGGCGACAGCGGATACATGTCTTGCAGCCCTTCACGGGCAGCGATGTCGATGTGCGGCACCAGCGAAAAAGCAGGGACTTTGGGCGCTTCAACCAACGCCGCTTCACGACTGGTCGCCACCGAAGCGAGTGCACGAATGGTCTGCTGCTCGAACAGTTGCTTCGGACTGAACACCAACCCGCGCTGCCCGGCACGGCTTACCGCTTGCAGCGAGATGATCGAATCACCGCCCAGTTCGAAGAAGTTCTCGGTGACACCCACCGACTCCAGCCCCAGCAGTTCCTGCCAGATCTCCACCAGCAAGGCTTCGGCCGGTGATGCGGCGGCCACGTGATCGTGGTTCTGCCGAGTGGCTTGCGGCGCCGGCAAGCCCTGACGGTCGAGCTTGCCGTTCGGCGTCAACGGCAACGCGGCCAGACACATCAAATGCGCCGGCAGCATGTGCGCCGGCAGACGGCTGCGCAGGTGCAGAGTCAGCGCTTCACGCAAATCGTGCTCATCGGCGAGCGGATCGCGCGGCACCACATAACCCACCAACTGCCGGCTCACCGGGCCTTCGCGATCGATCACGAACGCTTCACGCACGCCTTCGTGTTCCAGCAGGCAGGCTTCGATTTCACCGAGTTCGATACGGAAACCACGAATCTTTACTTGCTGGTCGATACGGCCGAGGTACTCGACGACACCGTCAGCGCGGAACCGCGCGAGGTCGCCACTGCGATACAAACGCGCGCCCGGCACAAACGGATCCGGCACGAAACGTTCGGCGGTCAGGTCAGGACGTTGATGGTAACCCCGGGCGACGCCCTCGCCGCCCAGGTACAACTCACCCGCGACGCCAACCGGCAACGGCTGCAAACCGCCGTCCAGGATGTAAGCGCTGCGGTTGCCCACCGGCCGGCCAATCGGCATGAATGCCGAGTCGAATTCGGTATCCGGGTACGCCAGCCAGATCAGCGGCGTAATCACCGTTTCGGTCGGGCCATAGCCGTTGATCAGGCGCTTCGGCTGCAGCACCTGCTGGACCTCGTCGAACGCGTGCTTGGCCATGCCTTCACCGCACGGGGTGTAGGAACGGATCGGCAGATTGCGCCCCGCTTCGCCCATGAAATCGGCGATCTGCGACAGATAGGTCGGGGTGAAGCAGGCGATGGTGATGCCGTGCTTTTCGATCTCCGCGCACGTGCGCTCCACGCTCCACAACTCGTCGTCGCGCGGCATCACCGCCGAACCGAACACCAGCGGCGTCAGCCAGCGTTCGTGGGCACCGTCGAAGCTGATCGAGGCAAATTGCAGCTCCCGATCGTCAGGCGTCATGCCGTACAACTCGCCGATCGACAGGCAATGCATGGCCAACGGACCGTGGGCCACGCTGACGCCTTTCGGCCGCCCGGTGGAGCCCGAGGTGTAGATCAGGTACGCGAGGTTTTCGCCGCAGGTCAGATTGACCGGGTTGGTTTCCGACATCTGCTCCAGCGGCTCGCGGTCGATTTCCAGCACCGGCAGGCCTTCGGGCAATGGCAGTTTTTCACGTAGCCACGATTGGCTGATCATCAGCGAAATACCGCTGTCTTCCATCAGGTAGCGCAGGCGTTCCGTCGGGTAAGCCGGGTCCAGCGGCACGTATGCGCCGCCGGCCTTGAGGATCGCCAGCAGGCCAATGATCATTTCCGGCGAACGCTGCATCGCCAGACCAACCCGCACTTCCGGGCCGATGCCCAGTGCGCGAAGACGATGGGCCAATTGGTTGGCGCGACGGTTGAGTTGGTCGAAGCTCAATTCCAGGTCGTTGAAGATCAGCGCCGTGGCGTCCGGGCGGATGACCGCTTGGGCCTCGATCAACTGATGCACACACAACGGGTTTTCCGTCGCAGTAAACGCCGGGTTCCACTCCACCAACTGTTGTGTGCGTTCCGGCGCGGTCAGCAGGTCCAGATCACTCAATGCAGCATTTGGCGCGGCGACCATCGCCGCCAGCAGCGCGGCCAGATGCTCGCTCATGCGAACAATCGCCTCGCTGCTGAAATGCGCGCACTGGTAGCTCCAGTTCAGGCTCAACTGACTCTCGGCGGTGGCCGCCAGGGTCAGCGGGAAGTTGGTGCGTTCGTGGTTCTGCGCAATCGAGAAGCTCAACCCGGCCGGCGCACCCTGTTGCAGCGCTTCGGCTACCGGGAAGTTTTCGAACACCAGCAGGCTGTCGAACAGCGGCTCACCGGCACGTCCGGCCCAGCGCTGAATGTCACCCAATGCGGTGAACTCATGCTCACGCATTTCCAGGTTCTGCGCCTGCAAGCGGGTCAGCCATTGACCGACGCTTTCCACTGCGTCCGGGCTGCTGATCACCGGCAAGGTGTTGATGAACAGGCCGAGCTGGCTTTCGGCCCCCGGCAAGTCCACCGGCCGCCCCGCCACGGTCGCGCCGAACGCGACGCTGCGTTGACCGCTATAGCGTTGCAGCAACAGCGCCCAAGCCCCTTGCACCAGGGTGTTGAGCGTGACTTTTTGCTGACGGGCAAACTCGCTGAAGCGGCGGCTGGTGGCGACATCGAAGGTCTGGCAATGGTCGGAAAATTCCGCCGTAGACAGATTTTTACTGTCGCCATGGGCCAGGCTCTGCGCCAGCAGGGTCGGGTTGTCGAGGGTCGCCAGTTGCTCGCGCCAGAAGATCTCGTCGGCGTGGGCATCCTGACGTTGCAACCAGCCGATGTAATCGGCAAAACGCCCGATCGGCGCCTGCACTTCCTGCCCGGCATAACGCTGCAGGACTTCGCTCAACAACAGCGAATTACTCCAGCCATCGAGCAACAGGTGATGGTGGGTGTAGATCAGTTGCTGACGCTCATCGTCGAGGCGCACCAGGGTCAAGCGCATCAACGGTGCCCGAGTCGAATCGAGTTGCAGCCGTTCGTTGTCGATCAACTGCGCCAGCGCGTCGGTCTGATCATTGCGGGCGCGCCAGTCGAGGCAGGTCAGCGGCAATTGCAGATGACGATGCACCAATTGCATCGGCGCTTCGAAGCCATCCGGGAAGTGGAAACTGCTGCGCAGGATCGGATGGGTGTCGATCACCGCTTGCCACGCCCGGCCCAAACGCTCGCCGTCGAGACCACGGGCTTCGACGCTGAGCTGGTTCACGTACACGCCGGACTCCGACTCGTAAAGGCTGTGGAACAACAGCCCGGCCTGCATCGGCGACAACGGATACACATCTTCGATCTGCGCCGGCGGCACCGGCAGGCCGTCGAGCTGCGCCTGGGTCAGACGCGCCAATGGAAAGTCCGCTGGGGTCACGCCGCCCGCGCCATCGCTCAGGCAATGGGCGATCAGCGCCAGCAACTCGCTGCGAAAATCCGCCGCCAGCGTTTCGATCTCGCGCAGGTCAAAGCATTCGCGGCTGAAGGTCCAGTCGAGTTTCAGTTCACCGCCATACACCTGGCCGTCCACCGACAGCCAGTTCGGCAACGGAGCGTCGGCCGATTGCGCGGCGCCACTGGATTCCGTGGCCGGGGTGAACAGTGCGTCCTCGGCGAAGCTCTGGTCGAACTGCCCAAGGTAGTTGAAGGTCACCCGCGCTTGCGGCAACGCGGCCAACGCCGCTTGGGCCGAGGCATCGCCCATGTAACGCAGCAGACCGTAACCCATGCCTTTGCCGGGGATCTCGCACAGCTGCTGCTTGATGGCCTTGATCGAACCGGCAAGGTCGGCGGTCGGCGTCAGGCGCACCGGGAACAGGCTGGAGAACCAGCCGACGGTGCGGGTCAGGTCGATGTCGTCGAACAGTTCTTCGCGGCCGTGACCTTCGAGCTGAATCAGCGCCGACTCGTCGCCGGTCCAGCGGTTGAGGGTGCGGGCCAGCGCGGTCAGCAGCAGGTCGTTGACCTGCGTGCGGTAGATCGCCGGTGCCTGTTGCAGCAACTGGCGGGTCTGTTCGCGGTCCAGACCGATGCTGACGCCCTGGCGCAGATGCCCGGCCTGACTGGCCTGAGCGTTGGCGGCTGGCAGCGATTCGCTCGCATCAGCCAGTTGATCTTGCCACCAGCTCAGCTCGCTGGCAGCGGCATCGGAGCGCGCATAAGCGTCGAGCTTATCGGCCCAGGCCTGGAAGGCGCTGGTCTTCGGCGGCAGGTCTTGCCCTTGGTAAGCCGCCTGCAAATCTTCCAGCAACACCCGCCACGACACACCGTCCACCGCCAAGTGGTGGATCACCAGCAGCAAACGTTGCGAGCCATCGGCCTGCGCGATCAGCGCGACGCGCAGCAACGGCCCGTCTTGCAGGCTAAGGCTGCGCTGCGCTTCGTCGCACACCGATTCCAGCGATTCATTGCTGGCAACGCGGGCGGTCCAGAGCATATCGATGACGTCGGCGCTGTCGGAACCGACATAGCGCGCCGACCATTGGCCATCGACCTGACTGAAGCGCAAACGCAGCGCATCGTGTTGCTTGAGCAGGCGCTGCAGCGCCGCTTGCAGGCGTGGCAATTCGAGGGTTTCACGCGGCACCAGCAGCACCGCCTGGTTCCAGTGCGCGCGCTGCGGGATCGGTTCGTCGAAAAACCAGCGCTGAATCGGCGTGAGTTTTTGCACACCGTCCACCGGCCCTTGTTGCGCCAGCGGTGCCGCTTGCTCTTTGACCACGGCGGCCAGCGCTTGCAAGGTTTGCTGCTGGAACAGGTCACGCGGCTGCAGGCTCAGGCCGGCTCGACGCGCACGGCTGACCACCTGAATCGAAATGATCGAGTCGCCGCCAAGTTCGAAGAAGTTGTCCTGACGCCCAACCTGCTCCACACCCAACACGTCCTGCCAGATCTGCGCCAGCACCTGCTCGTATTCGCTGCGTGGCGCTTCGAACGCGCGCTGGCTGACTTGCGCAGTCGGCGCCGGAAGGCGTTTACGGTCGAGTTTGCCGTTCGGACTCAGCGGCATTTGCTCGATCAGCACGGTCTGCGCCGGCATCATGTAATCCGGCAGGCTCGCCAGCAAATGGCTTTTCAGGGTTTCGCGCCATGCGCCTTGCTGCTCGGCATCGGCGCGGACCAATGCTCGGTCCTGCGGCACGATGTACGCGACCAGTTGCTTACCGCTCGGGCCGTCGAGGGCCAGCACCACGGCTTCCTGTACGTCGGCATGCTCTTGCAGACGTGCTTCGATTTCGCCCAGTTCGATGCGCAAACCGCGAATCTTCACTTGATGGTCGATGCGCCCACAGTAGTCGATGGCGCCATCAGCGCGATAACGCGCCAGGTCACCCGTGCGGTACAGACGCTCGCCGCTGCCGAATGGGTCGACTACAAAACGCTCGGCGGTCAGCGCGCCACGACGGTGGTAACCACGCGCCAAGCCAACGCCGCCCAAATACAACTCGCCCACCGCACCGAGTGGCAACGGCTGCAGTTCGCTGTCGAGGATGCAGGTGCGCAGGTTGGCGATCGGACGACCGATCGGCACGCTGTCGCGGCCCTCTTCCACGCAGGTCCAGTGAGTCACGTCGATGGCCGCTTCGGTCGGGCCATAGAGGTTGTAGAGAGTGGCTTGGGGCAGGTTGCGCAGGGTCTGGCGTTGCAGTTCCATCGGCAGCGCTTCGCCACTGCAAATGATCCGCTGCAACGAAGTGCAGGCCAGCGCCTCGTCGGCACCGATAAACGCCGAGAGCATCGACGGCACAAAGTGCAACGTGGTGATCGCCTGCTCGACGATCAATGCGGCCAGACGCTGCGGATCGCGGTGCTCGCCCGGCGCGGCGATGACCAGGGTGGCGCCCTTCATCAGCGGCCAGAAAAACTCCCACACCGACACGTCGAAACTGAACGGCGTCTTTTGCAGCACGCGGTCCGCAGGCTGCAAGTTGTAGGCTTCCTGCATCCACTCCAGACGGTTATGCAGTGCCACATGGCGATTGCCGGCGCCTTTCGGTTTGCCGGTGGAACCGGAGGTGTAAATCACATAAGCGAGGTTTTCCGCGACCGCAAGGTTTTGCAGATCGGAACCTGGCAAGTCGCTCAGCCAATCGGCCTCGGCGTACAGGCACAAGGTGCGCACGTTGTCGAGCGTCGGCAATTGCGCCAGCAGATGCTCCTGAGTCAGCAACAGCGAAATGCCGCTGTCTTCGATCATGTAGCTAAGGCGATCAACCGGGTATTCCGGGTCCAGCGGCACATACGCGCCGCCAGCCTTGAGAATCGCCAGCAGGCCGACGACCATTTCGAAAGAACGGTCGCAGGCAATCCCCACCAGCACTTCCGGACCGACACCCTGGGCGCGCAAGTGATGGGCCAGGCGGTTGGCGCGCAGGTTCAGCTCGGCGTAACTCAAGGACTGGCCCTGGAACACCAGCGCCGTCGCCTCAGCGTTTTCGACCACGCGTTCTTCGAAATGGCGCTGCACGCAGATTTCACCCGGATAGGTTTGAGCGGTGTCGTTGAGGTCGTCCAGAATGCGCAGGCGCTCATCCGCATCCAGCAATAGCAACTCGGCGAGCGGGCATTGCGGGTTCGCCAGTACACCGGCCAACAGATTGCGCCAGTGACGAGCCAGGTGCTCGATGCGTTCAGCGTCGAACAAATCGGTGGCATAGGTCAGGCTGGCGAACAGCTTGTCGCCCTCTTCCTGCGTGTCCAGTTGCAGGTCGAATTGCGTGGTGTGCGCCGTGGCATTCAGCGCCTCGACGCGCAGGCCGGCGAGCAAGCCGCTGACCGCCGCCGGTTTGGCTTGCTGGTGGTTGAACATCACCTGGAACAACGGGCTGTGGCTCAGGCTGCGTTCACCTTGCAGCGCTTGCACCAGACGCTCGAACGGCAAGTCCTGATAATCCTGAGCATCCAGCGAAGCGGCGCGGGTCTGGTCGAGCAATTGGCTGAATGGCAGACGTCCGTCCAGTTCAGCACGCATCACCTGGGTATTGACGAAGAAGCCGATCAGGCCACGGGTTTCCGCGCGATTACGGTTGGCAATCGGCACGCCGACGCGCAGGTCGGACTGGCCGCTGTAGCGATAGAGCAACGCCTGGAAGCTCGCCAGCAACAGCATGAACGGTGTGACGCCGCGCTGTTTGGCCAGGCTCATCAGGCCGCTGGCCAAGGTCGCGTCGAGGGCGAAATCCAGACGCGCACCGCGCTGGCTCGGTTGCGCCGGGCGTGGACGGTCGGTGGGCAATTCGAGCAGCGGTTGTTCGCTGCCCAGCGTTTCGCGCCACCAGTTGAGTTGACGCTCCAACTCGCCCGCTTCCATCCAGCGGCGTTGCCACAGGGCGTAGTCGGAATACTGGATCGGCAGTGCTTCCAGCGCTGCCCGTTGGCCTTGGCAATGCGCGGCGTAGAGTCGGGAAAACTCTTCGACCAGTACGCCCATCGACCAGCCATCGGTGACGATGTGGTGCAGGGTCAGCAGCAGCACGTGGTCTTCGGTGTTGAGTTGCAACAGGCTGACCCGCAACAGCGGACCGTGCTGCAGATCGAACGGCCGGGCAATTTCCTGCTCGACGCTGTTCATCGCCTGATCGAGGCGCTGTGCCTGAGGTTCGCCGCGCAGGTCGATCTGTTCAATCGGCAGCGAGGTGAACCCGGCCAGCGTCTGCACCACCTGTCCGTCATCCTCGACGAACCGGCTGCGCAGGCTTTGATGCCGCTCCAGCAGCACATCGAAACTTTGCTGCAACGCCGCAACATTCAGCGGCCCGTGCAAACGCAACGCAGCCGGAATGTTGTACGCCGAACTGTGCGGATCAAGTTGCCAGAGGAACCATTGGCGCTGCTGCGCGTACGACAGTTCGAAGGTCGTTTGCGGCTCGGCGGCAGGCGGAATCGGCAGTTGCCCGAAGCTCACGCCCTGCTCTTGCATGCGTTGCAGAAACTCGCGGCGCTTGTCGGCAGGCAGGCCGGCGAAGCGGCTGGCGATACGCTGTGCAGTGGTGTGTTCCATCAGTTGATCTCCATCTCGTCGAGAAGCGACTCAAGCGCATCAAGACGTGCATCGTTGTCAGCCGGGGCGTGTTGCCCGGCCATGGCGGCATAAGCCTGCAGGTCGGTGGATTCGAACAGCGCGCGCAGCGGCAGCTCGATGCCCAGTTCCAGTTCCACACGGGCACTGGCCTGGGCGGCGAGCAACGAATGCCCGCCCAATTCAAAGAAGTTGTCGCGCCGACCGATCTGCGCCACGCCCAGCACCTCGGCCCAGATCGCGGCCAGTTGCTGTTCAAGCTCGCCCTCGGGGGTTTCGAACGGTCTCTGCCATTCCTGCGCATCGGGCACCGGCAAGGCCTTGCGGTCGAGCTTGCCGTTGCTGGTCAATGGCAAGGCCTCGAGCAGCAGCCAGTGGCTCGGCACCATGTAATCCGGCAGATCGACCTTGAGCGCGGCGCGCAGGTTGTCGCGCCAGGCAATCGGGTCAGTCGGTGTCTGCTCGGCCACGACGTAGGCGCAGAGCTGTGGGCCGCCGTCGCCGGCATGCACGCTCAACACGGCTTGGCGCACGCCCGGTTGGGCCAGCAACGCAGCCTCGATTTCCCCCAGTTCAATGCGGAAACCACGGATCTTCACTTGCTGGTCGATGCGCCCGAGGTAATCGATGCTGCCGTCGGCCCGCTGACGCGCCAGGTCGCCGCTGCGATAGAGGCGCTGCGAGGCCTCGAACGGGCTCGGCACAAAACGCTCGGCGGTCAGGCCGAAACGCCCCTGATAACCCCGTGCCAGACCGGCGCCAGCAATGTACAACTCGCCCGCCACGCCCACCGGCACCGGTTGCAACTGGCTGTCGAGCAAGTACCAGCGCAGGTCGCGGATCGGCAGGCCGATTGGACTTTGAGCCTTGCCGTCGAGGTCGGCCAAACGGATGGCGCGGTAGGTCACGTGCACCGTGGTTTCGGTGATGCCGTACATGTTGACCAAGGTTGGCTGTTGGTCACCGAAGCGTTCGAACCAGGGGCGCAGGCTCGCGATTTCCAGCGCTTCACCACCGAAAATCACCTGACGCAGCGCCATGCTTCGTTCGCTGGCGCAGGCAATCGGCAACAACTGGCGGAACGCGGTCGGGGTCTGGTTCAACACCGTCACGCCTTCGTCGCACAGCAAGCGGTGGAATTCCTGCGGCTCGCGGCTGATGTAATACGGCACAATCACCAGACGCCCGCCGGTGCACAGCGAACCAAACAGCTCCCATACCGAGAAATCAAAGGCGTAGGAATGGAACAGCGTCCAGACATCGTCCGGGCCGAAGTTGAACTCGCCAGCGGTGGCTGTGAGCAGGCGTCCGACGTTGCCATGGCTGAGCAAAGCGCCTTTTGGCCGGCCGGTGGAACCGGAGGTGTAGATCACGTAGGCGAGGTTATCCGGGGTCGCCAGCGCCGGCAGGTTGTCGTCGCTGAACGCATCCAGTTGCAACGATTCCAGGCTCAGCACCTGCACGCCGTCCCGGGCCGGCAGGCCGTCGATCAGGTGTTGTTGAGTCAGCAGCAACGTGATGCCGCTGTCTTCGATCATGTAGCTCAGGCGTTCGGACGGGTATTGCGGATCGAGCGGCACATAGGCGCCGCCAGCCTTGAGAATCGCCAGCAAGCCAACCACCAGCGGCATCGCCCGCTCGGTGGCGATGCCCACGCGCACTTCAGGCCCGACGCCCTGCTCGCGCAGTTTGCGCGCCAGTCGGTTGGCCTGGGCGTTGAGTGCGGCGTAAGTCAGTTGCTCGCCTTCGTAGACCAGAGCGATGGCGTCCGGCCGTTGTGCAGCTTGAGCTTCGATCAACTGGTGCAGGGTCGGCGACGTCGGTTGTGCCTGGAAGGCTGGATTCCAGTGCTGCACCAGGGCATCGCACTGCGACCCGTCAATCAGTGGCAGCTCGGCGACCCGTTGCTGCGGATCGCTGACCACCGCGCGCAGCAGGTTCAGCCACTGCTCGGCGAGGCGCTGCATCGAAGCCTCGTCGTACAGATCCGTGGCGTAGGTCAGGCTGGCGTCGAGTGCTTCGCCTTGCTCCTGAGTATCAAGAACCAGGTCGAATTGTGTGGTGTGTTGCTGCCAGTTCAGACGTTCGACGTTCAAGTCTGCAACGGTGCGCTCGACGCTGGCGCCCAACTGCTGCTGGTGGTTGTAGAGCACCTGGAACAATGGGCTGTGATTCAGGCTGCGGTCCGGTTGCAAGGTGTCGACCAACTGCTCGAACGGCAAGTCCTGATTCGCCTGGGCACCCAATGCAACCTGCTTGACCTGTTGCAGCAACGCACTGAACGGCTGCTGCCCATCGATATCGGCACGCAGTACCTGGGTGTTGATGAAGAAGCCGATCAGGCCTTCGGTTTCGAGACGCGAACGACCGGCGCTCGGCACGCCGACGCTGATACTCGACTGCCCGCTCTGGCGATGCAGCAAGGTCTGTAAACTCGCCAGCAATAGCATGAACAAGGTCACTTGCTGTTCATGGGCGCGTTTGCGCAAACCGGCGAGCAAGTTGTGATCCACATTGAGCATCAGGCTGGCACCCCGCTCGGTGCGACGGGCCGGACGGGTCAGTTCGCTCGGCAACTCCAGCGACGCCTGGCTGCCGGCCAGTTGCTCGCTCCACCATGTCAGTTGGCGTGCGCCCTCGCCCGCTTCCAGCCAGTCGCGCTGCCAACGGGCGTAGTCGCTGTAGTTCACTGGCAAGCTATTCAGATCGGCAGCCCGACCTTCTACGGCCGCCTGATACAACGCGCTGAACTCATCGACCATGACCTGCATCGACCAGCCATCGGCGGCGATGTGGTGCACGGTCAGCACCAGCACGTGTTCCTCGGTGTTCACTTGCAGCAGCAACACCCGCCACAGCGGACCGTTGCGCAGGTCGAACGGACGGGCGATTTCTTCGGCCACCGCCGTGTCGACCGAGGCTTGATCGAGGGCGCGTTGTTCCAGTTGCAGTGCCAATGTGTCGTGCAGCACCGGGCGTGCCTGCTGGCCATCCTGTTCAAAGGTGGTGCGCAAGGTCTGGTGACGGGCCTGCAATTGGACGAAAGCTTCGCGAAGGGCTTCGCGGTTCAGCGGGCCTTTGAGGCGCAGCGCGGCGGGAATGTTGTAGGCCGGGCTCTGCGGGTCCAGCTGCCAGAGGATCCATTGGCGCTGCTGGGCGTACGACAGAATTTGCGGTTGATCGACCGGCGCAGGTTGCAGGGCCGGTTGGCCGCTGGCATTCGCTTGCGCTGCACGCTGGGCAAATTCCGCCAGATTCGCAGCGGAAAACAGACTGCTCACCGACAATTCGAGCTGCAACTGCTGACGCACTCGCGAAATCACCTGAAGCACCAGCAACGAGTGCCCGCCCAGTTCGAAGAAGTTGTCCTCACGACCCACGCGTTCGACCTGCAACACTTCCTGCCAGATCAGCGCCAGTTGCGTTTCCAGCCCTTCGGCCGGGGCCACGAATTCGCGTTGCGCATCGCCCGCTTCAGCACGCGGCAGAGCTTTGCGGTCGAGTTTTCCGTTGTTGTTGAGCGGCAGTTTCGGCAGCAGGACCAGGTGATTCGGCACCATGTATTCCGGCAACGACTGACGCAGAACGGCTTTGAGTCCTTCCAAATATTTGGCCTGAGAAACCACCGCGCCGTTGGCCACGACATACGCCACCAGTTGCGTGCCGTCCTGAGCGATGACCGCCGCTTCGCGCACGTCTTCACGGGCTTGCAGGCAGGCTTCGATCTCGCCCATTTCGATGCGGAAACCGCGGATCTTCACTTGATGGTCGATACGGCCGACGTATTCCAGATTCCCTTCGGCGTTGTAGCGCGCCAAATCGCCGCTGCGGTACAAGCGCGCGCCCGGCTCACGGGCAAACGGGTCCGGCAGGAAACGTTCGGCGGTCAGCGCCGGACGGTCGAAATAGCTTTGGGCGAGGCAAGCCGGGGCGCCAATGCACAGTTCGCCAACGCTGCCGGACGGCAACAATTGAACCGCCGCGTCCAGCACGTACAGCGCACGTCCGGCGATGGCGCGACCGATCGGAATGCCGAACGCATCGCTGGCATCGTCGAGACGGCACTCATGCACGCTGGACACCACAGTCGCCTCGGTCGGGCCGTAGGTGTTGAGCAGTCGCACATGGCTCAAACCAGCCTGATGCCACAAGCGCAGGCCTTCAACCGACATCGCTTCGCCGCCGACGTGGACCTGGCGCAAAGCACCGAGATTGCTTACCACGCCGCTCGCGCATTCGCGGGCCAGCAAATACCAGTAAGCGGCCGGCAAGTCCGCCACAGTCACGCCGTGCTGGACGATTTCGGCGGCGAGACGACCGGCGTCCCACACGTCATCGCCGCGCATGATCAACGCCGCGCCGACGCACAACGCCGGGAAGCATTGTTCGACGAAGCCATCGAAGCTGAAGGTCGCGAACTGCAACACGCGGTCCGACGCCGACAGCACCGAATAGTCGGCGGCGGTCTGGCAAAACTCGCGCAACGCGGCATGGGCGATGGCCACGCCTTTGGGCTGGCCGGTGGAGCCGGAGGTGTAGATGACGTAGGCCAGGTCTTCGGCGACTGCGTGGTTTTGCGGGTCCCTGTCCGGGTAGCCGGCGTTGTCGTCGAGGCTGAGGCGTAGCACGCCGGGCACATCCTCCAGCAGACCGGACTCGCACAGCAGCACGTCGAGGCGGCTGTCGTCGATCATGTACGCCAAGCGTTCGGCCGGGTATTTCGGGTCCAAAGGCACATAAGCCGCGCCGGTTTTGAGCACCGCCAGCAGGCTGACGATCAGTTGCGGACCACGGTTCAGCGCCAGACCGACACGCGAGCCTGGACCGGCGCCGTTGTCGATCAGGCGATGGGCCAGGCGGTTGGCCTGAGCGTTCAATTGGCCGTAGCTCAAGGTCTGACCATCGACCTGCAATGCCAATGCTTGCGGAGTGGCGGCAGCCTGAGCCGCGATTTGTTCGTGGACGAAAAATGTTGTGGATAACTCAACCCTCACCGGCTGACTGATCGCGAGCACCGCATTTTTGCCATCGACATCGAGCAGTTCCAGCGCGCCCAATGCTGCGTCCGGCTGCGCAACCAATTGCGTCAGCAGATGCTGCAGATTGGCCGACAACTCAGCGACCTGAGCGGCACTGAACCGCGCCGCGTCGTAGCTGAAGTCCAGGCTCAGGCCTTCGCCCAGTTCGATGCCCAAGGTCAGCGGATAATGGGTGCGTTCGTGGTTGTGCAGGTTGCCGAACGACAGCCCGGCCGGCGCGCCCTGTTTCAACGCTTCGGCCACCGGGAAGTTTTCGAACACCAGCAGGCTGTCGAACAACGCCGAACCCTGCTGCCCCGCCCAGCCCTGAATGTCGTAAAGCGGCACGTGCTCGAACTCGCGCATGGCCAGGTTCAGCCCTTGCAACTCGCCGAGCCATTGGCTGACGGTTTGATTCGGCTTCATCGCGCACACCAGCGGCAGCGTGTTGATGAACAACCCGAGTTGCTCTTCGATCCCCGGCAACGGTGCCGAACGCCCGGCGACCGTCGCCCCGAACACCACGCAATCCTGACCGGTGTAGCGATGCAGCAACAGGCTCCACGCTGCTTGCAGCAACGTGTTGAGGGTGACTTTCTGTTGCCGGGCGAACTCGGCCAAGCGTTGGGTCGCGCGGCTGTCGAGGGCGACGCGCAACGCCTCGCTGCCCTCGGCGCCAACCGGTGGTCGCAGCGCTTCGGCCAGCAAGGTCGGCGCTTCCAGCGGTGCCAGTGCCGCTTTCCAGAATAGCTCGCCAGCAGCGGCGGACTGCTGCTGCAACCAACCCAGATAATCACGGTACTGCCCGGTCGGTGCCGGCAACGACTGGCCCGCGGCGTAGTGCTGGATCACTTCGGCGAGCAACTGCGCGTTGCTCCAGCCGTCCATCAAAATGTGGTGGCTGGTGTAGATCAGGTGCCAGTCATGGGTGCCCGTGCGCACGAGTTTCAAGCGGAACAGCGGCGCGCTGCCCAATTCAAAACCTTGAGCACGCTCGGCGTCGGCCAGCGCATCGGTGTCGGTGGCGTCCAGCACCTCAAGCGGCAACGCGACCTGACGGACAATCGCCTGATGCGCGGTGTCGAGGCCTTGCCAGTGGAAGCAGCTGCGCAGGATGTCGTGACGCTCCTGCGCGGTTTGCCAGGCTTGGGCAAAACGCTGCGGGTCGAGGCCTTGAATGTCCAGACGCAACTGGCTGATGTAGGCGCCGACTTCCGGTTCGTACAGGGTGTGGAACAGCATGCCCTGCTGCATCGGCGACAACGGATACAGGTCTTCAAGGGTCGCGACCGGCAATCCGTCGAGTTGCGCCTGACTGATGCGCGCCAGCGGGAAATCCGACGGTGTGGCCTGCGGCACTTCAACGCCGCAGCAGTGCTCGATCAGCGCGTTGAGCTCAAGTGCGTAATCGTCCGCCAGACGCTGAATGTTCGCCGCGTCGAACATCTCGCGGCTGAAACCCCAGCTCAGCGCCAACTCGCCGCCGTAGACTTGGCCTTCGACCGTCAGCCAGTTGCTCAACGGGGCCGATGGATCCTGGGCCACACCGTTGCCTTCGGTGGACGGCACGAACATCGCGGCGTCGTCGAACTGGCGGTCGAACTGCCCCAGGTAGTTGAAGGTGATGCGCGGTTGCGGCATCGCGGCCAGTTCGGCTTGAATCGCCGGGGTGCCGAGGTAGCGCAACGCGCCGTAGCCGAGGCCTTTGTCCGGCACGGCGCGCAGTTGTTCCTTGATGGTTTTGATCGACGCGCCGAGGTCTCCCGACGGCATCAGGTTGATCGGGAACAGGCTGGTGAACCAGCCGACAGTGCGGGTCAGATCGATGTCGTCGAACAGGTCTTCGCGGCCATGGCCTTCGAGCTGAATCAGCGCGCTGCCCTGCCCGCTCCAGCGGCAAAACGCGCGTGCCAGCGCGGTCAGCAG
Source organism: Pseudomonas sp. BGI-2 (assembly GCF_004310295.1). Taxonomy (GTDB): domain Bacteria; phylum Pseudomonadota; class Gammaproteobacteria; order Pseudomonadales; family Pseudomonadaceae; genus Aquipseudomonas. The sequence goes on along the minus strand of NZ_SISB01000008.1, from coordinate 31,846 downwards.
CAGGTCGTTGACCTGGGTGCGATACGCCGCCGGGGCGTGTTGCAGCAGTTTGCGGGTTTGCTCGGCGTCGAGTTTGATCTCGAGTTTGTGCTCGAAGCGGTTTTGCAGCGCGCCGTTCGGACGGTCGCAGGGCAAATCGTTCGGAGCGTCGCGCAGTTGGGTTTGCCAGTGAACGAGGCTGTTTTCAAAGGCTGGAACGTGCGCTTGCAGGCGAGCAACCCAGCGCTGATAGGTGCTGGTTTTCGCCAATTTCACGGTGCTGCCGCTGTAGAACTGTTGAAGATCTTCCAGCAGCACGCGCCAGGAAACACCGTCCACCACCAAGTGATGAATGACCAGCAACAAACGCTGCGAGCCGTCGGCCATCGCCACCAACAGCGCGCGCAGCAACGGGCCATTTTGCAGATCGAGACTGCGTTGGGCTTCATCGCACAGAGCGTTGAGCGCTTCGACCGATTGCGCCTGACGTTGCCACAACACCGACTCCGTGGTCGGAGCGGCGTAGGCTTGCTGCCAACCTTCGGCGGTCTGTTCATAACGCAAGCGCAAGCTGTCGTGATGGGTCAGCAATTGCTCGAATGCGCGGTCCAGCGCCTCGACGTTCAACGCCTCGCGCGGCACCAGCAGCAGCGACTGGTTCCAGTGCTGACGCTCGGGGATGGCTTGTTCGAAGAACCACTGTTGCACCGGCGCCAACGCCACCGCGCCCACCGCCGGGCCTTGATCGATCAACGATTGCTCACCGCATCGAGCCGCTTGGGCCAGGCTGCGGATGGTCTGGTGCTGAAACAGGTCTTTGGGGCTCAACACGATCCCGGCCTGACGCGCGCGGCTGACCACTTGCATGGAAACGATGGAGTCGCCACCCAGTTCGAAGAAGTTGTCTTCAAGACCGACGTTGTCGATGGCCAGCACGTCCTGCCAGATCGCGGCGAGGGCTTTTTCCATCACGGTGCGCGGTGCGACGTGTTCGCGCTGTTGCTGCGAACCATCGATTGCCGGCAAGGCCTTGCGGTCGAGTTTGCCGTTGGGGGTCAGCGGCAGTTGCTCAAGGAACAGCAGGAACGCCGGGACCATGTAGTCCGGCAGATGCAGACGCAGTGCTGCTTTCAGGGTTTCACGCAGGGTCGCCTGCGCATCGATGTCATCCACCAACGCCGGATCGGTCGGCACGATGCAGGCGACCAGTTGCTGCCCGTTGACGCCGTCCTGCGCCAACACCGCCAACTCGCGGACGGCCTCTTGCTGCAACAACCGCGCTTCGATTTCACCCAGCTCGATACGGAAACCACGGACCTTGACCTGATGGTCGATACGCCCGACGTATTGCAGCGAGCCGTCGGCCTGATAACGGGTCAGGTCGCCAGTTCGGTACAGGCGTTCGCCGTTGCTGGCGAACGGGTTTGGCACATACTTTTCGGCGGTCATGCCAGGGCGTGCGAGGTAACCGCGGGTGATGCCCGCGCCCGACAGGTACAGTTCGGCGGACACGCCTTGCGGCACCGGTTGCAGGTCGGCATCGAGCAAATAGCTGGCGGTATGCTTGAGCGGTCGGCCGATGTTCGCGCGACCGCTTGCTTCACGGCGGGTCCAGGTGGAATAGGTGGTGTCTTCCGACGGCCCGTACAGATCGTAGACGTGCTCGACGGTCGGCTGCTGATACAGCGCTTCCACCAGGCTTTGCTTCAGCGGCTCGCCGGCGAGGTTGATGATGCGCACGCTCGGCGGGATCTGCCCGTCGCGCTGCAACGCATTGATCGCCGATGGCACGGTGTTGATCAGGCGCACCTGATCACGGGCCGGCAGTTGCGGTAATTCCAGGGCGTTGCGGGCGATGATCACCGAGCCGCCGTTGGCCAGAGTTACAAACAGTTCCCACACCGACAGGTCGAAACACACCGAGGTCGAGGCCAACACACCCTGGATGTCTTCGCGGTTGTAGACCGATTTCGACCAGTCAATCAGCGCCAGCACGTTGCGATGGGCGATGGCCACGCCTTTGGGCTTGCCGGTGGAGCCGGAGGTGTAGATGACGTAGGCGAGGTTATCCGGCGTGACGCGGGTGATCGGCGCGCTGGTTGGGTAAGCAGCCCACGTCATGTCGTCCATGAGCAGCACTTGCGTATCAGCTGCCACGGTCAACGTCGCGGCGACCGATTGCTCGGTCAGCAGCACCAGCGCGCGGCTGTCTTCAAGCATGTAGGCGACGCGTTCGGCCGGGTAATCCGGGTCGAGCGGCACGTAAGCGCCACCGGCCTTGAGCACGGCGAGCAGTGCAACCAGCAAGTTATCGGAACGCTGCATGGCCACGCCGACCCGGACTTCCGGCCCCACGCCCAGCTCGATCAGCTTGTGGGCCAGACGATTGGCCTGAGCGTCGAGTTCGGCGTAGGTCAGTTGCTTAGTGGCAAAGGTCACCGCCAGCGCATCCGGGCTCTCCGCGACTTGCCGGCTGATCAGTTCATGAATGCACAAATCTTGGTTGAAGCTTTCATCAGCGCGATTCCAGTCATGCACGATGCGCTGGTATTCGGCACGTTCAAGCAACGGCAAATCGCTGATGCGCTGCTGCGAATCGCTGACCATCCCTTGCAGCAAATGCTTCCAGTGCTGCGCCATGCGCGCGATGGTTGCGGCGTCGAACAGGTCGTTAGCGTAGGTCAGCGCGGCGTGCAGCTTGCCGCCCTTTTCGTAGGTATCGAGGGTCAGGTCGAACTGCGTGGTGCGCCCCTCCCACTCGATCACGCCCAGGGCCAGACCAGAGGCGGTGCTGACGGTGGAAATGTCCGCGACTTGCGGCTGGTGGTTGTACATCACCTGGAACAGCGGCATGTGGCTGAGGCTGCGCTCCAGTTTCAGCGCCTCGACCAGGCGCTCGAGCGGCAAGTCCTGATGGGCCTGGGCGCCGAGGGCGGTTTCCTTGATGGCGCGCAGCAACTCGTCGACGCGGGTCTGGCCGTCGAGCTGAGTGCGCAGCACCTGGGTGTTGACGAAGAAACCGATCAGGCCTTCGATTTCGGCGCGGTTACGGTTAGCAATCGGCACACCGACGCGGATGTCGGTCTGACCGGTGTAGCGATGCAGCAGCGCATTGAAGGCGCCGAGCAACAGCATGAACAGGGTGATGTTGTGTTTCTGCGCCGTGGCCCGCAGTTGCTCGGCCAGTTGCGCGTCGACCGCGAACTCGTAACGGGTGCCGCGATAGTTCGGCATCGCAGGGCGCGGGTGATCGGAGGGCAGTTCCAGCACCGGGTGTTCGTCACCCAGTTGCGCTTGCCAGTAATCGAGTTGACGCGCCTGTTCGCCCGCCTCCAGCCAGCGGCGCTGCCACAAGGCGTAGTCGCTGTACTGGATCGGCAACGCCGCGAGTTGCGGTTGCGTGCCGGCCTCGAAGGCGTCGTAGCAACGGATGAATTCGTCGATCAGCACGTTCATCGACCAACCGTCGGAAACGATGTGGTGCAGGGTCAGCAGCAGCACGTGTTCTTCATCGGCGAGTTTGAGCAAGGTGATACGCAGCAGCGGGCCGACTGACAGATCAAACGGCAGCACCGATTGCTGCTCCGCCGCTTGGGCGACTGCCACTTCGCGCTCCGTGGCCGGTATCGCACTTAAATCCACATGATCGATGACCAACGGCGCGCTGGCCGGTACTTGCAGCAAGGTGTCGTCGGCCTGGCGCTGGAACACTGTGCGCAGGGTTTCGTGACGTTCGACGAGACTGGCGAAGGCTTGCTCCAGCGCCGGCAGGCTCAGACGCCCGGTCAGACGCACCGCGCCGGGCAGGTTGTACGCACCGCTTTGCGGGTCCAGCTGCCAGAGAAACCACATGCGTTGCTGGGCGTACGACAGCGCCTGGCGATCTTCGGCTTCTACACCGGCAGGAATGGGGAACCGGGCGAAATCAACGCCTTCCTTTTGCAAGGCCGCAAGGAACATCTGGCGCTTTTCCAGGGGCAACCCGATAAACCGGCGAGCAAGTTTCAAGGAGTCTTCAGCATTCATTTCTAAGCATCCGGATCAGTGGCGGGAAGCACAAAGGCACGTCGTCCCTATAAAACGAATGCAGACCGGAAAAATTAGCGAGTGAGAACAAGTACCAGAAGGGTGGTGGAACGCGGAGCCTGAGGATGTCAAAAATCCATTGTGGGAGCGGGCTTGCTCGCGAAGGCGGTGGGTCAAACAACATCTACGTTGACTGACCCACCGCCTTCGCGAGCAAGTCGAATCGTCGCACCGCCGCTCCCACAGGGGGATTGAGTTGTGTGGGGGATGGGGTCAGGCGCTGGCGACCATGGTGTGCCGGCGATGGTGAACGTCGAGTTGATCCTTGATCACCCGCAGCACCTTGGCCTCGTGCTCATGAATAAAGAAGTGACCGCCGGCCAGCATGTCCACGGAAAAACTGCCGTGTGTTTCCTTGCTCCAGCCGATCAACTGCTCGGTGGTGGCGCGGTCGGCCTTGCCGCCGAGCACGTGCACCGGGCACTTGAGCAAGGGACGCTGCTGCGGTTCGAAGCGCCCGCACAGCAGGAAGTCCGCACGGAGGACCGGCAGCGTCAGGCTCATAAGCTCTTCGTTGGCCAGCACTTCTTCACTGGTGCCATTGAGGGTGCGCAGTTGATCGATCAACTCGGCATCGGTCCTGGGCTCAGCGAAACCGCGATCGTAGTCAGCCCGCATCGTCGGCGCGGCCGTGCCCGAGGCAAACAGCGCCACCGGCTCCGGGCAGCCGAGCGAGCGAAACGCATGGGCCATTTCACAGGCCAGCAAGGCGCCAAGGCTATGACCGAACAATGCGTACGGTGCCTTGAGCGTGGCTCTTTGTTCCTGCGCGAGTTGCAGCGCCAGGCGCCGCATGTCGGTGTGCAACGGCTCGCCATACCGCGCGCCACGGCCCGGCAGTTCCACCGGTTGCAGCTTGAGCCACTCCGGCAGCTTGCGCCGCCAGCGGCTGTAGACCATGGCGCTCGCGCCTGAATAGGGCAGGCACAGCAATGTCAGCTGGGTCACCGGGCTTACCTCGAAAAGTTGTCTGTTTAGAGAACGGATGAGCGCCGCAGGGAATTAGTCGTGCCGATACCCCTGTAGGAGTGAGACCGGCTTGCCGGCGATAGCGGTGTGTCAGTCAACTTGATGGTGACTGTTACATCGCTATCGCCGGCAAGCCGGTCTCACTCCTACAGGGGTTCTTTATTTCAAGTGGCGATAGCTTTGGACTGCGGAACCGAGGACCACGGCGCCAGCCGCAATCGCCACCCAAAACCCGCTGCGCGCGCCAAATGCATCGATCAGCCAACCCGAACTCGCCGCACCTATCGCCACGCCAATGCTCAACCCGGTCACCAGCCACGTCAGGCCTTCAGTCAGTTTGGCCGGCGGCACGATGCGTTCCACCAACGCCATCGCCACAATCAGCGTCGGCGCAAAAAACAGCCCCGCGACAAACACCGCCAGCGACAGCCCCAGAATGTTCGTCGCCAGCAGCAACGGCAGCGTGGTCACCGCCGTCGCCACCCCGCCATACAGGAACAATCGAGGCAGCGGCACTTTTGAGCGCAACGCCCCGAACGCCAATCCCGCCATGCATGAACCGATGGCATACACCGACAACACAATGCTCGCCGCCGCCGGCTGGCCCTGCTGCTGGGCGAACGCAACGCTGACCACGTCCACCACGCCAACGATGGTGCCCATGGCGACCATCAACAGCATCAGCAATTGAATGTCGAGCGAACGAATGATCGAGCCTTGATGGTGTTCTTCATGAGGATGAATCGCCGGCTCGGTGTCGCGCTGTAACACAAACGCCGTCACCCCGATCGCCAGCATCAGCAAGGCCGCCAACGGCCCGGCTTCGGGGAACGCCACCACGCACAGTCCCACCGACAGCGGCGGCCCGACAATAAAGCAGACTTCGTCCAGCACCGACTCCAGCGCGTAAGCGGTTTGCAGTTCCGGCTGGCCTCGATACACCTCGGTCCAACGCGCCCGGACCATCGCCGACATGCTCGGCATGCAACCGGCCAGCGCGGCGAACACAAATAACGTCCACTGCGGCGCCTGCAAGCGGGTGCAAAGCAACACCAGCAACAACGCCCCGCCGCCGACCAACGCCGAGATCGGTAGAACCCGGCCCTGGCCATAGCGATCCACCAGCCGCGAGACTTGCGGTGCGCAAAACGCCGTGGCCAAGGCAAACGTCGCCGCCACCGCACCGGCCAGACCGTAGCCGCCTTGCAGTTGCGAGAGCATGGTGATCAGGCCGATGCCCGTCATGGAAATCGGCATGCGCGCGATCATGCCGGCCAGCACAAAAGCGCTGCTGCCTGGGGCTTTGAATAGGTCGCGGTAGGGGTTGGCCATGGGTTGCGGGTCTCGATCAGGGCAAGCAAGTTGCCATAAGGCAGACCGAGGGGAAAGCGGCTAATTGTTGGTTGAATGTGAAGCCCCCTTCGCGAGCAGGTCGAATCGTCCCCGCACAAAACACGGAAACGGACAGGTGACGAAACTTTCATGGTTTGCCCTGAACTCTCGCCAGCCCCCGCCAGTCAGCTGATTAAGCCCTCAACTCAAGGCGCCAGCGCTGATGCAGATTTCCCTCGACCAACAAGTCGCCCTCATCACCGGTGCCAGTTCCGGCATCGGCGCAGGCGCCGCCAAGGCTTTGGCCGCCGCCGGTGCCGCAGTGGTGATCAACTACAATTCCCAGCCCGCTCCCGCCGAGGCACTGGCCCGGCAGATCAATGCGGAAGGTGGTCGGGCCATCGCCATCGGGGCCGACGTCTCTCAGGAAGCGGACGTCGACCGGCTATTCGCACAAACTGTAGAGGCTTTTGGTTCGCTGGACATTCTGGTCGCCAACTCAGGCATGCAGAAAGACGCCAATGCGGTGGACATGAGCCTCGCCGACTGGAACCAGGTGATCGGCGTCAACCTCACCGGCCAGTTCCTCTGCGCCCGTGCCGCCCTGCGGATTTTTAATCAGCAAGGTGTTCGTGAGGGCGTGTCCCGGGCCGCCGGCAAAATCATCCACATGAGTTCGGTGCACCAGCGGATTCCCTGGGCCGGTCACGTCAATTACGCCGCGTCCAAGGGCGGCGTGGACATGCTGATGCAAACCCTCGCCCAGGAAGTCAGCCACCAGCGCATCCGCATCAACGGCATCGCGCCGGGGGCGATTCGTACGGCGATCAACCGCGATGCCACCTCGGGCGACCACCTGCAGGACCTGCTCAAGCTCATTCCCTATGGCCGGGTCGGTGAAGTCGAGGACGTCGCCAACGCGGTGGTCTTCCTCGCCTCCGATGCCTCCGACTACATCGTCGGCACTACCCTGTTCGTCGACGGCGGCATGAGCCTCTATCCGGAGTTTCGCGGCAATGGCTGATCATCATCACGAACGACAAAGCGCCATCGATGCCCATGGCATCATCGGCGACATGCGCAGCGCGGCACTGGTCAACGACAAGGGCAGCGTGGACTTTTTCTGCTGGCCGGAATTCGACAGCCCGTCGATCTTCTGTTCGCTGCTGGACACGCCCGAGGCCGGTATTTTTCAACTGTCGCCGGACTTGCCTGATGCGCGTCGTGAACAGATTTACCTGCCCGGCACCAACGTGCTGCAAACCCGCTGGCTCAGCGACCGCGCCGTGGTTGAAGTAACCGACCTGCTGCCCATCGGCGACAGCGAAGATGATCTGCCGGTGCTGATGCGCCGGGTTCGGGTGGTCAGCGGCCAGGCAACGTTTCACATGCGTTGTGCAGTGCGGCATGACTACGCTCGCGCCAAAACCCGCGCGCGCATGGATGAAAAAGACGTGGCTTTCGAGGCCCACGACCAGCCTTCTCTGCGCCTGTCTTCTGACCAGGTTTTGAGCCTTGACGGCAGCGCGGCAGTGGCCGAATTCACCCTTAAACAAGGTGAGAGCGCCGAATTCCTCCTCGGCGGCATCGATGACCCGCGTTTCAAGGAAGGCGCCGCCGGGCTGTGCCTGGAACGCACGTTGAAGTTCTGGCGCGACTGGAGCGGCCAATCCAATTACCGTGGTCGCTGGCGGGAAATGGTCAATCGTTCGGCCCTGGCCCTGAAGCTGCTGACCTCGCGCAAACATGGCGCGATCCTCGCCGCGGCCACGTTCGGCCTCCCGGAAACACCTGGCGGCGAACGCAACTGGGACTACCGCTACACCTGGATCCGCGACGCCTCGTTCACCGTCTACGCCTTCATGCGCCTGGGTTTCGTGCAGGAGGCCAACGATTACATGGGCTGGCTGCGCGGGCGGGTCAGCGATTGTCACGGCAAACCGATGAAACTCAACATTCTTTATGCCATCGACGGCCGCCAGGAACTGCCCGAAACCGAACTCTCGCACCTGTCCGGCCACGGCGGCGCGACGCCGGTACGCATCGGCAATCAGGCGTACGATCAGGTCCAGCTCGACATCTTCGGCGAGCTGATGGACGCGGTGTACCTGGTCAACAAGTACGGCGACGCCATCTCTCATGAGGGCTGGAAACACGCGGTGGAAGTCGTGGATCAAGTCTGTGAAACCTGGCAGCAAAAGGACGTGGGCATCTGGGAAATGCGCGGCGAACAGCATCACTTCCTGCACTCGCGACTGATGTGCTGGGTCGCGCTGGATCGGGCTATTCGCCTCGCTTCCAAACGCTCCCTGCCCGCCCCGTTCGCTCGTTGGGACCAGACCCGTCAAGCGATCTACGCCGACATCTGGGAGAACTTCTGGAACGAAGAACGCGGGCACTTCGTCCAGCACATCGGCGGCACGGCGCTGGATGGTTCGATGCTGCTGATGCCGCTGGTGCGCTTCGTCAGCGCCAAAGACCCGCGCTGGCTCTCGACCCTCGAAGCCATCCAGAAAACCCTGGTGCGCGACGGCATGGTCTACCGCTACCGCAACGAAGACAGCCAGATCGACGGCCTTGACGGCACCGAAGGCGCCTTTGCCGCGTGTTCATTCTGGTACGTCGAATGCCTGGCCCGGGCGGGTCAGGTGGAAAAGGCCCATCTGGAGTTCGAACAGTTGCTGAGGTACGCCAACCCGCTGGGGTTGTACGCCGAAGAATTCGACAGCCATGCACGGCATCTGGGCAACACCCCGCAAGCGCTGACTCACCTGGCGCTGATCAGTGCGGCGAGTTTTCTGGATCGGAAATTGAGCGGGGAGAAGAGTTACTGGCAGCCTTGAGACCGCGTCGCCCCCTTCGCGGCCATGAGCCTTCACACAAAACCAACCGAATGCCACTGTCCGCCAAAACGTGTCAGAAACGTCGCTTTTCACGACGCAGCTTGTAGGAACAATGCTAATCCGCGAAGAACTTAAACATCGTCTATCTGACAAAACACACCTCGCCACAAGCGTGAATAGGCCTAACGCCGACAAATCTAAACAGAACCTGCTGTTTACCCAAGCAACACCGGGTTCCTACACCCGGAAATACCTTGTTGCCAGCCGTTACATCCACCCCTAACATCCACGCTCAACGGGTGCAGCGGAGCTGCCCAATAAAACCCGATTTCAAGGAACCAGAATGAGCCAGCGTATCCACCGCCACATCGACTCACCACTGCGTTCAGGCCTGAACCGTAATGAATTGTGGGAAGCCCAGGACAAGGGCCTGATCAAATGCTGGGAAATCGGCCGCCAACGCGCCGCCCGCTTCCCCGAACTCGCCCGACGCAGCCTTGCCGGCGAACTCCCCGTATTGGGCTGGAAAGGTGGTGTCAGCCGCAGCCTGAAGAAACTCGAAAAATACGGATCCCTCAAATACCTCGCCCAATGGCAAGGCTTGCGTGGAGAGGATCTGGATGTTGATCTGGATGAAGAGCGGGCCCTGACGTGTTCGCGGACCAGGATGGTGGTGACGTTTACGCCGGATCGGTCGAAGTATTTCAATCAGGTGGCGGAAGTGGAAGCCTGAGACCGCCGATTTGCATCCGTTTCAAAAACACACCGCTGGGAGTGTCCGATGAACAATGAAACGTTGATCCAATACACCAAGACCCCAGGCTTGACGGTCGCCTACGAAGAACACGGTCCAACCTCCGGCGACCCGGTCATCCTCCTCCACGGCTTCCCCTACTCCCCACGTGCCTACGACGAAATCGCTCCGGCCCTCGCCTCTCAGGGCTACCGCGTTATCGTCCCGTACCTGCGCGGCTACGGTGCGACCCGTTTCAACAGCCCCGATACCCTGCGCTCCGGCCAGCAAGCCGCCCTAGCCCAGGATCTGCTGGATTTGATTGACGCGCTCGCCATCCCGCAAGCCGCCCTCTGCGGCTACGATTGGGGTGGTCGGGCGGCGTGCATCGTGGCGGCGCTTTGGCCGGAGCGGGTTCGTTGCCTGGTGACTGGCGACGGCTACAACCTTCAGGACATTCCCCTCTCCACTCGGCCGCGGGACCCGGAAACCGAGCATCGCCTCTGGTATCAGTATTACTTTCACACCCCGCGCGGGGTCGAAGGACTGACGAAAAATCGCCAGGATTTGTGCGAATTACTCTGGAAGCTGTGGTCACCGACCTGGGCCAATGGCCCTGAGCGCTACCCGCTGAGTTCGCCGGCCTTCGACAATCCGGATTTCGTCGATGTGGTGATTCACTCCTACCGTCACCGATTCATGTATACGCCCGGCGATCCCGCGCTGGAGTGGATGGAAGAAGCGCTGACCCGACAGCCACCGATCAGCGTGCCGACGATTTCCCTATGTGGGGCCGACGATGGTGTCGGACCGGCAGAGGAGATAGACGAGGACATCGAGCATTTCACCGGAGTTTATGAGCGCCGAGTGCTGGCAGGCGTCGGTCATAACATTCCCGAAGAAGCGCCCGAAGCCACACTCAAGGCGTTACTGGATCTGCTTCAGCGCTGACAGAAAATCGCTCGCGATACGCTTGTGGCGTCACGCCCATGGCCCGCAGAAAATTGCGTCGAAGCGTCTCTTCACTGCCGAACCCGCACTGCACCGCCACCCGTTTGATCGGCAGCCCGGTATCACTGAGCAAGCGTCGCGCCGTCTCGACCCGGATCAGTTCAATGGCCCGGGCCGGGGTCTGGCCGGTGTCGGCGCGGTAATGGCGAACGAAGCTGCGCTCGCTCATGCCGGCCTGCAAGGCGAGGGTCGGAATGCCAAGGTCCATGGTGAGATGTTCGCTGATCCAGGCGTGAAGGTCATCGAACCGGCTGCCTTCCTTTTGCAAAGACAAGGTCACGCTGAACTGCGACTGACCGCCCGGGCGTTTGAGGAACACCACCAGTTGCCGGGCGACTTCCAGGGCCATCTTGCGCCCGAGGTCCTCTTCGACCATCGCCAGCGAAAGGTCGATGCCGGCCGTGACGCCGGCCGAGGTCCAGACCGGACCGTCGTTGATAAAGATCGGATTGGGCTCGACCCGCAATCGGGGATGTTGCTGCGCCAATTGCTCGCAACGGGTCCAGTGAGTCACCACCCGCCGACCATCGAGCCAACCACTGGCCGCCAGTAAAAATGCCCCGGTGCACACCGATGCCACCCGCCGACATGCCGTCGCATGCTCACGCACCCAGGCCACCAGCGGCTGGTCTTGCGCCGCCGCGTAAACACCCCAGCCACCGGCAATGATCAAGGTGTCGCTGCCTTGTTCCGGCAACGGTTCGGCCAACAGCGCCAGCCCCGCCGACGACATCACCGCCCCGCCACCGCCGGCAATCACCGTCGGCGCATAGGGCGGCGGTAAACCTTGTTGGCGGGCGATGTCGTTGGCCGAGGCGAACACCTGCAACGGCCCGGTGACGTCGAGCAATTGCACGTTGGCGAACGCGAGCACATGGATGGTTTTAGACATTTGGCGTAATTCGTGGGGTGATTGGCGTATACGCCAGATCCTACGAGCCTAAAGTGAAGTCGTCCACCCACTTCATGAGAAAAACACCATGACGTTGCAGATCGGTTTTCTGTTGTTTCCACAGGTTCAACAACTGGACCTCACCGGCCCTTACGACGTGCTGGCCTCGTTGCCGGACGTGAAGGTGCATTTGATCTGGAAGGACCTGGTGCCGGTCACCTCAAGCACCGGGCTGGTGCTGAAGCCGACCACCACCTTCGACGATTGCCCGGCACTGGACGTGATCTGCATTCCCGGTGGCAGCGGTGTCGGGCCGTTGATGGAGGATGAAGAAACATTAGCTTTCATCAAGGCTCAGGCTGCCGACGCGCGTTATGTCACGTCGGTGTGCACCGGGGCGCTGGTGCTCGGCGCGGCCGGTCTGCTGAAGGGCAAACGCGCGACCACTCACTGGGCTTATCACGAATTGCTGGCACCGTTGGGGGCGATCCCGGTGAAGGATCGGGTGGTGCGCGATGGCAATCTGCTGACCGGTGGCGGGATTACTGCGGGGATCGATTTTGCCCTGACCTTGGCCGCTGAGTTATTCGATAAGGACACGGCTAAGCTGGTGCAGTTGCAGCTGGAATACGCCCCGGCGCCGCCGTTCGAGGCAGGCAGCCCTGAAACAGCACCGCAGAACGTATTGGCAGAAGCTCATCGGCGTGCGGCGCCATCGCTGCAACAACGCACGCAGATCACTGAACGGGCGGCGGCCAGGCAGTAGGTGCACTTTTCGACAGGCGAAAAAAAACCCGCCTAAGCGGGTTTTTCAAGACCATTTTCGAGATCCTGTCGACAGCCGTCCTGGCCAATGGCCGATCATCCTTGACCCTGAGCACTCCCTGCGCTTCAGTTGATGGATCCAGAATAAGCGAATCGGTGAAGCATCAAAAGACGACATACCCGTTAAGCGGTGTAAGCCTTTGACCATAAGAACCAAAAACGTACACGGACAGCGTAGGAGCGAGGCTTGCCCGCGAACCAGGCGCTGCGGTCTAAGAGGAAGACCGCGTCATCGTTCTTCGCGGGCAAGCCTCGCTCCTACAGCACTCGTAAACCCTGCGAACTCGGTGTACCTGAAAGGTCGCAGGGTCTGATCCTGCGACTGCTTCGTCCGAACGCGGCCCGAGCCTTCGGCAGCTGATACATGGGATCGCAGTTTCAGCAGACGAAAAAAAACCCGCCGAAGCGGGTTTTCCCAAGACCATGTCGACTCCCTGTCGGCAGCGAATCCTTGCTAATGGTCGATCGTCCGTGATCCTGAAGCGCTTCCTGTGCTTCAGTTGATGAGGCTAGATTACGCTTCGGATCCAATGTGCAATAGACGACATAGTTACCATCGCGCGTAAGACATTCGCTATACCCGCCCTTCCGAAAACCCTTAGACGTGTCAGGCAACCAGCAGGGAAGCCGCGAGTTCAGCGGCCTGCAGCTGACCTCGTGCAGCTACGTCATCGTTATCCTCAAGAAACCATGCCGCCGACAAACCGGCAAACGCCAACACCCATTGCAGAAGCCGCCTACGTTCAAGCTCCGCGGCTTGCGCCACTACCTCGATTTGCCTGCGCAATCGCTGCGGATCAGTCGCCGTCGGCAATTCGGGATTGCAGATCAGGTTGGCGTAGTCGAATCCGCGCTCGCCGATCACCCGCTTGGGATCGATGGCCAGCCAGCCTCGCGAACCGAAATCCAGAACATTGTCGTGATGCATATCGCCGTGCAAAACCACCACATCCTGCGGCTCGGCGAGCAACGCTTCGGCGGTTTTCAGGCTGAGTAAATACGTGCCGCCTTGCTGTTCGGCCGTCAGGCGCAACGAAGCGAACCATGATGACAAAGGAACCAGCGGTGGTGGCAAAGAGGGACGCGGAGCGTGCAGCCGAGCCAGCGCCGCACACAGAATCCGGCTGGCTTCGTCATCCTGGCCGTTGAGCGCCATGTGCATCAGCGATCGCTCGCCCTCGGCACGTTCCAGCACTAACGCATCGCCATGATGAGCGTAAACCCGCGCAGCGCCCTCGCCGTCCCACCAGGTCATCAGCAGATTGCCGAACTTTTCCTCGGCATCGACGGCAATCTTCAACATGGCCGGCGAATCACCCATCCGTACCGGCAGCAAACGACTGCCGGGCGTAATGATGGGTTCACCGTCCGGCACCAGGGCCCAGCGCTTCAACCAAGGTTCAAACATCCAGCCTTTACTCTTCCTGGCGCTCGTGAGCCCTGGCGCTGGTTTTCAGAAACTCTTCGATATTGCTCATCTGCTCATCCCAGCCACGGCTGTCCATGCGGAACGCCTTGAGCCTGCGGGTTTGCGGGATGTGATCGAAACCGGACTCAGTGACCTTCAACAAGGTGCCTTCATCCATGTCTTCGAGCTCGAATTTAACCAGAGTGGTGGGTTCCTGGGAGTAATCGATTTCGGGCTCAATCGCATACGGGTGCCAGCGAAACGAAAATACCCGCTCTGGCTCGACCCGCTCCACCAGCACGTTCCACAGCAAGTGCTCATAACCCGGGTAGGTAATCTGCCCTTGCGTCCATTCACCGGCGACAAAGCGCTTACCCTCCAGCGCCACGCCAAACCACTGCCCGAAGGCTTCGGCATTGGCCAGCACGCGCCAAACGTGCGAGCGCGGTGATTTGAGCAGGATTTTCCTTTCGATGCGATCTGATGCTGGATTCATAAGTCACCTCCTGTACTGAACAGTAGGCCTGTAAGACCACAAGACCAACCCTAAAGTTGTATCAATGGGGCGTTGTAATCAAGCATGTCTGAAATATTCGGCTGCATTTGCAGTGGTAAGTTCTGGTTCGCAGACGAATGCCTGGTAAAAAGGGGCGGACCGTCGACACAGACAAGCCCTGTGGCTAAAGAGGTTGCGCCTGACTTCGTAATTGATTGACCACCCTCTTCGATACACTGCATCTCAACTTTTACCCATCACAGCGAGAATCACTATGCACCCACACTTCCTTCTGGCGCTGACGCCTTTGCTGTTCACCACCGTTGTTCACGCGGACGACTGCGACAACGCCACTGACCAGGCCACGATGAACCAGTGTGCGGCGCAGCAGCACAAGGCTGCGGATAAGGAATTGAATGCGCTTTACCAGCAGATCACCAACCGTTTGAAGAGCAATCCGGACAGTAAAAAGTTGCTGTTGGGGGCGCAGCGTTCGTGGATTGCGTTTCGGGATGCCGAGTGCAAGTTTTCGGCGTCTGCGGTGGAAGGCGGGAGTGTGTATCCGCTGATCTACAGCAACTGCGTGACTGAATTGACCAAGGCGCGGGTGGAGACATTCAAGAATTATTTGAAGTGTCAGGAAGGGGATATGGGTTGCCCGGTGCCTAGGGTTTGATGATTCGGTGCCTGTGAGGGCCTCTTCGCGGGCAAGCCTCGCTCCTACAGGTTCGGAGTGATCGCACCATTGGGTACGACTTCGACCTGTAGGAGCGAGCGGGCGGCGATCCGACTTGCCCGCGAAGGCGTCAGGTCAGACGCCACCCTTTACCGGACAAATATCTGCGCAGTCGTGATCGCCATATCCCCACCCGGCAATTTGATGTTGCCGATCTGCTTCATGCTTTCGGGATCAAAGATCGCCACATCATTAAACGTCCCCGCCAGATAGATCTTGCTGCCGTCCTTGTTGAAGGAAATGCAGTAGTAGGAATGATCCAGCGTCGCCGCATGCAGCATTTTCTTCTCCTTGATGTCGTACTTGGCCAAGCGGTTCAGCACGCCAAACATCAGGTTCGGATCCTTGGGCGAGCGCATGCCGCTGAAGTAGATTTCCGTCAGCGGGCCGAAGTCGGTGGTTTCGGTCTTGCCGGTTTTCAGGTCGATGCTGAACAGCCCGTAGAGGTATTCAGCGGTGACAGGGTCCTGTTTCTTGTCCTTGAATTTCGCCGTGGTGTAGAGCAGCGAGAAATCATGGCGATAGGTCTGCTGGTTCCACACGTAAAGCACGTCCGGCGCACTGTAGTTCGCCCGTTTCCAGTGACGACTGGGGATCAGTACATCGAACTTGCCGGTCTTCACGTCGACCTTGTATACATCCGCCCCCGCCACGTACAACGTACCGTCGTCACCGCTTTGCATGATCGTCAGCTGCCGTGGCGCCGGGAAACTGCGCACGGGTTTGGCGTCCAGGCCGGCGTCGGTGGCGTACACATCGAGCCGGGGTTGCTGCACTTCGTAACGGTCGTTGAGCATCAATGTCGGGTTGGCGATGGCGAACAGTTCCTTGCCATCGTGGCTGAGGGTGAAGGCGAACATCGACTTCGCTTTTTCCCCCGGTTTCTGGGTGATGCTGGCGTGGAATACCTGTTTGCAGCTGTCGAGTTCGACGCCATAGACATCGGCGTAGTGGTTGTTCAGTACGTAAGCAGTCTTGCGATCCGGCGACAGCTGCACGGTACCGGGGCCGAAGGCGTCCGGCATCTTGCAGGTCTTGAGCACCGTGTCGGTGGCCAGGTCGATGACGTGCAGGTTGTTCGGGTAATTGGTGGTCACCATGTACTCGTGACCCTCTTGCAATGCAGTGTTTTCATCGGCCAGAACAGTGAGCGAACAGACGCTCAGGACGGCAAACGCGGCCAGGCCGCAGGCTTTGATGCTGTGCATGCTGGAATCCTTCTGAAATCCGATCACTTGTCTTTTGGAAAGACAGTCCCGAGGTTGCGCCAGTTGTCGTTGGACGCCTGGGCATCCTTGTTCCAGTCCGGGTAGGTGCTCATCATGTCGGGCACCTGGGCCGGCCACCAGCACGGATCGGAGCAGCCATAAAGGTCGGCTTCCATCGGCTGGCACAGCGACGACACACCACCAAACGCATCAATTTCCCAACCCGGGTCGGTGGTCGAGGCGCAGCCCGCGACAGAGCTCATCGCCACCACTTCTTCGATACGGTTTTCGGCCGCGGCCTCATCGAGTTTCAACGCTTTGTTATTGATTGCCTTCAGATGTTTCATATCAGTGAGCCTTGCGCGGAGTGATGTAGCTGCTGATAAACGCAGGGTTGTGGGCCATGATCCGGGTGTAGACCTCGATGCCGAAGTCGACCCAGTCACGCATCAGTTCGCAGTAGTGATAGGTCGGGTGAGTAGGGTCGCCGTAACGGGCGTAGCTCTCGTGGTAGCAGCCGCCGGAGCAGAGATTGCGGATCTGGCAGTCTTCGCAACCGGTGTTGGTGCGGTCCAGGCGCTGGGACAGGAAGTCGTTCAACTCGACCTGTTTCACACCGCTGTGCACGTTGCCGAAGGTCGGCAGACTCGAACCGGTAAAGCGATGGCACAGGTTCAGTTCGCCCTTGTGATCCACCGCCAGCATCTTCAGGCCCGCGCCGCATGGCAGGGCTTTTTTGTGGCCTTCGTGAATATCGGTGATCAACTGGTGCAGGTTGGAGAAACCGATATTTCGGTGTTCCAGCGCCGCCTCCAGATAACGCCGACCGAGCTTCTTCATGTTGGCGAAGACTTCGATCAGCTCGTCGCTCGACAGGTTGAAAGTGCTGATGTCGCCAGAGGTCACCGGGGCAAAACCGACTTCGGCAAAACCCAGTTCGTTGAACAAGTGATCCCAGATGGTTTCGACATCGGTGACGCCGGTGGTCAGCGTGACCCGAGCGCCCACCGGACGGCTGTTGTAGCGCGACAGCAACATCTCGGCCTTGCGCCGCACCACGTCATACGTGCCCTGCCCGCCCACGGTGATGCGGTTGCGGTCGTGCACGGTTTTCGGCCCGTCGATACTCACCGAGAGCCCGAAACGGTGGGCATTCAAATAGTCCACGGTCTCTTCGGTGAGCAGCGTGGCGTTGGTGGTCATGACGAACTCGACGAACTTGCCGGCCTCGCGAAAACGCTTCTCGCAATAGTCGACCATGTACTCGATCAGCTTGCGATTACTCAGCGGCTCGCCACCGAAAAACACCACGGTGAAACGCTCTTCGTCGGGCGATTCGCGCAGCAGCATTTCCACCGACGCGACCGCCGTTTCGACGTCCATTTTCTTGCCGGCCGACGGCTTGTCGAGGTCTTCCTTGTAGCAGTAGGTGCAGCTCAGATTGCAGCCGGTGTTGACGTTGAGCACCACGGTGTTGATCGCAGTGCGCTCGACCCGTTTGGTGCCGATGTCTGGGGTCAGCGGCGAGCCGTCGCTGACCAGTTCCAGGGACATCAGCTCCCGCAGGGTCTCAGTGATTTCCTCGCCGTTGAACCGCGAAGCCAACCGCTGGATCAGGTCGTCCGACGAACAGCCGGGACCGCGCAACGTATCGATGATGGTGCCCGTCAGCTCATCGCTGGCGAACAGCGAACTGCTGGGAATGTGAAACAGCATGCGGTCGGCATCGACGTGCACTTCGTGCAGGTTCCGCTCGACCAGATTCAAAATAGCGCCCATTGCAACCTCCTGTGCAAAACCCTTTTGACGGGGTCTGCGGTCATTCCAAAAAGTGTCTGAAACCGTTAAGTCAGCCAGCTCACGTTTTCAAGCTCATGGAATGGGTGGATTGTTCCAGCGTTGCACGGTGACGATCATGTGGCCTTCGCCGGTCAGGGATTTCCCTGCGTCGTCGACCGCGGCGATCACCTTCAGGTTACCGGCATTGTTGGTGGACATCTTGCGTTGCGGGTTCGGCCCGGCATCGCCCGGTGTGAACACGCCGCTGTCGGCCTGCATGGTGCCGGCGAACTTGACGTCTTCGTCTTCCTTGGCGCGATCGTCGAAGGCTTCGACCGACCACTGCGCCGGGAACACGCCGATGCGATACGGCTTGCCATCAGCGCCCTTGCCCCAGGCTTCAGCGTCGAAACGGCCCTGGACTTTCGGCGTCGAACCACCGCCGTCACCGACGCGGGCCACCGAGAACTCGGGCACCACTTTGACCTCGGCGATTTTGCTGTAGACCGAAAGGGTCGGGCCTTTCAGCGTGCCGACAGTGACATTGCGAAGGCCCGGTTGGGCGTTAGCAGCGGCCTTGAGTTTGACGCGCAGACGCTCAGGACTTTGCTCCAGCACTTCGACCACTTCCACGCCTTTGCCGAAATTCGGTTTGCCGGTGAGACCGCTGCCGATCAGGGTGATTTCAGTCTCGACGCCAGCCTTCAGGTAACCCGGTTGAACCGCCAGCAAACGACTGCTGCCCTGTTTGGCGGCGACGAAGTCCAGCCCGCGCTCGTCATGCTCGGCCTCGAACATCCGGCCCCGCATCGCGTTGCCTTGAGCGGCGAACACCTGGCGCATGGTCACGCCGTCGATGATCACGTTGCCGCGCCATTCGTAGCCGGTGTAGAGAATCGCGCTGCCATCGCCGTTGAACGGGCTGCCGTCGGCGTATTGGCCTTTGACGCTGACCTTGAAAGTGTCGCTGCCATCGGCCGTGACGCTCATCACCCCGGCCAGTTCGCCTTTACCCGGCAAGTGGCCGCTGAAGCTCCAGTCGCCCACCAGCGCCTCGGCTTTCGGTGCTGTGCTCAGCCATTTTTTCCAGGCCGGGTTGTCCAGCGGATAACGCTTGGCCAACAGCGGCACCGTGTCTTTTCGAGCCAAGTCGAACCAGTCACGGTCGCGAGACAGGGCCTGGTATTCCAGGGACGGCCATTGGCCGAGGTGGAAGTTCACCAGACGTTCCCATTCCTGCGCCGGACGCCGTTGCAGGGCGACCCGCGCACCGGAGTGGCAGCGGCCGCACATCTGGCTGGTCTGGTCGTCGAACTTCTCGACGGTATTAAGTCGACGCTCCAGCGCATAACGCACGCCATCGGTCTCGCTCGGCGCCAGGCCCTGGGTATCGGCCAGGTATTTGACCAGGGTGCGGCGGTCGTCATCGCTGATCTGCAAACCGTGCATGGTCTGCATCCGGGCGATGCTCATCAGCCAGCCTTCCGGGGTTTTGCGCTGGTGGCTGATGCGGCTCAAGGCATTGTCGGCTTCGGGGGTGTGACAGCCCTGGCAGGTTTCCTTGAGGATGGTCTGGGCGGCGCGGGCTGCCAGGCTGTCAGGCGAATGCAGCGCCACACACGCGGCCACGGCCAGCAGGCTGGCGCTCAGGCCTGATCGGAGTCTTCTCTTCATCAACGTCGAACCTCGCACGGTGCTTTCTTATTTTTGTGGCTTATCGTTTTTATGGTTTCTGCCGTCGGCGGCGCACCGCTGACGGAGGCAAGAGAAACGTCTGCGATGAGCAATACACGGAGCGTGCCAGCTTGCGTATAGCCTTTCTTATCAAGCAGTTACGCAAAGACAAAGCCTTTGAATCGCGTCTGGGCGAGTTCACCTGCGTCTAATATCGCGACAGGTGTTGCAACCTGAGACAAGCATAGATGCCCCGCCCGGGACAGTTCATCGCCCCACGATTGACGGCCGTTGCAGGCGGGTGCGAAATGGTTGTTCACCGATTGCTAGTCAGGAGCTGACAAAATGGCAAGCATCACTGTCCTGGCGGGGGACTTTCTGCAGGGTGATGGAGAGTACCGAGACGGCGTTTTTACCCTTAGAACGTCGCTTCACCCGTGGCCCGGCATCACCCTCCCGCTCTCATCGTTCAAGTGCGTGGAAGTCGCCAACGAGGAATCGATCAACCACATCAAGGACGCCATCGGCTTCGGCGTGGCGGGCGCGATGCTGTTGGGCCCTATCGGCGCGATTGCCGGGTTCATGATGGCCGGCAAGGAAACCGAAGTGACCTTTCTGGCGACGCTCAAAGATGACAAAAAGCTGTTGGCTGCCGTAGATGGCGCCACGTTCGAAGAGATTTTGCGGAAAATACCCGCGTGAAACGTCGGCGGCTCGCCGCACCACCTCTGTGGTGCGGCGTGTCGCCACTTCAGCTAAAGGACGTCGGCTGAATGCCTTTGTGCGCTTCGATTTCCAGCCGCATGTCCGCCACCAGCGAGGCGATCGCATGGGGGCTGTCCAGTTCCCATAGCGGAACATGAGTCGCCACCAGTTCCACTTTGCCAGTCATGCAATCACAGACCCGGATCGTCATGGACTGGTCTGCCTCCATGCTGCATGTGCAGACGGCGGGCAGCATGCTGTGTTCAATGATGTTTTGAATTTCCAGGGTTGAAAGGAACATCGTTACCTCCCTCACGCCAGATGTGTGGCCGGGTAATTGCTCCTTCATATCACCCACCGAGCCTGAAAATTCTAGTCCTGAACACTGAGTGCCTCAAGGCCGCAAGCGGGTCGCTCGTCGTCTCATGCTTGTCGCAATTTGCAACAGCCGCACAACGTCCACGATGCCCTTAAGCGTCCAAAAACCCCGCCGGCCAAGGGTGTTCCTGCCTTTGCAGGGACTTGGCACAGCCATTGCGAGCCGTTAAGAAAGCCACGTTTTCACGAACAACAAGAGGTCTCGCCAAATGCCCCTCCCTTACTTGCTACCCGCCACTTCCGCCTTCATTCAGCGCGCCCCGCGCATGCTCATCGGCGGTGCCTGGGTCGAGGCCGCCGATGGCCAGACCATGCCCCTGCACAACCCGGCCACCGGTGAAGTGCTGTGCGTCGTTCCGATGGCCACGCCCGAGGATGTCGACCGCGCCGTGCTCGCCGCTCGTCAGGCCTTCGATGATTCGGCCTGGACCCGCACTCGCCCACGGGAGCGGCAGAACCTGTTGTGGAAACTCGCCGATCTGATGGAACGCGACGCCGAACTGCTGGCGCAACTGGAATGCCTGAACAACGGCAAAAGCGCGGCGGTGGCCCAGGTGATGGACGTGCAGCTGTCCATCGATTTTCTGCGCTACATGGCGGGCTGGGCGACCAAGATCGAGGGTTCCAGCGTTGAAGTGTCGTTGCCGCTGATGCCCAACGATCAGTTCCACAGCTTCATCCGCCGCGAAGCGGTTGGCGTAGTGGGTGCCATCGTCGCCTGGAACTTCCCGCTGCTGCTGGCCTGCTGGAAACTCGGCCCGGCCTTGGCCACCGGTTGCACCGTGGTGCTCAAGCCCGCCGACGAAACCCCGCTGACTGCACTGAAACTCGCCAAACTGGTGCTGGAAGCCGGTTATCCCGAGGGCGTGTTCAACGTGGTCACCGGCACCGGCATCACCGCCGGCTCGGCGCTGACCCACAATCCGCTGGTGGACAAGCTGACCTTCACCGGTTCCACCGCCGTGGGTAAGCAGATCGGCAAGATCGCCATGGAGTCCATGACCCGGGTCACCCTGGAACTGGGCGGTAAATCGCCGACCATCGTCATGGCCGATGCCGACATGAAAACCGCCGCGACCGGTGCCGCCAGCGCGATTTTCTTCAATCAGGGCCAAGTGTGCTGCGCAGGTTCCAGGCTGTATGTGCAGCGCAAGCATTTCGACAATGTGGTGGCGGACATCGCCGACATTGCCAACGCCATGAAGCTCGGTAACGGGCTGGACCCGAGTGTCGAGATGGGGCCGCTGATCTCGGCGCGGCAGCAGGAACGGGTGTATGGGTACATCGAAAAGGGTCGGGAAAGTGGCGCGACCATCGCCTGCGGCGGCGAGCAGTTCGGGCCGGGGTTCTTCGTCAAACCGACAGTGATTGTCGATGTCGATCAGAAGCACTCGCTGGTGCAGGAAGAGATCTTCGGCCCGGTGCTGGTGGCAATTCCATTTGATGATGAAGCCGATGCGTTGCGCATGGCCAATGACAGTCCTTATGGGCTGGGCGCGAGTATCTGGTCGAACGATCTGGCGGCGGTGCATCGGATGATTCCGCGGATCAAGTCAGGCTCGGTGTGGGTCAATTGCCACAGCGCCCTGGACCCGGCGCTGCCGTTTGGCGGGTACAAGATGTCCGGGGTTGGGCGTGAGATGGGGTATGCGGCGATTGAGCATTACACGGAGTTGAAGTCGGTGTTGATCAAGCTCTGATCTTCTGCGTTCTTCAGACCGCCTTCGCGGGCAAGCCTCGCTCCTACAAAGGGCTGCGTAACCCTGTAGGAGCGAGGCTTGCTCGCGAAGAGGCCAGACCAGTCACCAAACATTCAAGGTTTGAACCCCTGGGCCAACAACCAACCCCGAACCACCCGCCCCTGCTCCACCGTCAACCCACCCAACGCCTGCTCGGCCGACTCAGTCCGCAACCGCCGCACCAACGGCACCAGCTCAACCCCTTGCACATGCCAGATCCCCAACGGCTGGTCCGCCGTGATCACCACCTCGGCTTCATCCACAAAACCATCCTTCAGCACGGGCGCTCGCTCGATTCTCAACGAGGAAAAATCCGCCTCGGCATGGGCGACCTCAGCATCCGGCCAGCGCCGCCGCGCCTGCCAGAACGGCTGGTCGAGCCACCGCTGCTCATCGGCATAAAAATCCCGACCGATCCGCGCAAAGCGCAAAAACAGCTGCTCCACCCGCTGCTGATGAAAGCGCTGGGCCAGCGCCGCGCGTTCCGGTTTACACAACAACGTGTTGATCACCGTGGGCGCCTGTAACGCTGAAGACAAGGACTGAAAGATGCCATTGCCCGACAGCGGATCCACCGACATCGCGGCATCACCGACCCGAATCCAGTGATCGCCGCACACCTGCGGACACAGAATCGCCGTGCTGCTGCGCGCATGCAGCTGAAGATCGATCTCAGCCCCGGCACCGAAAAACTCACGCGCCAATGCCGAGCCCTGACGTCGCCCGCGACAGTAATCCAGCAACTTCGCCTTGCCCGGCAACTCGGCACTGGCCACGTCGACCGTCCATTGCCAATAACACTGACCGTCGGCTCGCCGCGCCATCCAGGCCCAGCCGTCCTCAAGGCTTTCCACCGCGCTGGCCGTGCTGCCCGGCGTGCCTTGCCAGCGATTGAGCAGGCTGACCGTCTCCGGCCCGCGCAGACCTTTGCCAAGCGCGGGTGCCTGACGTCCGCGGGCTTCCACCAGGAAATCCGCGTTCAGCGCCTCGCGCCCTTCAATCTCGACCCGGCACCCCGAAGCGGATGGCTGGACGCTCAGCACCCGACCTTCGATCAGCTCGACACCGGCCAGTCGCAGGTCCTCGCGCAAGCCTCGGTCGAAGCTCGGACGGTCCAAAAGAAATTCGATGTTTTGCGCATGTAGCTGACCGTTCCACGACACCTGACGCTGGGAAGGCAACGCCGCATCCGCCAGTGCCCGTTGCAGGCCCGCACCGCGCAAAGCCTCCAGCACCCGCACGGAAACGCCTTCCAGTGCCGCAAACCGGCGCCACTCGCTGACCAGGGTCACCGCATAGCCGAGCCGTCGCAAACCCAGGGCGACCGCCGCCCCGGCGGGACCGGCGCCAAGAATCAGAATCATCGGCCGAAACGCCGTTCAGGGCCGCGATAACGGGCGTGCTCGCGCAGCCATTCGATGACGTATTCGTTGCATGCGTCAGGATGTGCGACGAGGAAACTCGCAATGTGCCCGCTCAACGCCGCACACCCAAGGCTTGCACCAGACTGCCCCGGATAAGTCCCATGCACGCACGCCGCGAAATCGGCCTGGGCACTGTTGAGCCACGACCATTCATGCTCGGCGCAACGGGCATCGCCAGTGACTCGCAGCACCTGAGGATAATTCGCCGGAAACACGCCCTCGCCCTGCGCCGGGCTGGACGCACACAGCAAAATGCCCCGCGCCACCGCTGCCGCGCAGGCTTCGCGCAATAGGCTTCGATCCTGTCGTAATCCAAGGCTCAAATTGATCAACCGAACGTCCTGCGCCACCAGCCAGTCGATGGCGGTGGCGATCTGTAAGGCGCTGGTGACGCCGCGCTGATCAAACACCTGCCCCACGCAAAACACCGCCGCAGGCGCCCGTCGTCCGATGGCCTCGATCACCGCACTGCCATGACCGAGCGGGTCATCGCGCAAGTCGCTTTCGGCCAGGCCATCCTCCAGCAGCGAAAAGCGCCGCCCCGCGATCACCTGCACCCGTTGCGCCGCCGAATGTCCGCTGTCGACCACACCAATGCGCAACTCAGGCTTCATGCAGCACCGTTTTTGAAGTGAGCACGCCGTCGAGCAATTCAAAGCGCAGATCTGCATCGGCCAGCGTGGAAGGACGATGGCTGATCAGGATCCGCGTACGCCCGGCAAACAGTCGGTCGATGGCCTCAATCACTTCGCGCTCGGTGGCTTCATCCACCGCCGAAGTGGCTTCGTCCAGCACCAGAATCAGCGGGTCCTGCAACAACGCGCGGGCGATGGCGATGCGCTGTTTCTGCCCGCCGGAGAGTTGCTGGCCGCGCTCGCCCAACGGGCTGTCGAGACCTTCGGGCAACGACTCGATCAGGCTGTCGAGTTGCGCCAGCCGTGCGACTTCGGCAATCGCTTCGCGGCTGGCGTCCGGCACTGCGTACGCGAGGTTATCAGCGAGGCTGCCGCGAAACAGCACGATGTCCTGACTGACCACGGCTATCCGTCGACGCAGCTGGAACAGGTCCAGCTCCCGAAGGTCGACCTCACCCAGCAACACACGGCCGGACTGCGGATCATGATGCCGTTGCAGCAGGTCGATCAGGGTCGATTTACCGACCCCGGAGCCGCCGCTCAGAGCAACTTTCAAGCCATAGGGAATTCGCGCTTCGATGCCGCGCAAGGTCGTCGGGCGACCGGGATGGCTGAAGTGCACATCGTCGAAACGCAGTTCGCCGGACGTCGGCATCGGTTTGGGTGCAACCGGCGTGAGAACAGTCGGTTCTTCACCGCGCAACTCCATCACCCGTCCCAGGCTGACGGTCATTCGTTGAATCGCGACATAGAGCCCGAGCAAGCTCTGAACCGGCCCGACCGCCATCCCCAGGTAAGTGGAAAACGCGATCAGCGCGCCCAGTTGCCAGGTCCCCTGCACCACCCAATACCCGCCAATCAAAAACGCGCAGGCCCGGGACAACGACGTCAGCGTGCCGGGCACCGCCTGGGTGAAAAACTCGGTGACTTGCAGGCGCAGCAACTGGCTCATGTAGCCTTGACCGAGCGTCTCCAGCCGTCGCGATTCACGTTGTTGCTGGCCGGCAGACTGGATGAATTTCATCACCGGCAAGGTTTCGACCATGAACGAAGACATGTCCGCCGAACGCTCGCGCAACTGCCGCACATCGCGCTCGACCTTGCGCCGCATCCAGCGCAGCCACAACACATCGAGGGGAATCAGCACCAGCGCCAGCAACGAAAGTTTCCACGACAGGGTCAGCAGCATCGCCACCGCAACCACCAGGCCAATGATGCTTGATACCGCCGAGAACAGCGAATCCACAGCGAAGCGCTGGATCTCCGCGACGTCGCCATCGAGGCGCGACATCAAGTCACCGATGCGCCGCTGCCCGTAGAAACTCGGCGACAGGGTTTGCAAATGTCGATAAAGGTCGTCACGCAGCGAGAACAGAATCCGCCCGGACAATCGCGTGTGCAGGTAGCGATTGATCCCCGACAGCGCCGTGCCGAGCAGCCCAGCGAGAATCATCAACCCGGCAATCAACACCAGCATCGGAAAGTTTTTCGCCAGCAAGCCATCGTCGATCAGCAGCTTGGTCAGCCACGGTTGCACCAGCACCAGCGACGAGGCGCAGACCGACAGACCGAGCAGCCCGGCAATCGCCAATCGATGGGGCCGCACAAAGCTGTAAAGCCAACGCAACGCCGCTTGCAGGGCTTCAGGGTTCTGGCTGTCGATCAGCCGAACGATCAAGCGCTGCATCACGAGCGCAACTGTTTGAGCTTGCGATACAGGGTCGCGCGGCTGATGCCCAAGGCGTCGGCGGCGGCCGAGACGTTGCCCTGATGGCTGTCCAGGGACTGGCGAATCAGCTCCAGTTCGTTTTCGCGAATGCTGCCCGACGCCGGGCGTTCAGTGGCGGTCAGTTCGTCGAGCATGCTGTCGGGCAAGTGATCGAGGGTGAGCACCGTGTCCCCGGGTTCACGCATGGCCAACGCGGTGCGCAAGACCATTTCCAGTTGGCGGATGTTGCCCGGCCAATGGTAGCCGTCGAGCAAACGGCTCAGATCGTCGTGCAAGACGACGGTCGGTGCATCGAGCCTGGTCAGCAGTCGGCCGACCAGGCCACTGAAATCGTCACGCTCGCGCAGGGCCGGGAGCATCACGCTGATGCCGTTGACCCGGTAGAACAGGTCTTCACGGAAGTGCTTTTCTTCCACCAGGCGCTTGAGGTCCCGATGGGTGGCGCAGATCAGCGCGACGTCGATGTCTTGTTCCTCGCCGGCACCGAGCGGTGCCACTTTACGGTCCTGCAACACCCGCAGCAGACGGGCTTGCAAGGCCAGCGGCATGTCGCCGATTTCATCAAGGAACAACGTGCCGCCGTGGGCCTGTTGCAGTCGCCCGATCATGCCGCCACGACGTGAGCCGGTGAAGGCGCCTTCGCGGTAGCCGAACAGTTCCGACTCGATCAGGCCTTCGGGGATCGCCGCGCAGTTCACCGCGACGAAGGGTTTGTCGCAGCGGGTGCCGGCCATGTGCAGGGCACGGGCGATGACTTCTTTACCGGTGCCGGTTTCACCGAGCAGCAACACCGGCAATTCATTGGCCAGCCCTTGGCGGGCCATGCGCAAGGCCCGGGCATAACGAACGTTGCTGCCAGCCAGGGATTCGAGATCCGGTTGCGGTTTGGCGGTTTTTGCCGGGCTGCGCGGCGGCGTACTGACATTGATCGAACGTTGTGGCGCACGCAGGGTTTTGTAGAAGAATTCGCCTTTGGCGGTCTGCAAACTGCCAACCCCTCCCTGATGCAGACGCGACAGCAGTTGCAGGCCATCGACACCCAGAAACTCTTCGCAACGACGACCGACCAACACCGAGCGCTCGGCACGCAGCAACTGACAGGCCTGGGCGCTGACCGCGAGAATCTGTCCGCCGAGGCTCACTGCCAACAGGCCCTGCCAAGGGGATTCGAGGTATTGCCGACGGCTGTGGAAGGCGAGGACGATTTCGTCCGGATAACTGGCGTTGAACACGCGGCTTTCGATCTGACTGACGGCCATGGCCAGCAACGCGGTGCTGTCATGAACGCGGCCGAGCGGGCCTTCGCGGGTCAAGTCGAGGACGCCGAGGATGTCGCCTTGAGGGCAATGGATCGGCACCGACGTGCAGGAGAAATCGCTGAGACGGTCGAGGTAATGTTCGCCGCAATCGATCATCGTTGGCCGGGCTTCCACCAGCGCGGTGCCCAGTGCGTTGGTGCCACGTGCGGCTTCGCTCCAGCAGGCGCCGAGAGTGATGTCTTGCAGGCCGCTGCCCTTGAGGCGGTCAGCCCGACCTTCGACGGCAAGAATGGTGGCGTCGGAATTGGCCAGGATAATCAGGCCTTCCGTGCCTTGGCGTTCGGCCAGGTAATCGATCGCCGGCAATGCGGCATCGATCAGCAGGCGATTGCTCGCCAACAGCACGTCCAGACCCGCGCTCGATTCCAGCGTCAGTTCGTGCTTGGCATTGAAATGCACGCCATGGCTGAGACTGCGCCGCCACGACGCATCGATTTCTGCCCGCAGCACACCATCGGGGACTTCGCCCTCAAGGTGGAGCTTTTCCCGGGCCAGCCGGGCTTCGCGGTGCAGCTTGGGAGGAGTTGTTTTTATTAGCGTCATCAAGCGCTCCGGATCGGTCCGCTTTGCGCTTTTTTTAATTCAGCGCCCTGGCGCAATCTTTACGTTAACGTCAGGGCGATGGCAAGTGTCTTACGGCGTTTGTGCTTCATCTGGGGGACCGCGTTATCGTTCATCGCGAGCAGGCTCGCTCCCAGAGGTTCAACGTCGTGCACAACTTTGTGGTTCGATTCTTTGGTTGAGGGCGCGAGCCTGCTCGCGATTTACCCGACACCATCAATCCTTGAGTGCTTAGACGTGAGGGTCGCCCGGTGCTTTGCTCGGCGTGGCGTATTGCGGCTTGAGATGGCCGTCCTGATCGAGTAACCAGGCGTCCATGATCTGCCGCACGACCGGGCCGGCAACGCGACCACCGGCCTCACCGTTTTCGATCATCACCGAGATGACGATCTTCGGATGCTCGGCCGGGGCGAAACCGACGAACAAGGCATTGTCGCGGTTGCGCTCCAGGGTTTTCGCCCGATTGTAGCGTTCGCCCTGCTTGATCGCGACCACTTGCGCGGTACCACTCTTGCCGGCGATGCGGTACTGAGCGCCCTGCGCGGCCGCCCGGGCAATCCCGCGGGCGTCGTGCATCACCATTTGCATGCCATGGTTGACCTGCTCCCAGTCACGCGGGTCCTTGAGCAGGATGTTCGGCATGGGGTGTTCGTCCACGGGCGCTACGCCGTCCACAGTCTTGGCCAGGTGCGGTCGGTTCCACACACCTTTGTTGGCGATCAGCGCGGTAGCCTGGGCCAGCTGTAACGGCGTGACCTGCATGTAACCCTGGCCAATGCCGAGGATCACCGTCTCGCCCGGGAACCATGCCTGACGGCGCGTGGCACGCTTCCAGGCTTGGGATGGCATTAGCCCGGCAGACTCCTCGAACATGTCCAGCGAGACCTTCTCGCCGAGGCCGAACATCGCCATGTAGTCATGCAGGCGATCAATACCCAGCTTGTGCGCCAGGTCATAGAAGTAAGTGTCGTTGGAGCGCATGATCGCCGCGTCCATGTCTACCCAACCGTCGCCGCTGTGGTTCCAGTTACGGTATTTGTGATCGAAGTCCGGGAGTTGGTAGTAACCCGGGTCGAAGACGCGGGTCTGAGGGGTGACGACGCCAGCATCGAGGCCGGCAATGGCCACCTCGGGCTTGATGGTCGAACCCGGTGCGTAGAGGCCCCTCAGGACGCGGTTGAACAGCGGCCGATCGATGGAGTCGTGCAGCGCCGCGTATTCCTTGAAGCTGATGCCTGTGACAAACAGGTTCGGGTCGAAGCTGGGCTTGCTGACCATAGCCAGGACTTCGCCGGTCGAGGGGTCTAGAGCCACTACTGAACCACGACGATCGCCCAAGGCTTCCTCGGCCGCTTCCTGAAGTTTGACGTCCAGGCCCAGGACAATGTTTTTTCCGGGGACCGGATCGGTGTGCTTGAGCACTCGCAGTACGCGTCCCTGAGCATTGGTTTCGACTTCTTCGTAACCCACTTGACCGTGCAATTCGGACTCGTAGAATTTTTCGATGCCGGTCTTGCCGATGGATTGGGTGCCGCGGTACTCCACCGTATCGAGGACTTTGGATTCTTTTTCGTTGATACGACCGACGTACCCGATCGAGTGTGCGAAGTGTGCGCCCATTGGGTAATGGCGGACGAATTGGGGCTCGACATCGATCCCAGGTAGACGGAACTCGTTGACCGCGAGTACCGCGATTTGCTGCTCACTGAGCTCGTAGAACAGGGTGACCGGCACAAACGGGTGGCGCGTCTGCTTCATTGCCTTGTCGAACAGTGTCCGGTCCTCGGCGGGCAAGTGCAGGAGGTTGACCACCTCATCGAGTTCTTCTTTGACGTCAGAGGCGCGTTCACGGGTGATGGTCAGGTTGAAGCTGGGGCGGTTGTCTGCGAGGACGACACCGTTGCGGTCGTAGATCAGCCCTCTCGTGGGGGTGATAGGCAGGACATGTACGCGGTTGTTTTCGGAGATGGTCGAGTGATAGTCGAATTCGACCACTTGCAACACATACATGCGCACCATGAGTGCGCAGGAAATGGCGGCGACGAACAAGGCGCAGGCAGTCAGCCGCTTGTTGACCAGGCGCGTCTCTTTTTCGTGATCCTTGATGGGTATCGGTTCGGGCATTTCTGCAGCAGCTCTTTGACTAAAAAGGGGGTGCCGATCCGTAGGCTTGAAATCAGTCCGTAAAAAACGAGCTGCACCATACCAAAAACCGTGCGGTCACTTTACCGCGATTTTCTCGAACGGTTGTCCTTGAGGGCCAGAACGACAATCGGCTCTTTGTCTGAGTCGTGCGTTTTGCTCAAGATTGAGATTCCGATTCATGCATTTCTCTTGCAGATGGGCCTATAGATACTGGGTGCATGTCATTCCATTTTGTTGTTTTGGAGTCTTTTCATGCATCCACGATTTCAACGATTACTCGGCTCGAATGGGTTTTCCATCGGACTGGAACTGCTGCTGGATAACGACTGGTCCAGCGATGGACAGCGGCTACGGATTGAGGAGGAGCGGCCTTTCGGTGTCCACGATTTGAAGCAGCACGCGGCGATGGCACGATTGGCTGACAACGCCGGTTATCGAGCACTTTGGGTACGTGATGTACCGGTTTATGAACCCAACTTTGGCGATGCCGCCCAGGCCTTTGAAACCTTTTCCTACCTTGGGTATTTGGCCGGGATTACCGAGAACACCATGCTGGGTACGGCGGCGGTTGTGCTGCCGTTGCGTCAGCCTTGGCTAACGCTCAAGGCCGCCACCAGTGTCGATGAATTGAGTGACGGACGTCTGCTCCTTGGGGTCGCCAGTGGTGACCGTCCGATGGAGTATCCGCTGTTTGGGGTGGACTACGATCAGCGCGGGTAGATCTTTCGCGACACGGTTGAGCTATTGCGCATCCAAGGTGAAGGCCGCTTGCCCGAAGGTGCTCGTCTGTTGCCGGAGCGAGATGAGCCGGTGCCCTTGCTGGTTGCGGGTCTTGGTCAACAATCCCCGGCCTGGATTGGCCAACACATGGATGGCTGGCTCGCCGATCCGGGTACTCCGGATGAGCATCGGCACCGAGCGGGACTGTGGCAGGAAGTCGGAGGCGATAAACCCTACATCAGCTTCGTTCACCTGGATCTATCCGCCAACCCTCATGCACCGTTGCGACGTGTGTCGTGGTCAACTAATTCCGGACACCTCGATAGGTGATTTCGACGCCATCTCCCGTTCGTAAACGGTCGGTGGCAGATACCCGAGTTTCGAGTGCAGCCGCTCGTTGTTGTAAAACCCAACGATGTATTCAGTAATGTCACGTATCGCTTCGGCGTGGTTGGCGTAATCGCGCCGCCATACCCGCTCCATTTTCAAGCTCAGGAAGAAGCGCTCCATCACTGAGTTG
>NZ_SISB01000089.1 GCF_004310295.1 Pseudomonas sp. BGI-2 | reverse complement strand
CCCACCGTGAAAACGGTTAACGAGGGCGATGGTTGTTTACGCGCTGAACACCTCGCTGTATTCGAAACCGACCCAGGTCCTTACTACCCGCAGGTCGAACACCTCGACGGGCACTTGCTGGAAGGGTCGCTGGCCAGCGGCAGCCTGAACAGCACACTGACTGGCCAATCGAAAGCGGCGGCCGGCACCCTGCTAAGCATCTACGAAAATATTGCAGGCGCCATTGAAACCGCCATCAGCGCGGTGAACAAACCGTCCGGGCCACAAACCACCCACGCCCCTACCAGCGCCTATCTGCATGGCCTGGGCGTGGGGCTGTTGCGCAGCCTGATGCCTAAGACTTTTGGCGAGATGCACTTCATCAATCGCCGTGATGCTGATCCGCAGCGGTATTACATCTTTGGCCTGTCCGATGTGCCGTCCGGCGAGCAGCGGCCACGGCGGGTTATTGGTGAGTATTTGAATGCCCGGGGCGAGCTATTGAAGGTGGGGAATATTGATGCGTTCGAGACACCGGGCGTCCCTCGCACAGGTAATTACAAACTGCTGGCGATGCCGGTGGACCATCCGACGGTGCGCAACCTTAGTGCGCTGAATCAGCGGATTAATGTGGTTCATAAAGAGGATGTGGAAGCTCGGGGGACGGACAACGCGAGAGTGAAAAGTGCGTTGCAGCGGGGAGTGGATGAGCATGTCGAGTTGGCTAACAGCCGGGTTTATCGGGTGCTGGGCTCGTTGCCGTTTGCGGTGGGGGTTTTGATGTTGGAGGTTTGGAATCTGCGGATGGAGTGGCAGGGGCGGGAGCAGGTCGCGCGGGAGAAAGGGTTATTTCGCGTCAACATTGGCGCATTCGGAGCAGGGGTGGATCTAGCTATCGCTTTGGAAATGCTGACTGTAAAACTTGCCGGCACCCAATCTGTTTTAGCGGCTGGTCGCAAGGTTCTTTTTACTATTTCGGATGAGGCCGCGAAAACATTGGGTTCTCTAGCAGTCGAGTATTTAGTAAAGGAATTTACCGTGCGACTGGTTGCGCAAATAACCAGTGGTTTGGTTCTTACTGCCATTTGCCTGAAAGACGCCTGGTATGCATGGACATGGGGCGATGACGCGAGTTGGGCATATCTCATGATGGCCGTGGGTGGAGCAATCAGCGCTCTCAGTGGCGTGGTTATCAGTACCGTCACCTTTCTTGGTCTTGGTCCGGCAGGTTGGGTAGCGCTGATATTGATCGTGATAGGTGCAGGACTGGCTTGGTGGCTGACCGACAAGCCCATCGAAGAATGGCTGGTCAATGGCCCTTTCGGCACTCAAGTTCACTCAGGCAACGCGCACCTGCTTGATCCGCAGCGTGGTTTCTACTACCTGATCAGTTTATTTGCCGACATTCGCATTAACGTGGGCACCAACCCTAAATTCGTCCCCAATGCCAAACACGACGTTCACGCAAAAACGCCTTTTCAAGTTATCTCGTCCAATACCTGCATTCGCATGGAAAGTAATTTACCGGGTTTAATTACCAACTTTGGCACCCTCAACATCAATGCTCATTGCCGACTCAATACATTCGAAACTATAGGCGGCCGTATAAAAAGTGAAACCGTGCCATTCCAAAAACTAATTAATAGTCAACTCGTCTCACCCAAAGCGCAAAGGCTGATACCGCAGGGCCTAGAACTGTTCTTCGCAACCCCACCGAGCTATGCCTTTGACTTAGCGACACGCTCATCTGGCATTGAGCAGCAATGGCAAGTGAGAGCGCAGTGTGTATTGGAACAAAAAAATAAACGCTGGCACTTTCCTGCGCCGCCACCCAAGGACGGCACGCCATTCGACGCAACCCACAACAAACCCGACTTCGACAGTGAAGGTTCACTTTACTGGGCAGACGAAGTGACAAATAAATCACGGAACAGTAACTAATGACTGATGAATCGTGGTACGCCAAGACTGCCTATGGGTCGAATGAAGTACCCCAACAAGAACGCTCGGCTGAACGTCCGTGGATCATGCGTTTTGCCAAGGCCAGACTGCCTTGGGGCAATGCAGATGACATAACGTCTGTAAGCCTTCTCGAAAAATTCTCACCAAAAAAACTCCGACTTCATGAAGGATTCAAGAAAGAACGTGAAGAGAAAACAGCCTCAGAAGCCTATTCTCCGAGCCCATACGAACTTATTGACTTTCACATAAGGGATGACCACGAACGATTTAGGTATGCACTTCTCCCCGCAAGCTCTCACTTCTGGCTATATATGAAGTTTTTTGGTAAGTGGTTCTTTTACATACTTTTCATATTTAGTATTCCAAGTCACTTCGTGATGACTTCAGCAACAACAGAACCATTCTGGGAACTAACAAAACGCTCAGCAATCGAGTATTACTCTTGGCTTCTCGGCCTACCACTTCTGTCCTGGGCAATCGGTTCAATAGTCATAAAACACTTCCCCAGCCTCTGGATAAACCCCCCCCGAGGCCCCATCTGGGAACTCAACCGCCGCACCGGCCTGGTCACCGTCTTCGACTACAAAAACAACGGTGAATATAAAAAGAACGGCACCATCGGTGAACTCACCGCG
>NZ_SISB01000088.1 GCF_004310295.1 Pseudomonas sp. BGI-2 | reverse complement strand
CGGATCAACCCACCCCGTCGGATTCGGCGTGTACTGGTACTGATTCAGCCCACCCGCCAACTTCACCGGGTCCGGCGTCAGATACCGACCAATCTCCGGATCATAGTACCGATGCCGGTTGTAATGCAGACCGCTCTCAACATCAAAGTACTGCCCCTGAAATCGCAACGGCTGCTCAAGCTGCTCGCCCCCGCCGAACGTCTGGTGCGTGACTTTACCGTAGGCGTTGTATTTCGCCGACCACATGATTTCGCCGCCAAAATCGGTCAGTTCCTGCGGCGTGCCGAGGTGGTCGAGTTGGTAGTAGAACGGGCAAGCCTTGCGCGGGCCTTTGCCGTCGAGCAGGGCGAGTGGGCGGAAGCTGCCGGGTTCGTAGAGGTAGCTGCGGTAGTGTTCGGGGCTGCTTTCGGCGATGAGGTTGTCGCCTTGCCAGAAGAACTCGGTGGTTTTGCCGTCGACGGTTTTGGCGATGCGGCGGCCGAAGGCGTCGTAGCGATAACTGGTGCAACTTCCGTCCGGCAACGTCACGCCGACCAATCGGTGCTGGCAGTCGTAGCGGTATTCGGTGACGAGTTTTTGCGCGGTGCCGCGGCGTTCGCGGATGAGGTTGCCGAAGGCGTCGTAGTCGTAGTGGCGGTCGCCTTGCAGGAGCAGGCGATTGCCTTTGACGGTCGCGGCGCCGGGGCGGTCCTGCATCAGCAGGTTGCCGGCCGGGTCGTGGGCGAAGGTTTCCGGTGGGTCGTCGCGGGTGTGGCGGACGCGGGTCAGGCGATTGAGTGGATCGTACTGATAGCTGCGCTGGCCGTGGCGGGTGTCGGCGATGCTGTCGAGATTGCCGTTGGCGCTGTAGGCATAGTCTCGGCGATAGAGCGGTTGTTGCTGTTGGCTGACGGCGTGAGCCTTCAGTCGGCCCTGATCGTCGTAGGTATATTCGCTGAGCAGCAAGCCTTGCTGGCGTTGTTGTTCGCGACCGAAGGCAAACTGGTGAGTGGTGAGCCGCGCGCCGTTGAGGTCGATGGCGGCCAGCGCGCCGCCCTTGGCGTGGTGGTAGTCGAGTTTGCTGCCGTCCGGCAGGCGCAGGCGGTTGAGTTGGCCGCAGACGTCATAGCCATACCGCAACGTGCCCCAACCTTGATGTTCGGTGGTCAGTCGGTCTTGTTGGTCGTACTCGAACTCCAGCGGATGGTCGTGGCCATCGTCGACGCCGATCAGTCGACCGAGGCTGTCGTAGCGGTATTCGACCTTGATGCCGTCGGGCAGGGTCTTGATCAGCAGTCGGCCGGCGGTATCGCGCTCGTATTGCGTGACGAGCTGCGAACCGTCATCGCCGAACTCGGTTTTCTCCAGCAGGTGACCGTTGAGGTCGTAGGTGTACGCCGTGCGTTGGCCATCGAAGCCGGTTTCCTGTCGGATCAATCCGCCGGGCGTGTAGTCCAGGCGATATTTTTCGCCGGATTCGTTTTCGATCTCGGTAAGAAGCAGCTGCGCGTTGTCGTAGCGATACTTGAGCTGGGTGCCGTCGGCATTGAGTCGGCGGCTGACCAGGTGCAGATCGTCGAGGTATTCGTAGCGGGTGACCCGGCCCAGTTCGTCGCGTTCGGCGGTGATTTTTCCGTAGGCGTTGTAGCTGAAGGCGCGAATGGCACCGGTAGGAAGTGTCGTCTGGATCAGTCGGCCGACGGCATCCCATTGGGACTTGGTGACTGCTCCGTGTTCGTCCTGCCGGGTAATCTGCCGCCCCAGCGCATCGTAGGAAAACCGCCGCTGACCACCGTCCGGCAGCGTCTCTTCGACCAGTTGCCCCAAACCATTCCAGACGAACACATGCCGACTGGTGTCCGGGTAGCGGATCGACAGCAGCTGACCTTTTTCGTCGTAGTGATAGTGGCTGACGTGACCGTCGGGGTCGGTCGCTTCGGTGATGTCGCCTTGGGCATTGCGCTGATATTTCCACACCGCTTTGCCGCGATAGCGCGCGTGCAGGAAACCGTTGCGGTACTCGTAGGACGTCGGCTCGTCTTGCGGCGGAATCAGCGCAACAAGGCGTCCGAGTTCGTCGTAACGGTATTCGGTGACGGCGCCGAGCGGATCTTGCTCGGCAATCAACCGACCTTGGTCGTCGTAGGCCTTGAGGTGCTCACCGCCGTCCAGCTCGACCTTGCGTACCAGCCGCGCCCGATCGTCGTGGACGTAAACCTCTTCGCTGCCGTCGATGTTGTGGACGGTGACGCTGCCCTCGCCATCCCAGGCATACCGCGCGTCCATCTGTGAAAACGACGCCCAGTGACGGATGCATCGGGCCGCCTTGCCAGACCTTTCCCACGCCCAAAAGAAACTCGCCCCACCGGCCAGTTGCCGCTGGAGAATGACGTGCTGATCGTCGTAGTCGTAGCGCTCGCTTTCGCCGGCGGCGTTGGTGGCTTCGATGAGTCGAGCGCGTTCGTCGTAGCGGTAACAGACCAGTGTTTGCTCGGTCTGCCAGGCTTCTTCGAGGGACTGGGCCGGGACGAAAACCTGATAATCGACGGCGGCCAGATGGCTGCGGTCATAGCGCAACAGCAAGGCGCGGCCGGCGCCGTTGTCGAGGCGCTGGATGCGGTCCTGGCGGTCGCGGGTGATGCGCAGGCGGTTGTCGTAAGCGTCGCTAATGGTTGTGAGAAAACCATTATGAAAATGGTAGAAACGTGCCTCGTCGCCGGCCTGGGCGAGGATCAGTTCTTCGGGTTCATTGCCGAGGTAAATCGCGGCGCGCGAGAGGCTGTTGTGGATCGCCGG
>NZ_SISB01000087.1 GCF_004310295.1 Pseudomonas sp. BGI-2 | reverse complement strand
ATCGGCAGCAGGTTTGCGCAAGGCTTGCCCTGTTCCCGCAGCGCTTCGCCGATGGCCTGGGCGAAACCGAACCAGGAGGTTTCGCCCTGAGCGGTCAGGTGATAAGTGCCCCAGGCACCGGCCTGTCCCGCTTTCCAGCGTTCGATCAGTGCCAGGGTGCTGCCAGCGATCGTACCGGCCCAGGTTGGCGCGCCAATCTGGTCTGCGACAATGCGCATCTCCGGTTTTTCTTGCAGCAGGCGTTGCATGGTCAGCAGGAAATTACGGCCGTGGGTCGAGTAGACCCAACTGGTGCGCAGGATCAGATGCTGGCCTTGTACCTCGGTAATCGCTTGCTCGCCGGCCAGTTTGCTTTTGCCGTAAACGCCAAGCGGGTTCGGCGCGTCGGCTTCGTTGTACGGCTCGTTCTTGCTGCCGTCGAACACGTAATCGGTGGAGTAGTGAATCAGCGGGATACCCAGCGCCAACGCTTCTTCGGCCAAAACGCCCGGGCCGGTCGCGTTGATGGCAAACGCCAGCTCCGGCTCGCTTTCAGCTTGATCGACCGCTGTGTGAGCCGCCGCGTTGATGATCAGGTCCGGGCGAACTCGTTGCACTTGCTGGCGAATCTGCTGCGGTTGAGCCAGATCGAGTTGATCGCGCCCCAATACCACCAACTCGCCAAGGGAGGCCAAGCGGCGCTGCAATTCACGCGAAACCTGACCGTTCTGACCGCTGATAAGAATTCTCATGGAAACAGATCAGCCTCTTTAAGGCGTTTGCCGTTTTGATCCTTGGCCGACAGCTGGGGCGCTTCATCCAGTTGCCAGTCGATGGCGAGCGTCGGATCGTCCCAGCGAATGCAACGCTCGGCGGACGGCGCGTAATAGTCGGTGGTCTTGTAGAGAAACTCGGCGAAATCGCTTAGCACCACGAATCCATGGGCAAACCCTTCCGGCACCCAAAGTTGACGACGGTTTTCCGCGGACAGGCGCACCGCTTCCCACTGACCGAAATTCGGCGAGCTGCGACGGATGTCCACCGCGACGTCGAGCACTTCACCGACGGTCACCCGCACCAGTTTCCCTTGGGTATTTTCCAGCTGATAGTGCAGGCCCCGCAGCACGCCTTTCTGCGAGCGGGAGTGGTTGTCCTGAACGAATTGCGTGTCCAGGCCTGTCGCTTCTTCAAACGCCTTGGCATTGAAGCTTTCGTAGAAAAAACCGCGCTCGTCACCGAACACCTTGGGCTCGATGATCAGCACGCCGGGCAGAGCGGTTTCAATCACATTCATTGTTCTTCCCCGGCCAGCTTAAACAGGTACTGACCATAACCGGTCTTGCCGAAATAGCTGGCGCGCTCCAGCAACAGCTCGCGGCTGATCCAGCCATTTTCGTAGGCAATTTCTTCGAGGCAGGCGACTTTCAGGCCTTGGCGATGCTCGATGGTCTGCACGTACTGCGAGGCTTCAAGCAAGCTGTCGTGGGTGCCGGTGTCGAGCCAGGCAAAACCGCGGCCGAAGCGCTCGACCTGCAGGTCACCGCGCTTGAGGTAAGCGTTGTTGACGTCGGTGATTTCCAGCTCGCCGCGCGGTGAGGGCTTCACGGCTTTGGCGATGTCGATCACATCGTTGTCGTAGAAATACAGGCCGGTCACGGCATAGCTGGATTTCGGTTGTTTCGGTTTCTCTTCGATCGACAAGGCACGGCCTTCGCTGTCGAAATCGATCACGCCAAAGCGCTCCGGATCCTTGACCCAATAGCCGAACACGGTGGCGCCGGAGGGGCGTTTTGCGGCGTTCTTCAACTGCTCGCCAAAGTGCTGACCATGGAAGATATTGTCGCCAAGGATCAGGCACACCGGGTCATCACCAATAAACTCTTCGCCAATCAGAAAGGCCTGGGCCAAACCGTCTGGCGACGGCTGTTCGGCGTAGCTGAAGTTGACGCCGAACTGGCTGCCGTCACCCAGCAGGTTGCGGTACTGCGGCAGATCCTGAGGCGTGGAGATCAGCAAAATATCTTTGATGCCGGCCAGCATCAGGACCGAAATCGGGTAGTAGATCATCGGTTTGTCGTACACCGGCAACAGCTGTTTGGAGACGCCGAGGGTGATCGGGTGCAGGCGCGTGCCGGAGCCACCGGCCAAAACGATACCTTTCATCATGCGAGCAGCTCCTTGGTATTGATGGCGCCCAGGCGTTCGCCCTGATAGCTGCCGTCCTGAACACGGCGGCACCACTCAAGGTTGTCCAGGTACCACTGAACGGTTCTGCGCAGGCCGGTTTCGAACGTTTCTTCAGGCACCCAACCCAGTTCGCGCTCGATCTTGCTGGCGTCGATCGCGTAACGCAGGTCGTGGCCCGGACGGTCCTGGACGAAGGTAATGAGGTCAGCGAACTGCGCCACGCCTTCAGGCTTGTTCGGCGCCAGTTCTTCAAGCAGTGCGCAGATGCCACGCACCACGTCGATGTTCTTTTGCTCGTTGTGACCGCCAATGTTGTAGGTCTCGCCGACCACGCCTTCGGTGACCACTTTGAGCAGCGCCCGGGCGTGATCTTCGACAAACAGCCAGTCGCGCACTTGCAGGCCGTTACCGTAAACAGGCAGCGGCTTGCCGGCCAAGGCGTTGAGGATCACCAGCGGGATCAATTTTTCGGGGAAATGGAACGGCCCGTAATTGTTCGAGCAATTGGTCAGCAGCACCGGCAGGCCATAAGTACGCTGCCAGGCGCGGACCAGATGGTCGGACGCCGCTTTGCTCGCGGAATACGGTGAGCTCGGCGCGTAGGGCGTGGTTTCGGTAAACAGATCATCGACGCCGTGCAGGTCGCCATAGACCTCGTCGGTGGAGATGTGATGGAAGCGGAAAGCGCTTTTTTCCGGCTCGGCCAGCGTCTGCCAGTAAGCGCGAGTGGCCTCCAGCAGGCTGTAGGTGCCGACAATATTGGTCTGAATGAAATCCGACGGACCGTCGATGGAACGGTCGACGTGGGATTCCGCCGCCAGGTGCATGATCGCGTGAGGCTGAAAACGTGCCAGTACCGCGCTCACGGCTGCCTGGTCGACGAT
>NZ_SISB01000086.1 GCF_004310295.1 Pseudomonas sp. BGI-2 | reverse complement strand
TTTAGACTATACGTACGGTGTGTACGTCCTTAATCAATGCTTCTTTACACCTATATCTGAGTGCTTTTTGTTGTGAGGAGAGTGGCGACTATCATAACTTCACCGATTAAGTCGTCGGCAGCGTCAGATTGGTATAAGAGAGAGTAATGGAGCAGCCGCAAGCATCATCGCGCAGGACATGACAGCAAAAAGACTCTTATTCTTTAAAAGCATGATGGCTTCCGTAAGTTGATATCGCGTGCCATAGGACGCAATAACCCCGTTTCAGTTCCAGGTCCTGCGACAGACGGAATGCAATGCATGCAGACTCTGATCAGCATTGTGCTGGAATTGAAAAAAGCGAGCCTTTTGTCAGTGGATTCCAATCGTGTTCGCCACTCAAACGCTAATCAAACGCGCCGTTCAACACTTCATAAATCAGCCCGGTGGCCAGCGCAACCAGGAGCAAATCGGTACCTGCTTGTTGCCATTCGTACCCATCGTAATGAGGCAGCCTGCCGATCAACCGGTCATCCAGTTTTTTGGCAATTCCGGGTGGAAGCGGCTTGCCACGAGCGAGGTTCTTTTGAATGCCGGGTGGCAAAGCAGGACCGGGACTCCAGTAGTCCCGGTAGCCGCCAACAATTTCCAGAACGCTGCCGCGATTGATACTCGGGCCATGCTCCCAATCGGCGCCCCCGGTGTTTTTGCCTTTGCCAGCCTGACCTCCCTGATTGCCATGGGCCTGACTGTTTTGCGTGTGTCCCTTGCCGTTGCCCTGGCCTTTTCCATTCCCGGGATCGGCCGTTGCAGTTGCCGAACCGCAGACCAGTGCAAGACTTGTCATTGCGGCAATCAACGCGCGAGATCTGGACATTGAGTCGTTCCTTCCGTGTGGGGAATATCCCCTTTGAAATGTAGACGCTACTGACACCGTTGGTTCCATGTCCACGCGGTGCTGACGTGAAAACATACGCGATCTCTCGGGTGCAATCGATTTATACGCTCAATGTTTTCCGTAAATAGCTCGCAGACGCAGGACATAAATGTTTGAACTGGGCTGTTTGGCAGATGGCGGCGGGCGCCTCCTGCCTGTCAAACAGGTCATATCCATTGGCCGCAAAAAATTCAGCAGCACCCTGGGTCAACAAATGCAGTCGGAGCGCCCCCTGGGAGGCTGCACACTGTTCCAATGC
The DNA here is from genome assembly GCF_004310295.1 of Pseudomonas sp. BGI-2. GTDB lineage: Bacteria > Pseudomonadota > Gammaproteobacteria > Pseudomonadales > Pseudomonadaceae > Aquipseudomonas. The sequence continues at coordinate 2,747 of NZ_SISB01000086.1, read as the reverse complement.
ACGCAATACGGTTTTGCCCAGCCCCTCTCCCCGGCGTCCCTCGCGCACCACCATTGAACGAAGCAACATGTCGGGGGCCGCCCCCTCCAGCCCTCCAAAAGCCACCCATTGGCCCTGAACTTCGAAACGGTAGAACTGCCGCCCCGGCTCACTGACATCATTGTTGGGTAATGATGCCTGGTTGAGCGTATCCCGGAGCTGATCCAGACCGTTATCGTCTACTTTAATCATCTGCATTGTCACACGCCTTTGAAGGTTCCTACGCACTCAAGCTAGCAGGCCTCGTGGGTCAGACAAGCCCACAAAGTCCTGGGCCGGATCGGCAACGGTGGCCAGGGCCGTCGCGTGGGTTGGTAGCACTAGATGATTGACGACCAGTTGGACTGGTGGCAACACCCTGATGTCCACTGGTCGACACACTATTGATCTGTAGATACAATATATATATTTTTGAGTCTATAGATTAATGGTGAGATTAAACATGGCCGTCCCTCTCAAGGAACAAGCGTTCACCAAAGCCCAATGCGTCACAGGCCTTCGCGCCGCCGTTGGCATCCTCGAAAAATGGACCGCCTCCAGCGATCAGGCCTGTCGCATCCTGCGCATTTCCCGCAGCACCTATACCCGCGCCCGTCAGCCCGATCCCTCCTGGTCCGTCGCGCTGGACTCAGACCAGATGCAGCGCATCAGTTTTGTCCTCAACATCCACGCCGCATTGCGCCTGATCTTCGACAACCCGGAAAACGTCTACGGCTTCCCGTCGATGGCCAACCACAACGAGTTTTTCAATGGACGCAGTCCGCTGGAGATCATGGCTCAGGGCGACATGATTTCCTTGTATGAAACCTTCAAGCGCATTGACGTGCTGCGTGGTGGGCAATGGTGACGGTGAGCGAACTGACAGAACTTGCCGGTGAGCAGTTGCAGGCTTACCGATTGGTTAATTCGAAGTTTCCACCGATCGCGATGTTTGATGACGTGGCGGATGCGGACGAGTTTGAGGTGCTGTACCAGATTCAGGCGCTGACGAATCCCAGGCTGAAAAATGAAGTGGGTCATCTTGAGTTGATTGCGCGGGATCAGATCCCGTTCGGCATTCCCGGCTGCTCTTACGCGACGGCGCCTTTTACTCACGTCAACCCGGCGGGATCGCGGTTCAGCGATGGCAGTTTTGGGGTGTTGTATCTGGCGGACTCCATGGAAACGGCGTTGGCCGAGGTGCGGCATCACCAGAGTCTGTACTGGTCGAATGTCCCGAGTCTCAACTATGAGCGGTTTGTGTTCCGGGGGTTGTCCTGCTCTTTCGTGGATGCAGCGATGAGGGATGCTGCCGCTATTGCGATGACTGATCCTGTTTACGATCCTGACGATTACACGGAGTCGAGGCGTTTGGGGAGGTCCGTTAAGGAGGTGCGGTGTCCTGGGATTCGTTACCACTCCGTGCGGATGCAGGGCAGTTATTGCTGGGCGCTGATGACGCCGAGACCGGTTTTATCAATCGTTCAAGCAGCGCATTACGAGATGGTCTGGAATGGACAGTTGACGAGTGTCAGCAAGATCAGCGAAGCCTGAAGCTTCTATTCCGGGCCTTTCGCACTCATTACCGGCGTCGATAGTCACCATCGACTCAATGAAGTTCTCATAAAAACTCCGCGGCGTAAGATCGGTTCCATACCAAAACAACTACACCCCGGAGCACACAATCATGAAACGCCAAATCCTTCTCAGCATCGCTTTCTCGGTTTTTGCAGTTAACGCTTTCGCCGCTACCTCTGCTCACCCGGTTGTCGCTGAAGGCGGTTCGGATCGTCTGATCGAAAACCGTGTGGCTGAAGGTGGTTCGGATCGTCTGATCGAGAACCGCGTTGCCGAAGGTGGTTCCGACCGTCTGAACGAAAGCCGCGTTGCATAAATGAATGGCTTTACCGAAGTACTCAAGGATAAGCCCGGCCTGACCAGCCGGGCTTTTTTACGCCCTCCATTTGCGGCATCCACCCTGCCAAGCCACGATGATTTAAAAGTACCCTCCAGACTTTTTCGTCTAACGTGAATTGATGCGTTTGCAAGATCAACTTCCTCGAAAATGCTGGAGGTTGAGCATGAAAACTATCGCTTACTGGTTGACGGCTACGCTGTTGAGTCTGGCGCTGTGCTCCTGTGTTGCGGTCGACGCCGGGAGCGCAGGGGCGGGTGAGATGGAAATTCGCTCGGGGAAAATCGAGCAGATTACCCAGACGCAGATGCAGACCAACCAAGACAGTGGCGTGGGGGCCATACTAGGTGGCATCGGCGGTGTCGGCCTCGGAAGCCACCCATGGCTGGCCCGGTTCGATTCTGGAACAGACCAAAGCCATCGGCCCGTTGACCGACCCGACTGCCTATGGCGGTCGAGCCGAAGATGCCTTTGACGTGATCATTCCCTGGATGCCTGGCTACGGTTTCTCGCAGAGACCCACCGACGGCGGTTGGGGTCCCGACCGTATCGGCGTGGCGTGGCGTGGCGTGGGATGTGTTGGTGAAGCGTCTGGGCTACAAGCGTTACGTGTTGCAAGGTGGCGACTGGGGCTCGGTGATCGCCGACGCCATGGGACGTCAGGCCCCGCCCGGCTTGCTGGGAATCGAGGGTGTCCCTGATTTTGTGTAAACGGGATTTCTATTAAACCGTTAACAGCCGATCTTCAAACTGGATACTGAAGCGATTCAAAGCCGCTTTCCAGTCCCGGATCGGCATTGTCCACTTTTTGCTG
>NZ_SISB01000085.1 GCF_004310295.1 Pseudomonas sp. BGI-2 | reverse complement strand
CCAGCGTGAACTTCGTCGCACCGAACGATGCCCTGGCTGGCGGCAGCTCCCTGAGCGTCAAAATCGACGACGCCCAGGGTGGCAATTACGAGAAGCTGGACGTTGACGGCAAGTCGGCGGACACCTCTGTGACCGACTCGGCTGACACCACCACTCTTAGCCTGACAGCAACCGATTCAGTCGCTGAAGGCGGCTCGATCGTTTACACCGCGAACCTGACCAACGCCGCCGGCACGCCGGTCACCGTCACCCTGAGCAACGGCGCGGTGATCACCATCGCGGCTGGCGCCACCAGCGGCTCCGTAACCGTCAAAGCGCCTGCCGATGACGTCTACAAAGACGCCGGCAAAGTCGAAGCGACCATCAAGGACGCGACTGGCGGCAACTTCGAAAGCCTGGTCAAAGACCCGGCAGCCGCCGTGACCAGCGTCACCGACACCCTCGACACGTCGACCGTCACCCTGACGGCCACCAGCACGGTGGCTGAAGGCGGCACCGTGGTTTACATCGCCTCGGTCGGCGCACCTGTCACCGGCTCGCCTGTGATCGTGACGCTGGCCAACGGTCAGACCATCACCATTGCGGTCGGCGCCAGCAGCGGCACCGTCAACGCCGTGGTCTCCAACGATGTGCTGAGCGGCCACGCGCCGGTAAGTAATTCGATCACCAACGTCAGCGGTGGCAACTACGAAAACCTGGTCGCCGATAAAACCCCGGTCAGCACCAGCGTGACCGACACCGTCGACACCACCACTCTTTCGCTGACTGCCACTGGCAACGTCAATGAGGGTGGCTCGATCGTTTACACCGCGACCCTGACCAATCCAGCCGGCACTCCGGTCACTGTGACCCTGAGCAATGGCGCCGTGATCACCATTGCGGCCGGCAAAACCACCGGCACCGTGACCGTTGACGCACCGAAAGACGACGTCTACAAGGACGCCGGCAAAGTCGAAGTCACCATCAAGGACGCCGCCGGCGGCAACTTTGAAAACCTGGTCACCAGCCCGAATCCGGCCGTGACCAACGTCGCCGACACCACCAACACCACACAGCTGACCCTCAGCGCTGACAAGTCTGTGCTCGAAGGTTCGAACATCACCTACACCGCGACCCTGACCAACGCCGCGCAAACCCCGGTGACCGTCAAGCTGAGCAACGGCGAGACCATCACCATCGCGGCCGGCAAGACCAGCGGTTCGGTCACCATCGCGGCGCCAAGCGACGACGTCTATAAGGATGCCGGCAAGCTCACCGTCAAGATGACTGACGCCAGCGGTGGTAACTTCGAAAAACTTGACATCAGCAAGGCGTCGGTAAGCACCACCGTCAAAGACACGGTGGACACGACGTCCCTGTCCCTGTCGGCCAGCCATACCGTCGTCGAAGGTGGCCAGATCACCTACACCGCCACCCTGAGCAACCCGACGGACACGGCGATGACCGTGAAGTTGAGCAACGGCGCAGTGATCAGCATCGCCGCCGGCGCCACCACCGGTTCGGTGAACTTCGCCGCACCGGCCAACACGCCGTACATCGACGGCGGCAAAGTCCAGGCGACGATCGCCAGCCAGAGCGGCGGCAACTTCGAAAAAGTTGTCACCGATCATTCGCCAGCGGTCACCACCGTCACCGATTCGGCTGACACTACCGACCTGAGCCTGAGCGCCACCGGTTCGGTCGCCGAGGGCGGCTCAATTGTCTACACCGCAACCCTGACCAACGCCGCTGGCACCGCCATGACCGTGACGTTGAGCAACGGTGCGGTGATCAACATTGCCAAGGGCGCCACCACAGGGTCGGTGAACTTCGCCGCGCCAAAGGATGACGTCTACAAAGACGCGGGCAAAGTCGACGCCAGCATCACCAAGACCACTGGTGGCAACTTCGAAAATCTGGTAGCCGACAAGACGCCAGCGGTCACCGACGTGACCGACACCATCAACAACAGCACCGTGGCCCTGACTGCTACAGCCAGCACGGTCGAAGGCGGCACGGTGATTTACACCGCTTCGGTCAATGCGCCAGTGACCGGTTCGCCGGTAGTGGTGGCTTTGTCCAACGGCCAGTTCATCACCATCCCGGTTGGCGCCAGTTCAGCTAGCGTGAACTTCGTTGCACCGAACGATGCTCTGGCCGGCGGCAGTTCGCTGAGCGTGAAAATCGACGGCACCACCGGCGGCAACTACGAAAACCTGGTGGCGAATCAAACCCCGGCGGTCACTTCGGTGAGCGACGTCAAAGACACCACCACCCTGAGCCTGAGCGCTTCGGATTCGGTGGCTGAAGGCGGTTCGATTGTCTACACCGCGACCCTGACCAACGCCGCCGGCACCCCGGTCACCGTGAACCTGTCGAACGGCGCGGTGATTACCATCGCGGCTGGTGCGACTGTCGGCTCTGTGACGGTCAAGGCGCCTGCCGATGACGTCTACAAAGACGCTGGCAAGGTCGAAGCGACTATCAAAGATGCTAGTGGCGGCAACTTCGAAAACCTGGTCTCCAGCCCTGCGGCTGCGATCACTGATGTAACTGACACCGTCGATACGTCGACCGTCAGCTTGACGGCCAATAGCAGCGTAGCGGAAGGCGGCACCGTGGTTTACACCGCGTCCGTCACTGCTCCAGTGACCGGTTCGCCAGTTGTCGTGACGCTGTCCAACGGCCAGACGATCACCATCCCGGTCGGTTCGAGCTCCGGCAGCGTGAACTTCGTTGCACCGAACGACGCCTTGGCGGGCGGCACTTCGTTGAGCGTCAAAATCGACGACGCCAAGGGCGGCAACTACGAGAATCTGGATGTCGACGGCAAGTCGGCGAACACCTCGGTTACCGATACGGCTGACACTACGACCCTTAGCCTGAGCGCAACGGATTCTGTGGCTGAAGGCGGTTCGATCGTTTACACCGCCAACCTGACCAATGCGGCCGGCACTCCAGTGACCGTCACCCTGAGCAACGGCGCCGTGATCAACATCGCTGCTGGCGCCACCAGCGGTTCCGTGACCGTCAAGGCGCCTGCCGATGACGTCTACAAAGACGCCGGCAAGGTCGAAACGACCATCAAGGACGCGACTGGCGGCAACTTCGAAAGCCTGGCGAAAGACCCGGCTGCGGCCGTGACTGATGTGACCGACACCGTCGACACATCGACCGTCAACCTGACGGCCACGTCCACCGTGGCTGAAGGCGGCACCGTGGTTTACACCGCATCCGTCACTGCTCCAGTGACCGGTTCGCCGGTCGTAGTGACCCTTTCGAATGGCCAGACCATCTCCATTCCAGTTGGCGCCAGCAGCGCCAGCGTGAACTACTCCGCACCGAACGACGCCTTGGCCGGCGGCGGTTCCCTGAGCGTCAAAATCGACGACGCCAAGGGCGGCAACTACGAGAAGCTGGATGTCGACGGCAAGTCGGCGAACACCTCGGTTACCGATACGGCTGACACTACGACCCTTAGCCTGAGCGCAACGGATTCTGTGGCTGAAGGCGGTTCGATCGTTTACACCGCCAACCTGACCAATGCGGCCGGCACGCCAGTGACCGTCACCCTGAGCAACGGCGCCGTGATCAACATCGCTGCTGGCGCCACCAGCGGTTCCGTGACCGTCAAGGCACCTGCCGATGACGTCTACAAAGATGCCGGCAAAGTCGAAACGACCATCAAGGACGCGACTGGCGGCAACTTCGAAAGCCTGGCGAAAGACCCGGCTGCGGCCGTGACTGATGTGACCGACACCGTCGATACCTCGACGGTCAGCCTGACCGCGACTTCTTCCGTGGCTGAAGGCGGCACCGTGGTTTACACCGCATCCGTCACTGCTCCAGTGACCGGTTCGCCGGTCGTAGTGACCCTTTCGAATGGCCAGACCATCTCCATTCCAGTTGGCGCCAGCAGCGCCAGCGTGAACTACTCCGCACCGAA
>NZ_SISB01000084.1 GCF_004310295.1 Pseudomonas sp. BGI-2 | reverse complement strand
TCGCGTAGTAAGCATCGCCCAACAAAATGTCGCCTGTTTTCAACGTGTCGAGCATTGATCTGAGCAGCGTCTGTTCATCGCCGCCCTTGCCTCGGAAACGTCCAAGGGCGGCATCTAAAACGGCGCCGCTGGAAAGACAAACGATGCCAACCACGCGACACAGGGGAAAACCCAGACCGACTTTCTGACCGCGTGACTGCGGATAGGCTCCTTGATTGGCCGCAGTGTCGGGCATGCTGACCGTCGTACCGTCCACCAAGCGTACAGGCCGTCCCATCCAGCGCCACGATGAGGGGGCGTTATCACTTATCGAAGCACCAGTGTGCCTGACTAGCGTGGAAACCATTTCCACAGGCAGGCGCTTTCTGGCTTTGCAGTAGGCGCCCGTGCGAGTGCTGTTGGGCTTCATGCCGCCACAAGACCGTTTAATGGACAAATCGTTGACGGCGTTCTGGCAGGAACGGTCGGCACTCATCGCTTGAGCCAGAAACATAGACAGCGTTTCAGTCGGCGGAAACAGGCGCTCCCGATATTCAGGTAGTGCAGACTCGACTCGCTGCAACAGTTCAGGAGCAGTGAGCAGATTGAAAAACGCATAGGCATCACAGTTCGAAGCGTGTCGATGAAAACGTTGCTGTTGATGCTGGAGAATTTCACGTCTACGATTCATTGGGGCTGTGTCCTTGGTTTATCGGGGTGTGTTCGCAACTATCACCGTAGACCAAGACCAGCCCTTCTTCATTTTTTGCTTTTAGCTCAACTGGTTAGCTGCTAAGTAAGTGCCATTCAAATCCGTCCCCTTTTTCTCCAGTCCCCTTTTTCTCTTTTAACCCTCTTATCCATATTATCTGTAAGGGTTACGGTAATTTCACCATAACTACCGTTTCTAACGACTTTGGCAGCCCCAGGAAAAGCTTCCACTGCTCCAGAACCTGACGCCATTCTTGCAGGGTAAATTTACCCTCGGGCTGTCCAACCCAGTCGTCGTTGATCAGGATATCGACCTGAACACCTGTAGCGTCCATGGTCAGCTCAACATCATTGCCACCCCCGGCCTCTGATGATTGGGAACCATCTTCGATTGACGTTATGCAATCTAATAGTCGATCACAATCCTCTTGTGTCTGAGCAATAGCGTTTAGCACAGTACAAATATAGAGTTCATACCGCTCAGCGTTCTCTCCGGAAGAAACCAGCGCGGCCCTGTAAAGCACCGTCCCAGCAATAGGGTGAACTCCTCCGGGAATATAGTAATACTTCAGCTCCACGTGCCGGCCTCTCATCAAGGTCTATAAATCGGATAAATAGTTGTCCTTGGAGAAACATATCCCTCGACCTCAACCCCAGACGGGGTCGTCGAGCGCCATACGGTACCCGTTACAACTTTATCAGGACTATTCCATGCTCCATCAATTTCATTTATCAGTCGTGCCTTATCCCAAGTGGAGGGAAACATCGAGTTCATCGATTTATTAGTCGTTTTTGTCAACCATTGGCCAGGATTCTTCGGATCCGGTACCTGTACAGTTGCCTGATAAACTCCGTATGCATCAGGTACTTTCTCGCTTCCCGGAACAATTCTCACATCACCATTTAATAATGTATGTGCACCAGTGGGTGCGCCATTTTTAGTGTAATCCGCACCAATAATATGATCGTAGTCAACAGGACTACTGAACATGTTGCCTGGCGAAAGGGATGGATCCACAGCCGGAGAAGTAGTGCTCGAACCACCGCCGTTTACGACCGGGCTGCCTCCGGTAGTGGTTGGCAGTGATGGGACCGTAGATCCACCAGCACTCACTGGGTGTAGCACATCAGTGTCCCAAATGGGATTGATCAGCGTTCCAAGCTTTGGATCAAGCAGGTGTATTGGAAACGCGGTGCCAATAATTGTTTCCCATATCTCTATTGCCACCTTCAGGCGTTCAGCTGAAATCGAACCTGCCTCTATCGTAGACTCAACAAGAGCATTCACTGCCTTTTGCATGTTTTCCTGGTATTGCGGTGAACTGACCGCCGTCAGCAATGCTGCGCCTAGCGCAGCCAACGCCCCACCTGCAAGAACCACGGGAACAAAATTCGACCGCTCGGGATGAGGATTTTGCAAGCGTTTGAACTGACTAAGCAGGTTCATCGCCAGTTCAGGATTGGTCGCTGCGATTTGGGTAATACGATCGGCTAACGCTTGAGATTCAGGGGTAGATTGCCCATTCATAATCTCATTGACGGTGAGTTTGACTAACTCTGCTCGCGTGCTTTCATCGCCCAGTTTTTTCAGAAATGCACGGGTGCCTGCACGAACCTCAAGAACTGTATCAGCCACAACAAGGCCATAGCCTCTCGCGAAAACGGCAGTGGCAAACAGTAAATCAACCAGCGTGTTCAACGCTTCGACGCTGTTCTCACCGTAATTTTCGACATTCGCTTTCCACTGGTTGTATGTCTTTACGGGGTCCATCACTGCACCGAGCGAAGTGCTGCTGACATACAGATCAGTACGATGCTCATCGTCTCGAGTCACTTCGTAGGCCTTGCTCACGTCACGATTGAGCCCTGCCGTAGAGTCCTGCCCCGTCACTTTGTCATGACGCACGACAATTTCGCCTGCGCCGACCGTGGCATTCAGCGTCTGCTCGCGATCCTTGCTGTAGTTATAACCTTCAACCGCCCAACTGTTTTTGTCTGGAGCAGCCATGCCCTGATTCGGTTTATCTTGCTGGGCACCACCGCCGCCATAGCTACCGCTGACATTGAGGTAGTAACCGTGCTCGTTATCCTTGCCTTTGATATTGCGGAACCCAAGGGTATCGGTATCCAGCTTGAGATTACCGTTGTCGGCTGACACCAGTGCCCCATCGAGCTGCGTGTGATTTTCAGTGCGGATATCGACTTTATTTTTGCCGCTGATGACCGTCTGATTTTCGACCCAATTGGTTTTTCCATTGGTTTCGCCGTAGCCCAGCGAGCCGCTGACGGTCATGCCAATGCTGAAGGCGACCGTCAGGCTGGCATCAAACTCTTTGCCCTCAACCTTACCGGTGTGGGGCACCGAGGTCACGGTGAGGTCGCGGCCCACGTCGCCAATCACTTCGTCGGCGCGCAACGTGGCTCCGGTTATGGTGGTATCGCGGCCGCTTTGAAAATTCAGGCTATTGCCTGAGTACAAGTAAGCTTCCTGCTGTTGAACGCCTTTTCGTTTTAAATCGCCCAGACCAACGTTGGCTGAGCCATAGAAGCCGAAACCATCCTGCCCCGCAATAACACCGCCCTCGGCGCCCCAACTGCGACGGCTGTTTTCACTGCTGGACGCATTTTGCGCGGACAGGATATTCAGGTCGTTGCCGGCCTTGAGTTTGATATCCCGCTCCGCAATTACCTGGGTGCCGATCAGAGTCAGGTCGTTTTTTGCATCCAGGTTGATGCTGCCACCCGCATTGAGTTGCGCGGGTGTGGAGTTGCCTTGAGTCGACTCGTCCTTGCTACCTGCATTGCTGATACCAACACCGAGCTTGAACCCTCCAGTTGTGCCGCCTTTAAGACCACCTTTGCTCTGGGTCTGATTTCCATCACTGCCATCAGCGCCATGGGCGACATCGAAGGTAATGTTGCGGCCGGTGACATTGATATTGCGTCCGGAATCAAACTGACTGCCACGAACGTTTACATCGTTACCAGCGTCCAGGCTGATGTCGTTACCTGCCGAAAGAATGGAAGGACGATTGGTCACAGAGGTCTGGGTTCGGGTCTGACTGGTACTTGAAGCCCCCACATGCCCATCGAAAGTGGGTCCACTGAAAAATTGGCCGAGAGTATCGACCGATTTAAGTACGCTCGACCCCTTGCTAACCCCATCCTCACCTTTGCCGGTGCCTTTGAGAGTATCCACCGTGTTGCCAAAATTGTAGGCGACCGTGGTAGTGGTCCCGTTGCGTTTTATGCTGTCGGTGGTGGTGATCTGGCTGGCCTGTTCTGCGGCATCGATATTGATGTCACGGTCCGCCTTTAACTTCAGGTCGATGCCGGATTGCAGGTCGGAGCCCTGCTGGTTGATGTCGCGGCCAGCGGTGATAGTCAGATTTTGCAAGGCAGAGAGAGGGTGTACCCGATTTTGTGTAAACGGAATTTCTGTTAAACCGACAACAGCCGATCTTCGAACTGGATACTGAAGCGATTCAAGGCCGCTTTCCAGTCCCGGATCGGCATCGTCCACTTCTTGCTGATGTTGTTCAACGCCAGATAAAACAGCTTCGTCACCGCCTCATCGGTCGGAAATGACGCACGCGTTTTGATCACTTTACGCAGGCTCATGTTGATCGATTCGATGGCATTGGTGGTGTAGATCACCTTGCGAATTTCGGCTGGATAGTCAAAAAACGGAATCACCCGAG
>NZ_SISB01000083.1 GCF_004310295.1 Pseudomonas sp. BGI-2 | reverse complement strand
GCGATATCAGCCATTTCTTGATGCATCGGTACAACTGGATTCGGCCCCATCAATTCAACGGTGGGCTGGCGCCAGCTCGGGCCGAAGAAAAACTTAACGTCGTGTCCGGGATTAGTTGACCACTACAAGATCTGTCCTCGGGAAAGTTGTAATTCCGAAAGTTCTTGCTCTCTATATTTGGTTCTGATTTTTTACTACGGTAATTTTTGCATTGAGATAATGGATATATTCCAGCACCATCCAGATTCTAGATCGTTTCAATGGATGGAATTCAAGGCATGCTGGAAGCAAACGCAACTCATATTTCCCTGGCGCTGGAGAGCGTATCGGTTGACCTTCAGGTACTCAGTTTTGTTGGTCGTGAAGCCCTCAATCAGCCCTTCTGCTTTGACATCGAACTTGTCAGCACCCGCCCCGACCTGAAACTCGAAGAGTTGCTGCACAAGCGCGGCTGCCTGACCTTCGGCGCCACCGGCAAAGGCCTTGTCCACGGTCTGGTCTATCGCATCGAGCAAGGCGACTCCGGCAAAAGCCTGACCCGCTACAGCATCAGCCTCGTGCCGCAACTGGCCTACCTGCGCCACAACCACGACCAACAAATCTTCCAGCATCTGACCGTGCCGAAGATCATCGCCCAGGTCCTTGAAGCCCGTGGCATCCTAGCCGACGCCTACAGCTTCCAGCTCGGCGCGATTTATCCGGAGCGCGCCTACTGCGTGCAGTACGACGAATCCGACCTGCACTTCATCCAGCGCCTGTGCGAAGAAGAAGGCATTCACTTCCACTTCCAGCACAGCAGCAGCGGCCACAAACTGGTGTTCGGCGACGACCAGACCGTCTTCCGCAAACTCGCGCCCGTGGCCTACCAGCAAGACTCGGGCATGGCCGCCGAAAAACCGGTGATCAAACGTTTCAACCTGCGCCTGGAAACCCGCACCACCAGCGTCAGCCGGCGCGACTACGATTTCGAAAAGCCAAGTATCCTGCCCGGAGGCGCCGCCAAAAGCTCCTTTGCTCCGGACTTGGAGGACTACGACTACCCTGGCCGTTTCACCAACCGTGCGCGCGGCAAACAACTGGCGACCCGCGCCTTGGAACGCCATCGCAGCGACTACCAACTCGCCGAAGGCAAAGGCGACGAGCCGACGCTGGTTAGCGGCCATTTCCTGGCCCTGAGCGAGCATCCGCGCGCCGAGTGGAACGACCTCTGGTTGCTGCTGGAAGTGATTCACGAAGGCAAACAGCCGCAAGTACTCGGCGAGAATATCACCAGCGATGTCACCCACAGCAAAGACGATTTTCACCAAGGCTACCGTAATCGCTTCCTCGCCACGCCGTGGGATGCGCATTACCGCCCAGCCTTGGAGCATCCAAAACCCAAGGCTCTGGGTAGCCAGACGGCCTTCGTCACCGGGCCACCGGGTGAAGAAATCCATTGCGACGAATACGGGCGTGTCAAAGTCCAGTTCCATTGGGATCGTGACGGTCAGACCAACGATAACTCCAGCTGCTGGTTGCGCGTCGCCACTGGCTGGGCCGGAAATGCCTACGGTGGCATCGCCATTCCACGTGTCGGCATGGAAGTGCTCGTCACCTTCCTCGAAGGCGACCCCGACCAACCGCTGATCACCGGCTGCCTGTTTCACAAGGAAAACGTCGTTCCCTACGACCTGCCGGCGAACAAGACCCGCAGCACGTTCAAGACGCTCATCTCGCCGGGCGGCAAGGGCTACAACGAGTTTCGTATCGAAGACAAAAAAGGTGCGGAACAGATCTACCTACACGCTCAGCGCGATTGGGATGAAAACATTGAGCATGACCAGAAGATCCGCATCGGCAATGAGCGGCATGACACGGTCGAGGCCAATGTTTTCAGCGAGTTCAAGGTGGAAGAACATCGGATCACGCACCTGGATCGCAAGACTGAAGCGCGGGCGGACGATCACCTGACAGTAGGCGTGACCCAGCATGTGAAGGTGGGGGCGGCGCAGTTTGTTGAGGCGGGCCAGGAGATTCACTACCACGCAGGCGACAAAGTGGTGGTTGAGGCGGGGATGGAGCTGACCGCCAAGGCTGGCGGGAGCTTCGTCAAGGTGGATGCCGGTGGCGTGACGATCAGCGGCGCAGACGTGAAGATCAATTCTGGGGGCGCTCCTGGTGTCGGCACGGGTATCCAGATTCTCACGCCATTAATCCCTGGTGCCGCCGCCGCTGCCATTGCGGGACAATTACTCAGTGCACCTCCCGTGGGGGAACTGAACGCCCCTCCTCTGGAGGAAGAGCTTGAGGAAGAGGAAGAAGAGGTCGAGCTGGAAGACATCACCTTACGTGTTGGGGTGTTCTTCGATGGTACCGGCAACAACCGCAACAACAGTGAGCGGGTGTTTGGCTGCTTTGCGCCAGACGTGAACCTGGAGGAAGCAGCTGAAGATATTCGTCAGTTCTGTGCGGTTCACGGTTATGACGGAAAGGGAAGTAGCCCGGATAACAGTTATGGGAATGACCTCAGCAATGTCGCCCGGCTGTATGACCTTTATGAAGACCACTCGAATATAGCGAGGCCAATCGATGCCAAGACGGCTAGCCTGCGAGTTTATGTGGATGGCATCGGTACCAGCAGTACCGCAGAAGATTCCACCTTTTCGCAAGGCACCGGTATAGGTGTGCAGGGCGTCAGGGCGCGAGTTGAGGAAACACCGTCGCTTATTCTCCAGGCTATCCAATCATTTCAGGAGAACAACCCCGATAAGCGCGTGGCTAAAATCGAGTTCGATATCTTCGGCTTCAGCCGTGGCTCCGCAGCGGCAAGGGATTTTGCCAATGAGGTATTGAAGGGTAACCAAAGTATCCTCGCCAAAGCATTGCCGATGGGTGCCCCGGTATTGTCGGATAGCTTTGCTTGGACGCCGCATACCGATGTGTCCATAAATTTCATTGGCGTTTACGACACCGTCGCGGCCATTGCCAATCCGCTGGTGGGGGACTGGACTGGTAATAACGCTTATAACCCAGGGATCAATATCCATCTGGCGCCAGATGCGGCTAAGAAAGTCGTCCAATTGGTGGCTCGAAATGAGCGCCGTTATAACTTTGCCCTCAACAGTCTTGGATCGGCCGATATTGTCCTGCCTGGCGTGCATTCGGATCTGGGCGGCGGCTATTTACCCAAGGCGATGGAGCGCATCCTGCTCAGCAAACCGCGTAAAAGCCCGGTCGAAGAAAGGACGTCTTTCGCTGAAGCCAACAGTTACAAGGTTGCCCAGCAGGACTTGCGACGGCTTCAAGATCAACTGGCCCAATATAACCTTTCGTTGGAGATCCGGACTTGGGAGGTGCCGTTTCGTAGCGCTGACAAAGACAATCGAAAAAACATGAAACACGTTTACGCCGCCGTCAGCAGTCAACGCGAAGTCCGCAGTGATTTGTCCTTGATTTACTTTCGGATCATGCGCGAATTGGCCGTGGAAAACGGAGTACCGTTTGGCGAGATTGACGAAGGCGAGCCGCGACTAGCGCTGCCTGCGGAACTCGTTCCCATCTCCAAAAAAATGATGGCCTACGCTCAGGGAAAAAGCAAAACAACAGCGCTGACTCCGCAGGAGGAGGAACTGCTGTTCAAACGTTACGTTCATATCTCCGATAACTGGAACGCCGCTAAAAGTCGAAATAATAGCGATCTGAATATCGTCTTCATTAATCGACCAGACGAAAACTCTGTGCGCACGGTGCATCCTAATGAGTAATTTTATCCGTATCGCTCTTGTCGTTTTTCTGCTCAGTGGTTGTACTGTCGCCAGCAGCCAGTCAATGCCCTACAAGTCCTGGGACCTGGGGTTCTCGGCCCCCGACTACATGGAGGTTTGGATCGAAACAGCCGATGTCGTCGATATTCAGGACCATGTGTATCCACGTGCGGTTAGTGGCGTCGCGTCAATGCAAGCGCCTCCTAACAACGCTGGCGATCCACGAGGCTGGCCAAAAAAAATAGCCATCGGCGGCGGCAAGCGTGTGACAGGGGCCGACTTGCCCAAACAGATCTATGTTCGCTGGCAGTCGCTGGCCGAACCGCAAACTTACCTGATGGTGATTAAAATCCCCGAGGCGACTCGGGAGCTCATGCGCAAGGGCGAAAAAGTTTTTTGCGCTGCCGATGGCAAATGGATCACTGGATATCGTCAGTCGATCGGTATAAGACTGGTCCCCGGAGGTATCGCCAGAGTCTGGGTAGGCGGTCCTTGCATGACATCCATTGAAGTGACGACGGTAAAAGCCGTGATTGATCCACGTGGCCCGTATGAAGGTAAGTCTGACGGTCACCACCGGCCCCTTTCAGCAGTTTCCAAAGCCTATGTCGAGAAGTTTGGTGTGCCGTACGACTCTTGGAAGTAGGTCAGTGCTGGCCCTTTAAGTATCCTGGAGGCGAAGGGCTAGCACTTACACAGCTTCTCTTTGAACACGGGCCTCAGTAGGTGTCGAACAGTTCGGAAGAGGGGCTGAAGCAGCTATGTCAGGCTCTCGGTGTCGAGGTCGTCGATCAGCGTCACCTCGGTGCGCTCATGCAGGCGAGCAACAATGCCCGAGTTGGGGTCGATAGAGAAAACGGAAAAAATCGTACGCTAGGCATCCAAACTGTAAGGTTGAGGTCGTAGAACTGTACGCTTTGGCGTCAGAAAATGCCGAAAACAGCCCTTCTCTAACACTTCGTAAGAGATTCGCCTGACGCCCAGTTAAGGTGTACTGAGTCGGACACTTATGAAAAACGTAAGCCACTGATTTGACTTGTGATCTTGCTCGAATCCTGACCGTACTCTATGGCTTCCCGAGTTAGTTCGGTTTCTGTGGGCCTGCCCGGGTCGATGGAGAAAACGTAAGTCATTGATTTAACTTGGCACCTTGCTAATAACCTGACCGTTAGCTATGGCTTGACGTACGCTTTTGTCCGATTTCTGCGGATTCCCCTCTAACCTTGCAGAAGTGGCGGGCTGCCGCTATTAGTTTAGGTTCACTCAACACAAGGACGCGAAGATGATCCAGAGATTCGTTGTTGTTCCTGCGATTCCCACCGAAACAGGATCGGTTCGCAATGGAACTCGCTTTCACTCCACTACTGTTCCTACCGGTTTTGATATTTATGACAATCAAGATAAGCATCGATTGCAGTTCACCTACCCGACACAGATAGAAGCAGATTCTGAATGCGATTGTAGTGGTCAACTAATCCCGGACACGACGTTAAGTTTTTCTTCGGCCCGAGCTGGCGCCAGCCCACCGTTGAATTGATGGGGCCGAATCCAGTTGTACCGATGCATCAAGAAATGGCTGATATCGC
>NZ_SISB01000082.1 GCF_004310295.1 Pseudomonas sp. BGI-2 | reverse complement strand
ACCCCACACTACCATCGGCGATGCATCGTTTCACTGCTGAGTTCGGGATGGGATCAGGTGGTTCCAATGCTCTATGGTCGTCAAGAAATTCGGTAGCCAGGTCGTGGGCCTTTTCAGGTTCACGCTCCAGCGAATGGGTATGCGATAGTTTGGTGTTTTGTGAGTATCTCGAACTTTCGGTTCGTTTCGTCTTCACACACCGCAATCTGGCTTTTACGCTCAAATTGCTTGGGTGTTATATGGTCAAGCCTCACGGGCAATTAGTATTGGTTAGCTCAACGCCTCACAGCGCTTACACACCCAACCTATCAACGTCGTAGTCTTCGACGGCCCTTCAGGGGACTCAAGGTCCCAGTGAGATCTCATCTTGAGGCTAGTTTCCCGCTTAGATGCTTTCAGCGGTTATCTATTCCGAACATAGCTACCCGGCAATGCCACTGGCGTGACAACCGGAACACCAGAGGTTCGTCCACTCCGGTCCTCTCGTACTAGGAGCAGCCCCTCTCAAATCTCAAACGTCCACGGCAGATAGGGACCGAACTGTCTCACGACGTTCTAAACCCAGCTCGCGTACCACTTTAAATGGCGAACAGCCATACCCTTGGGACCGGCTTCAGCCCCAGGATGTGATGAGCCGACATCGAGGTGCCAAACACCGCCGTCGATATGAACTCTTGGGCGGTATCAGCCTGTTATCCCCGGAGTACCTTTTATCCGTTGAGCGATGGCCCTTCCATACAGAACCACCGGATCACTAAGACCTACTTTCGTACCTGCTCGACGTGTCTGTCTCGCAGTCAAGCGCGCTTTTGCCTTTATACTCTACGACCGATTTCCGACCGGTCTGAGCGCACCTTCGTACTCCTCCGTTACTCTTTAGGAGGAGACCGCCCCAGTCAAACTACCCACCATACACTGTCCTCGATCCGGATAACGGACCTGAGTTAGAACCTCAAAGTTGCCAGGGTGGTATTTCAAGGTTGGCTCCACGCGAACTGGCGTCCACGCTTCAAAGCCTCCCACCTATCCTACACAAGCAAATTCAAAGTCCAGTGCAAAGCTATAGTAAAGGTTCACGGGGTCTTTCCGTCTAGCCGCGGATACACTGCATCTTCACAGCGATTTCAATTTCACTGAGTCTCGGGTGGAGACAGCGCCGCCATCGTTACGCCATTCGTGCAGGTCGGAACTTACCCGACAAGGAATTTCGCTACCTTAGGACCGTTATAGTTACGGCCGCCGTTTACCGGGGCTTCGATCAAGAGCTTCGCGTTAGCTAACCCCATCAATTAACCTTCCGGCACCGGGCAGGCGTCACACCCTATACGTCCACTTTCGTGTTTGCAGAGTGCTGTGTTTTTAATAAACAGTCGCAGCGGCCTGGTATCTTCGACCGGCATGGGCTTACGCAGTAAATGCTTCACCCTCACCGGCGCACCTTCTCCCGAAGTTACGGTGCCATTTTGCCTAGTTCCTTCACCCGAGTTCTCTCAAGCGCCTTGGTATTCTCTACCCAACCACCTGTGTCGGTTTGGGGTACGGTTCCTGGTTACCTGAAGCTTAGAAGCTTTTCTTGGAAGCATGGCATCAACCACTTCGTGTTCTAAAAGAACACTCGTCATCAGCTCTCGGCCTTAGAATCCCGGATTTACCTAAGATTCCAGCCTACCACCTTAAACTTGGACAACCAACGCCAAGCTGGCCTAGCCTTCTCCGTCCCTCCATCGCAATAACCAGAAGTACAGGAATATTAACCTGTTTTCCATCGACTACGCTTTTCAGCCTCGCCTTAGGGACCGACTAACCCTGCGTCGATTAACGTTGCGCAGGAAACCTTGGTCTTTCGGCGTGGGTGTTTTTCACACCCATTGTCGTTACTCATGTCAGCATTCGCACTTCTGATACCTCCAGCAAGCTTCTCAACTCACCTTCACAGGCTTACAGAACGCTCCTCTACCGCATCACCTAAGTGATACCCGTAGCTTCGGTGTATGGTTTGAGCCCCGTTACATCTTCCGCGCAGGCCGACTCGACTAGTGAGCTATTACGCTTTCTTTAAAGGGTGGCTGCTTCTAAGCCAACCTCCTAGCTGTCTAAGCCTTCCCACATCGTTTCCCACTTAACCATAACTTTGGGACCTTAGCTGACGGTCTGGGTTGTTTCCCTTTTCACGACGGACGTTAGCACCCGCCGTGTGTCTCCCATGCTCGGCACTTGTAGGTATTCGGAGTTTGCATCGGTTTGGTAAGTCGGGATGACCCCCTAGCCGAAACAGTGCTCTACCCCCTACAGTGATACATGAGGCGCTACCTAAATAGCTTTCGAGGAGAACCAGCTATCTCCGAGCTTGATTAGCCTTTCACTCCGATCCACAGGTCATCCGCTAACTTTTCAACGGTAGTCGGTTCGGTCCTCCAGTTAGTGTTACCCAACCTTCAACCTGCCCATGGATAGATCGCCCGGTTTCGGGTCTATTCCCAGCGACTAGACGCCCTATTAAGACTCGCTTTCGCTACGCCTCCCCTATTCGGTTAAGCTCGCCACTGAAAATAAGTCGCTGACCCATTATACAAAAGGTACGCAGTCACCCAACAAAGTGGGCTCCCACTGCTTGTACGCATACGGTTTCAGGATCTATTTCACTCCCCTCTCCGGGGTTCTTTTCGCCTTTCCCTCACGGTACTAGTTCACTATCGGTCAGTCAGTAGTATTTAGCCTTGGAGGATGGTCCCCCCATATTCAGACAAAGTTTCTCGTGCTCCGTCCTACTCGATTTCATGACTAAGAGATTTTCGCGTACAGGGCTATCACCCACTATGGCCGCACTTTCCAGAGCGTTCCGCTAATCTCAAAGCCACTTAAGGGCTAGTCCCCGTTCGCTCGCCACTACTAAGGGAATCTCGGTTGATTTCTTTTCCTCAGGGTACTTAGATGTTTCAGTTCCCCTGGTTCGCCTCTTAAGCCTATGTATTCAGCTTAAGATAACCATCTTATGATGGCTGGGTTCCCCCATTCAGACATCTCCGGATCAAAGTCTGTTTGCCGACTCCCCGAAGCTTTTCGCAGGCTACCACGTCTTTCATCGCCTCTGACTGCCAAGGCATCCACCGTATGCGCTTCTTCACTTGACCATATAACCCCAAGCAATCTGGTTATACTGTGAAGACGACATTCGCCGAAAATTCGATAATACTCAATTAAGAGCAACTCACAAATTTTACCTTAGCCTGATCCGTTACCAGTGAAAGTAACGTTCAGTCTATCTTTCTATCACATACCCAAATTTTTAAAGAACGATCTAATCAAAGACTAGAAATCAATATTCACTTCAGAATATTCATTTCTAAACTCTAACAGCAGAAGCAGTTAATGGTGGAGCCAAACGGGATCGAACCGTTGACCTCCTGCGTGCAAGGCAGGCGCTCTCCCAGCTGAGCTATGGCCCCATACAAAATTGGTGGGTCTGGGCAGATTCGAACTGCCGACCTCACCCTTATCAGGGGTGCGCTCTAACCAACTGAGCTACAGACCCAATTTCGAGCGCGTAACTGTTAGCTGTGAGCTATCAGCTTGGAGCTAAAAGCTGCTTCTATCGTCTTCTTCAATGAATCAAGCAATTCGTGTGGGAGCTTATGGAGCAGCTGATGTCGTCGATTAAGGAGGTGATCCAGCCGCAGGTTCCCCTACGGCTACCTTGTTACGACTTCACCCCAGTCATGAATCACACCGTGGTAACCGTCCTCCCGAAGGTTAGACTAGCTACTTCTGGTGCAACCCACTCCCATGGTGTGACGGGCGGTGTGTACAAGGCCCGGGAACGTATTCACCGCGACATTCTGATTCGCGATTACTAGCGATTCCGACTTCACGCAGTCGAGTTGCAGACTGCGATCCGGACTACGATCGGTTTTCTGGGATTAGCTCCACCTCGCGGCTTGGCAACCCTCTGTACCGACCATTGTAGCACGTGTGTAGCCCAGGCCGTAAGGGCCATGATGACTTGACGTCATCCCCACCTTCCTCCGGTTTGTCACCGGCAGTCTCCTTAGAGTGCCCACCATTACGTGCTGGTAACTAAGGACAAGGGTTGCGCTCGTTACGGGACTTAACCCAACATCTCACGACACGAGCTGACGACAGCCATGCAGCACCTGTCTCAATGTTCCCGAAGGCACCAATCCATCTCTGGAAAGTTCATTGGATGTCAAGGCCTGGTAAGGTTCTTCGCGTTGCTTCGAATTAAACCACATGCTCCACCGCTTGTGCGGGCCCCCGTCAATTCATTTGAGTTTTAACCTTGCGGCCGTACTCCCCAGGCGGTCAACTTAATGCGTTAGCTGCGCCACTAAGAGCTCAAGGCTCCCAACGGCTAGTTGACATCGTTTACGGCGTGGACTACCAGGGTATCTAATCCTGTTTGCTCCCCACGCTTTCGCACCTCAGTGTCAGTATCAGTCCAGGTGGTCGCCTTCGCCACTGGTGTTCCTTCCTATATCTACGCATTTCACCGCTACACAGGAAATTCCACCACCCTCTACCATACTCTAGCTTGTCAGTTTTGAATGCAGTTCCCAGGTTGAGCCCGGGGATTTCACATCCAACTTAACAAACCACCTACGCGCGCTTTACGCCCAGTAATTCCGATTAACGCTTGCACCCTCTGTATTACCGCGGCTGCTGGCACAGAGTTAGCCGGTGCTTATTCTGTCGGTAACGTCAAAACACTAACGTATTAGGTTAATGCCCTTCCTCCCAACTTAAAGTGCTTTACAATCCGAAGACCTTCTTCACACACGCGGCATGGCTGGATCAGGCTTTCGCCCATTGTCCAATATTCCCCACTGCTGCCTCCCGTAGGAGTCTGGACCGTGTCTCAGTTCCAGTGTGACTGATCATCCTCTCAGACCAGTTACGGATCGTCGCCTTGGTGAGCCATTACCTCACCAACTAGCTAATCCGACCTAGGCTCATCTGATAGCGCAAGGCCCGAAGGTCCCCTGCTTTCTCCCGTAGGACGTATGCGGTATTAGCGTCCGTTTCCGAGCGTTATCCCCCACTACCAGGCAGATTCCTAGGCATTACTCACCCGTCCGCCGCTCGCCACCAGGTACAAGTACCCGTGCTGCCGCTCGACTTGCATGTGTTAGGCCTGCCGCCAGCGTTCAATCTGAGCCATGATCAAACTCTTCAGTTCAAACATCTTTGGGTTTTTAAGAAACCCTAAACTTGGCTCAGCAATCGTTGGTTACATCTTTGATTTCTCGCGGAGTAACTTGTGATGCTGATAATCTTGTTGACTATCAGTCTGACTCCACAAGCACCCACACGAATTGCTTGATTCAGTTGTTAAAGAGCGGTTGGTTAAGATCTTTCGTCTCAACCGAGG
>NZ_SISB01000081.1 GCF_004310295.1 Pseudomonas sp. BGI-2 | reverse complement strand
CTCTACAGACAAGGTCAGGAGCAAATCCTGCCTTCAGGAGCGATCGGCCTCCCCCAGAAACGCACTTGCTGTTGTATGAATCCTTAAGCGTAACCTCTCTCGTTGGAATCAGGGTCAACATACAAGGAGCGAGGCTTGCCCGCGAAGCTTTTATACCTTCAACACCAACTTCCCGAAATTCTCGCCGCTGAACAATTTCATCAGCGTCTCCGGGAACGTCTCCAGCCCTTCAACAATGTCTTCCTTGCTCTTGAGCTGCCCCTTGGCCATCCACCCGGCCATTTCCTGTCCGGCGGCGGCGAACTGCGCGGCGTAATCCATCACAACAAAGCCTTCCATTCGCGCACGGTTGACCAGCAATGACAAATAGTTGGCCGGGCCTTTGACCGCTTCCTTGTTGTTGTACTGGCTGATCGCGCCACAAATCACCACCCGCGCCTTCATGGCCAGGCGACCCAGAACCGCGTCGAGAATATCGCCGCCCACGTTATCGAAATACACGTCGACACCTTTCGGGCATTCACGCTTCAGGCCCGCATGCACATCTTCGTTCTTGTAGTCGATGACGCCGTCAAACCCCAGTTCGTCGATCAGGAACTTGCACTTGTCCGCGCCGCCCGCGATGCCGATCACGCGGCAGCCTTTGATCTTGGCGATCTGCCCGGCAATGCTGCCCACTGCACCGGCCGCGCCGGACAGCACCACGGTGTCACCTTCCTTGGGGGCGCCGACATCGAGCAGCGCGAAGTACGCCGTCATCCCGGTCATGCCCAACGCTGACAGGTAACGCGGCAGCGGTGCCAGTTTCGGATCGACCTTGTAGAAACCTCGTGGCTCGCCGATGAAATAATCCTGTACGCCCAAGGCACCGTTGACATAGTCCCCGACCGCAAACCCGGGATTGTTCGAGGCAACGACTTTGCCTACACCCAATGCGCGCATGACTTCGCCGATACCGACCGGCGGAATGTAGGACTTGCCCTCGTTCATCCAACCACGCATGGCCGGGTCCAGGGACAGGTATTCGTTTTTGACCAGGATCTGACCCGCAGCCGGTTCGCCGACTGGCACTTCTTGATAGGTAAAGGTCTCGCGGGTTGCCGCGCCCACCGGACGTTTGGCGAGCAGGAACTGGCGATTGGTCTGGGTAGTCATGACTGGCACTCAAGATGAATGAAGCTTTGTTGATAGACCTTCATGACCGATGCCGCAAGTTTGGCTGATGCGGCGAATGCACATCGATCCAGTGCAGTGATAGTCAGTTCCGCAGTTTTATCACTGCAACTCATGGTCGCCCAACCGGGCTTCTGATAGTGCTGCCGTCTCACTCACCCCTGTGGCTAGACTGCGAACACGTGATCCCCCGCATCCTTCTCTTCGAGGACATAACAATGAGCATGACGTTTTCCGGCCAGGTCGCTGTTGTGACCGGCGCTGCCAACGGTATTGGCCGCGCGACAGCCCAGGCATTCGCCGCTGAAGGGTTGAAAGTGGTGGTGGCCGACATGGACACGGCCGGGGGCGAAGGCACGGTGGCACTGATTCGTACGGCGGGCGGCGAAGCGACCTTCGTGCGTTGCAACGTCACGGTGGAAAGCGATGTAAAAAATCTGATGGATGAGGTGGTGAATACCTACGGCCGTCTGGACTATGCCTTCAACAACGCCGGCATCGAGATCGAGAAAGGCAAACTGGCTGAAGGCACGATCGATGAGTTCGACGCGATCATGGGCGTTAACGTCAAAGGCGTCTGGCTGTGCATGAAGTACCAGCTGCCATTGCTGCTGGCCCAGGGTGGTGGCGCGATCGTCAACACCGCTTCGGTGGCGGGCCTCGGTGCTGCGCCGAAGATGAGCATTTACGCGGCGTCGAAACATGCGGTGATTGGCCTGACCAAGTCGGCGGCAATCGAATACGCCAAGAAAAAGATTCGCGTGAACGCGGTCTGCCCGGCGGTGATCGACACCGACATGTTCCGACGTGCCTATGAAGCGGACCCGAAGAAGGGCGAGTTCGCCAACGCCATGCACCCGGTCGGCCGCATCGGCAAGGTCGAGGAAATCGCCAGCGCGGTGCTGTATCTGTGCAGCGATGGCGCGGCGTTTACGACCGGTCACTCGCTGGCAGTGGACGGTGGTGTCACGGCGTTCTGAACAATCAAGGTTTGCCCTGTAGGAAAAAGCCCGCATACGTGCGGGCTTTTTCATGGCGCCGTGAAAGAGCCGGACAAGTGTGTTTCAAATGGTTAGAACCGAGGGTTTTGGCGGCGTTGTCGCACATCCGATCAAGCGCACCTGTGATTAACTGCTCCCCGCAAATGGACAGGAGTTTGCTTGCTCATGGAATTGAGAATCGATCGACAGGCATTGGTGCCGGTCGTACAGCAAATCGTCGACGCGCTGGCCGTCTGGCTCCGTCAGAGCGAGGTGCTGCCAGGGACGCGTTTACCTTCTGCGCGGCAAATCGCGCGGGACAATCTGCTCAGTCAGTCCAGCGTCGTCGAAGCCTGTGAGCGCCTGGTGACTCAAGGCGTGCTGGCTTCGCGGCATGGCGCCGGTTTCATTGTCGCCACACCGGCGCTGGCCGCTCAGGGGCAACAGGAATGCCTCTGGTTCGAAGGGGCGGAAGTGAAGCAGGGCGACCTCTCGGGCAAACTTTTATTAGGCTGTGGCGGACTGCCCGAAAGCTGGCGTGAAACGGACGACCTGAGCTACGCGATTCGTCAGGTCAGCCGTACCGACATGGCCGGGATGTTCAACTACAGCACGTCATGGGGCCTGCCAGCCCTGCGTGTGCAGATCCTCAAGCGCCTTAAACAGCTCAGTATCGAGGTGGACGAAAACCGTATTCTGACCACCGCAGGTGCCAGTCATGGGCTCGACCTGATCGTGCGCACCTTGCTCAAACCGGGTGATTGCGTGGTGGTGGAAAGTCCGGGCTATCCACTGTTGTTCGACCTGCTCAGGCTGCACGGTGTGACGATGATCGAAGTGCCGCGTACCCCGCGTGGGCCCGACACGGCGCAGCTTGAAGCGCTGTTGCTCAAGCACGGACCCCGAGCGCTGTTCATCAACAGCTTCTACCACAACCCGACGGGCAGCTGCCTGGCGTCTGTGGTGGCGCAGCAGATTATGCAGCTGACCAAAACCCATGGCGTGCTGGTGATTGAAGATGACGTCTATGCGGATTTGCACAGCGGCCCCGGCACCCGCCTCGCTGCGTTGGGTATCGATGACAACGTGATCTACGTCGGCAGCTACTCGAAAACCCTCAGCAGCTCATTGCGGGTTGGCTTTGTCGTGGCCCGTGACGAGATAGTTGCGCAACTGGCCGAGGTCAAGATGATCAGCAGCATGGGCGCCTCACGGTTCTGCGAATCGGTGCTGACGTGTCTGTTGGCCAGCGGCGCGTACCGCAAACTGGTCCAGCGTCAGCGTCAGCGTTTGAACACGGACAGAGAGGCGGCCCTGCAAGTGCTCGAAGACGCCGAGTGGGAGGTTTTCGGCAAGCCGGCCGGCGGCCTGTTCATCTGGGCGCGGTCGCGGATGTCCGACTACGCTCAGGTGCGCAAACAGGCCCGGCGCTTCGGTGTGCTGCTGTCTTCCGCCACGGCATTCAGTCCTGACGGCCAGGTTAGTGACTGGCAGCGCATCAACGTGGCTTATGCCTGCGATCCTCGGGCCCGGGCATTTTTTCAGGCGACCGCTGCGAATCGACCTAAAGCGTTCTGAAAACGACGTGGGCGTAGCTTTTTGCCATTATTCCGACGCCAGAGACTTGTGCTGGCGTATGCCCGTTGCGAATCTGCGTCAACAGACTATGTCAGGGGACTAAGTGCAATGATTTCGGCCGTGCAAGGACGTTTTGCCAACCTCGGTATGGCAAAAAAAATGGGTGTCGGGTTTGTACTGGTGCTGCTGCTGACGGCCCTGGTGGCAGCCATCGGCGTTTGGTCCCTGCAAACCATCAGTCATCGCTTCGACGGGCTTAAGCAGATGTCGTCGCTCAATAACGGTTTACTCAAGGTGCGATTGCTTGAGCAGGAATACGCCTTGCACGGCAACCCGAAAACCGTCGATGCGCTGCACGAGGGTGTTGATGGCCTGATCGCCCTGGCGACGCAGCTCAAGGCTGCATCAGCGGCCAACGTGCCGGTGATGAATGACGTCGAGCAGTCCTTGGGGGCTTATCGCAAAGCCTTCGACGAGTTCGTCTCGCTGAGTCAGGCCAAGGACCTGGCCCTGGAAATGGCCAGTTGGTCGGTGTCCAGCGTGGCCAATAACCTTGATGTCCTGCAAGCAGGGCTTGCCGATGACGGCGCCTATACCTTGAAGGAGTCTGAGGGCAAGGACGGTGGGCAGTTCATCGAGCAGGCCAATCAAGTCAGCCAGGTTTCGCGGTTGATGTTGCAGGCCATGAACGAAGCGCGTGTGCGTCTGGACCAGAGCCGCAAAGGCGACGACAGCGCAGGCCAGGGCAAGATCGAACAGGCCGATCAGGCGCAGGTTCAGGCTGAGCAGTTGAAAACCACGGTCAAGGATGAGGGCTATCAGACTGTCCTCAATGAAGTGGCGGGGCACATCAACAGTTTCAGCGAGAAACTGACCGAGTACACCGGTCTGTTGGCCCAGGAAAAAACCGTCTATGAGCAACTGCATCAGCGTGCTGCGCAAGTGGTGGAGCGGGTCGATCAGGCCTATGTCGCCGAAGACCAGTCGATACAGGCCGAGTTGAAAAAGAACTCGATGCTGATCATCGGCTCCTCGGCGCTGGCGTTGCTGGTCGGGTTGATTGCGGCGTGGGTGATTACCCGGTTGATCGTGGCGCCGTTGCGCAGTGTGATTCGTGTGGCGCAGCAGATCGCTGCGGGTGATTTGAGTGCGACGGTGGAAGTGACGCGCCGTGACGAGATCGGCCAGTTGATGCAGGCCATGCAGCAGATGGGCGCGGGGCTGAGCACCATCGTCAGTGGTTTGCAGGCCGGTATCGAGCAGTTGGCGAGTTCGGCTCAATCGTTGTCGGCGGTGACTGAGCAGACCAACCTGGAAGTCAGTAGCCAGAAGGAAGAAACCGAGCAGGTCGCCACGGCGATGAATCAGATGACGGCGACGGTGCACGACGTTGCGCGTAACGCGGAGGAAGCCGCGCAGGCTGCGCAAACGGCGGATGGCAAGGTTGAAAGTGGTCAGCAGGTGGTGCGTCAGAGCATGGCGCGGATCGAGCAGTTGGCGGACTCGGCGACTTCGGCCAGTTCGAGCATCGAGAGCTTGAGCGCGGAAATCCAGAACATTGGCACGGTGCTCAGTGTGATCAAGAGCGTTGCCGAGCAAACCAATCTGTTGGCGCTCAATGCGGCGATTGAGGCGGCTCGGGCCGGCGAGCAGGGCAGGGGCTTTGCGGTTGTGGCGGATGAGGTTCGGGCGCTGGCCAAGCGAACTCAGCAATCGACCGAGGAGATTGAGCGTCTGGTGAGTGCCTTGCGTTCGGCGGCGCAGTCGTCGGTGCAGCAGATTCAGAACAGTGGTGAGCTGGTGAAGTTGGCGGTGAGTGACGCGTTGCAGACCGAGAGTGCGCTGGGGAGTATTGCGGCGGCGGTGTCGTTGATTCAGCAGATGAATCAGCAGATTGCGGCCGCCGCTGAGGAGCAGAGTTCGGTGGCCGAGGAGATTAATCGCAGTGTGACGAGTATTCGGGCGAGTGCGGATCAGTCTTCGTTGGCGATGCGGGGGAACGCGGCGTCGAGTATTGAGCTGGCGCAGTTGGGGGTTGAGTTGAAAGGGATGGTCGGGCACTTTCGGCTCTGATCTTTTTCCCGCATATGTACACAGATCTACTGTAGGAGCGAGCCTGCTCGCGATGCGGCCTGATAGCCGACCTGTCTCTTTCAGGTGTACATATCCATTCCTGCGGTAACGGCGGCTGGCGGTTTCGCCCTTACGGCGAGGCACTTGTGCGCCCAGCATGGGCGCCATCCTAGAGGTGAAAGTCCTCTCTTGAGCTGGCCACAGCGAATGAAGCGAAGCGCAACTGCATGAGGGCGACCGAGTGTGGGAAGGAAGCGTGGAACGTAAACCG
>NZ_SISB01000080.1 GCF_004310295.1 Pseudomonas sp. BGI-2 | reverse complement strand
AGATCGGATTGAGTTTGGTAACTTCTTGAAGGGCGTTTTGTAGGGACATGAAGCGGGCTCATAAAAACATAAGCCCGTTTCTATTACTGCTGGGCGGGCAAGTCAATTTCTTAACTGACTGGCATTAGGGCAAGCCTCGCTCCTACAAGGGCATCGTAAAACCCTGTAGGAGCGAGCGGTGCGGCGATCCGACTTGCCCGCGAAGGACGGTAACGCGGTCAAACAGACTTCAATCAGATCTTGAAGCTATCCACCAACTGCTTCAACCGGTTCGCCTGCAACGACAACGCATCGCAATCCTTCAACGTTTCATTGAGGTTGGCCACGCTCTGCTGGTTCAGCAAGTTGATCTGGTTGACGTCGACGTTGAGGGTTTCCACCACGGCGGTCTGCTCTTCCGTCGCCGCGGCCACCGACTGGTTCATGCCGTCGATTTCGCCGATACGCTGGGTCACGCTGACCAGTCGCAGACCTGCCTGGTTTGCCACTTCGACAGTCTCTTCGCTGGAGACCTGACTGGCGTTCATGGTCGTCACGGCCTCGCGAGAACCGATCTGCAGCGAAGTGATCATCTTGTGGATCTCTTCCGCCGACTCCTGCGTGCGATGCGCCAGGTTGCGCACTTCGTCCGCCACCACCGCAAAACCACGGCCGGCCTCACCGGCACGCGCCGCTTCGATGGCGGCGTTGAGCGCGAGCAAGTTGGTCTGCTGAGAGATGCCTTTGATCACATCCAGAATATGCCCAATGTTGTCAGTGCTGGCGTTCAGGGTTTCGATCTGGGTGCAGGACAGGCTGATTTTCTGCGACAGTTCGGTCATGGCCAGGATGGTTTTCTCCACCACCTGACGACCGTCGTCCGCCTGCTCGCTCGCGCCGCTGGCATGCTGCGAAGCATCGGCGGCATTGCGGGCGATTTCCTGAGTAGCGGCGCCCAGTTGGTTGATCGCCGCCGCCACGCTGTTGGTACGCGCGCTTTGTTCGTCGGAACCGACGATCGAGGCGTTGGACGATGCCATCACCCGTTGCGACAAATCGTGCACCTGACGGGTCGCCGAAGACACTTCAGAAATCGATGCGTGAATCCGCTCCACGAATTGGTTGAACGAACCGCCCAACTCGCCGAATTCGTCTTTGCTTTCCACGGCCAGACGACGGGTCAGGTCACCTTCACCCTGGGCGATGTCCTGCATCGCGCGGCCCATGGTGGTCAGCGGACGCATCAGCACGTTGATCAGCAAACTCAGCAGCACTGCAATAACGCTGACGGCGATGAACATTGCGATCAGCGCCGAGGTGCGGAATTGGCTCAGTGGTGCGTAGGCCTTGTCCTTGTCGATCGACAGACCGATGTACCACTCGGCATTCGGCAAACCGCTCACCGGGGTGAACGAGAGGATGCGGTCCTGCTTGTTCAGGGTGACGTCCTGATTGCCCTTCTCGATGCGCACGCCCGAATTTGGATAAATGTCCTTCAGGTTTTTCATCACCTGGTCTTTGTCCGGGCTGACGATCACCTGACCGTCAGCGCTGACCAGGAACGCGTGGCCGATGCCACCGAAGTCCACCGAGTTGATGATCTTCACCAGGGTTTCCAGGCTCAGGTCACCGCCGACCACACCGAGCAATTCGCCGTTCTTCTTCACCGGCATCGCGATGGTCACCACCAAACCACCGACGGCGGCCATATACGGCGGCGTCAGCATGGTCTTGTCGGCAGCCACGGCTTGTTTGTACCAGGGACGCTGACGCGGATCGTAACCGTCCGGCATCTTCGCGTCGGGGCGTTGCGTGAACACGCCATTGGCCTGGCCAACGTAGGTGAACTGGAAGTTCGAGGTGAAGGCTGGTTGATCAACCAGACCTGGCAGGTCCGCGTTGGCGCCTTGATGAGCGACGTTCTGTGCGAGGTTTTCCAGCACCAGCACACGGCCGCTCATCCAGTTAAGCACGCTGCTGGCGGTCAGATCGCCGGCTTGCTGGACGGAGGATTCGAGGTTTTGCCGGATGGTGTTTCGCTGCAGATAGTCGTTGTACAAAGTGAACAACGCAAAAGCCAGCACCACGACGCCAGAGGCGGCCAGAAGGATTTTATGGCTGAATTTGAGATTCATTTCATGGGACTTCTTATGCAAAAAGTGGGGATGCGTTCCAGGTGCAACATTCCATGTAACAGCGCAGGCGGCATTCTTCGTCCGCTCTACTTTGGTGCACGCATGTCTCACCAGTCTGTCGGCACGAGTCGGAGAAATCTTAGGGGTTTGTAAGAAAAGCCCGGCATTCCCGCCGAACGGCATGCTAGAGCGGTTGAATAGCATTTTTGTGATGACGGTTGTTCGCCCGGCAGTTGCAAATTCCGTGACCCTTGATGACAATGCGACTAATTATCATTTGTGACGTTCGGGCTGTCGCGTTCATGTCCTCACCTGAGTTTGCAGTACAGACGCTTTACAGTAGCCATCACGGTTGGCTCAACGCGTGGCTGCGCGCTCGATTAGGCAATGCAGCCGATGCGGCAGACCTGGCGCAGGACACCTTCGTGCGCCTGTTGCAAAGAACCGAACGCCTGGAACTCAAGGCGCCCCGCGCCTTTTTGCGAACCATCGCCCGTGGCTTGGTCATCGACCATTGGCGCCGTGAGGAAATCGAGCGCGCCTACCTGGAAACCATCGCTCACTTGCCCGAAGCCCACACCCCGAGTGCCGAGGCGCGGGCGCTGGTGCTCGAATTGCTGGAAAGCATCGCCCGCATGCTTGAAGGCCTGAAGCCGAAAGTGCGTCAGGCATTTCTGCTGGCGCAGTGCGAAGGACTTACCCACAAGCAGATTGCCGGGCAGATGGGCTTGTCCATGCGTTCGGTGGAGCGTTATGTCGCTGATGCGCTGTATCACTGCTACGTCTTGCGGTATGAAGCGTGATGTCTGTGGATAACTCGTCACTTCACCGGCGCGGCGAACCTCATCAGCAGGTGGTCAAACAGGCCATCAATTGGCTGCTGCGGCTGCGCAACAACGCGGCCAATCCGAGGTTGCGCCAGCAATGCGATGTCTGGCGCGCAGAGCATTTTGAACACGAACTGGCTTGGCAGCGGGCGCAGTCCCTGCAAGCAGAGTTGAGCAGCAATCTGCGCGCGGTGCCCGGCGCCCAAGTCGCGTTCAACACGCTGGAAAACAGCGCTCAGGGATTGGGACGACGACAGGCTCTGAAGTTGCTGTCGGGCGCATTACTGATGGGTTCTGCGGCATGGCTGGGCAAGGATGCGGTAGGTTGGCAGCAGTGGACCGCCGACTTCGCAACCGCCACCGGCGAGCGACGTGGTTTCCAATTGCCCGACGGCACCCGCCTGGAGCTCAACACCGCCAGCGCGGTGGATCTCGATTACACCGCGCAGCAACGGCTGATCAAACTGACGCGCGGCGAAATCATCGTGACCTGCGGCGGGATCGACGAAGCGTCTTCATTTGATCGACCGTTGCGGGTGCACAGTCGTCACGGCGTGTATGAAGGTGTGGGGGCGCGGTTCATCCTGCGTCAGGAGGATGACTGCACACGCCTCAGTGTCACCAGCGGCATGGTCGCGATTCATTCGCCACGGGCCGCCGACGGTGAGCCGATTCGGGTACAGGCCGGACAGAGTTATTTGATCGATGACCACCAGGCGAAGCTGGCTGCGCCTCTGGATATGGATGCCGGTGCGTGGGTCGATGGCCTGATCGTCACTCGCAACATGCGCCTGGGGGATTTTCTCAATGAAGTCGCACGTTACCGACACGGTTATTTGACGTGCTCAGCGGACATTGCGGACTTGCGGCTGTCCGGAGTCTTCCGTCTGGAGAACTCCGATAAGCTGCTGGTCATACTCCCGCAAACCCTGCCGGTGCAGTTGCGCTACCGCACTCGCTGGTGGGTGACGCTGGAGCGGCAAGTCTGAATTATTTTTGGCGGGTTTTCCGTGCAAGCCCGGCTTAGTCAGTAAGCACTTCAACTCTGACTTCAGCGACTTCCTACGGAAACCTACAATGACTGTGCGCGCCATCGGTAAGAACCTTCCTTGTTTCACTGCGGACACCTGCATTTTGCACGGTGCCGTTCGCGCGGCGCTGTTCTCTACCGTGCTGGGGGTCGGCTGGTTGCCAACACTTTCGGTTGCGGCGCAGAACAGTGAAGTCAGCAGCCATCGCTACAACATCGGTGCCGGTCCATTGAGCGATGTGCTCAACCAGTTTGCGCGTCAGGCCGGCATCACGTTGTCGACTACGCCTGCGCAAACCAGCGGGCGCCATTCACCGGGTGTGCAGGGAGACCATTCAGTCGATCAGGCGCTGAATCATTTGCTCGATGGTTCGGGCCTTGAGGCCTTGCGCCAGGATGGCAGCAGCTATGTGCTGCGTCCTGCCGCTGAAACTGGATCACTGGCATTGCCCACCACCGACATCAAAGGCTTTGCCCTCGGTAACGCACTGGGCAGCATGGACGGCTACAACGCGACGCACAGCCAGATCGCCACCAAGACCAGTACCGCGTTGCTGGAAACGTCGCAAAGCGTGTCGGTGGTCACCCGCGAGCAAATGGACGACCAGGGCTCGCAAACCGTCTCCCAGGCCATGCGCTACACCCCGGGCGTGCTGACCAATCCATATGGCGCAACCCACCGTTATGACTACGTGGCGATGCGCGGCTTCAACGACGGCTCGGTGGATAACATCTACCTCGACGGCCTCAAATCCATGGGCGATAGCGGCACCTACAGCACCATGCAGGTGGACCCGTACTTCCTGGAGCGTGTCGACATTCTCAAAGGGCCTTCATCGGTACTTTACGGTCGCAGTTCGCCGGGTGGCCTGGTGGCATTGACCAGCAAGAAACCGCTGTATGAGCCCTATCATCAGATCCAGGCCACCGTGGGCAGCCAAGGCCAGCGTGGCATGGGTTTCGACTTCAGCGGCCCGGTGGATGACGACAAGCGCATTGCCTATCGTCTGACAGGGTTGGCGGATCAGTCCGACACGCAGTTCGATTACAACAAGGAAAAGCGTTTCGCCCTGGCGCCTACGGTGAGCCTCGACTTCACCGAAGATACCTCGCTGACCCTGCAGGCCTATCTGCAACACGATCCCGACGGTGGCTATCACGGCGGCATGCCGGCCAATGGGACAATTCATCAGCGCAACGGCAATCGCATCTCACCGCACTTCTTCGAGGGAGAGCCGGGCATTGATGGTTTTCAGCGTGATCAGCAATCCTTCGGTTATCAGTTTGAGCATCGCTTCAACGACGTCTTAACTGCACGGCAGAACTTCCGTTATCTCGATTCCAAGGTGAAGCTGGATCAGGTCTACGCCTATGGCTGGACCACACCGAGCAGTCATGAGTTGAATCGTTACTACACCGGTGGCGACGAGAAACTTAATGCCTTCATTGTCGATAACATGCTGCAAGCGGAGTTCTTCACCGGCGCAACCAAACACACGGTGCTGTTGGGTGCGGACTACCAACGGCGCAAGACTGTCGTCGACTGGACCAGCGGCGCCCTTGCACCGATTGATGTGTTCAACCCGGTGTATGGCAACTCGAATATCGACTTCTATGGCACGACCAGCTATCTGCGTCGCCTGGAACAGACTGGCGTCTACCTGCAAGACCTGATCGAAATGGACAAGTGGCGCTTCTCCCTGGGCCTGCGTCAGGACTGGGTCGAGACCTCCGATGAAAACCGACTGGCCGAAGCGCAGCGCCCCGTCGGCACAGAAATCAGCGACAAAAGAACCAAGCTGACCGGTCGTGCAGGCGCGTTGTACCTGTTCGATAACGGCATTGCGCCTTACATCAGCTACTCCGAGTCCTTCAACCCGAACTCCTACTCAAACAGTGCCGGCAATCCTCTGGCACCGACCGATGGGACGCAGTGGGAAGTGGGCGTGAAGTATCAGCCATCGGGCACTGACAACTTGTTCACCGCGTCACTGTTTCGCATCGATCAGGAAAACCTTGCGACCAAACTGCCGCAAGAAAACTTCTACCGCGCTGTAGGTGCCGTCCGCTCCCAAGGCCTGGAACTGGAAGCGCACATGCAACTGACCGACAATTTGAAAGTACTCGGCAGCTACACCTTCACCGACATTGAATACTCGAAGTCTATGGTCAGCACCCTGAGTACGCCCACCGACGTCATCGAGAACAAGGGCAACTCGCCGACCCAGGCGCCGCGTCATATGGCGTCGGTCTGGGCAGACTACAAATTCGACAGCGCGGTACTCGATGGCCTGCGTCTGGGCGGTGGTGTGCGGTATGTCGGCTATAGCTGGGCCGATGCGGAGAACACCATGAAGGTGCCGTCCTACACGTTGTTTGACGCCTCTGTCGGTTATGACTTGGGCAAGATTGGGTTGAAGGACGTGGACGTACGCCTCAATGCGAACAATCTGACAAACGAGTCGTACGTGGCGTCCTGTGCCAGCCTGAACTTCTGCTATCTGGGCGAAGAACGCAACGTCGCCGCCACGGTGAGTTACCAGTTCTAATCACTCGTTATTCCTACAAAGCCAGCGCCTGACTCCAGGGGCTGGCTTTGTCGTCTCTGCAGGAAAACTCCATGCGCACACTTCTGGTTTTACTTCATCGCCACATCGGCTTGGCCACAGCGTTGTTTCTGCTGATGGCAGGGATCACATGCAGCATTCTGGCGTTCAATCATGAACTGGATGAATGGCTCAACCCAGTGTTCTATCTGGCGACATCCGAGGGTGAGCGTCTGCCTCCTGGGGATCTGGTCGACAAGCTGCAAAACGAGCATCCGCGCCTTCAGGTCTGGTACATGAAGTACCCGGACGATGTGGGGCATACGGCCTTACTCGCAGCCGTTGCACGTACCGATCCATCGACTGGAAAACCTTTCGCCGAGCCCAACCAGGTGTTCTATCTGGACCCAGTAAATGGTGAGCAGAAGGGGCTGAATCCCGTGGGCTCATAGCCGCTGAGGAATGGGGCCTGACTCGACTGAGTTATCAACAGGCTTATGAGCGTGCGCTGAAGCAAGGTCAAAGACTGGAGTTGACGGCGTCGATCGGGGAGTTGTATTACAGCTTTGAGTACAACTTCTATGGGGCGGGTTTTGGGCAACATGATACTGAGGCCCATTGTAAATCCTGGCTGTTCTTCCATGGCGCAGACGGGCGTTTATTAGGACAGGAGATCGCGGGGCAGGGCACTTTGGGAGAACGTTTTTACAGGCTGCAATTGCTGATACACGGAGGGCGAATCATTGGATTCACCGGGCAAGTCAAGTTGCCGTGTTGGGTATTTTGATTGCAGTGCTGTCGGTGACCGGGAACTATATCTGGTGGCGCAAGTTGGTGGCTCGCAGAAGCAGTAAGGCGCGCAAAGAGTAGTCTGGAGTGAAGTTTTTAGGGCTCCAGAACGACAAAACCCCTGTCTGCGTTAGCAGACAGGGGTTTCGGAATTCAATCTTGACGATGACCTACTCTCACATGGGGAAACCCCACACTACCATCGGCGATGCATCGTTTCACTGCTGAGTTCGGGATGGGATCAGGTGGTTCCAATGCTCTATGGTCGTCAAGAAATTCTGTGACCAGCCCGTTACAGCCGTAACGTGCCAGCAAAATTGGTGACTTCTACTAAAACAAAACCCCTACCTGCATACGCAGATAGGGGTTTCGGAATTTAATCTTGACGATGACCTACTCTCACATGGGGAGACCCCACACTACCATCGGCGATGCATCGTTTCACTGCTGAGTTCGGGATGGGATCAGGTGGTTCCAATGCTCTATGGTCGTCAAGAAATTCGGTAGCCAGGTCGTGGGCCTTTTCAGGTTCACGCTC
>NZ_SISB01000007.1 GCF_004310295.1 Pseudomonas sp. BGI-2 | reverse complement strand
TGGGGGAGGGCGGGGAGGGGGCTCCAACGTATGCCAACATGCGGAAAGCGTGGGAGGAGGGAAACACCCCTCACACCCGGGGGCATTTCCAGGGGGGGGGGCCGCCACGGGGGGGTGGGGGGGGAGAAGACCCAAGGGGGGGGGGGGTTTGGTGGGGGCCCCGCATCGCTGCGATGCGGCGACCCGACAAGCCTGCTCCCACATTTGTTATTCGCTGTATTGAATATCGTGCTCTTACCAGACCCGCAGGCGTTATGACTTTAATTCTTGGTATCGACCCCGGTTCGCGCATCACCGGTTATGGCGTGGTACGTGATACCGGGCGTGGCTGCGTGTACGTGGCGTCGGGCTGCATTCGCACGGGGACCGGCGAGTTGCATGAGCGTCTGCAAATCGTCTATCGCGGTGTGCGCGAAGTCATCCAGACCTACGGGCCGGTGACCATGGGCATTGAAAAAGTCTTTATGGCGCGCAATGCCGACTCTGCCCTCAAGCTCGGCCAGGCCCGGGGCGCCGCGATTGTCGCGGGTGCCGAAGAAAGCCTGGAGATCGCTGAATACACCGCGACCCAGGTCAAACAAGCCGTTACCGGCACCGGCGCCGCCAATAAAGAACAGGTGCAGATGATGGTCATGCACATGCTGAAATTGACCAGCAAGCCGCAAATCGATGCTTCGGATGCCCTGGCCATCGCCATTTGTCATGCTCATACCCGTTCCAGCCTGTTGCCCCATGGCCTGGGAACGGCACGCAGTCGTGGCGGGCGCCTGCGTCTCTGATAGCATCAGCAGTCATTTTTAGGGAATGAGGGTTTTGCGCCTGTGTTGCCGGCGCAAAACCCTTGTTCTGTCAGTCGCCAGTCATTGATCTGGCCAACGCTCAAGGATCTGAAACGTGATTGGACGCTTGCGCGGCACACTGGCTGAGAAACAGCCGCCGCACCTGATTCTGGATGTAAACGGTCTGGGGTATGAGCTGGAAGTGCCCATGACCACGCTGTATCGCTTGCCGTCGGTCGGTGAACCGCTGACCTTGCACACCCATTTGGTCGTACGCGAAGACGCGCAGTTACTCTATGGCTTCTTCGGCAAGCGTGAGCGAGACTTTTTTCGCGAGTTGATCCGTCTCAATGGTGTAGGGCCGAAATTGGCCCTGGCGTTGATGTCGAGCCTGGAAGTGGATGAGCTGGTGCGTTGCGTGCAGTCCCAGGACACCTCGGCGCTGACCAAGGTGCCGGGCGTGGGCAAAAAGACGGCCGAGCGCTTGCTGGTGGAACTCAAGGACCGCTTCAAGGCTTGGGAAACCGTGCCGGCAATGTTCGCCCTGGTGCCGAACCAGCCGGGTGGGCCGGATGCGGCTCCGGTCGCCACCGCCGAAAATGATGCGGTCAGCGCGCTGGTTTCCCTGGGCTACAAGCCGCAGGAAGCCAGCAAGGCGATTTCCGCGATCAAGGAGAAAGGTTTGAGCAGTGAAGACATGATTCGTCGTGCCCTGAAGGGAATGATCTAAGTGATTGAAGCTGATCGACTGATTACCGCCACGCCTGGCCCTCGCGACCGCGAGGAAGTCCAGGACCGGGCGATTCGTCCTGTCAGCCTGGCCGAATACATTGGCCAGCCGACCGTTCGCGAACAAATGGAGTTGTTCATCCAGGCGGCCCGTGGGCGCAATGAATCCCTGGATCACACGCTGATTTTCGGCCCGCCGGGTCTGGGCAAGACCACTTTGGCCAACATCATTGCCCAGGAAATGGGCGTGTCGATCAAAAGCACTTCCGGGCCGGTTCTTGAGCGTCCGGGTGATCTGGCCGCACTGTTGACCAATCTTGAGCCTCACGACGTGCTGTTCATCGATGAAATCCATCGGCTGTCGCCTATCGTCGAAGAGGTGCTGTACCCGGCCATGGAAGATTTCCAGCTCGACATCATGATCGGCGAAGGGCCTGCCGCGCGTTCGATCAAGCTTGATCTGCCGCCGTTCACCTTGGTCGGCGCGACGACGCGGGCCGGGATGTTGACCAATCCGCTGCGCGACCGTTTCGGGATCGTCCAGCGCCTGGAGTTCTACAACACCGCTGACCTGGCAACGATTGTCAGTCGTTCGGCGGATATCCTCGGCTTGCCGCTGGACCCGGAAGGCGCCTTCGAAATCGCCCGCCGTGCCCGTGGTACACCGCGAATTGCCAACCGCTTGCTACGCCGGGTTCGGGATTTCGCCGAAGTTCGCGCCAAGGGCCACATCACCAAACCGATCGCCGACCTGGCCTTGAACCTGCTGGATGTCGACGAACGTGGCTTCGATCACCAGGATCGACGTCTGTTGTTGACCATGATCGAGAAGTTCGATGGCGGGCCGGTCGGGGTCGACAGCCTCGCCGCAGCCATCAGTGAAGAGCGCCACACCATTGAAGACGTGCTGGAGCCGTACCTGATCCAGCAGGGCTACATCATGCGCACACCCCGGGGGCGGGTGGTGACGCGGCATGCGTACCTGCACTTCGGTTTAAACATTCCGACACGTATGGGCGAGATGCCCGTGGTAGACGAGTTCCTCGATGCCGTGGACGATTAATAACCTTTGCGCGCTGATTTTTTCGGAGTTTGTGCGGTCCTAGGACCGTACTTTCGCCAGAAAGCCGTGAATCAATGAAAAACAGTTGCCTGGCCGGATTGGCAACCTGAGGAGTAAGCACTAGAGTATGCGCGCGCAAAACGGGCTTGAGCCTTTCGCACTTCGTTGTCGCGTTTATTACGAGGACACCGATGCGGGTGGCATCGTGTATTACGTTAATTACCTCAAGTTTATGGAACGGGCTCGAACCGAGCGGCTCCGGGAGCTGGGCTTTGCCCAATCGGCGCTTGCAGGGGAGGACCTGTTGTTCGTCGTGCATTCCAGCGAAGCGCGTTACCACGCGCCGGCGCGACTGGACGACGAGCTGCTGGTAAGCGCTGAAGTAATCGAATTGAACCGTGTCAGCCTGCGCTTTAAACAGCAGGTCAGGCGAGCTACGGATAATGTGCTGCTCTGCGAAGGGCAGTTTCTGGTGGCCTGTGTGCGCACTAACAGTTTAAAACCCCGGGCCATTCCCGAAGCTCTACGTGCGGCCTTTGCCGACGTGAGCGGCGCGGGTACACACTCAAAGCAGGAGATAAAGCGTGGAAGCTAACGTCGTCGACCATTCCTCCATGTGGAGCCTGGTCAGCAATGCCAGTATCGTGGTGCAACTGGTAATGCTGATCCTGGTAGCCGCATCGGTGACCTCATGGATCATGATCTTTCAGCGCAGCAACCTGCTGCGCGCCGGTCGACGTGCCCTGGAGAGCTTTGAAGAGCGCTTCTGGTCGGGTATCGACCTGTCCAAACTCTACCGTCAGGCCGGCAGCAACCCTGATCCGGATTCGGGCGTCGAGCAGATCTTCCGTGCCGGTTTCAAGGAATTCTCCCGTCTGCGTCAGCAGCCTGGCGTTGACCCGGAAGCGGTCATGGAAGGCGTGGCCCGTGCCATGCGCGTCGCCATTTCCCGTGAAGAAGAAAAGCTCGAGCAGAGTCTGCCGTTCCTTGCCACCGTTGGTTCCGTCAGCCCGTACATCGGTCTGTTCGGTACCGTCTGGGGGATCATGAACTCCTTCCGTGGCCTGGCCACTGCCCAGCAAGCGACCCTGGCCACTGTGGCTCCGGGTATCGCCGAAGCACTGATCGCCACCGCGATCGGCCTGTTCGCGGCCATCCCGGCCGTTATCGCTTACAACCGTTTTGCTGCTCGCAGTGAGACCCTGCTGGGCCGTTACTACACCTTCGCCGATGAATTCCAGGCGATCCTGCACCGCAAAGTGCACACCAGCGAAGAATAAGCAGGTAATTTCCAATGGCTTTAATCGCTCGAGCTCGCAAAAAGCGCAAGCCGGTTGCCGAGATGAACGTGGTGCCTTACATCGACGTGATGCTGGTGCTGCTGGTCATCTTCATGGTGACCGCTCCGATGCTCAATCAGGGCGTGAAAGTTGATCTGCCCAAGGTTTCCAGCGAAGCCTTGCCGCAGGACAACAACACCCAGGTCCTGACCATTTCGATCAAGGCTGACAAGACCTATTACTGGAACCTTGGCAGCGAAGTCGACACCGAAAAACAGCAGGACAAGGCCATGACCTTGCCGCAAATGACTGACGCGGTGACCAAGATCATTCGCGCCGGGACTGAAGGCGGCAAGCGTACCCAGGTGTTCATCCGCGGCGACAAGACCGTCGATTACGGTTCCGTGATGGGCGCCATGGGCGGGTTGCAGAAAGCCGGGGTCGGTAATGTTGGCTTGATTACCGAGGCACCCTGATGCAGCAAATGCGAGAGCCGTCCGCCTCGGAAAGCTACTTCTGGCCTAGTGTCCTGGCGATTGTCTTGCACGTGCTGGTGTTCGGCATGCTGTTCGTCAGTTTCGCCTTCACACCGGAGCTGCCGCCGGCCAAGCCGATTGTCCAGGCGACCTTGTACCAGCTGAAATCGAAAAGTCAGGCGACCACCCAGACCAATCAGAAGATTGCGGGTGAAGCGAAGAAATCCGCCGCGCGTCAGACCGAAGTCGAACAGATGGAACAGAAAAAGATCGAACAGGAAGCGATCAAGGCCGCGGAACAAAAGAAGGAAGATGCGGCTCAAAAAGCCGAAGAATCCAAGAAGGCCGACGAGACGAAGAAAGCGGACGAGGCAAAAAAGGCTGATGAAGCCAAGAAAGCCGATGAAGCGAAGAAGACTGCCGAAGCCAAAAAGGTCGAAGAGAAACAATTGGCTGATATAGCCAAGAAGAAATCTGAAGAAGAAGCCAAAAAAGCTGCTGAAGAAGAGGCCAAGAAAGCGGCCGCTGAAGAAGCAAAGAAAAAGATTGTCGAAGACGCGAAGAAGAAAGCCGCGGAAGACGCCAAGAAGAAATCTGAAGCTGAAGAGGCGAAGAAGAAAGTCGCCGAAGACGCGAAGAAGAAAGCTGCTGCCGATGCTGCAAAGAAGAAATCGCAGGAAGCGGCACGTAAATCTGTCGATGAGAAAAAGGCTCAGGCCCTGGCAGATTTGCTTTCCGACACGACGGAGCGTCAGCAGGCCTTGGCGGATGAGCAGGGTGATGAAGTCGCGGGT
This sequence comes from Pseudomonas sp. BGI-2, assembly GCF_004310295.1. Taxonomy (GTDB): domain Bacteria; phylum Pseudomonadota; class Gammaproteobacteria; order Pseudomonadales; family Pseudomonadaceae; genus Aquipseudomonas. The sequence goes on along the minus strand of NZ_SISB01000007.1, from coordinate 164,082 downwards.
AACTTCGACGATCTGATTCGCTCGCGCGCTTCTGAAGGTTGGGCGCAGCCACCGTCGGCCCGCAAGGGCATGAAAGTGATCCTGCAAATCAACATGCTGCCTGATGGAACAATCTCCGGCGTATCGGTTGCCAAATCCAGCGGTGATGTACCGTTCGACAGTTCAGCGGTAGCGGCGGTAAAAAATATTGGTCGATTGACCGAAATGCAGGGTCTGAAGCCAGCTGATTTCGCACCCTATCGTTCATTCAAGATGACATTCACACCTGAGGATCTAGCCTTGTGAGAAACCTTCTTCGAGGACTGCTTGTTGTCATGTTCTGCTTTGCAGGACTGGCCACCGCAGATGAAAAAAATATCCTGGTCAGCAGTGGTAGCTCCCAGGCAACTCCAATTGCCGTAGTGCCATTCGGTTTCCAGGGTGGCACCGTGCTGCCGGACGACATGGCCGAGATCATCGGCAACGACCTGCGCAACTCGGGTTACTACGCGCCGATTGCAAAGCAGAACATGATCAGCCAGCCGAGCCAGGCCAGCGAAATCATTTTCCGCGACTGGAAGGCTATCAACGCTCAGTACATTATGGTCGGCAGCATCGTTCCAGCGGGCGGTCGCCTGCAGGTTCAATACGCTCTGTTCAACGTCGCCACCGAGCAGCAAGTGCTGACCGGCAGCGTGTCGGGCAGCGTCGATCAACTGCGCGACATGTCGCACTACATCGCCGACCAGTCGTTCGAAAAACTTACCGGTATCAAAGGTGCGTTCTCGACTCGTCTGTTGTACGTGACGGCCGAGCGTTTTTCCGAGAAGAACACTCGCTACACGCTGCAACGTTCGGACTATGACGGTGCCCGTGCCGTGACCCTGCTGCAATCGCGCGAGCCGATCCTGTCGCCGCGTTTCGCACCGGATGGCAAGCGCATCGCTTACGTCTCGTTCGAGCAGAAGCGTCCGCGTATTTTCATGCAGAACATCGACACCGGTCGCCGTGAGCAGATCACCAACTTCGAAGGCCTGAATGGCGCGCCAGCCTGGTCGCCGGATGGCAATCGCCTGGCATTCGTACTGTCGAAAGACGGTAACCCGGACATCTATGTGATGAACCTGGGGTCGCGTCAGATCACTCGCGTCACCAATGGTCCTGGCATCAACACCGAACCGTTCTGGGGTAAGGATGGTTCGACCATCTACTTCACCTCCGACCGTGGCGGCAAGCCACAGATCTACAAAACCAGCGTCGGTGGTGGCGGTGCGGAGCGTGTGACCTTCATTGGTAACTACAACGCCAACCCTAAACTTTCGGCTGATGAAAAGACCCTGGTGATGATCCACCGCCAGGATGGCTTCACTAATTTCAAGGTGGCGGCCCAGGATTTGCAGCGAGGTAGTGTAAAGATCCTCACTGATAGCACTCTGGACGAGTCACCTACTGTTGCGCCCAACGGCACCATGGTAATCTACGCCACCCGCCAGCAGGGCCGGGGAGTCTTGATGCTCGTGTCCATTAATGGACGCGTAAGGCTCCCGCTTCCTACCGCACAAGGCGAAGTCAGAGAACCTTCCTGGTCCCCTTACCTGAACTGACGCGGCGCTACACGTTGTACTTAACACACTGGGGTTCATTAGGAGTTTCACGATGGAAATGCTGAAGTTTGGTAAATTTGCTGCGCTGGCTCTGGCCATGGCTGTAGCTGTAGGTTGCTCGTCCAAAGGCGGCGACAACGCCGGTGAAGGCGCTGTTGATCCAAACGCTGGTTACGGCGCTAACACTGGTGCTGTTGACGGCTCCCTGAGCGAAGAAGCTGCTCTGCGCGCAATCACCACCTTCTACTTCGAATACGACAGCTCGGACCTGAAGCCAGAAGCCATGCGCTCCCTGGACATTCACGCCAAAGACCTGAAAGCAAACGGCGCTCGCGTTGTTCTGGAAGGCAACACCGACGAACGTGGTACTCGTGAGTACAACATGGCACTGGGCGAGCGTCGTGCGAAAGCCGTTCAGCGTTACCTGGTACTGCAAGGTGTTTCCCCAGCTCAGCTGGAACTGGTTTCCTACGGCGAAGAGCGTGCAGTTGCTACCGGCAACGACGAGCAGTCCTGGGCTCAAAACCGTCGCGTCGAACTGCGTAAGTAATTCGTCATGCGAACGTGCCGTCGTGCTGTAACTGTTTTGGCTCTCAGCCTCGCACCGCTTGCGGTGTGGGCTGCGGTTCCTGTGGTCGATAACGACTCCGGCTATAACAATAGCGGGACTAGTTATCCGCCTGCGGGTTACGGTACGAACGGCGCCTATGCCGGGGGAGGGGTTTCGGCCCCTGTCTCGGCACAGGGCGAGCTGTTCAACCAACTGCAATCCATGCAGGAGCAGATCTCGCGCCAACAAGGCATCATCGAAGTTCTGCAAAATGATGTAGCGCGCATGAAGCAAGAGAACCTGGAGCGATATCAGGATCTTGATCGGCGCATAGGAACCGGCGTTGCACCAGCCGCGACTCCTGAAAATTCTTCCACCGGTGGCAGTTTGAATGCCCCCGGTGCAGCAGCAGGCGCAGGAGCGGCAGCAGGAACGGCAGTCGCTCAAGCACCTGCCGCGGGTGGCGAGCCGGCTGATCCAGCGAAGGAAAAACTGTATTACGATGCAGCCTTCGACCTGATCAAAGCCAAGGATTTCGACAAGGCCAGCCAGGCTTTTGCCGCATTCCTGCGCAAGTACCCGAACAGCCAATACGCGGGCAATGCCCAGTACTGGTTGGGCGAAGTGAATCTGGCCAAAGGCGATCTGCAAGGTGCGGGTCAGGCTTTTGCCAAGGTTTCGCAGCTGTACCCCAAGCATCCCAAAGTGCCTGATTCGCTGTACAAGCTGGCTGACGTAGAGCGCCGCCTCGGTCACACCGACAAGGTCAAAGGCATTCTGCAACAGGTCGTGTCCCAATATCCGGGTACCTCCGCTGCTCAGCTGGCTCAGCGTGATCTGCAGAAAATGTAAGGCTGCTTGACTCGTTTTGAAGAAACCCGCGCCTGTCGCGGGTTTTTTCGTTAGAATTCACGCCCTTTTTATGAAACACGCTTTTTGGGATCTGCGCGGTGGCGGGGTTCCTTGAAGTGCCTGACGGAGGCGGACAGCCTGTTTAGCTGTTATGCCCGTGGCGACTATGCAAGACACATTGAGAATCACCGAAGTTTTCTACTCGTTGCAGGGTGAAACGCGGACTGCCGGGCTGCCCACTGTTTTTGTGCGCCTGACCGGTTGCCCGTTGCGTTGCCAATATTGCGACAGCGCCTACGCGTTCACCGGCGGCACCGTTCGCCCGCTCGACGATATCCTCGAGCAAGTGGCCGGTTTCCGTCCGCGTTACGTGTGTGTTACCGGTGGCGAGCCGCTGGCACAACCCAACGCCATCCCATTGCTCAAGCAGTTGTGTGACGCCGGTTACGAAGTGTCGCTGGAAACCAGCGGCGCGCTCGACATCTCGGCGGTCGATCCACGGGTCAGTCGCGTCGTCGACCTGAAAACCCCGGGTTCGAAAGAAGCACATCGCAACCGCTACGAGAACATCGAACTGCTTACGCCCAACGACCAGGTTAAGTTTGTCATCTGTTCGCGGGAAGACTACGACTGGGCCGTGTCCAAGCTGATTCAGTACGGCCTCGACAAGCGTGCCGGCGAAGTGCTGTTCTCGCCAAGTCACCATGACCTGAACGCGCGAGACCTGGCTGACTGGGTGGTGGCGGACAACCTGCCAGTGCGACTGCAATTGCAGTTGCATAAATATCTTTGGAATGACGAGCCGGGGCGCTGAGATGACTGAACAACTGAACACTGCTGAAAAACGTGCGGTCATCCTGCTGTCCGGCGGGCTTGACTCCGCGACGGTCGTGGCCATGGCCCGCGCAGAAGGCTACAGCTGCTACACCATGAGCTTCGATTACGGTCAGCGCTCTCACGCCGAACTGCACGCAGCCGAACGTGTCGCCCGGGATTTGGGTGTGGTGGAACACAAGGTGATCGGCCTGAACCTCAACGGTATCGGCGGTTCGGCACTGACCGACACCAGCATCGACGTGCCGGAAGAGGCGGGCGAAGGTATTCCGGTGACTTACGTGCCAGCACGCAACACAGTGTTTCTGTCCCTGGCGCTGGGTTGGGCTGAAGTGCTCGGCGCGCGTGACATCTTTATCGGCGTTAACGCGGTGGATTATTCCGGATACCCGGACTGCCGTCCTGAGTTCATCGAGTCCTTCGAGCGCATGGCCAATCTGGCGACGAAGGCCGGTGTAGAGGGCAATGGCTTCCGTATCCAGGCGCCACTGCAGAACCTCAGCAAGGCGCAGATCGTCCAGGCCGGCGTGAAGCTGGGGGTCGATTATGGGCTGACCGTTTCTTGCTATCAGGCCGACGATAAAGGCTACGCATGCGGCAAATGCGACAGCTGCCGACTGCGTGCAGAAGGCTTTGCAGCGGCCGGCGTGAGCGACCCAACCCCTTATTTTTGATTTATTTCAAATTAGGTGTTGAATAGTCCTTAAAAATCAGTATTATACGCGCCACCACACAGCGGGTCGTTAGCTCAGTTGGTAGAGCAGTTGGCTTTTAACCAATTGGTCGTAGGTTCGAATCCCACACGACCCACCATTTTTGTAGCAGTTTTAAAAGTCTGGAAGGCCCACGCAAGTGAGGATTTCCGGATTTTTTTTTGCCCACGATTTGAGTTCGGCTCAACGCGGGGCTGCACCGCGTGACGCAGGTCAGAATCATCTTTTGCATCCCTCGGATATTCTGTAGCCTTGCGCATCTTCAACGCTGTCCGTGCCTGATGATACTCACTTTCCCGGCGGTACCCTGTAGGGTCCGGAGCCGGGTGTATACTCGACTTTCGCGCGAAAGCGCCTGCAGGTCTTGCGAACATGACGCAGATTTCCGAACGCCTTCTGGTTCAAGCCCACCTCGATGCCAAGCAGCCCAAGCCGCTGACCGTCGAGGAGGAAGCTTTTTACCGTGCCGCCATCGCTGCCGAGCTCAAGGCTCAGGACGCGGTGCTGGTTGCTCACTTCTATTGCGATCCGGTGATTCAGGCCCTGGCCGAAGAAACCGGTGGTTGCGTCTCCGACTCGCTGGAGATGGCGCGCTTCGGCAGTGCTCACCCGGCCAAGACCGTGCTGGTCGCCGGTGTGAAGTTCATGGGCGAAACCGCCAAAATCCTCAATCCTGAAAAACGCATTCTGATGCCGACTCTGGAAGCGACTTGCTCGCTGGACCTGGGTTGCCCGGTGGATGAGTTCTCGGCGTTCTGCGATCAACATCCGGAGCGTACGGTGGTGGTGTATGCCAACACCTCGGCGGCGGTCAAAGCCCGTGCGGATTGGGTAGTGACGTCCAGCTGCGCGCTGGAGATCGTCGAAAGCCTGATGGATAACGGCGAAACCATCATCTGGGGCCCGGACAAGCACCTGGGCACCTACATCCAGCGCCAAACCGGCGCGGACATGCTGCTGTGGGACGGTGCCTGCATCGTTCACGAGGAGTTCAAGTCCAAGCAGCTCGAAGACATGAAGGCGCTGTACCCGGATGCAGCAATTCTGGTGCACCCGGAGTCGCCGACCTCGGTAATCGAACTGGCGGATGCCGTCGGTTCCACCAGTCAGTTGATTGCGGCAGCACAGAGCCTGCCAAACAAGACCCTGATCGTGGCCACCGATCGCGGCATCTTCTACAAGATGCAGCAGCTGTGCCCGGACAAGGTCTTCATCGAAGCCCCAACGGCCGGCAACGGCGCAGCGTGCCGCAGTTGCGCACATTGCCCGTGGATGGCGATGAACACCCTTGAGCGCACGCTGAAGTGCTTGAAGGAAGGGACGAACGAGATCTTTGTGGATCCGGCGTTGATTCCGCAGGCTATTCGGCCGTTGAAGCGGATGCTCGATTTCACCCAGGCGGCGCGGATGAAGTTAGTCGGCAACGCCTGAAATCTACCCGTTAAGTCGCAAAACCTGTGGGAGCGGGCTTGCTCGCGAAGAGGGTGTATCAGTCGACATTGATGTTGTCTGACACACCGCTTTCGCGAGCAAGCCCGCTCCCACATTGATTTGTGTATGGCTGGATTATTTGGTTTTCTTCGGAATCCGTACCAGCTGGGTATCGGAGTAGATGTCATGCCAGCTGCGTTTCTGTTTATCGAACAGCGACCAGATGAACCCAAGCCCAACGCACAACAGCGACGCGATTGACACCACAAAGCGCAGCAACGCTTGCCACAAGCTGATCGACGAGCCATCAGCGTTCTGCACGCGAATGCACCACACCTGCATGCCCAGGGTCTGACCGGACCAGGTCCAGAACTTGGCAAAGAAACCGAACAGCACAAACAGCAGCACAGTCGACAGCAGCGGATCTCCATCCAGCGCACCGGCTTCGGTCAACGTGCGCATTTTGTCTTCGCCGATGATCGCCATCTGGATCATCTTGTAGAGGCCGCTGGTGACGATCAACAGAGCAATACACAACAGAAAGTCATAGAACATCGCTGCCAGACGACGACCCAGGGTGGCGGCGGGGAATTCGCCCTCGGGTTTGAGCAGGTGTTTCGACATGGCAGCCTCTGGGCGGAAAAAGAAGCCATTTTACGGATTTACGCGCACAAAAAAGCCCCTGATGTCAGCATCAGGGGCTTTTTCGTTACAGAAGATTAGGCTTCTGCTTGTACTTCGTCAGCCTGCATGCCTTTCTGGCCTTGCACAGCGACGAACGTCACTTTTTGGCCTTCTTTCAGGCTCTTGAAGCCGTTGCCCTGAATAGCGCGGAAATGCACGAACAGATCCGGACCGCTTTCTGGAGTGATAAAACCAAAACCTTTCTCGTCGTTAAACCACTTGACGGTACCGCTCTGACGATCAGCCATTTCTTATTTCCTTTGACGCTAAAATTAATGACAGTCTCCTTCTCATGAAAGAGTACTGGGGCTGGTTGCAGGAGAGTAAGAAGACGTCGAACGGGATGTAGCTAACTTGTAGGCTACTGCCCAGGTCACGATTCCAGGCGACCCATGCAAACACAGTGAACAAACTCTACGCCAACTACAGGAGAAAAAACAAGCCCCGTGAGAGGCCCGGTTTTGCTCAGGTTTATGGCAGTAGTGTGTCCACTAGTGCTGGCTTATTCGATAGGGTTGTTCAATTGTTTTCGAACGTTATAAGCAACGTTCATAATCGAAGCTTGCCGATAAGGCATGCACTGTTTTATGGCGGTTGCGTTACACATTAGTGCACTGTTAACGCAACCGCGTTACTTATAGAAACAGTCAATCAACCGCGATAGTAGCGTTGCGCAACAAATGGCATTTTGCTTACAAGCAAAGGCACCTTTTTCCCACGAACAATCGCCCATACGGGTGTGTCGATGGCGATATAAGCGCTGTCGAGGTAACCCATGGCCAATGGAGCGCCGAGGGTTGGGCCGAAACCACCGCTGCACACGGCACCGATGATGTCGCCCGCTTCGTTGACGATTTCTGCGCCTTCACGCACCGGTGTGCGTTCCTGAGGCAGCAGGCCCACACGCTTGCGGCTGACGCCGGCTTGTTGTTGAGCGAACACAGTCTCGGCGCCAGGGAAGCCGCCGGCCCGTGCGCCATCGGCACGACGTGGCTTGGAGATGGCCCACAGCAGACTGGCTTCGATCGGGGTGGTCTCGGTGTTCATGTCGTGGCCGTAAAGGCACAGGCCGGCTTCGAGGCGCAGCGAATCGCGAGCGCCAAGGCCGATGGCCGCCACTTCTGGTTCGGCCAGCAGGGCGCGAGCCAGGGCTTCGGCGTTGGCAGCCGGTACGGAAATTTCGAAACCGTCTTCACCGGTGTAGCCCGAACGGCTGACAAAGCACTCGACACCCACCAGTTTCACGCGGGTGAACTGCATGAAGGTCATCTTCGCCACTTCGGGCGCCAGGCGCGCGAGCACGGTGACTGCGGCCGGACCTTGCAGGGCCAGCAGCGCGCGTTCTTCGAACAGCGGCTTGATCGTGCACTGGTCGCCAATGTGCTTTTGCAGGTGCGCGAGGTCTTGATCCTTGCACGCGGCGTTGACCACCAGGAACAGCTCATCGTTACCTAGGTTGGCAACCATCAGGTCGTCGAGGATGCCGCCGGTCTCGTTGGTGAACATCGCATAGCGCTGCATGCCCACCGGCAGGTCGATGATGTCCACCGGCACCAATGTCTCCAAGGCCTTGGCGGCATTGGCGCCGGTCAGACGGATCTGGCCCATGTGCGAGACATCGAACAGCCCGGCCTGATCACGGGTGTGCTGGTGTTCTTTCATCACGCCCAGCGGGTATTGCACCGGCATGTCATAGCCGGCGAACGGCACCATGCGCGCGCCGAGTTCGATGTGCAGTGCGTGCAACGGGGTTTTCAGCAATTGTTCGGTGGACATATTCAGCTCCTGAAAAAGTGTGCGGATGCGCGTGAGCATCAGCACTCGATAATGTTGACCGCCAAACCGCCACGGGCGGTTTCCTTGTATTTGCTTTTCATGTCGGCGCCGGTCTGGCGCATGGTGCGGATAACCTTGTCGAGGGAGACGAAGTGCTGACCGTCGCCGCGCAGGGCCATGCGCACCGCATTGATGGCTTTCACCGACCCCATGGCGTTGCGCTCGATGCAAGGCACTTGCACCAGCCCGCCAATCGGGTCGCAGGTCAGGCCGAGGTTGTGTTCCATGCCGATTTCGGCAGCGTTTTCCACTTGCTGCACGCTGCCGCCGAGTACTTCGCACAAGGCGCCGGCCGCCATGGAACAGGCCACGCCGACTTCACCCTGACACCCGACTTCAGCGCCGGAGATCGAGGCGTTTTCTTTATAGAGAATGCCGATCGCGGCGGCGGTCAGCAGAAAGCGTACGACGCCGTCTTCGTTGGCGCCGGGGATGAAGCGCATGTAGTAATGGAGCACCGCCGGGACGATCCCCGCGGCACCGTTAGTGGGCGCAGTGACGACGCGTCCGCCGTTGGCGTTTTCCTCGTTGACCGCCAGGGCGTACAGGTTGACCCAGTCCAGCACTGACAGCGGATCGCGCAATGATGATTCCGGGTTCTTGCACAGTTGCCGATGCAAAGCGGCGGCCCGACGTTTGACCTTCAAACCGCCAGGCAAGATCCCTTCATTGCGGCAACCGGCAGCCACGCAGTCCTGCATCACTTGCCAGATATTCAGCAGGCCGGCACGGGTTTCCGCTTCCGCGCGCCAGGCGCTTTCGTTGGTCAGCATCACCTGGCTGATGGACAAGCCGTAGGTGGCGCAATGACCGAGCAGGTCCTTGGCGCTTTTGAACGGGAAGGTCAGCGGCGTGGCGTCTTCAACAATGCGGTCGGCGCCGGCGGCGTCTTCATCGACCACGAATCCGCCGCCGACCGAATAGTACTCGCGGCTGCGAATCTGCAAGCCGGCAGCATCGAACGCGCGAAAGATCATGCCGTTGGGGTGATAGGGCAACGGTTTGCGGATCATCGCCAAATGTTTTTTCTCGTTGAACGCAATGCTGTGTTCGCCGAGCAGGTTCAAGCGACCATTGCCGCGAATCTCTAAGAGACGGGCGGCGACGGTTTCGGTGTTCACGGTGTCCGGGTGTTCGCCTTCCAGGCCGAGCAACACGGCTTTGTCGCTGCCGTGGCCTTTGCCGGTGGCGCCGAGCGAGCCGTAGAGCTCGACTTTGACGCAGGTGGTTGCCGCCAGCAGCCCTTCACGGCGCAGCCCTTCAGCGAAACGCGCGGCTGCGCGCATCGGGCCGACGGTGTGGGAACTGGAGGGGCCGATGCCAATCTTGAACAGGTCGAACACGCTTAACGACATGGTTGTTCTCCGGTTTCTTGTTATGAGGCGCACCCTGAACCCGTAGGAGCGAGGCTTGCCCGCGAAGAGGCCATCACGGCCGCTAAAAGCTTCGCGGGCAAGCCTCGCTCCTACAGGTCATGGTGTCCTGATGGGGGCGAGTAACCCGCCCCCTATAGATCAAGCGTAGCTTTCGATCGATGGGCAAGCGCAAACCAGGTTGCGATCACCAAACACGTTGTCGACACGACCGACCGGTGGCCAGTACTTGCCTTCGATCAAAGACGCGACCGGGTAAACCGCTTGTTCACGGCTGTACGGATGCGTCCACTCGCCAACGATTTCCGCAGCGGTGTGCGGAGCGTTTTTCAGTGGGTTGTCGTCCTTGTCCAGCGTGCCGTTTTCCACCGCGCGGATTTCTTCGCGGATGCGGATCATGGCGTCGCAGAAGCGGTCCAGTTCTTCCTTGGATTCGCTTTCGGTCGGCTCGATCATCAGCGTGCCAGCGACCGGGAACGACATGGTCGGGGCGTGGAAGCCGAAGTCGATCAGGCGCTTGGCGACGTCATCGACGCTGATGCCGCTGCTGTCTTTCAACGGACGCAAATCGAGGATGCATTCGTGCGCCACCAGGCCGTTGCTGCCGGTGTACAGCACTGGATAGTGCTCTTCGAGGCGACGGGAAATGTAGTTGGCATTGAGGATCGCCAGTTGCGAAGCACGTTTCAGACCCGCGCCACCCATCATTCGAATGTACATCCAGGTGATCGGCAAAATGCTTGCGCTGCCGAACGGTGCCGCGCAGACCGCGCCTTCCTTGCGTTCCATCTGGGCGTGGCCCGGCAGGAACGGCGTCAGGTGCGACTTGACGCCAATCGGGCCGACGCCCGGGCCGCCACCGCCGTGGGGGATGCAGAAGGTTTTGTGCAGGTTCAGGTGGCTCACGTCGCCGCCGAATTTGCCCGGGGCGCAGAGGCCGACCATCGCGTTCATGTTGGCGCCGTCGATGTACACCTGGCCGCCGTTGTCATGAATGATGCCGCAGATGTCGCGGATGCCTTCTTCGAACACGCCGTGGGTCGACGGATAGGTGATCATCAATGCCGCGAGGTGTTCGCGGTGCTCGATGGCCTTGGCGCGCAGGTCTTCGATGTCGACGTTGCCACGGGCATCGCAAGCCGTGACGACCACGCGCATGCCGGCCATGTTGGCGGTGGCCGGATTGGTGCCGTGGGCGGACGAGGGGATCAGGCAGATGTCGCGACGGTCTTCGCCACGGCTCTGGTGATAGGCGCGGATGGCCAGCAGGCCAGCGTATTCGCCTTGGGAACCGGCGTTCGGTTGCAGCGAGATCGCGTCGTAACCGGTGGCGGCGCAGAGCATCGCTTCCAGTTCATCGGTCAGTTGCTGATAACCGGCACTTTGCTCGGCCGGGGCGAACGGGTGCAGGGCACCGAATTCAGCCCAGGTCACCGGGATCATTTCGCTGGCGGCGTTGAGTTTCATGGTGCACGAACCCAGCGGGATCATGGTGCGGTCCAGCGCCAGGTCCTTGTCGGCGAGCTTGCGCAGGTAGCGCATCAGCTCGGTTTCCGAGTGGTAACGGTTGAACACCGGGTGGCTGAGGATTGGCGACTGGCGAACCAGCGCGGCCGGGAGGGTACTGACCACGGAGGCGGCGAGGGCGGCGAAGTCCGGCAGCGCTTTGCCGTCGGCCAACAGCGTCCACAGGTTTTCCACGTCAGCTTGCGACGTGGTTTCGTCGAGGGACAGACCCAGACGTTCGCCATCAACGACGCGCAGGTTGATCTGCTGGGCGTGAGCGTTGTCGTGCAGCTTGGCGGTGTTAGCTCCGGTCTTGATCGTCAGGGTGTCGAAGAAGCTTTCTTGCTCTACGTTCAGACCGATTGCTTTCAGGCCTTGGGCCAGAATGGCGGTCAGGTGATGCACGCGGTTGGCGATCTGCGTCAGGCCTTTCGGGCCGTGGTACACGGCGTACATGCTGGCGATGTTGGCCAGCAGCACTTGCGCGGTGCAGATGTTGCTGGTGGCTTTCTCACGGCGGATATGTTGCTCGCGGGTTTGCATCGCCAGGCGCAGCGCCGGCTTGCCGAAACGGTCCACGGAAACACCGACCAGACGGCCCGGCATGTCGCGCTTGAACGCATCCTTGGTGGAGAAATACGCGGCGTGCGGGCCACCAAAGCCCAGCGGCACGCCGAAGCGTTGCGCACTGCCGATAGCGACGTCAGCACCGAACTCGCCCGGCGGGGTCAGCACGGTCAGGGCCAGCAGGTCGGCGGCGACCGCAACCAGTGCGTTGGCGGCGTGGAAGCGCTCGGTCAGTTCGCGGTAATCGAAGACGTCACCGTTGCTCGCCGGGTATTGCAGCAGGGCGCCGAAAAATGGCGTCACGTCAGTCAGTTCACGCTCGTCGCCAACGACTACGTCGATGCCCAACGGCTCGGCACGGGTGCGCAGCACGTCGAGGGTTTGCGGGTGGCAATGGCTGGAGGCGAAAAACGCGTGGCTGCCCTTGTTCTTGCTCAGGCGTTTGCAGAAGGTCATGGCTTCGGCGGCGGCGGTGGCTTCATCCAGCAGCGAGGCGTTGGCGATCGGCAGGCCGGTCAGGTCGCTGATCAGGGTCTGGAAGTTCAGCAGCGCTTCGAGGCGGCCCTGGGAAATTTCTGGCTGGTACGGGGTGTAGGCGGTGTACCAGGCCGGGTTTTCCAGCAAGTTGCGCAGGATCGGCGACGGCGTGTGCGTGCCGTAGTAGCCCTGGCCGATGTAAGTCTTGAATAGCTGGTTTTTGCCGGCGATGGATTTGATCAACGCCAGGGCATCAGCTTCGCTCAGGCCGTCTTCGAGGCCGAGGACGCTGGTGCCTTTGATGCTGTCGGGAATGACGCTGGCGCTCAGGGCTTCCAGCGAATCAAAACCGAGGCTGTTGAGCATGGCTTGCTCGTCGCCGGAACGCGGGCCGATGTGGCGGGCGATGAATTCGTTGGCGGTTGTCAGGTTTACTTGAGTCATGTCAGCGCTCCTCAGGCTTCTGCGTTGGCTTTGATCAGACGGTCGTAGGCGTCCTGATCCAGCAGTTTGGCGACAGCCGAGGTGTCGCTTGGCTGGAAGCGGAAGAACCAGCCTTCGCCCATCGGGTCTTCGTTGACCAGTTCAGGGCTGCTGTCGAGCGCCGGGTTTACTTCCAACACTTCACCGTCGAGTGGCATGTACACGCCGCTGGCGGCTTTTACCGATTCCACGGTGGCGGCTTCAGCGCCTTTATCGTAGGACTGCAGCTCAGGCAGTTGTACGAAAACCACGTCGCCCAGAGCGTTCTGTGCGAAAGCAGTGATGCCGACAGTGACGCTGCCGTCAGCTTCAGTGCGCAGCCATTCGTGATCTTCAGTAAAACGCAACTCGCTCATGGAAACTCCTAAGGGGGGCCAGACTCGTCTGGTGGACGCGATTGAATGCTTGGGCTAAAGCCCTGCTTTATAGGTGGCTACTAAGCAAGATCGCGGCCAATGTAATTTATTCTTTATAAATCAATGGATTGAGGTGTATTTCTGAAGAGGGGGATTCTGTGGGTGTAGCGAAATCGCTACACCTGAAAGCGAAGAAAAAAGCGTAGGTGGATCAAAGCCTTGCACAGCGGTGATCAGGAGAGGGTGTATCGATATCGTTCCGCTGTAGCGCTTTCAGTACAGATGGAGGTCGTTTTTAAGCAGGTTTTCAAGCCGGATACAAAAACTGTGGGAGCCAGCACTGCTGGCGATTAGGTTCTGTCAGTCGACATCTTTTTTGCCTGCCACACCGCAATCGCAAGCAGGCTGGCTCCCACAGGGGTCACGGTGTGTTTGGGCGATTTCAGGGCTTGTTGGGAATGCCGTACTTGCGCAACCGATGGGCAATCGCTGTGTGGGAGGTTTGCAATCGACTGGCCAGTTGCCGTGTCGAGGGGTAGCTGACGTAGAGTTTTTCCAGCAAAGTCTTTTCGAACTCTTCCATCGCCTGCTCCAGGCTGTCGACATCGCTGTCACTCTGGCGCGCCACGGAAGTGCCGGCGATGTCGAGGTCGCCGATGTCGACCAGGCTGCTTTCGCAGATCGCCGCCGCGCGGAAGATCACGTTCTGCAATTGCCGCACGTTGCCCGGCCAGCGGTTACCCAGCAGCGCAGGATAAGTGCCCGGCGCCAGGCGACAGACCGGGCGCTGGATCTGCGCGCAGGCCTGCTGCATGAAATAGCGGGCCAGCAGCAGGATGTCCTGGCCGCGTTCGCGCAGGGGCGGAACTTCGACATTCAGGACGTTGAGGCGATAGAACAAGTCTTCGCGGAACGAACCTTCGCTGACCATTTTTTCCAGATTGCGGTGAGTCGCGCTGAGGATCCGTACGTTGACCTTCACTTCGCGATCACCACCGACCCGACGGAAGCTGCCGTCGTTGAGAAACCTCAGCAACTTCGCCTGCAAGTACGGCGACATCTCGCCGATCTCGTCGAGAAATACCGTGCCCTGGTTCGCCAGTTCCATCAGCCCTGGTTTTCCGCCCCGTTGTGCGCCGGTGAAGGCGCCGGGGGCGTAGCCGAACAGTTCGCTTTCGGCGAGGTTCTCCGGCAATGCCGCGCAATTCAGTGCCAGGAACGGTGAACTGTGTCGGGCGCTGATGGCGTGGCAGGCCCGCGCCACCAGCTCTTTGCCAGTGCCGGTTTCGCCCTGGATCAACAACGGTGCATCCAGTGCCGCCACACGCTGTGCGCGTGCCTTGAGCGTACGAATCGCCGGGGACTCGCCCAGCAGCGCGTCGAACCCTTCGGCATGGTCGTGGTGCAGCGCCGAGAGGCGTTCGCCGATGCGGTTCGGTTGATACAGGGTCAGCAGGGCGCCAGCGTCGGTGATCGGGGTGGCGTCCAGCAGCAGGGTCTGGCCGTTGACGGTGATCTCGCGCAGCGGCAGGCGAAAGCCGTGTTCCAGCAGTGCGCCGAGCAACGCCGGGTCGGCAAACAGGTCGGCGACGCTTTCACCGGCCGGTTCACGACCATACAAAGCGATCAACGCCGGGTTGGCCAGCAACACCTTGCCGTCGCTGTCCAGGGCCAGCACCGGGTCGGTCATGGCGGCGAGCAGCGCATCGAGCTGCAAGTGCCGACGTTGCCCGGGAAGGATGTCGACCACCGTCATCGCTTGCACGCCACGCACGCTGAGCAACGCGTCCCGCAGCTCTTCGAGCACTTCCGGGCTCAGGGTCGGGGCATCGATGTAAACGTTGGGCGGGACCATTTCCACCGCATCCAGATTGAGATTACGCCCACCGAGCAGGGCCAGGACTTCCTGGGTAATGCCGACGCGGTCGATGAAGCTGACGTGGATACGCATGGGGCGGTTTTTTAATCTGACGTGCGGAGGGTGGCAAGTATGCCTTGGGGCGGGCGAATGGTGAAATCCTGCGCAGGTCTTCAGGACGACACCGAACTCAATGTAGGAGCGAGACCGGCTTGCCGGCGATGGCGGAGTATCAGTCACCATCAATGTCGACTGATACTCCGCCATCGCGAGCAGGCTCGCTCCCACAGGTACAGCGTTCATCCAGGGAATAGAGTTACTCGAAGTTCTCGAGGTTTATCGGGTCCCCGGATTTCATATCCAACTGCTTCCGGATGTCTTCAAACATTAAATCGTAATGCTTGTGAATCGAGCCGATCTGGCTATGTGTCTTCGGGATTCCGTACTTCTCGGCGATCTTTGTCACGTTGTTGGCGAAGTTGTAGGCCTCCTCCTTGGGCAGGAAGAAGGGCTCTGACATGTCCTTGCCCTGAATGCTGCCATGCATGGTGAACTGGATGCCTTTTTCCCCTTTGTCGTTCTTGCTGACCTCATAGTCGAGGTGCACGTTGTAGTTGACATCATCCGGGGTCAGCGCGTGGCGCTCGATGTGCAAGTGACCGGGCTCAAACGTTGCCATTGACGTTTCTCCTTACCAGTAAGTTATGCCAGGTGTCGCCGTGCTGATGCGGGTGCCGGCCGTGCCCTGGACGATCGCTTCGATGTCCGAGAGTGAACCGATCACCGCGGTTTTTCCAGTATGGCGGGCGAACTCGCAGGCGGCCTGGACTTTCGGTCCCATGGAGCCGGCCGCAAAGCCGAGTTTTTCCATGTCGTCGGGGTGGGCCTGGGCGATGGCTGTCTGGGTCGGTTTGCCGTAATCGATGAACGCTGCGTTGACGTCGGTGGCGATCACCAGCAGATCGCTTTCAAGCTGTTCGGCCAGCAGCGCCGAGCAAAGGTCCTTGTCGATCACCGCTTCCACACCTTGCAGCTTGCCGTGGGCACCGTACATGGTCGGAATGCCACCGCCGCCCGCACAAATCACGATGCTGCCTTTTTCCAGCAGCCACTTGATCGGACGGATTTCAAAGATACGTTTCGGTCTTGGACTGGCCACCACGCGACGGTATTTGTCGCCGTCCGGAGCAATCGCCCAGCCTTTCTCGGCGGCGAGTTTTTCCGCTTCGGCCTTGGCGTAGACCGGGCCGATGGGTTTGGTGGGGTTCTGGAAGGCCGGGTCGTTGGCGTCGACTTCAACCTGGGTCAGCAGGGTCGCGAAGGGCACTTCGAAGTCGAGCAGATTGCCCAGTTCCTGTTCAATGATGTAGCCGATCATGCCTTCGGTTTCGGCACCGAGCACATCCAGCGGATAAGGTGAAACCGAGGTGTAGGCGGCGGCTTGCAGCGACAACAGGCCAACCTGCGGACCATTGCCGTGAGCGATCACCAGTTCATTGCCGGCATAAATCTTGGCGATCTGTTCGGTGGCGATCCGGATGTTGGCGCGTTGATTGTCCGCAGTCATGGGTTCACCACGGCGGAGCAGGGCGTTACCGCCCAGAGCAACGACGATACGCATAATGCAGTCCTTCTAAAGCAGAGAAATTGCGAGCGACTCGGCCTCCCTGTCGAAACTGGATCAAGTGTGGGAGCGGGCTTGCTCGCGAAAGCGGTGTGTCAGTCGATATCAATGTTGCCTGTTACACCACTTTCGCGAGCAAGCCCGCTCCCACATTGACCGTGTTTCGTCAGCAGGAGCGAAGTCGGGCCTTAGATATCCGCCAACGCCGACACCAGGATCGCCTTGATGGTGTGCATGCGGTTTTCCGCTTGCTCGAAGGCGATGTTGGCCGGCGATTCGAAGACTTCTTCAGTCACCTCGACGCCGTTGGCCAGGTTCGGGTAGCGTGCGGCGATGTCTTTGCCGACCTTGGTTTCGCTGTTGTGGAACGCCGGCAGGCAGTGCATGAACTTCACGCGTGGATTGCCAGAGGCTTTCATCATGTCGGCGTTGACCTGGTACGGCAGCAACTGCTCGATGCGCTCGTCCCACGCTTCCACCGGCTCACCCATCGACACCCAGATGTCGGTGTGGATGAAGTCCACGCCCTTGACCGCTTCTTTCGGGTCTTCGGTGATGGTGATGCGCGCGCCACTTTCTTCGGCGAAGGCTTTGCACTGAGCGATGAAATCAGCGTGCGGCCACAAAGCTTTGGGTGCGGCGATGCGCACGTCCATGCCGAGTTTGGCGCCGATCATCAGCAGCGAGTTGCCCATGTTGTAGCGCGCGTCGCCGAGGTAGGCGTAGCTGATGTCGTGCAGCGGCTTGTCGCTGTGCTCACGCATGGTCAGGGTGTCGGCGATCATTTGCGTCGGGTGGAATTCAGCGGTCAAACCGTTGAACACCGGCACACCGGCGAACTTGGCCAGCTCCTCGACGATTTCCTGTTCAAAGCCCCTGTACTCGATGGCGTCGAACATCCGCCCCAGCACGCGGGCGGTGTCTTTCATGCTTTCCTTGTGTCCGATCTGCGATGACACCGGGTCGATGTAGGTGACGTGGGCGCCCTGGTCATGGGCCGCGACTTCGAAGGCGCAACGGGTGCGAGTCGAGGTTTTTTCGAAGATCAGCGCGATGTTTTTGCCTTTCAGGTGCGGACGCTCGGTGCCGGTGTATTTGGCGCGCTTGAGGTCGCGGGACAGGTCCAGCAGGTAATTCAGCTCGCGAGTCGTGTGGTGCATCAGCGAGAGCAGGCTGCGGTTGCGCATATTGAAAGCCATGATTGGATCTCCTTTGGTTTCGGTTATCCGCCTGCTTCACGCTTTATGAGCGCGAAGCAGGGCATAAGAATTAATAGTCGATAGGGTCGCGAATGATCGGGCAGGTCATGCAATGGCCGCCGCCACGGCCGCGCCCCAGTTCTCCGGCGCTGATGGTGATGACTTCGATACCGGCCTTGCGCAGCAGGGTGTTGGTGTAGGTGTTGCGGTCATAACCGATCACCACCCCCGGCTCCACGGCCACCACGTTGTTGCCGTCGTCCCATTGCTCGCGCTCGGCGGCGAAGCTGTTGCCGCCGGTTTCCACCACGCGCAGCGCCTTGAGATTGAGGGCTTTGGCCACGGTGTCGAGGAAGCTGGTTTCTTCGCGGCGAATGTCGATGCCGCCCGGCTTGCCTTCATCAGGGCGCAGGGTGAAGGCGACGATCTGGTTCACCACTTCCGGGAAGATCGTGACCAGGTCTCGGTCGCAGAAGCTGAACACCGTGTCCAGGTGCATCGCCGCGCGGGATTTCGGCAGGCCGGCGACGATGACTTTCTCGACAGCTTTGTTCTTGAACAGGTTCACCGCCAGTTGGCCGATGGCTTGGCGGGATGAGCGTTCGCCCATGCCGATCAACACCACACCGTTGCCGATCGGCATCACGTCGCCGCCTTCAAGGGTGGAGCTGCCGTGTTCCTGGTCCGGGTCGCCGTACCAGATTTCGAAGTCGGCGTTGGTGAACTGTGGGTGGAATTTATAAATGGCAGTGGCCAGCAGGGTTTCCTGGCGGCGCGCCGGCCAGTACATCGGGTTCAGCGTCACGCCACCGTAGATCCAGCAAGTGGTGTCGCGGGTGAACTGGGTGTTGGGCAGCGGCGGCAGAATGAAGCTGGAGTGGCCGAGGAAGTCGCGGAACATCTGAATGGTCTTGCCGCCGAAGCTGTCCGGCAAGTCGTCAGCGGAAACGCCGCCAATCAGGAACTCGGCGATATGGCGCGGCTCCAGGCTGCGCAACCACGAACCCACTTCGTTAATCAGACCGAGGCCGACCGAGTTGGCGGTGACCTTGCGGTCCAGAATCCAGTCGAGCGCTTCGGGGATGGCGACGATGTCGGTCAGCAGGTTGTGCATTTCCAGCACGTCGATCCCGCGTTCGCGCATTTTGGTGACGAAATCGAAATGGTCACGCTTGGCTTGGGCGACCCATAGCACATCGTCGAAAAGCAGTTCGTCGCAGTTGTTCGGGGTCAGCCGCTGATGGGCCAGGCCGGGGGAGCAAACCAAGACTTTGCGCAGTTTGCCGGCTTCGGAATGTACGCCGTACTTAACTTTTTCCGTGGACATTACTGTGATCCTCCAGATGACAAAACAAGTCGTGTGTTACAGGGTCAGGAAGCCGTCATACAGTCCGTAAGCCGCCACCAGGGCGCCCGCGACGACTGCGGCGAAAATCAGCTTCTCGACGTTGGTGAAAACCGGTTTGTTGACTTCAAGCTTGGCCTTGGCGAACAGGATCGCGCCGGGGGCATAGAGCAGGGCAGAGAGCAGCAGGTATTTGATGCCGCCGGCATAGATCAGCCAGATCGCGTAAATCAACGCGACGGCGCCGATGAACAGGTCTTTGCTGCGTTCGGCCGCTGCGTTTTCATAGCTTTCGCCGCGCACCGCCAACAGCAGGGCGTAAGCCGCTGACCACAGGTACGGCACCAGAATCATCGAGGTGGCGAGGTAGATCAGCGACAGATAAGTGCTGGCCGAAAACAGGGTGATGATCAGGAACAGCTGCACCATCGCGTTGGTCAGCCACAAGGCGTTGACCGGCACATGGTTGGCGTTCTCCTTGCGCAGGAAGGCCGGCATGGTGTGGTCCTTGGCGGCGGCAAACATGATCTCCGCACACAGCAACACCCACGACAGCAACGCGCCGAGCAGGGAAATGATCAGGCCGACGCTGATCAGCACCGCGCCCCAGTGACCGACCACGTGTTCCAGCACCGCCGCCATCGACGGGTTCTGCAATTTGGCCAGTTCCGGTTGGGTCATGATGCCCAGCGACAGCACATTCACCAGCACCAGGAACAGCAGAACGGTGATGAAACCGATCACCGTGGCCTTACCCACGTCGCTGCGTTTTTCTGCGCGGGCCGAGAAGATGCTCGCGCCTTCGATGCCGATGAACACCCAGACGGTGACCAGCATCATGTTGCGCACCTGGTTCATCACGCTGCCCAGGCCCGGGTTTTTCACACCCCAGATGTCAGCGGTGAAGATGTCCAGTTTGAACGCAAAAATCGCGATCAGCACAAACAGCACCAGCGGCACGATCTTGGCGACGGTGGTCACCAGGTTGATGAACGCCGCTTCCTTGATCCCCCGCAGCACGAGGAAGTGCACACCCCAGAGCAGCACCGATGCACCAATAACGGCAGCCACGGTGTTGCCTTCGCCGAAGATCGGAAAGAAGTAGCCGAGGGTGCTGAACAGCAACACGAAGTAACCGACGTTGCCCAGCCAGGCACTGATCCAGTAACCCCAGGCGGACGAGAAACCCATGTAGTCGCCGAACCCGGCCTTGGCGTAGGCGTAGACACCGCCGTCCAGGTCAGGTTTTCGGTTAGCGAGTGTCTGGAAGACGAAAGCCAGGGTCAGCATGCCGACGGCGGTAATGGCCCAACCGATCAGCACGGCACCGACGTCGGCACTGGCGGCCATATTCTGCGGCAGGGAAAAAATCCCGCCACCAATCATTGAGCCGACAACCAACGCAACCAGTGCGCCCAGCTTTAGTTTTTCGGGGGATTCAGACATTGCATGACTCCAATGCAGGAGAAGAGAGACAACAGATTAATTCTGTTAGCTATTCAATCAGCTGACTTAGATCAGTGCATAGGCACATTCCATTGTTAATGAAAGACTTATGAATCTTTCCCGGGCATAACGGTATCGCCGGAAAAGCCCTGTCCAGAGGCCTCGGCCAGATCAAGCAGGCATAACGCATAGTGCATGGGGTTTTTAAGCTAGTCCGTTTTCAGGTTTTCGCAAATTTTCGCCATCTGTTTTCAGTACAGAATTGATTTATCAGGACTGACATACAAAACTGTTATACACCGATTGCCATAGAATCATCGGCTACAAATAAAAGACGCTATTCGCCGTTATTTAATAGACGGAATAACCCGTTATCCATTTAGTTAAAGTTATCCATCTGTGGCGATGCGGTGAAAAAGGGGATGCAGGATGTCGCAACCGACGCAAAAACTTCACCTGAGTGCGCTGATTGCTCTGGTGGTGGGATCGATGATCGGCGGCGGGATTTTTTCCTTGCCGCAAAACATGGCAGCGCGTGCCGATGCCGGGGCGATCTTGATTGGTTGGGCGATCACCGCTGTGGGCATGCTGACCCTGGCCTTCGTGTTCCAGACCCTGGCCAATCGCAAACCTGAACTGGACTCCGGGGTGTACGCCTACGCCAAGGCCGGGTTCGGCGATTACATGGGATTCTCATCGGCCTGGGGCTACTGGATCAGCGCCTGGCTGGGCAACGTCGGTTATTTCGTGTTGCTGTTCAGCACCCTCGGTTATTTCTTTCCGGTGTTCGGCCAGGGCAACACGCCGATCGCCATCGGCTGCGCCTCGGTGCTGCTGTGGGCCGTGCATTTTCTGGTGATGCGCGGGATCAAGGAGGCGACCTTCATCAACCAGCTGACCACCGTGGCCAAGATCGTGCCGCTGATCATGTTCATCGTGATCGCCGCAGTGGGCTTCAAGGCAGACATCTTCACCCGTGACATCTGGGGCCGTAGCAACCCGAATTTTGGCGGCGTTATGGACCAGGTGCGCAACATGATGCTGGTCACCGTATTCGTGTTCATCGGCATTGAAGGCGCCAGTGTGTACTCGGCGCGAGCGGCGAAACGCTCGGACGTCGGTCGGGCGACGGTCATCGGTTTTCTCGGCGTGTTGGCCTTGCTGGTGCTGGTGAACGTGTTGTCCCTGGGGATCATGAGCCAGCCCGAATTGGCCACCTTGCAGAACCCGTCGCTGGCGGCGGTGCTGGAGCACATCGTCGGCCCTTGGGGCGCGTTGCTGATCAGCATCGGCCTGGCGATTTCGCTGCTCGGTGCGTTGTTGTCCTGGGCGCTGCTCTGCGCTGAAATCCTCTTCGCCACGGCCAAAGACAAAACTATGCCAGCCTTCCTGACCAAGGAAAACGCCAACCAAGTGCCGGTCAATGCGTTGTGGCTGACCAACGTGATGATCCAGATTTTCCTGTTGATCACGCTGTTTTCCGCCGGGACGTACACCAGCCTGATCTACCTCGCGTCGTCGATGATTCTGGTGCCGTATCTGTGGTCGGCAGCGTACGCGGTGCTGTTGAGCGGACGCGGCGAAACCTACGAGCACGCGTCGGCCGAACGGACCAAGGACTTGATGATCGGCGGCATCGCCCTGGGTTACGCGGTGTGGTTGTTGTATGCGGGAGGGGTGAAGTACTTGCTGCTGTCGGCGCTGTTGTACGCGCCGGGGGTTATCTTGTTTGCCAAGGCCAAACACGAACAAGGGAAACCCCTGTTTACTCATATCGAGAAAGGCATTTTCACCTGCGTCCTCAGCGGCGCGGGGCTAGCGGCGTACGGGTTGTACAGCGGGTTACTGTCGTTGTGAGGTTGTTGCTGGCGTATCAACCACCTTATGACTGGCCGGCGATGCTGGGTTTTTTGTCGGCGCGGGCTGTGGCCGGAATGGAAACAGTGGTCGACGGCGTTTACTCGCGCAGCATCGGGTTGAACGGTGTACACGGCAGGTTTTCGATCAGGCCGGTGGCGGGCGATGCGCTGGAAGTGACGCTGGATTTTCCTGATCCGACGGCCGTGCCGCAGATTGTCACGCGTCTGCGGCGGATGTTTGACCTGGATGCGGATTTGCCTGCGATCCATCGGCAGTTGGCGGGTGATCCGTTGATGGAACGGTTGATGGCCGAACGTCCAGGGCTGCGGGTGCCGGGCGCGTGGGATGGGTTGGAGTTGGCGATTCGAGCGGTGCTCGGCCAACAGATTACCGTGGGCGCGGCGATCAAGCTGGCGGGGAAACTGGTGGCGCAGTATGGGCAGCCCTTGCAGCCGCCGATGCCGGAATTGACTCATGTGTTTCCTGATGCAGCGGTGTTGGCGGTAGCGGATCTGGCGACGTTGGGGATGCCGAAAAGTCGTGGGCGTACCTTGTCCGGCGTGGCTCAGGCGCTGCTGGATGATCCCTTGCTGTTTGAGCCGGGACGGGAGGGCGGCGTGGCGCGGTTGCTGGCGTTGCACGGGATTGGCGACTGGACGGCGCAGTACATTGCGTTGCGCCAGTTGCGGGAGATGGATGCGTTTCCGAGTGGCGATGTGGGGTTGATCAATGCGCTGGCGGCGCTGGAGGGTGGGCCGGTGACCGCGCGGGATTTGTTGAGGCGGGCTGAGGCTTGGCGACCTTGGCGAGGGTATGCGGCGCAGCATTTGTGGACATCGCTGAATCGACTTGACTGACTCGATCCAAAATTTTCAGTGACTTTTCGGGCCTCTTCGCGAGCAAGCCCGCTCCCACATTAGATCGGTGTCGATCACGGAACCTGTAGGAGTGAGCCTGCTCGCGATAGCGATTTGACAGTCACCACCACTGCGCGCGATGCGAACCCAGTTCCGAGGCCGGAAGCGCCCACTGCAACGGCGTCCCGGTGATTTTCAGCGGCACATGAAGCCGATGCGCCGGCCCCCAAGGCGTCTGCTCAACCAATATCCCTTGATCGTTTTCATCTTCTGCCCGAAGCGCTTCTTCCGTCTCGGCACCTTGTTCAATCAACAACTTCGCCGTGCGCGCCAACGACAACCGGGCCGACCCACCACGCCCCAACAACATGATCGCCGCAGCCGCCATCAAATACCCGGTCGCATGATCAAGCGCCTGAACCGGCAGCGGTGTCGGCTTGTCCGTTTTCTTCCACTGCATCCCCGCGTCGGCAATCCCGCTGCTCATCTGCACCAGGCTGTCGAAGCCGCGGCGGTTCTGCCACGGGCCGCTCCAACCGTAGGCGTTGAGGCACACGTCAATCAGGCCCGGCGCCAGTTTTTGGCGCTCGGCGACACCGTAACCCAACTTTTCCAGCGCATCGGCGCGGTAGCCGTGGAGCACGATATCGGCGTCCTTGAGCAGGCTTTCGAACACGGCGCGATCTTCGTTGTTGTGCAGGTCAAGCCGCGCACAACGTTTGCCCAACGTGACTTCCGGTACCACACCGGGTTCGTTCCAGGTCGGCGGGTCGATGCGTAAAACATCGGCACCGAGGCCGGCGAGAAAACGGCTGGCAACGGGGCCAGCGAGCACGCGCGTGAGGTCCAGCACCTTGATCCCGGCCAGCGGTTGCGCCACTGAACCTTTCCGCGATTTTGGCTGTTGAGGGGGGGCGGTGCTGAACTGAATCAACGGTTCGGCGTTCACCGCCAATCCTTGGGGATGCGCCTGCCATTGCGCCCAGTTACGCATCTCGGCGGCGCACCCACCGGCCTCGATCACGGCCTGTTCCAGATCGGTTTTAGCCCATTGCGCAACCTTGCTCGCCATCGCCGCACGGTCGGCACAGGCGCCGAGCACGCTTTCGGCGGCGGCGCGGTGATGCGGTGCGTTGGTGTGCAAACGGATCCAGCCGTCCTGGGTCGCGTAGTCACCGGCCACCGGGTCCCACAGCGGTGGCACGCTCCAGCCCACAGGGCGAATTGAGGTGGCGAACCAGAAAGAGGCCAGGCGGCGGTCGACTTCAAGGCTGGGTAAACGACCGGTGTGTTGCTGCAACCATTCGCTGACTGCCTGGCCGGCAGCGGCGATGCTGGCGCAGGCCAGGTCAGTCACGGCAAACGCCGAGGGCAGGGCGCCGCTCGACGTAAAAGGAATCGGCGTGTGAGGTAAGCCGAGTGCGGCTTGAATGGACGTGAGTAAACCAGTCATCGAAGGCCCTCCGGAGCGAGAGCCCGAGCATAGATCAAAACACTGCCCGCCCGGATGAAAATCCCCCTGTGGGAGCGGGCTTGCTCGCGAAGGGGCCATCAGCTTCAATATCAATGTTGACTGATACACCGCTTTCGCGAGCAAGCCCGCTCCCACAGGGGGGTTGCGGTGTGTCAGTTACACCCGGAACTGATCCATCAATTTCATCTGGTGGGTGGTCAGGGAGTTGAGTTGGCTGCTGATCTGCGCCGATTCGGTGGCCTGGCCGGTCAGGGTTTCGGTGACGGTACGGATCGCCGAGACGTTGCGGTTGACCTCTTCGGCCACCGCGCTTTGCTGTTCGGCAGCGCTGGCGATTTGCAGGTTCATGTCGCTGATCACGGTGACCGCGTCGCTGATTTTGCTCAACGCCTGCACCGCTTGCTGGATCTGCCCAGCGTTGCTGTGGGCCTGGGTCTGGCTCGAATGCATGGTGGCGACCACGCCGCGGGTGCCGGTCTGGATGCGCTCGATCACGATGCGGATTTCTTCCACCGAATCCTGAGTGCGTTTGGCCAGGTTGCGCACTTCATCGGCCACCACCGCAAAACCACGACCGCTCTCGCCGGCACGTGCGGCTTCGATGGCCGCGTTGAGGGCCAGCAGATTGGTCTGTTCGGCGATGCTGCGGATCACTTCCAGTACCGAGCCGATTTGCTCGCTGTTGACCGCCAGCGCTTCGACTTCGGTCACGGCCTTGCTGACTTCGTCGGCCAGTTGATTGATGTCGCGGGTGCTGCGTTCGATGATCGACATGCCGTCGCGAGCCGATTGATCGGCACCTTTAGCGGCATTGGCGGCATTTGACGCGCTGTTGGCGACGTCGTGGGCGGTGGCGCTCATTTCGTTGGAGGCGGTGGCGACCTGGTCGATTTCGCGGAACTGCACCTGCATGCCTTCGCTGGTCTGACGGGCGATTTCCGAAGACTGGTCGGCGGTGCCACGGGCGTCGGTGATGCTTTGTTTGATCTGCGCGATGGTCGGTTGCAGCTTGTCGAGGAAACGGTTGAACCAGCTGACCAGTTCACCCAGTTCGTCCTTCTTGCTGTAGTGCAGACGCTGCGTCAGGTCGCCGTCGCCGCTGGCAATTGCCTTGAGCATCTCGGCAACGCTGTTGATCGGCCGGGTCACGCCCGAGGCGGTGAGCCAGATCAGCAAAAGACCGACCAGGCCGGCCGCGACAGCCACCAGCACCGCTTTGATCGTGCCGCTTTGCTGGGCTTCATCGAGTACCGCTTGCAGTTTGACCGAATCGGCCAGCAGCACGTGTTTGGGCAGGTCGATCACTACGCCCCAGGCTTTGGAGTCGGCAATCGGACTGACCGGGTACACCGCACGGATCAAGTCGCCTTGTTCGAGAATCTTCGGTGCGCCGCCGCTGAGCAATTGCAGGACTTCCTTGCCATCCGCGCCCAGCGTGTCGCCGATGCTTTTGCCGACCTTGCTCGCGTCAACGCTGTAACCGGCGAGCACGCCGCTGCCGGAGACGATCAGCATGTGCCCGGCGTTGTTGAACAGATCACGCTGGGAATCGACAGCGGCTGCCTGCAGAGCGTCGAGCGCGATGTCGACACCGACCACGCCGATGGATTTACCGTCCACCAGAAGCGGTACGGAAATGGTGGTCATCAGCATTTCCTTGCCGCCGACGGTGTCGGCATACGGGTCCAGCAAGCAAGTGCGCTTGCTGTCGCGAGGGCAGGTGTACCAGCTGTTGTAAGGCGTACCGCTGAGGCTCAAGGTGGTTTTGGTCATGTCGTCTTCGACCATGACCGTGTTGATCCCGGCACCACCGGCGCGGCTCCAGTAACTGGCGAAACGACCGGCTTCGTTGGACTGGCGAGCCGCGTCATTGGTGAACTCGCTGTCCTTGCCGTCGAGGCCATTGGGCTCGAACGCCAGCCAGATCCCTAGCACCTTGCTGTTGCGCTCGAAAGCGGTTTTCAGGCTCTGGTTCAGCTCTTCACGCAGGACACCGGCCTCAAGCGAGCGCTTGGCGGCCAGGGTGCGCATGTCCTTGATCTGGTCCGCCAGGGCAGTTACCACCAGCAAACTTTCACCGAAGGTCTTCTGCACCCGCACCGCCTGTTCGGCGGCCTTGGCCTCAAGCAGGTCCTGCACGCTGGCGGTGAGCATCTTGCTGCTGGCGGCGCTGACCAGTTCATCGTTCTGATTGGTCTGGTGGAAGTTCATGCTGACGATCAGCACGACCACGCCCAGCAGGCACAGGCCGGACAGCAAGACGATTTTCAGGCGGATGGAGAGAGAGTCGAACATAGGGCGAACTCGCGAAGGGATGAAGTGTTGGCTGTGAGTCGAGGTCGACCCGGTTCGCCAAATCCATTCAGCGCCATTCACTGCACATCGGCGTGGGGCGAGGATGCATGATGGTGGCTCCGACGAACGGTCATGGTTAAACGTTTGCGCGGGAAAATTTGCCGCAAAGCGGATTAAAACGGGGAAAAATCGTGTTGGAATCAGGAGGGTCGCGACAGTGATTCCGGTCGCGACCAGATCCACAGATTACCCAGGCTCATGCCCGCAATGGCCAGGTAGATCGGCCAGCCATGATCGAGCATCACCAGCATCAACCCGGCACACAGCAGCATGCTCACGGTGACACTGACCTTGGCTCGACGCGCGATGATTTTGCCGTTGCGCCAGTTGCAGAGGATCGGCCCGAACAGCCGATGGTTTTCCAGCCAGGCACTCAGGCGCGGCGAACTCTTGGTCGCGGCCCAGGCGGCGAGCAGGATGAACTCGGTGGTCGGCAGGCCGGGGATGACGATGGCGATCAGACCGATGCCCAGGCTGACATAGGCCAGCAGGCCGAAGAGGAGGCGGACGAGTGTTGAAGTGTGGCTCATAGGGTCTACGGTTGATTTGTAGGAGCGAGGCTTGCCCGCGAAGAAAGCGCCGCGGATTTTCAGACAGACCGCGTTATCGTTCTTCGCGGGCAAGCCTCGCTCCTACGAAAAGCATGTCAGGCGAGTTCTGTGGTGTAAGCCTGTTCCAGCAACACGGTGAAGCGGTTGAATGCATCGACAGCCGCTTGCTCGATTTCAGCTTCTTCCTGAGCGCTGAACGCCAACGAGTCCAGGGTTTTGACGAAGCTTTTCCAGCCTTCTGCGCGGCCGCCGGCCGGTTCGCCGAGGTGGCGGGCGCCAAACGTTTCGCTCAGGCCCAGACCGACAGCACGCTTGATCAGGAACGCTGCGCCGAGCTTCGAACCTTCGGAAACGAACAGCCAACCCAGCGCTTCGGCTTTGGTCGGGTTACTTACCGCGCCAGCCACCGGTGCCGGCACTTCAGTGTCAAGATCCGCCAGGTCAGCCTTGGCCGCTTCGGCCCGGCAACGCGCCGACAAGTCCGGGATCACACCCGTCAGCTCGGCATCGTTGTACAGCGACACCAGTTCCGACTGGAACAGATACTGCGCCACCACGAAACGGGCGAAATTGGCCTGGGTTTCGAACGGGGCGTGAGCTTTGACCAAGGCATCGAGTTTGGTGTGAGGCGAGTGAGTGATCTGGTTCAAACGTTGTGAACGCAGAGCAGGGCGTTGAGCAGTGTCCTGAGTAGTCATGAGAAATCCTTGAGAAAAAGAGGCGCTTGGTAACGAGACGAATTAGAAGGTGCAGGACAGTAAAAAAACCTCACTGCACCACTTCTATAAAAGCGGCGCAGTGAAGTGATCAGGGTCAGATATCCCAGACCAGATTGATCGCGAAGTTGCGGCCCGGTTGGGTCAGGCGATCGAGGTTGGCCGGTTGCGTCACCGAGGCCTCGCCGACGCTGTCGTAACCGCGCACGTCATCCCACTGCCAGTATTTCTTGTTGGTCAGGTTGTACAGGCCGGCGTTGACGGTCACGTCGTCGGTCACCTTGTAGAAACCGGCCAGGTCGAGCACGCCATAACCCGGTGTCTTGAACTGGGTGCTGGTGCCGTCCGGGGTTTTGAAGCTGGTGCTGTCGACGCGGGTCTTGCGTTTGACCAGGGTCCAGCTCAACAGCGCGCCGTAGTTATCCTGGTCGTAGCCGAGGCCGAACACGCCGGTCAACGGGTTGATGCTGTTCAGCGGCTGACCGTTGTCATCGTTGCGGCCGTAGAGGTAGGCCACCGAGCCTTGGGTATAGAGGCCGGTCGGGGCGCCGAAACTGTCGAGGTTCAGGCGACCCTTGAGCTCCACGCCTTTGATGGTGGCGTGGGCAATGTTATTGCTCTGGAATGTGGTTTCGGTGTAGCCGGGGGTGATGGCGTTCTCGTCGATAAAGTCGCGGTATTTGTTGTAGAACACCGCCACATCGAACGTGCCTGCGTCGAATTGACCGCGCAGGCCGGTTTCATAGCTCTTGCTCTTTTCCGGTTCCAGGTCCGGATTGGGCGCGACCTGATAGCCGCCCGCCAGGTTTTCGAAACGACCATACAAAGCCTTGGCGGTCGGCGTGCGGAAGCCTTCGGCGTATTGGCCGTACCAGGTGTAGTTGTCGTTGAAGCTGTAAGTGGTGCCGAATTTTGGCGACAGACGATGCCAGGTTTTAGTGCTGTCGCTCACCACGCCGTTGCCGCTCTGGTCGGCGGTGGCCAGGAACTCGTCGGTGATGTGCGGCTTGAGTTCGGTGTAGTCGTAGCGCGCGCCGGGCAGGAAGGTCCAGTTGCCCCAGCTGATCTGATCCTGGGCGAACAGGCTGTAGCTGTTGATGGTCGGGTCCGGGAAGTCGCTGGCCGGTTTCAGGGTGTCGGCGGCACTCGGCGCACCGATGACCCGGCAAGCACCGGCCACCGTCAGGCAAGTGCCGCTGCCGGTACGCAGGCCGGTGACTTTGTCCTGCTTGATGGTGGTGCCATAGGTGACAAGGTGATCGGTGTCGGCGATGGCGAACGACTTGTCAGCCTGGGCATCGAACACCCATTGGCGATCCTTGTAATTGGTATCACGGTTACGCAACACGGTACGCGACGGCGCGTAGATTTCTTCGGTGCTCTGGTCGGTCTTGGCGATCTGGTAGTTCAGCGACCACTTGATGTTGTCGGCCAGCAGACTGTCCAGGCCAAAGCTGTGCTCCAGGCCGAAGCGTTCGCGGGTGACCGTGTCGTTGCCGGTGCGGGATTTATAGAAGCCGAAACCGCGTCCCGCGTTGAACGGGCCGCCGACTGCGCTCAATTGATTGGTGTCGCGGTCGTCCTTGTAGTGCTCGTAGGTCAGGCCGAAGCGTGCGTCGGCGGCATAGTCCCAGCCCAGTTTGGCCAGCACGTTGGTGGTGCGCACGTCCTCGGGGTTGGCTTCGGTGCGGTTCAGGCCGATGCCGCCGGTTTCGCCGTAGGATTCGGTTTCATGACCGTTGCGTTGGCTCAGGTGCAGCAAGCCGTCGAAGTCGCCGGTGCGACCGGCGACCGTGCCGGAGGTCAGCCAGCTGTCATCCGCCGAGCTGTAACCGGTTTTCAGACGTGCGCCGACGTCCTTGCCCGGTTTGATGATGTCGTCCGGGTCCAGCGTGTAGTAGCTGACCGCGCCACCGATGGCGTTGCTGCCGTAAAGCACCGACGCCGGGCCACGCAGGATTTCCACGCGTTTGACGATCTCGGGGTCGACGTAGTTGCGGTTGGTCTGGGCGTAGGGGCCGTTGAAGAAACTGTCGGGCACTTGCACGCCGTCGATCTGGGTTAGGACGCGGTCACCGTCGATGCCGCGGATGTTGTAACCCGTGAGACCCGAACGCTGGCCCGCGCCGCCCACCGATACGCCCGGTTCGTAGCGCACCAGATCCTTGATGTTATTGACGTTGTTGCGGTCCAGGTCTTCGCGGGTCTGGACCGTTACCGTGCTCGGCACGCTGCTCACGTCCTGTTCATTACGGGTGGCGCTGATGGTCACCTGATCCAGGTTGAGCGCGTTACTGTTGCTGCGCTTTTCCAGCACGATGTTGTTACTGCCCAGTTTGCGATAGCTCAGGTTGGTCCCCACCAACAGGCGATCGAGGGCTTTTTCCGGCGGCAACGAACCGCGCACACCCGGCGAGGCCACACCGTCCGCCAGTTCGGCGGGCAAGCCGACTTGCCAGCCTGTCACCGCCGTAAAGGCATTCAGTGCCGAGACCAGCGACTGCTGCGGGATGGCAAACGAGTAATCGCCCATGTTGCGGGTCGGCTGCCCGGCGGCAGTGGCGGCCATCAGCGGTGCGCTGCCGGCCATCAGGATGGCGGCCGTCAGCAGCGACAACACGCGGGAAGGTAAAGAGGACTGGCGGGTATGGCGAGAGGACATCGATAGCGCTCCGTGTCGCACGAATCTTTATAGGTGCTGATTGGCATGTCGAGATGCGAATCAATTGCATTGGCTATAACGAGACGAACGAGCTTCAGCTATCGAGTAAAAATAATTCTCATTTAGTTCAAGATCACCATAGCGGGGAATTCCTGAAGGCGTGCCGAGGTGATGTGAGCCAGGGAGCGGACCACGTCCAGCGGCTGGTCGAGACGGTAGTTGCCGGTCACGGCGACATCAGCCAACTGCTCGTTGTTGTTGATGATCCAGCCCGGATAATAACGGCGCAGTTCCGCCAGCACCTGGCTCAGCGGGCAGTTCTCGAACACCAGTCGGCCCTGGACCCACGCCAGGTCCGTGGCAGCATCGAGCTTGGCCGGGCGGTCGAAACCGTTGGGGCCGATGCGGATGCTTTCCCCGGCAGACAGTCGCACCCGGGCATCGTCGCGGGTGGCCCGCAGATCGACATCGCCACGCTGCACCCGAACCTGTGCCACGCCATCCAGATAGCGCACGGCAAACGCGGTATCGCGCACGCTGGCCTTGACCGGTCCGGCATCGATTTCCAGCGGCTGGCCGCGATTGGCCGGCACCTCGAAAAAAGCCTCGCCCTGATACAGCCGGGCCACGCGCTGTTGATCGTTGATGGTGCTGGAAAACGCCGAGTTGGTATTGAGCAGGACTTTCGAGCCGTCCTCCAGTTGCAGGCGCTGGCGTTCACCGACCACGGTCAAGTGATCGGCCTGGAGGCGCATCGGCAGGTTGCTGAAACTGAACAAACCGAGGATCAGCACGGCAGCCGTGGCGAGCGGTTTCCAGTGCGGACGCAGGCGCGACAGGACCGTCACTTTCGGCGGCCGGGCGGCCAGGCTTTTTGCGCATTGCACCACTTGCGGACCATCCCAGATCGCCTGAGCCTTGGTGAACGCTTGGGCATGCAACGGATCGGCGGCCAGCCAGTCATGAAACTGTCGGGTCTGTTCCTCGCTCGGACTGCCCAGCACGATCAGCCAGTCCAGAGCCTGGTCCATCGCGCTTGCGGCATCCCGCGCCGGGGAGGGCGGAGGGGGGGCGGGGGGAGGCACTGAAAGCGTGTCCGTCACGGTGTTTCCTCGGCAGTGTCTGTGCACGGCTGTTTTATGAGTGAAGCTTGAAAGTGGGCAAGGTTAGCAAAGCCCGAGGGTCAGCGCAGTCGATCCCGGCAGGTAGAGAGTAAACCTACAGACTCAATCGCCGTTTAACCGTTCGGCAACGCCGATGCAGATCGCCATGATCAGCTTCAGTTCTTTCTGCACGGTGCTCAAAGAGACGTTGAGCTTTTCGGCGATCTCCAGATAACTGTGCCCGTGCAGCCGGCTGAGGATGAAAATCTGCTGCTGCCGATGGCTGAGTTCACTGAGGCTCACGTTCAAACGCTCCAGCAATTGTTCGGCATGGGCAGCATCCTCGGCACTGCTGGCGGGGGCGGCAACGCTTTCCACCACGTCCAGTGGCACGTCGTCGAGCATCGTGCGCGACTGAATGCGCCGCGCGCGCAAATGGTCCAGCGCCAGGTTGCGGGCGGTCTGGAAAACGAAGGGTTCAAGGTGATCGATGGCCCGTTCACTGAGCGCCCGGGTCACTCGCAGGTAGGTCTCCTGTAAGAGGTCCTCGGCGGTGCTGTGATTGTTGACCATCCGCTCCAGCGTGCGCAGCAGAGAAACTCGCTGGGCGATGAAGACGTGATTGAAGCGAGATTGACTCACGGGAGAACCTGATCCATTTCGAGCGAATGATAATGCTTATCATCCGCTCGAGTGGTCAAGTGCTGATTTGTGAAGGTTACGCTCGACCCAGCAGATAGGTCGCGTAATCGGGGATGCGGTGTTCATGCGCCTGCTCCATCATCGGACTGCTGAGCAGGTAGTCGGCGCTGCATTCGTTGCACGCCACCGGAATATTCCAGACCGCCGCGACTCGCAACAACGCCTTGATGTCCAGGTCATGTGGTTGCGGTTCGAACGGGTCCCAGAAGAACACCAGCATGTCGACCCGCTGCTCGGCGATGCGCGCCCCCAGTTGTTGATCGCCGCCCAAGGGGCCGCTGATCATGCTTTCCACCGGCAGATCCAGGCGTTGTTGCAGCAACAGTCCGGTAGTGCCGGTGGCGACCAGTTCATGTTGCGCGAGCTTGTCTTTCTGCCGCTCGGCCCAGTCCAGCAAAAACACCTTGCAGTGGTCATGGGCGACCAGGGCGATACGCTTGTGCGCCGCCATGGTCTTTTGCGTGAAGCTGATACCGATCATGGTTTATTCCACAGGCGATTTTCGAGGCTGATTCTGAGGACGTCATCGCCTGTAGGAGCGAGCGGGCGGCGATCCGACTTGCCCGCGAACCAAGCGGCGCGATGTATCTGTCAGACCGCGTCATCGTTCTGCGCCGGCAAGCCTGGCTCCTACAAAGTCGGGTACGGCGCAACAGGCTCAGAGTCACTCTGCGTTGCACAGCGCCAGGCAGTTATCGAGCATGCGGTTGGAGAAGCCCCACTCGTTGTCGTACCAGGCCAGTACCTTGAGCAGCTTGCCGCTGGACTTGGTGTGGTTGGCGTCGAAGATCGACGACAGCGGGTTGTGGTTGAAGTCGCTGGAGACCAGCGGCAAGGTGTTGTAGCCGAGAATCTTCGAATGCTGGCTGGCTTCTTTGAGCAGCGCGTTCACTTCATCGGCCGACGCTTCACGCTTGAGCTGCACGGTCAGGTCCACCAGCGACACATTGATCACCGGAACACGCACCGCCATGCCGGTCAGTTTGCCTGCCAGTTCCGGTAGCACCAGGCCGACCGCTTCAGCGGCGCCGGTCTTGCTCGGGATCATGTTCTGGGTGGCCGAGCGGGCGCGGTACGGGTCGGTGTGGTAGACGTCGGTCAGGTTCTGGTCGTTGGTGTAGGCGTGGATCGTGGTCATCAGACCGCTTTCGATCCCCAGTTCGCGGTGCAGCACTTGAGCCACCGGGGCCAGGCAGTTGGTGGTGCACGACGCGTTGGAAATGATCTGGTGCGATTGGCGCAGAATGTCGTGGTTAACCCCGTAAACCACGGTGGCGTCGGCGCCTTTGGCTGGGGCCGAAATAATCACTTTGCGCGCGCCGGCCGTAATATGCGCGGCGGCTTTGGCACGGTCGGTGAACAGACCGGTGCATTCGAACACGACATCAATCTTTTCCGCGGCCCAGGGTAGCTCGGCCGGGTTGCGAATGGCGCTGACGGCGATACGGTCGCCGTTGACGGTCAGGCTTTCCTGATCGTGCTGGACATCGGCGTCGAACGTGCCGTGAACAGTGTCGTACTTGAGCAGATGAGCGTTCATCGCGCTGTCGCCCAGGTCATTGATGGCAACGATCTGCAAGTCTTGGCGATAGCCTTGGGTATACAGTGCGCGGAGGACGTTACGGCCAATTCGGCCAAAACCATTGATTGCGATTCGAAGAGTCATTTAACAGGGTCGCCGTCGTTTTGTTGTTGGAATTACAAGATTATTCGCATAAAAATAGAAAACAAGCCTTTTTAATGGCAATATTTTGTTCAATCTACAACGAGTGACCTGAATCAACTGGTCCGACCGATCAAGAAAACCGTCTGTCATCCCATCGACACCGGCGCTTGCTCAGCATAGACAATCAGGTCGCCACATCCGTTAGCCTGGAGTTCTACACATGCATCCCCGCGTAATTGAGGTCACCGAACGGCTTATCGCCCGCAGCCGTGCAACCCGTGAGGCTTACCTTGCGCTCATTCGCGATGCAGCCAGCGACGGTCCGATGCGCGGCAAGCTGCAATGCGCCAACTTCGCCCACGGCGTGGCCGGTTGCGGCACCGAAGACAAAAACAGTCTGCGGATGATGAACTCCGCCAACATTGCGATTGTTTCGTCATATAACGACATGCTCTCGGCGCATCAGCCGTACGAAGTCTTTCCTGAACAGATCAAAAAAGCCCTGCGCGAGATCGGCTCTGTCGGCCAATTCGCCGGCGGTACTCCAGCGATGTGCGATGGCGTGACTCAGGGCGAGCCGGGCATGGAACTGAGCCTGCCAAGCCGCGAAGTGATCGCGCTGTCCACCGCCGTGGCGCTGTCCCACAACATGTTCGATGGCGCGCTGATGCTCGGCATCTGCGACAAGATCGTGCCGGGCCTGATGATGGGCGCGTTGCGCTTCGGTCATCTGCCGATGATCTTCGTACCGGGTGGACCGATGGTCTCCGGCATTTCCAACAAGCAGAAAGCCGATGTGCGCCAGCGCTATGCCGAAGGCAAGGCCAGCCGCGAAGAGCTGCTGGAATCGGAAATGAATTCCTACCACAGCCCCGGCACCTGCACTTTTTACGGCACCGCCAACACCAACCAGCTGCTGATGGAAGTCATGGGCCTGCACTTGCCGGGCTCTTCTTTCGTCAACCCGAACACCCCGCTGCGCGATGCCCTGACCCGCGAAGCGGCGCATCAGGTCACGCGCCTGACCAAGCAAAATGGCAACTTCATGCCGATCGGTGAAATCGTCGATGAGCGTTCGCTGGTCAACTCTATCGTGGCGCTGAACGCGACTGGCGGCTCGACCAACCACACCCTGCACATGCCGGCCATCGCGATGGCTGCCGGTATTCAATTGACCTGGCAAGACATGGCCGACCTCTCCGAAGTCGTGCCGACCCTGAGCCACGTCTACCCGAACGGCAAAGCCGACATCAACCACTTCCAGGCGGCGGGCGGCATGTCGTTCCTGATCCGCGAACTGCTGGAAGCCGGCTTGCTGCACGAAAACGTCAACACCGTGCTGGGCCACGGCCTGAGCCGCTACACCCAGGAACCGTTCCTCGATAACGGCGAGCTGGTCTGGCGCGAAGGCGTGACCGACAGCCTCGACGAAACCATCCTGCGCCCGGTTTCGCGTGCGTTTTCGCCAGAGGGCGGCTTGCGGGTAATGGAAGGCAATCTCGGTCGCGGTGTGATGAAAGTCTCCGCCGTCGCTTTGGAAAACCAGATCGTCGAAGCACCGGCGATGGTGTTCCAGGACCAGCAGGATTTGGCCGATGCGTTCAAGGCCGGTTTGCTGGAGAAGGATTTTGTTGCGGTGATGCGCTTCCAGGGTCCGCGTTCCAATGGCATGCCGGAACTGCACAAGATGACGCCGTTCCTCGGCGTGCTGCAGGATCGCGGCTTCAAAGTGGCGCTGGTGACTGACGGGCGCATGTCCGGCGCGTCGGGGAAAATCCCGGCGGCGATTCATGTCAGTCCCGAAGCTTATGTCGGCGGCGCTCTTGCTCGGGTGCAAGAGGGCGATATCATCCGCGTCGATGGCGTCAAAGGCACCCTGGAGCTTAAGGTGGACGCCGAAGAATTCGCAGCGCGCACCCCGGCCAAGGGCTTGTTGGGCAATAACATTGGCAGCGGGCGCGAACTGTTTGGTTTCATGCGCATGGCCTTCAGCTCCGCAGAGCAGGGCGCCAGCGCCTTTACTTCTGCCCTGGAGACGCTTAATTGAAACTGGCTTTGGTCGGTGACATCGGTGGGACCAACGCACGTTTCGCGTTGTGGAAAAACCAGCAGCTGGAATCGATCCAGGTGCTGGCAACAGCCGACCACGCCAGCCCGGAAGAGGCGATTGCCCTCTACCTGAGCGGGCTTGGCCTGGCGTTGGGTTCGATCGGCTCGGTGTGCCTGTCGGTGGCCGGCCCGGTGAGCGGTGACGAATTCAAGTTCACCAACAACCACTGGCGGCTCAGCCGCAAGGGTTTCTGCAAGACCTTGCAGGTCGAACAATTGTTGCTGGTCAATGATTTCTCGGCGATGGCGCTGGGCATGACCCGTTTGCAGCCGGACGAGTTTCGGGTGGTCTGCGAAGGCACGCCGGAACCGTTGCGCCCTGCCGTGGTGATCGGTCCGGGCACAGGCCTGGGTGTTGGCACGTTGCTGGACCTGGGCGAAGGCCGTTTCGCCGCATTGCCGGGGGAGGGCGGTCACGTCGATTTGCCCTTGAGCAGCCCGCGTGAAACGCAACTGTGGCAACACATCTTCAATGAGATCGGGCATGTCAGCGCTGAAACCGCGTTGAGCGGCAGCGGTTTGCCTCGGGTCTACCGGGCGATTTGTGCGGTGGACGGCCATGAGCCGGTGCTCGATACCCCGGAGTCGATTACCGCTGCCGGTCTGGCCGGCGATCCGATTGCGCTGGAAGTGCTGGAGCAGTTTTGCTGCTGGCTCGGCCGTGTGGCTGGCAATAACGTGCTGACCACAGGTGGACGCGGTGGCGTGTACATCGTCGGCGGGGTGATTCCACGGTTTGCCGATTTCTTCGTCGAAAGCGGTTTCGCCCGATGCTTCGTCGACAAAGGCTGCATGAGCGATTACTTCAAAGGCATCCCCGTGTGGCTGGTGACGGCGCCGTATTCTGGCCTTGTTGGCGCGGGTGTGGCTCTCGATCAGGCTTAAGACCGAGTCGACTCATTCGCGGGCAAGCCTCGCTCCTACAAGGTCCGCGTAAATCCTGTAGGAGCGTGGCTTGCCCGCGAAGAGGCCGGAACAGACAACATAGATTTACGCACGATCAGGCATAATCCGCCCAATTCCAACAACAAGGACGCCGCCCCGTGAGCTCAGTCAGGTCGATTTTGTTGGTCGATGACGATCAAGAGATACGCGAGTTGCTGGACACCTACCTGACCCGCGCCGGTTTCCAGGTCCGTACCACGCCCGATGGCGCAGGCTTTCGCCAAGCGATGAATGAAGCGCCGAGCGATCTGGTGATCCTCGACGTGATGCTGCCGGACGAAGACGGTTTCAGCCTCTGCCGCTGGATTCGCCAGCACCCGCGCCAGGCGCAGGTGCCGATCATCATGCTCACCGCCAGCTCCGACGAGGCCGACCGCGTTATCGGCCTGGAGCTGGGCGCCGACGATTACCTCGGCAAACCCTTCAGCCCCCGTGAATTGCAGGCACGCATCAAGGCCCTTTTGCGCCGCGCCCAGTTCGGTCAGGAGCGCTCCGGCGGTGAAGTGCTGGCGTTCGATGACTGGCGGCTGGACATGGTCAGTCACCGGTTGTTCCACATCGACGGTGAAGAAGTGATTCTCTCAGGCGCCGATTTTGCGCTGCTGAAACTGTTTCTCGATCATCCTCAGGAAATCCTCGATCGCGACACCATCGGCAACGCCACCCGAGGCCGCGATTTGATGCCGCTTGATCGCATCGTCGACATGGCGGTCAGCCGTTTGCGTCAGCGTCTGCGCGATACCGAAAAGCCGCCGCGACTGATCCGTACCGTGCGCGGCAGCGGCTACCAACTGGCAGCCAATGTGGTTGCCAGCAATGGCCACTGAGTTTTTCCGCACGCTCGCCGCTCGCGTGCCGGTGCCGCGTTCGCTGCTCGGGCGCATGTTGCTGCTGACTCTGTTGGCCGTGTTGTTCGCGCAGACGTTGTCGAGCGTGATCTGGGTGTCGCAACTGCGCGCCACCCAGCTCGAAGGCCTGGTCACCAGTGCCCGCAGCCTCGCCCATTCGATGACGGCCAGCGTCAGTTACTTTCGCTCGCTGCCGGTCGCATTTCGTCCATTGGTGCTCGATCAATTGCGCAGCATGGGCGGCACCCGTTTCGTGGTGACGCTCAACGACAAGCCCTTGGGCATGGAAGTGCTGCCTATCACCCCGCGCAAGGAAGCCGTGCTCAAGACGGTGGACCAGGTGTTGCGCGAGTCTCTCGGCCAAGACACGGATATTTCGGTGACCTTCGTCAGCCCCGAAGACCTGCGGATCTTCAACAGCGGGCTGAAACTCGATGAATTGCCGCGCTCATGGGCGCATTACGCGCTCACCCTGGAGCCGGTGAACCCGCCCGTGCTGGTCACGCAAATCCAAATGGCGCCGGGCGAGTGGCTGTACATCGCCTCGCTCTTGCCCGAGCCTTACACCAGTCTTGAAGAGCAAGGCCTGCCGGCGCAGCAAGTCTGGTTCATCGTCCTCACCAGCGGTTTCTTGCTGTTGTTCATCGGCCTGCTGGTGCACTGGCAGAGCCGTCCGCTCAAGCGTTTGGCGCGGGCGGCGCGGGACATGTCTCTCGGTGCCGAAGTCGAGCCGATGGCCGAGGGCGGCGGCAGTGAAGTGGTCGAAGTGGGCCGCGCCTTCAATGCGATGCGCGAACGCATCAGCCGCTACCTGACCGAGCGCAGCCAGTTGTTCAGCGCCATCTCCCACGACTTGCGCACGCCGATCACCCGGCTGCGGCTGCGGGTCGAATTGCTCGAAGACGAACAGCTGCAAGCCAAGTTCGGCCGCGATCTGGATGAATTGGAGCTGCTGGTCAAAGGCGCGCTGCAATGCGTGAAAGACACTGACATCCACGAAAACATCGAGCCGGTGGACCTCAATCATGTGCTCGACTGTCTGGTGGAGCCGTATCTGGCGCCCAACGGCAATGGTCGTGTGACTCAGCAGGGCCGGGCGCTGGCGGCGTACCCGGGCAAACCGCTGGCGCTCAAGCGTTGCATCGGCAACCTGATCGACAACGCGTTGAAGTATGGGCAGAACGCACATTTGCATATCGATGACGACGAGAGCGCCTTCATCCTGCATGTCGATGATGAAGGGCCGGGCGTGCCGGAGCAGCGGATGGAGCAGGTGTTCGAGCCGCACTTCCGGCTGGCCGGGCAGCAGCAGGGTTATGGCTTGGGCCTGGGGATTGCGCGCAACATTGCGCACAGCCATGGCGGTGAGGTCAGCCTGCAAAACCTGCGTGAAGGCGGGTTGCGGGTGACGTTGCAGTTGCCGCGTAGTGTTGATTAGCTGTGGCGAGGGGATTTATCCCCGTTGGAGTGCGAAGCGCTCCCAAAACAGTCACCGCGGTTTACCTGAAGAAAAGAGGTGGCAGTTTTTTACGACTGCTTCGCAGCCGAACGGGGATAAATCCCCTCACCACAGGTCATCACTCGCCACAGAATCGGGGTGAATGTCACAACCCAGTGACATAACACGCCCCCTTCGTTACAAGCCCGCCCCCGCCCGTTGTTTAGACTGCCCCCAGTCATAACAACAAAAAAGGCACCCCATGGACACCTTCCAACCTGCTTTCAGCAGTTGGCTCAACGCACCTGCCCACCAGCAATGGCTCGCCGCCGAAGGCTTGCGCCTGCTGGCGTTTGCCAAGGCTTCAAAGCTTGCCGAAGGCTTCGGCAATCTCGACGAAAAGGGCCGCCTGGCGGCCAACGCCCAAGCCGAAACCATGAACACCGCACGCATGACCCACAGCTTCGCCATGGCGCACATCCAGGGCTTGCCGGGTTTTGCCGAGCTGGTCGATCACGGCATAAAAGCGCTCAGCGGCCCGTTACGCGATGCCGAACACGGTGGCTGGTTTGCAGTCGCCCATCATCGCGACGGCAACACCGGTAAGGCCGCTTACCTGCATGCCTTCGTTGCGCTGGCCGCCAGTTCCGCAGTGGTCGCCCGGCGCCCTGGTGCACAAGCGTTGCTCGACGATGCGATAAATATCATCGACACGCACTTCTGGAGCGAGGAGGAGGGTGCCATGCGCGAATCCTTTGATCGCGACTGGAGCGGCGAAGAAGCCTACCGCGGCGCCAACAGCAACATGCACGCCACCGAAGCCTTTCTCGCCTTGGCCGATGTCACCGAAGACAACCGCTGGCTGTGCCGCGCTCAACGCATCGTTGAACGAGTGATTCATGTTCACGCTGCCGCCAACGATTACCTGGTGGTCGAGCATTTCGATCGCGACTGGCAACCGCTGCGCGAGTACAACCATGACAACCCGGCCGACGGCTTCCGCCCCTACGGCACCACGCCAGGTCACGGTTTCGAATGGGCGCGGCTGTTGCTGCACCTCGAAGCCGCGCGGGTTCAGGCCGGGATGCTCACGCCGGGTTGGCTGGCCACCGACGCGCAGAAACTCTTCGATCACAATTGCCGTCACGGCTGGGATGTCGACGGGCTGCCCGGGATTGTCTACACCCTGGACTGGGACAATCGAGCGGTGGTTCGTCATCGCTTGCACTGGACCCATTGCGAAGCCAGCGCTGCCGCCAGCGCGCTGCTTAAACGCACGGGCGACGAGCAATACGAAACCTGGTACCGACTGTTCTGGGAATTCTGTGACAGTCATTTCATCGACCGCTGCGATGGCAGTTGGCACCATGAACTCGATCCGCAAAACCGCCCGAGCGCCGATATCTGGGCCGGCAAACCCGATCTGTATCACGCTTGGCAAGCCGTTCTGATTCCGCGCCTGCCGTTGGCTCCGAGCATGGCGACTGCCTTGGGGCAGAAGTCCCAGAGCGCTCCTGTGTAACCATGTGGTGACATTTAAGCGTCCCTTCGTTACCTGCGAGGGGATAACTCCTGTTTAAAATCCTATGCAGCGCAAGCACCAGACTTGCATGCATAACAACAAGAAAGGTAATTCTAGATGAATGCGATTTCTCGCCTCGCTACTGTCATTTCTCTTGCCTCATTGCTCCCTGTTTCTGCATTCCCTGTCAGTGCGCTTGCCGCCGATTCCAAAGGTTCGGTAGAAGTCGTTCACTGGTGGACCTCTGGTGGCGAAAAAGCTGCCGTCGATGTCCTCAAGGCCCAAGTCGAAAAAGACGGTTTCACCTGGAAGGACGGTGCAGTCGCCGGTGGTGGCGGTGCTACGGCCATGACCGTACTCAAAAGCCGCGCCGTTGCCGGTAACCCGCCGGGCGTAGCGCAGATCAAAGGCCCGGACATTCAGGAATGGGCGTCTACCGGTCTGCTCGACACCGACGTCTTGAAAGACGCTGCCAAAACAGAGAAGTGGGACAGCCTGCTCGACAAGAAAGTCTCCGATACCGTGAAGTATGAGGGTGACTACGTGGCCGTGCCGGTGAACATTCACCGCGTCAACTGGCTGTGGATCAACCCGGAAGTCTTCAAGAAAGCCGGCATCGAGAAAGCGCCAACCACCCTTGAGGAATTCTACGCAGCCGGTGACAAGCTCAAGGCAGCGGGCTTCATTGCCCTTGCCCACGGCGGCCAGCCTTGGCAGGACAGCACCGTGTTCGAAGCGGTGGTCCTTTCGGTCATGGGCGTCGACGGCTACAAGAAAGCTCTGGTAGACCTGGACAACGCTGCACTGACCGGTCCTGAAATGGTCAAGGCGCTGACCGAACTGAAGAAAGTCGCGACCTACATGGACGCCGACGGCAAGGGCCAGGACTGGAACCTGGAAGCGGCCAAGGTCATCAACGGCAAGGCCGGCATGCAGATCATGGGTGACTGGGCCAAGAGCGAGTGGACAGCGGCCAAGAAAGTCGCTGGCAAGGACTACGAGTGCGTAGCCTTCCCGGGCACCGACAAGGCCTTCACCTACAACATCGACTCCCTGGCCGTGTTCAAGCAGAAAGACAAGGGCACTGCTGCCGCTCAGCAGGACATTGCCAAGGTCGTGCTGGGTGAGAACTTCCAGAAAGTCTTCAGCATCAACAAGGGCTCGATTCCGGTTCGAATCGACATGCTGAGCGACATGGGCAAGTACGGTTTCGACTCCTGCGCCCAGACCGCTGCCAAGGACTTCCTGGCGGACGCCAAGTCCGGCGGCCTGCAACCGAGCATGGCGCACAACATGGCGACCACGTTGGCGGTGCAAGGCGCGTTCTTTGATGTGGTGACCAACTTCATCAACGATCCGAAAGCCGATCCTGCGACTGCCGCCAAGCAACTGGGCACTGCCGTCAAAGCTGCCAAGTAACCGTTAGCCGCGCAGGCCCCTGTGGGAGCGGGCTTGCTCGCGAAAGCGGTGTGTCAGGTAACAGATGTATCAACTGACACGACGCCCTCGCGGGCAAGCTCGCTCCCACAAGGGAAAGCGCTTGTAATCCTTTTCTCTTCGTACGGGATTTCCCCATGAGTTCTGTTGCTGTGTTCAGCAAGGCCTCGCCGTTCGATGCACTGCAGCGCTGGCTCCCCAAACTGGTGCTGGCGCCCAGCATGTTCATCGTCCTGGTGGGCTTCTATGGCTATATCCTGTGGACCTTCATCCTGTCGTTCACCACGTCGACCTTCCTGCCGACTTACAAATGGGCGGGTCTGGCACAGTACCAGCGGCTGTTCGACAACGACCGTTGGTGGGTAGCGAGCAAGAACCTGGCGGTTTTCGGCGGCATGTTCATCGGCATCACCCTGGTGATCGGTGTGCTGCTGGCAGTGTTTCTTGATCAGCGTATTCGTCGCGAAGGTTTCATTCGCACCATTTACCTGTACCCGATGGCGCTCTCGATGATCGTCACAGGTACTGCCTGGAAGTGGCTGCTCAACCCGGGCATGGGCCTGGACAAATTGCTACGTGACTGGGGCTGGGAAGGCTTTCGTCTGGACTGGCTGATCGACCCGGATCGCGTCGTGTATTGCCTGGTAATCGCTGCGGTATGGCAAGCCTCGGGCTTCATCATGGCGATGTTTCTCGCTGGTTTGCGTGGCGTTGATCAATCGATCATCCGTGCCGCCCAGATCGATGGCGCGAGCATGCCGCGCATTTACCTGAAAGTGGTGTTGCCCAGCCTGCGCCCGGTGTTCTTCAGCGCAGTCATGATCCTGGCCCACATCGCGATCAAGAGTTTCGACCTGGTGGCGGCAATGACCGCCGGCGGCCCGGGTTACTCCTCCGACTTGCCCGCGATGTTCATGTATTCCTTCACCTTCAGCCGCGGCCAGATGGGCATGGGCTCGGCCAGTGCGATTCTGATGCTCGGTGCGATTCTCGCAATCATCGTGCCTTACCTGTACTCCGAGCTGAGGACCAAGCGTCATGACTAGTTTCGCTGCCAAACCTTCCATCAGCCTGAGTCGCATCGCGATCTATGGCGTGCTGATCCTTGCGGTATTCCTTTACCTGATACCGCTGGTGGTCATGCTGTTGACCAGTTTCAAGACCCCGGAAGACATCAACTCCGGCAACCTTTTGAGCTGGCCGACCGTGGTCAGCGGCATTGGCTGGGTCAAGGCCTGGGGCACGGTCGACGGGTATTTCTGGAACTCGATCAAGATCACTGTCCCGGCCGTGATGATCTCCACCGCCATCGGTGCGCTGAACGGCTACGTGCTGTCGATGTGGCGCTTCCGTGGCTCGCAGTTGTTCTTCGGTTTGCTGCTGTTCGGTTGCTTCCTGCCGTTCCAGACCGTCCTGCTGCCGGCCTCGTTCACCCTCGGCAAGATGGGCCTGGCCAGCACCACCACGGGCCTGGTGTTCGTGCACGTGGTCTACGGCCTGGCGTTCACCACGCTGTTCTTCCGTAACTACTACGTCAGC
This sequence comes from Pseudomonas sp. BGI-2, assembly GCF_004310295.1. Classification (GTDB taxonomy): domain Bacteria; phylum Pseudomonadota; class Gammaproteobacteria; order Pseudomonadales; family Pseudomonadaceae; genus Aquipseudomonas. Next base: position 119,581 of record NZ_SISB01000007.1, on the reverse strand, counting down.
GTTCCCGATGCGCTGGTGAAGGCGGCGCGTCTCGATGGCGCCGGTTTCTTCACCATCTTCCGCTTGATCATCCTGCCGATGTCCACCCCGATCATCATGGTCTGCCTGATCTGGCAGTTCACCCAGATCTGGAACGACTTCCTGTTCGGCGTGGTGTTCTCCAGCGGTGATTCGCAACCCATTACGGTGGCGTTGAACAACTTGGTCAACACCAGTACCGGGGCCAAGGAATACAACGTTGATATGGCGGCGGCGATGATCGCCGGGCTGCCGACCCTGCTGGTCTATGTGGTCGCAGGCAAGTATTTCGTGCGCGGGCTGACGGCCGGCGCAGTCAAGGGGTAATCATGGCTACGCTCGAACTTCGCAATGTAAACAAGACCTATGGCCCCGGCCTGCCGGACACCCTCAAGAACATCGAACTGTCGATCAAGGACGGTGAGTTCCTGATTCTTGTCGGGCCTTCGGGTTGCGGCAAGTCGACCCTGATGAATTGCATCGCCGGCCTTGAGACCATCACCGGCGGCGCGATCATGATCGGTGATCAGGACGTCAGCGGCATGAGCCCCAAAGACCGCGACATCGCCATGGTGTTCCAGTCCTACGCGCTGTACCCGACCATGAGCGTGCGCGAGAACATCGCCTTTGGCTTGAAGATCCGCAAAATGCCCGCCGCCGACATCGAAGCGGAAGTGGCGCGGGTGTCCAAGCTGCTGCAGATCGAACACCTGCTCAACCGCAAACCCGGCCAGCTCTCCGGTGGTCAGCAACAGCGCGTGGCCATGGGCCGTGCCCTGGCGCGTCGGCCGAAGATTTACCTGTTCGACGAACCGCTGTCCAACCTCGACGCCAAGCTGCGTGTCGAGATGCGCACCGAAATGAAACTGATGCACCAGCGCCTGAAAACCACCACGGTCTACGTGACCCACGACCAGATCGAAGCGATGACCCTGGGCGACAAAGTGGCGGTGATGAAGGACGGGATCATCCAGCAGTTTGGTACGCCGAAAGACATCTACAACAACCCGGCCAACCTGTTCGTGGCGAGCTTCATCGGCTCGCCGCCGATGAACTTCATCCCCCTGCGTTTGCAGCGCAAGGACGGCCGTCTGGTGGCACTGCTCGACAGTGGTCAGGCGCGCTGCGAATTGCCAATGGGCATGCAGGACGCCGGCCTTGAAGACCGCGAAGTGATCCTCGGCCTGCGCCCGGAACAGATCGTGCTGGCGAACGGCGAGCCCAATGGTTTGCCGACCATTCGCGCCGAAGTCCAGGTCACCGAACCGACCGGGCCCGACACCTTGGTGTTCGTCAATCTCAATGAAACCAAAGTCTGTTGCCGCCTGGCACCGGACGTCGCGCCCAACGTGGGCGAGACCCTGACCCTGCAATTCGATCCATCGAAAGTGCTGTTGTTTGATGCCAAGACCGGTGAACGCCTGGGGGTGGCCGGTCAGCCTAAAACCGAGACTCACAGCGCCAACGTCACCCAATTCAAAGGCCGCTGAAGATAAAAAACTGTAGGAGCCAGGCTTGCCGGCGAAGGCGATTTCAGGGACGCCTTCGCCGGCTAGCCTGGCTCCTACAGGGGGGGATATGCGGTGAGCGGCCTGTCGCTCTCCGCACCTGATGTAACCGCGTTAAATAAAAACAGTTAATAACAATAAAACGAGGATGTAGGGATGAAGAAGAAGAACAACGCTCAGCTTATCTGCCAGTTGTCAGCCGTTGCGGCCATGATGCTGGCCGGTAGTGTGCAAGCGGCTGACGCGTTCAGCGCCGATTCCGAATGGATGACCGGTGATTGGGGGGGCGAGCGGACCAAGCTGATCGAGCAGGGCATCGACATCAAGATGGACTATGTCGGTGAAGTGGGCGGCAACCTCCACGGTGGCTACAACAACGACAAGACCGCGCGTTACGCCGACCAGTTTGGTCTGGGCGTGGCGCTGGACCTGCAAAAGCTTTGGGGCTGGGATAACACCCAGGCCAAGGTCCAGTTCACCAACCGTAACGGCGAAAACATCTCCAATGACCGTGTCGGCGACCCGCGTGCCGGCACCTTGAGTTCCTCCCAGGAAGTCTACGGCCGTGGCCACATGGTCCGTCTGACCCAGTTGTGGATCAAGCACCAGTTCCTCGACGGCAAACTGGACGTCAAAGCCGGTTACTTCGGCGAAGGCGAAGACTTCAACACCTTCCCTTGCGAGTTCCAGAACCTGGCGTTCTGCGGTTCCCAAGCGGGTAACTGGGCCACCAACATCTGGTACAACTGGCCGGTCATGCAGGCTGCGGTCCGCGTGAAGTACAACATCTCGCCTGAGTTCTATGCGCAGATCGGCGCGTACAACCAGAACCCGTCGCAACTGGAGCACGGCAACGGCTTCAAGCTCAGCGGCAGTGGCACCAAGGGCACCGTCTTGCCGGTCGAACTGGTCTGGTTGCCTAACCCTGGCAACCTGCCGGGCGAGTACCGTGTCGGTTACTACAAAAGCACGGCCAATGCCGATGACGTCCGTAAGGATGCCGATGGCAATGATGCAGCAACCAGCGGTAATGCCTATCGCAGCCACGATAGCAAGCACGGTTACTGGTTCGTGGCGCAGCAACAACTCACCAGCCACAACGGTGACGCGTCCCGCGGTCTGAACATCGCAGCCAACGCGACGTTCCACGACAAGGACACCAACTTCGTCGACAACTACCAGTCGCTGATGCTGGTGTATAAGGGCCCGTTCGATGCACGTCCGAAGGATGACTTCGGTATCGGTGCCGCCCGTATCCATGTCAACGATGACGTGAAGAAAAACTCAGAGCTGGTCAACGCCTCCAACAATGTCACTGACTATCAGGACCCGCTGTTCGCGCCGCTGCGTAACACTGAGTACAACTACGAGATCAACTACGGCTTCCACGTTACCAACTGGCTGACCGTGCGTCCTAACCTGCAATACATCACTCACCCGGGCGGTGTCGATGAAGTCGATAACGCGCTGGTCGCCGGCCTGAAAATTCAGTCGGTGTTCTAACGCTGTTGCGATAAGCTCCTCTCTATGTGCGCATTTTTGCGGACAGCCTTGGCTGTCCGCTTTTTTTTGGGGCGGCGCACCCCGGGTGATTTTCAGGACCGTGGCACATGCATGAGCATCCGCTACAACGCTTCTTTAAATCCTTGCGCGAACGTCCGGTGTTTGCGTGGGAGCGCTATCAGAAGCGCGATGTGCTGGTGATCGACCATCCGCTGTGTCAGGCGGTGTTCAGTCGGCAGGGTGCGCAGTTGCTGCACTTCCAGCCAAAGGGCCAGAAACCCTGGCTCTGGTGCGCAGCGAAGTGGCCGCAAGTCGGCGCGATTCGTGGCGGCGTGCCTGTGTGCTGGCCGTGGTATGGCCGTCATCCGAGCGAAAATGCCTGGCCTTCCCATGGCTGGGCACGGTTGATCGATTGGAAGCTGCTCGACAGCAGCCATGACGACGATGGGGTGCGGCTGCATTGGCAGCTTCAACTCTGCGACTGGCAAGTGGACTTGCACGCACACCTTGGCGAACGCATGGATCTGCGCCTGAGCACTGAGCATCAGGACAGCCTGCCGTGCCAATTAAGCCAGGCGTTGCATGCCTATTGGCGTATTGGTGATGTCGGTGAGATAGCGCTGTCTGGGCTCGACGGTGCGCAGGGTTACGACCAGTTGAACCGTCAGGTTTGCCAGCAGGAAGGCGAGTTGAGGGTCGACGGTGGCTGTCAGCGGGTGTTCCAGCATGACGGGGAATTGCAGCTCAAGGACCATGCCTGGCAGCGGGAATTGTGTATTGATACCGGTGACCATGCGGACACGGTGGTCTGGCATCCCGGCTCGCGGCCGTTGCTGGGGGTGAGTTGGAACGAGATTTCGGAGTTTGTGTGTGTCGAGGCGGCGAGCGGCGGGACGGACAGTTTGAGCCTGGCGCCGGGGCAGAAGGCTCATTTGAGTTTGCAAGCGAGGGTTGGCGCTTAGCTCGCGGTGTTGCAACTGACGCCTTCGCGGGCAAGCCTCGCTCCTACAGGTTTCGGTGGGCAGCGAAATCGGTGGTCGACGTAAATTCTGTAGGAGCGAGGCTTGCCCGCGAAGAGGCCAGAACAGGCAATAGAGATCCTGGGCTAGTTAAACTCATCCCCAACCGGATACCGGCTAGCATTCAAGCTCTCTTTGATCTTGCGCAAATGCGGCTGGAAATCCACGCCCCGGCGCAAGGTCATGCCCGTCGCCAGCACATCCAGCACGGTCAACTGAATGATCCGCGACGTCATCGGCATATAGATGTCGGTGTCTTCCGGCAGCGGAATGTTCAGGCTCAACGTACTGGCCTTGGCCAGCGGCGAGTTCTCCGCGGTCAGGCCGAGCACCGAAGCGCCGTTTTCACGGGCGATACGCGCCACTTCCACCAATTCACGAGTGCGGCCGGTGTAGGAAATGATCACGAACAACTCGCCGGTATGCGCCACCGACGCAATCATGCGCTGCATCAGCACGTCGGCATGGGCGGTGACGGCCAGGTTGAAGCGGAAGAACTTGTGCTGCGCATCCAGCGCCACCGGGGCTGAGGCGCCGAGGCCGAAGAAGTGGATCTGCCGGGCCTGGATCAACAGGTCGACGGCGCGGCTGATCAGGTTCGGATCCAGCGCCTGCAAGGCACTGTCCAAAGAAGCGATGGCGCTGCCGAAAATCTTCTTCGTATAGGCTTCAGGATTGTCATCGGCCTCGACCGCACGGCTGACATAGGCCGCGCCACTGGCCAGGCTCTGGGCCAACTGAAGCTTGAGTTCCGGGTAGCCGCTGACGCCGAACGAGCGGCAGAAACGGTTGACCGTCGGCTCGCTGACCTTGGATGCCTGTGCGAGGGCGGCGATGCTGAACCGGGTGGCCTGCTGTGGGTTGAGCAGGATCACTTCGGCGACTTTGCGTTCAGCCTTGTTCAGGTCTTCAAGGCGATTCTGGATCTGTTCCAGTAAATTTCGCACGCGGTCCATTTCATGTTCCTTAGGTCAGCAGCGCAAATAAGCGTTCGGCTAATGCAAATTGGGCCTTTGATACGGCCCGTAACGGTGGCCTATCCTACTGATGGCTCCGACCGACCACCACTCGGAATCTGTATTTTGCGAAAATGTTGTGGTTATTACTACATTTTCCCTTGAGTGATGCCTTGAAAAAAGGTATTTGTAGCTTAACTTGATAAAAGAACAAACATCATGCCTTCGATTACGGTTGAACCGTGCACCTTTGCCTTGTTCGGCGCCCTTGGCGATCTGGCCCTGCGCAAACTGTTTCCTGCCCTTTATCAACTCGATGGCGCAGGCCTCTTGCACGAGGATACGCGCATTATCGCGCTGGCCCGTGAGCCTGGCAGCCAGCAGGAACACCTGGCGTTCATCGCCTCCGAACTGCGCCGTTACGTGGGTGCCAAAGAGCTGGACGAAGCTGTGGTCGAACGCTTCCTCGCACGTTTGAGCTACCTGCATGTCGACTTTCTCAAGGCTGACGATTACGTCGCCCTGGCCGAAATGGCTGGCAGCGCTCAGCGTGTGATTGCCTACTTCGCCACGCCGGCTGCTGTTTACGGTGCGATCTGCGAGAACCTGGCGAAGGTCGGCCTGACCGAAAACACCCGCGTGGTGCTGGAAAAACCCATCGGTTCGGACCTGGAATCCTCGCGCAAGGTCAACGACGCCGTGGCGCAGTTCTTCCCGGAGAACCGCACCTACCGCATCGACCACTACCTGGGCAAAGAGACCGTCCAGAACCTGATCGCCCTGCGTTTCGCCAACAGCCTGTTCGAAACCCAGTGGAACCAGAACTACATCTCCCACGTGGAAATCACCGTGGCCGAGAAGGTCGGTATCGAAGGCCGTTGGGGCTACTTCGACAAGGCCGGTCAGCTGCGGGACATGATTCAGAATCACCTGCTGCAACTGCTCTGCCTGATCGCCATGGACCCGCCGGCCGACCTGTCCGCCGACAGCATCCGCGACGAGAAAGTCAAAGTGCTCAAGGCGCTGGCGCCGATCAGCCCGGAAGGCCTGACCACTCAGGTCGTGCGCGGTCAGTACATCGCTGGTTACAGCGAAGGCAAATCGGTTCCCGGTTACCTGGAAGAGCCTAACTCCAACACCCAGAGCGACACCGAAACCTTCGTTGCGCTGCGTGCCGATATCCGCAACTGGCGTTGGGCTGGCGTGCCGTTTTACCTGCGTACCGGCAAGCGCATGCCGCAGAAGCTGTCGCAGATCGTCATCCACTTCAAGGAACCGTCGCACTACATCTTCGCCCCCGAGCAGCGCCTGCAAATCAGCAACAAGCTGATTATCCGCCTGCAACCGGACGAAGGCATTTCCTTGCGCGTGATGACCAAAGAACAAGGCCTGGACAAGGGCATGCAGCTGCGCAGCGGTCCGTTGCAGCTGAATTTTTCCGACACCTATCGCAGCGCGCGGATTCCCGATGCCTACGAGCGGTTACTGCTGGAAGTGATGCGCGGCAATCAGAACCTGTTTGTCCGTAAAGATGAAATCGAAGCTGCGTGGAAGTGGTGTGACCAGTTGATCGCCGGGTGGAAAAAATCCGGTGATGCGCCCAAGCCGTACGCGGCCGGGTCCTGGGGACCGATGAGCTCCATTGCTCTGATCACGCGGGATGGGAGGTCGTGGTATGGCGATATCTAATTTGCAACTGCCTCAGGGCGTCAGCGCCCATGAGTTCAAGAGCCCGGTGCTGCTGGCCGATGGTTTGGCGCTGAATGTGGCCAAGCACCTGAGTGACGCCATCGACGCTCGCGGCACTGCGACGCTGGTGGTGTCCGGTGGCCGCAGCCCCGTAGCGTTTTTCCAGAACCTGGCCAAGCAGAAACTGGACTGGTCCAAGGTTGTCATCACCCTGGCCGACGAGCGCTGGGTGCCGGTGGAGCATGCCGACAGCAACGCAGGTCTGCTCAAGCGTTATCTGCTGCAAGGCCCGGCGGCCAAGGCTCAGTTTCTGAGCCTTTACAGCGCCACCGCGAACCTTGAGCTGGCAGCCGAGCAGGCAGACCGCTTGCTCGCCGAGTTGCCGCCGATCGACGTGCTGATACTCGGCATGGGCGATGACGGTCACACGGCTTCGTTGTTTCCCAACAGCCCGAACCTGGCCGACGCCTTGAAAGTCGACGGTACACGTCGTTGCTATCCGATGCTGGCGCCGACCGTGCCGCATCAGCGCCTGACCATGAGCCGCGCGCTGCTGGCCTCGGCCAAGACCACCGTTCTATCGATTTCCGGTCAGTCCAAGCTGACCACCCTGAGTGCCGCATTGGCCGGTGACGATGTCGCCGCCATGCCGATTCGCGCGTTTCTGCAACCTACGTTAGAGATTTACTGGTGCCCATGAGCCAAGGATCAGCCGCTATGACAATGACATCTCCGACCGTTTCCATGGCGGACAAAGTTGCCCTGATCGACAGCCTCTGCGCCAAGGCGCGGATCCTGCCGGTCATCACCATCGCGCGCGAACAGGACGTTTTGCCACTGGCCGACGCCCTGGCCGCCGGTGGCCTGACAGCGCTGGAAGTGACGCTGCGTTCGCAGTTCGGTCTCAAAGCCATCCAGATTCTGCGTGAGCAGCGTCCGGAGCTGGTGACCGGCGCCGGTACGGTGCTGGATCGCACCATGCTCGCCGCGGCCGAAGCCGCCGGCTCGCAGTTCATTGTCACGCCGGGCATTACCCGTGACCTGCTCGAAGCCAGCGTCGACAGCCCGATTCCGCTGTTGCCAGGTATCAGCAACGCTTCCGGCATCATGGAAGGTTATGGTCTGGGGTATCGCCGCTTCAAGCTGTTCCCGGCGGAAGTCAGCGGTGGCGTTGCCGCCATCAAGGCCCTCGGCGGCCCCTTCGGTGAAGTGAAATTCTGCCCGACTGGCGGCGTCAGCCCGGCCAACATCAAGAACTACATGGCGTTGAAAAACGTGATGTGCGTGGGTGGTAGCTGGATGCTTGATCCCGAGTGGATCAAGAACGGCGACTGGGCCCGCATTCAGGAATGCACCGCCGAGGCACTGGCGCTGCTGGACTGATCAGCTTTTACCCAACACTTCGTTGTGTGTTCTACGGCTTTACGGTGCGCTTGGTCGGTGCACCGTTTTTTTTGCCCGCAAAAAACTTGTAGGAGCGAGGCTTGCCCGCGAAGGCGTCGGTTCAGTCAGCATTGAAGTTGACTGATCCGACGCTTTCGCGGGCAAGCCTCGCTCCTACAGGGGAAATGACGCGATACATAGTTACCGCATCCCGCCGCTCATCCAGCGTTAACCTGCGTTCATCTTATGGAAGAGAGAACGTCATGGACGACAACAACTCCGTTGCACCCACCCCCCCGGTTCACCTGCTGTCTCCCGAGCAAATCGCCGGCCCGTATTTCCGCAATCCGAAACTGATTCGCCGCAACATCAGCGAAAGCGCCGATGGCATTCCCTTGGTGCTGCGACTGACGATTGTCGATGCCATGACCGGCCAGCCTGTGACCGGGGCCCTGGTCGACATCTGGCATTGCAATGCGCGCGGTGCGTATTCGGGCTGGAGCAAGATCAATCCGGACAAGGAAGTCGATGTCGGTGACATCGGCTCGGTCCCGCGCACCGACGACGACACCTATCTGCGTGGCGGGCAATTCGCCGACAAAAAGGGCGTGGTGCGATTTACCACCATCTACCCGGGGTTCTATGCCGGTCGAGCCATGCACATTCATGTCGCGGTACGCATCACGTCCGGCAACAATTTCCTCGACGAGCGACACGTCGCCTGGGTCGGCCAGCTGTACTTTCCCGAACCCGCCTCGCGCTCGGTGCTCAATGCCCGGGAGTACAGCGGCCGATCCTCCTCACCGCTGACCAACAATGAAGACGTTCATTACCGGCATCAGGGCGGCGAGGCCTCGACATTAACGGTCCACACCCTCGGTCGGGACTCGAACGAGGATGGCTTTTTCGGCCACACCACCATCGGTATCGATACCTTCGCCGCGTCGACGCAAATCAAACCGGAGGACTTCGACAAGTACACGGTATGACGTCAGCGCAGTTCGGTCAGCGCCCGGGCTAGCAAATCCATGTCGGCAGCGGTGGTCGTGAGCCCCGGCGTAATGCGAATGCATGGCCCGCTCGCCGCGCCGCTGCGGACCACGGTGAACAGGTTGTAGTCACTGAGCAGCCGCTCGACCATCGCCTGTTGATCGGGATGATGGGTAAAGCGCATCGAGGTAATGCCGCAATACAGTCGCGGGTCATCGGGTGTCATGACATCAATCCCCGACAGCTCGCGAACCGCGCTGACCCACCGGTTGCGCAGGTAGTTGAGCCGTGTGCTCTTGGCCGCAGCCCCACCCATGGCGAGATGCTCCTCGAACACCAGCGACAGCGTCAGCAGCGCAGGGATGTTCGGCGTGCTGTACGGCGTGCGGGCGCGAATATCGGTGACCGGGAAATGCATCTCGCCCATGTCCGGGTCGATGTCGGCCAGGCGCTCGGGGGCTATGTAGATAAAGCCGAGCGTCAGCGGAGCGCCGATCCACTTGTGCAGGTTGAAGCCGGCGAAAGAAACGCCCAGTTCATCCAGGTTGAACTCGACCTGGCCCAGGGCGTGCGCGCCATCGAGGATCACGTCGATTCCGTGTTCCTTGGCGGCGGCAGCGATAGCCTGCACCGGCATGACCAGTCCGGTGCGGTGGGTGACGTGGGTCAGGGCCATTAATTTGAGCTTTGGATAACGCACGAATGCGTCGCGATAGGTGGCCACCAAGCTGTCGTAACTGGCGGGATGCGCGTGGTCGATCTCGATCACTTCCACGCCGCGGTGCCGGGCCAGCCAACGCATTGCACCTTTGACCGTGTCGTACTCCAGATCGCAAATCAGCACCTGATCGCCCGGTTGAAGGCAATTGTAACTGCGGATCAGCGATTGCAATCCGTCCGAGGCGTTGCGGGTGAGGGCCACGGTGTCGGCGGGAACGCCCATCATCCCGGCAAGCTGTGCCCGGATCTTAAGGCTTTCGACCTGTTCGAAACGCTGGCGCACATGCACCGAGTTGCTGCGGTTGATCAGCTCGATGTTGCGCTGGTACTCCTCGACCACGGTGCGTGACATGCGCCCGAAGTAACCGTTTTCCAGGTTGATAGGCCCGGGTTCGACAGCGTAGCGGTCGGCGAAGGTCTTCCAGAAGTGTTCATCACGGGCGCGACGGGTGTTATCGGGCATGGGCTACTCGGTTTCGGCAAGTTCAGTGGCGCGGGGCAGGTTTGCCGTGTTTGGCACGCAGTGGTTCGAGCAGTTCCGACAGACCGTTGTGATCGATCTCCTGCATCAGCGCCAGTAAACCGCCCAGTTCGCCATGCGGGAAACCTTCCCGGGCGAACCAGTTCAGGTATTGGCCGGGCAGGTCGGCAATGATTCGACCCTTGTATTTGCCGAAGGGCATTTCACGGGTGATCAACAGTTCGAGTTTTTCTGGGTTCATCATGGGTCGTCTGAATTCATTCGATCGGGAAAATACAGGCATTCTGCATGCAGGCCAATTGACAGATCATGCAAAAAAAGCGGATACAGATTTCGTCGTTAAACCTATGTCTTTGAAATATAACGAGTAAATTATCTATTCGAAGCTGGCATGCAGGGTGCAACAGCTATTGCATCTTTCATCAACCCGCAAGGAATTGAAAAATGACCGACATGAATAAAGAAGCGATCTCTGTACTCAACGACCTGATTGAAACCAGCAAAGACGGTCAGGAAGGGTTCAAGACTTGCGCTGAAGACATCAAACACCCTGAACTCAAAACCCTGTTCGTGCAACGCTCCACTGACTGCGCCACCGCAGCTGCCGAACTCCAGAGCGCCGTGCGTTCGATGGGTGGCGATCCGGAAACTTCCACCAGCGTCAGCGGTGACCTGCACCGTCGCTGGGTCGATGTGAAAGCGATGTTCACCGGCAAGGATGAAGAAGCCGTGCTGAACGAAGCCGAACGCGGTGAAGACCATGCACTGAAGGCTTACAAAGAAGCCATGGAAAAAATCAACAAGTACAACCTGGTGGGCATTCGTGACATGGTTGAACGTCAGTACCACGGCGTGCAACGCAATCACGATCAGGTGAAAGCCCTGCGTAACCAGGCTCGCGCACGCTCTTAAGCGCTCGTGGCCTGTCAAAAACGCCAGCCAGTCTGGCGTTTTTTTGTGCCCGGGAATTAACGCTGGACGGGTTTTAGATAGCTAGCTAATAATTGTTTTCCAAATGGCTATTCAAATGACGTAGACGAACCCGACTATCGTTAAGTCGTCCTTTCAAGAGTGCTTTTCGTGCCTATCACTTTGCAGGCGTTATTCGCGCCGGACCGCCGCGCACTACAGTTCGCGATCAAGACCCTGATCGGCGGCGGCCTGGCACTGTGGCTGGCATTGCGCTGGGGTCTGGAGCAACCCGCCTGGGCGCTGATGACGGCGTTCATCGTCGCTCAGCCACTGTCCGGAATGGTGGTGCAGAAAGGGCTGGCGCGGCTGTTGGGTACGCTGGTCGGAACGATCATGTCGGTGGTGTTCATGGGCTTGTTCGCCCAGACGCCCTGGCTGTTTTTACTGGCATTGGCGTTGTGGCTCGGGCTGTGTACGGCGAGTTCGACGTTGCTGCGCAGTGCCTGGTCCTATTCCTTTGTGCTGGCCGGTTACACGGTGGCGATCATCGCGTTGCCGGCCATTACTCATCCATTGACGGTGTTCGACCAAGCCGTGGCGCGCTGCACGGAAATCTGTCTGGGCATCCTTTGCGCCACGGCGGCCAGCGCGTTGCTGTGGCCGATGCGGGTCGAGCGGCAACTGGCGGATCAGGCACGAGCCGCCTGGAACAGCGGGATGAATGCTGCGCGTGCCACCCTGGCCGGCGATGCTCAGGCGCGTAAAGGCTTGCTGGAAATTCTCGGACGAATTGTCGCCGTCGATGCCCAGCGAGAGCATGCCTGGTTTGAAGGTGGCCTCGGTCGGCAGCGCGCACGCGCCATCAGCGGTTTGAGTCAGAAGCTCTTGATGCTGCTGCGTATCGCCCGTTCGGTGCGTCGGCAGTGGAAACAGTTGGTGCCACAGGAAGCCGCGCAACTGTTGCCTTGGATGACCGAGGTTCAGGCTGCGCTCAGCGGTGCCGATACCTCGACCCTGCAAGCGTTGCGGCCGAGGTTGCTCGATGCTTCCCATGATCCGCACATCAGCTCCGCGCAGAGTTATTGCCTGGCCCGTTTCACCTTGCTGCTCGATACCGCAATAGCGGCGACGGCGGCGTTGAAAGCGGTGGAGGAGGGCCGCGCAACGGTCGATCCGCCACGCACCCTGACGCCGCACCGCGACCTGTCATTGGCGCTGGTTTTCGGCGCGCGCAGTGCCTTGGCGTTTCTGGTGGTGTCGTGCTTCTGGCTGGCGACGGCCTGGCCCGCCGCGGCCGGCGCATTGGTGCTGACCTGCGTGGTGTGCAGCCTGTTTGCCAGTCGCGAGAACGGTGCGCAGATTGGCATGAGTTTTATGCGCGGGATTTTTCTGGCGATTCCAGCCGCGTTTTTTGTCGGGCAGATTCTGTTGCCGCAATGGAGCGGATTTGCATTGCTGTGCATGGGCATGGGCGTGCCGTTGTTTCTCGGTGCGCTGGGCATGGCCAAACCGCAGATTGGCGCCACGGCCACTTCGTTCTGTCTGCACTTCATCGTGCTGGTGTCGCCGCTGAACGCGATGAAATTCGACGTCGCCACGTTCTTCAACAGCGCCCAGGCGATGGTGGTCGGTGTCGGCGCGGCGGTACTGGCGTTTCATTTGCTGATCCTGCGTAACCCTGTGTGGCATGGCCGCCGCTTGCTGGCGGCGACGCTCGACGATCTGGTACGGCTGACCCGACGCAACCTGCGCGGTGCCGAAAGCTGGTTCGGCGGGCGCATGGCCGACCGTTTGCTGCAACTGGCGCGGCACTATCCCGAGTTGCCGGAACCGGCGCGAAGCCGCTGGGATGACGGCTTGCTCGGTCTCGATATCGGCGATGAATTGCTGCATCTGCGGTTGAGTCTGGCGGTGGCTCAGGCGCCGGTCAGCGCGCCACAGCGACGTTATCTCGACCAGCTGGAAAAAGTACTCGAGCACGGCCCCGCAGGCGACTGCGCCGATGCGCTGGAACAACCCAGCGAAGAATTCTTGAAGACCTTGTACGCGTTGCCGCCCAGCGACGCGGTGAAACTGGCCCAGGGTGCTGTGCTGCAATTGCAAAGCAGCTGGCGCGCCTGGTGCCGTCAACAGGAGCAAAGCCATGGGCTTGCGTGAGTGGTCGGTGGGCGGCGTGCTGCTCAGTCCGTTTCTGATTTATGTGCTGCTGGCACTGCTCGTCACCGGAGCCTTGCGCATGCTGTTGCGCCTGACACCGGTCGGCCGTTGGATCTGGCACGAAGCACTGTTTGATTGCGCCTTGTACGTCTGTGTATTGACCCTCATCACCGTCGTCCTCGGACCATTATAAGGAGTTGAAAATGCGTACTCCCGTACGTGTCGCGGTAACCCTGTGCCTGGTGGCGGTGGCGATCTTTGCCGGCTTCCATTTGTGGCAGTACTACATGCTCACGCCCTGGACCCGGGATGCGCGGATCCGCGCCGACGTGGTGGTGATCGCCCCGGACGTCTCGGGTTGGGTGCGTGAACTCAAGGCGTTCGATAACCAGCAGGTCAAGGCTGGCGATCTGTTGCTGAGCATCGATCGTGATCGTTTCGAAGCGGCGCTGGAGAAGGCCCAGGCGGTGGTGCAGACCCGCCAGCAGCAACTCAATCTGCGCGAACGCGAAGCCAGTCGCCGCGCCAGCCTCGGACCGCAAGCAATCAGTGCCGAGTTGCGCGAGAACGCGCAAATCAACGCCGGCATCGCTCGTGGAGAATTGCGTGAGGCTCAGGCGGAAGCCAAGGTCGCCGAACTCAATCTCGCGCGCAGCCAGGTTCATGCGCCTCGCAGCGGCCACATAACCAACCTGCGTCTGGCCCAAGGCAATTACGTGAATGCCGGGCAACCGGTGATGGCGTTGATCGATGATTCGACCTTCTATGTACAGGCCTATTTCGAGGAAACCAAGTTGCCGCGGATTCGTGTCGGCGATCCGGTGAAGGTCTGGTTGATGAGCGCGGGGGAAGCGCTGGACGGGCATGTGGAAAGCATCAGCCGCGGGATCACCGATCGTAACACTACGCCGGACGGGCAGTTGCTGGCGGAGGTGGAGCCGACGTTTAACTGGGTAAGGCTGGCGCAGCGGATTCCGGTGCGGATCAAGATTGATAAGTTGCCGGAAGGGATGAATTTGAGTTCTGGGATGACGGCGAGTGTGCAGGTGCACGAAGGGCAGTGATACCGAGATGTCACCCTTCGCGAGCAGGCTCACTCCTACATTAGATCGCAGTCATTCTGAGAGAATGCGGTCGAATGTAGGAGTGAGCCTGCTCGCGAAATGCGCCGATAGGCGCTTCAGCCAACGCTGATCGCCGGCAGGGTAGGCAATGTCACCGTCTGCTGCTTGCGCGGCGCAAGAATCTCGGCCTCGCCATCCACCACCAATTCATCGCGCTGGTTGAACACCCGAGTGGCAATCCGCACACGAAACTTCGGCAGTTTCTCCAGGATCTCCAGGCGCACGGTCAGGGTGTCGCCAATCTTCACCGGCTTCTGAAAACTCATCTGCTGACCGATATAAATAGTCCCCGGCCCAGGCAACTCGCAAGCGACGGCAGCGCTGATCAGCGCCCCGCTGAACATGCCGTGGGCGATGCGCTCCTTGAACATGGTGCCAGCGGCGAATTCGGCGTCCAGGTGCACCGGGTTGTGATCACCGGACATCGCGGCGAACAACTGAATGTCGCGCTCTTCGACTGTCTTGCTGTAGCTGGCGGTCTGGCCGACTTCGAGGGCTTCGTAAGGGGTGTTGGTAACCTGGGTCATCTGTTTCAATTCCTGTGACGAATAAAAAAATCCACAAAAAAACTATTCCGATCTGGGTGGCCTACGGTGGCTTAGCGCCTGGGCGATCCAGTTCAACACGTCATTGATCACTTCATCGCGGTTGCTTTCGTTGAACAGTTCATGCCGTGCCTGCGGGTAAATAGTCAGTTGCAGGTGCTGGCTGCCGGCCGCGCGCAGCGCATGGGCCAGATCTTTCAGACGTTTGCCTTCGCTCACCGGATCACATTCACCGCCAATCACCAGCAACGGCAGGCCGGGATCAATCTGAGCGAGATTGGACGCTTTGCTGATTTGCTGCAAGCCGCCGAGCAAATCGATCCACAGCTGATTGGTACAACGAAAGCCGCAGAGCGGGTCGTTGGCGTACAGATCAACTTCCGCCGGATCCCGGCTGAGCCAGTCGAACCGCGTGCGCGCCGGTTTGAATTTTTTGTTGAACGAGCCAAACGACAACCACTCGATCAGCGCGCTGCGGCCCTTGCGCCCTTGGCGCAGGCCTTCGAGCCGGGCAATTTGTCGCGCCGCGCGATAAAGCGCGATCGGCTGGAAGTTCGAACCGCTGAGCACCGCGCCGTGCAGGCTGGCGCTGTGATGCAGCAGATAGGCCTGGGCGATGTAGCTGCCCATGCTGTGGCCGAGCAGCACGATCGGTGCGCCGGGATGTTGCTGGCCGATGTGTTGGTTGAGGCTGGCCAGGTCGCCGACCACTTTGCACCAGCCATCGTCGTCGGCGAAATGGCCGAGTGTCCCGTTTTCGGCAGTTTTGCCATGTCCACGCAGGTCCGGCGCGTAGACGCCGTAACCCTGCTGGCAGAGTTTTTCCGCGAGGCGGGCGTAGCGACCGCTGTGTTCCGCCATGCCATGGGCCAGCAGGATCACGGCTTTTAAAGGTGGATCGGGCAGCCACTGGTTGACGTAGAGGCGGCTGCGGTCACTCGCGGTCAGCCAAAAAGTGTCGTGGATCATGGCGATTCCTTTGCATGGGGCTGCCGGGTGGGAAAACAGCTTCGATGCATTGTATAGCGCATCCTGCGCCTGCCGTCTGATCAGGCCACGCCGCTGCAGCAAGATTCATGCGGTCAATGACGGCCGTTGGCATATTTGCCTGATTCGCTATAGCTGCTAGTGTCCGTGAAGCCCCGCTCTTCGCTCTTTGTTTTGAAGAAGGACAGAAAAGCGGCTCGGATAGGCTCAGGTAAAGAGGACAAGAACAATGCAACCTGATTTCTGGAATGACAAACGCCCGGCCGGTGTGCCCCTGGATATTGACCTTGGGGCCTATAAGTCGGTGCTTGAGGTGTTCGAGCGTTCCTGCAAGAAATTCGCTGATCGCCCCGCCTTCAGCAACATGGGCGTGACCCTGACCTACGCCGAACTGGAACGCTACAGCCTGGCGTTCGCCGGTTACCTGCAAGCCCACACCGACCTGGTGCCGGGGGATCGCATTGCGGTGCAGATGCCCAACGTCCTGCATTACCCGATTGCCGTATTCGGTGCCTTGCGCGCCGGGCTGATCGTGGTCAACACCAACCCGCTGTACACCGCGCGGGAGATGCGTCATCAGTTCAAGGACTCCGGCGCCCGGGCGCTGGTGTACCTGAACGTGTTCGGGCAAAAGGTCCAGGAAGTGCTGCCCGACACCGATATCCAGTACCTGATCGAAGCGAAGATGGGCGACTTGATGCCCAGTGCCAAGGGCTGGCTGGTCAACACCATGGTCAGCAAGGTCAAGAAGATGGTCCCGGCGTATTCCTTGCCGCAGGCGATTTCCTTCAAGAGTGCGCTGCGTCTTGGCCGGGGCCTGGGCATCAAGCCGCTGAACGTCAGCCTCGACGACATCGCGGTGTTGCAATACACCGGCGGCACCACGGGCCTGGCCAAGGGCGCGATGCTGACCCACGGCAACCTGGTGGCGAACATGCAGCAGGCGCGGGCGTGCCTCGGGCAGTTCGGCAGCGACGGTCAGCCGCTGCTGCGCGAAGGTCAGGAAGTGATGATCGCGCCGCTGCCGCTGTACCACATCTATGCGTTCACGGCGAACTGCATGTGCATGATGGTGACCGGTAACCACAACGTGCTGATCACCAATCCTCGCGACATCGGCGGCTTCATCAAGGAGCTGAAGAACTGGCGGTTTTCGGCGCTGCTGGGGCTGAACACGCTGTTTGTCGCGCTGATGGATCACCCGGACTTCAAGACCCTGGATTTCTCCAGCCTCAAACTCACCAACTCCGGCGGCACCGCGCTGGTAAAGGCCACCGCCGAACGCTGGGAACAGCTCACCGGTTGCCGCATCACCGAAGGTTACGGCCTGACCGAAACCTCACCGGTGGCCTGCACCAACCCGTACGGCGACAAATCGCGTATCGGCACGGTCGGCCTGCCAGTGCCGGGCACCACGCTGAAAGTGATCAACGATGAAGGCGTCGAGCAGGCCTTGGGCGAACGCGGCGAACTCTGCATCAAGGGCCCGCAGATCATGAAGGGCTACTGGCAGAAACCGGAAGCCACCGCCGAGGTGCTGGATGCCGAGGGCTGGTTCAAGTCCGGTGATATCGCGGTGATCGACCCGGATGGTTTTGTGCGCATTGTTGATCGCAAGAAAGACATGATCATCGTCTCGGGTTTCAACGTGTACCCGAACGAGATCGAAGACATCGTGATGGCTCACCCGAAAGTCGCCAACTGCGCGGTGATCGGCGTGCCGGACGAGCGTTCGGGGGAGGCGGTGAAGTTGTTTGTGGTGGCCCGCGAATCGGGGGTCAGCCTTGAAGAGCTGAAGGCTTACTGCAAGGAAAACTTCACGGCGTACAAAGTGCCCAAGCACATCGTGTTGCGTGAGTCGTTGCCGATGACGCCGGTGGGCAAGATCTTGCGGCGGGAGTTGCGGGATATCGCCTGATCGTTGAATGGCCGCGCTTCGCGCGTTCGCGGGCAAGTCGGATCGCCGCATCGCACGCTCCCACAGGGTTTTGTGTCGTTCACCGATACTGTGAACACCACCGAACCCGTAGGAGCGAGGCTTGCCCGCGAAGCTTTTAAAGATCTGAAGCCCCGGTTTCAGAGGCTTTTCAGGGTGGTATAGAATCTTTGCTCTAAAATGACCGCTAGCAATTCTTGAGTCACTATTGTGACCATAGAGGCCGTTTTTGGCTCTGGTCGACCCTTGGCAAAGCTGCTACTCTCGGCGCGCTTTGTGACTTCTCGGGCTTGTAAAAGCGCCGGACTCACCAACAAAAAGATACCAACAAACACACACCAATAATAATCGCATCAAATGCGGTGCTGAATTCGCGTTGCTGAGGAGTGGGCTTCCATGAACGAAGACTTTTGGAAGGATAAGTACCCTGCCGGGATTGCTGCCGAGATCAATCCTGACGAGTATCCGAATATTCAGGCAGTGTTGAAACGATCCTGCCAGCGTTTCGCCGACAAACCGGCATTCAGTAACCTGGGCAAGACAATTACCTACGGTGAACTGTACGAATTGTCCGGTGCCTTTGCCGCTTACCTGCAACAGCATACCGACTTGCAGCCGGGCGATCGAATCGCCGTGCAACTGCCCAACGTGTTGCAGTACCCGGTCGCTGTGTTCGGTGCCATCCGCGCCGGGCTGATCGTGGTCAACACCAACCCGCTGTACACCGCGCGGGAAATGGAACATCAATTCAACGATTCCGGTGCCAAAGCCCTGGTCTGCCTGGCCAACATGGCGCATCTGGCCGAGACCGTGGTGCCGAAAACCGGCGTCAAGCACGTGATTGTCACCGAAGTGGCGGACCTGCTGCCACCGCTCAAGCGCCTGCTGGTCAACAGCGTCATCAAGTACGTGAAGAAGATGGTCCCGGCGTATCACCTGCCCAAGGCCATCAAGTTCAACGACGTGCTGAGCAAGGGCCACGGCCAGCCAGTGGCAGAAGCCAATCCGGCCAGCAGCGACGTTGCCGTGTTGCAATACACCGGTGGCACAACCGGCGTGGCCAAGGGCGCGATGCTGACCCATCGCAACCTCGTCGCGAACATGCTGCAGTGCAAGGCGCTGATGGGTTCCAACCTCAACGAAGGCTGCGAGATCCTGATCACGCCGCTGCCGCTGTACCACATCTATGCGTTCACCTTTCATTGCATGGCGATGATGCTGATCGGCAACCACAACATCCTCATCAGCAACCCGCGCGATTTGACGGCGATGGTCAAGGAACTGTCGAAGTGGAAGTTCAGCGGTTTCGTCGGCCTCAACACTTTGTTTGTGGCGCTGTGCAACAACGAAAGCTTCCGCAAGCTGGATTTCTCCGCACTGAAAGTCACCCTGTCCGGCGGCATGGCCCTGCAACTGGCCGCGGCCGAGCGTTGGAAAGCGGTCACCGGTTGCGCCATCTGCGAAGGTTACGGCATGACCGAAACCAGCCCGGTAGCCACCGTGAACCCGATTCAGCACATTCAGATCGGCACCATCGGTATTCCGGTGCCGTCGACCGTGTGCAAAATCATCGACGATGCCGGCGTTGAGCAGCCGTTGGGCGCAATCGGCGAACTGTGCGTGAAAGGTCCGCAAGTGATGAAGGGCTATTGGCAGCGTCAGGACGCCACCGATGAAATGCTCGACAGCGAAGGCTGGTTGAAAACCGGTGACATCGCGCTGATCCAGCCTGACGGCTACATGCGCATCGTCGATCGCAAGAAAGACATGATCCTGGTTTCCGGTTTCAACGTGTACCCGAACGAACTGGAAGATGTGCTGGCGACCCTGCCGGGCGTGCTGCAATGCGCGGCCATCGGTGTGCCGGACGAGAAGTCGGGCGAGGCGATCAAGATCTTCATCGTTGCCAAACCGGGCGTGACGTTGACCAAAGAGCAGGTGATGGAGCACATGCGTGCGAACGTGACCGGCTACAAGGTCCCGCGCTCCGTGGAGTTCCGCGACGCGCTGCCGACCACCAACGTCGGCAAGATCCTGCGCCGCGAGTTGCGCGACGAAGAATTGAAGAAGCTCGGCGCCAAGAAGGTAGGCGCGTAACACACAAGAAGCCCCGCAGATGCGGGGCTTCTTGTTGCCTGACTGTTCGTTCCCACACGTGGGAACGATCTCTTTAGAGGCGGAACGGCGCGAAATTGACGTTGGTGCCCGCCGGGCGCATGTCTTGCAGGTACGAATCCTTGTCCGCGCTCAGTTCCAGGCTCAAAGCGGCTTTGCGCTTGCCTTCGTTGCGCACCACCAGGCCTTCAAGCTTCTCGCGCAGGAACACCGTCGGCACTTTCAGGTGCAGCAGTTCGTCAGTGTCTGGCGTGTGCATCAGCAGGTGAACCCATTCGTACTGACCAATGGCCAGGCGCGCCACCGGGATATCGAACCACCAGATGTTGCGGTTGCGGTTCAGTTCGGTGAAATGGCAGTTGTTGACGCCAAGCACAGCACCGCCGAGTTCCTGGTTTCTGCGGGCAATGGCCTGCTTTTTATCGAGTTTCATAACATTCCTACGGGATTGGATCTTCAGCGCATGGCCTGAATACGTTGCGCATTCTCGGGGGTTGGTCGGCAAACATAAAGCCTGATCTGCACTGAACGATGAAATGTGTGGCTGAAAATAAATGAAACTCCGTGCAAACGCCTCCGGTCAATCTTTGTGTAACGACCTTTCTCATTGATTTGTTCACAGGAGAAACACCATGAGCAGCACTGGCGATAAAGTAAAAGGCATGGCCAACGAAGCCGCCGGCAACGTTAAGCAAGGCGTCGGCAAGGTCACTGACAACACCAAACTGCAAGCCGAAGGCAAAGTGCAGGAAAAGAAAGGCGAGGCCCAGCAAGCGGTCGGTAAAGCCAAGGACGCTATCAAGAAAGGCGTCGACAAGGCTTGATTCGGCCTTTGGTGAGCAACATGAACGGCCATCCACGGATGGCCGTTTTTGTGTCAGCCTGAACTTGCGCACGGAAATTGTTTCAAAGTCGCCAAGTAGGCTACTTTGATGTAGAAAACGGCCCCTGAGTCGCCACGACTTCTACCCATTTTGCGGCGAAAGGAGACGCTAATGATTTTCCCGGACATGAAAGGTCTGCCCATCCATCGCGTGATGGTGCGCACGGTCACCGAGTTCGTCGACGACGAGATGTCGACCTATGCCTCGGCGCTGGCCTATCAGATGTTGTTCTCGCTGTTCCCCTTCATTCTTTTTCTCATCGCCCTGATCGGTTTCCTGCACCTGCCGGACTTTTTCTCGTGGCTGCGCCTGCAATCCGAGCTGGTCCTGCCGCCCCAGGCTCTGGAACAGGTGAACCCGGTGATCGACCAACTCCAGCAGTCCAAGGGTGGCTTGCTGTCGATTGGTATCGTGATTGCTCTGTGGACCGCGTCCGCCGGCGTGCGGCTGATGATGAGCGCAATGAACGCCGCTTACGACGTGGTCGAAGGCCGGCCCGCGTGGAAGCGTTTTCCGCTGTCGATTATCTACACCGTCGGCATTGCCGGCATGCTGCTGGTCGCCGCCGCGCTGATGGTGCTCGGGCCGCAACTGATGGGCTGGATTGCCGCGCAAGTCGGCATGGAAGACTTCATCGTGACCCTGTGGACCATCGTTCGCTGGCCAGTGGTCGTGATTTTGCTGATGGTGGCCGTGGCGCTGATTTATTACGTCATGCCCGACGTCAAACAGGAGTTTCGTTTTATCACCCCAGGCTCGGTGCTGGCGGTGGTGGTGTGGATCCTCGCCTCCGTGGGCTTTGGTTTGTACGTCAAGGAGTTCGCCAACTACAACGCCATGTATGGCAGTATCGGCGCGATCATCGTGCTGTTGCTCTACTTCTATATTTCCGCCGCGGTGTTGCTGCTGGGCGCCGAGATGAATGCGGTGATCGAGCACATGTCGACCGAAGGCAAGAATGACGGCGAAAAAGTCCCGGGCGAGAATGACCAAGAACACAAACAGCATGTTTCGGGACTGGGTCGGGATCACTCGATCA
Organism: Pseudomonas sp. BGI-2; assembly: GCF_004310295.1. Classification (GTDB taxonomy): domain Bacteria; phylum Pseudomonadota; class Gammaproteobacteria; order Pseudomonadales; family Pseudomonadaceae; genus Aquipseudomonas. The sequence goes on along the minus strand of NZ_SISB01000007.1, from coordinate 97,615 downwards.
AGCCCACCACTGACGAAGTCATCAAATGATCCGTGAAATTCTGAAAATGGGCGATGAACGCCTGCTGCGCGTTGCCCCGCCGGTTCCGGCAGAAATGTTCGACAGCCCTGAGCTGTGGCAGTTGATCGACGACATGTTCCAGACGATGGAAAGCGTCGGCGGCGTTGGCCTGGCCGCGCCGCAGATCGGAGTTGATCTGCAATTGGTGATCTTTGGTTTCGAGCACAGCGAACGCTATCCGGATGCTGAAGCGGTGCCGCAGACCATTTTGATCAATCCGCTGATCACGCCGTTGAGCCCAGTGATGGAAGAGGGTTTTGAAGGGTGCCTGTCAGTGCCTGGCCTGCGTGGTGCGGTGGATCGCTATCAGCAGATTCGCTACGAAGGTTTTGATCCCAAGGGCCAGCCGATTGTGCGGATGGCCGAGGGATTTCATGCGCGAGTGGTACAGCATGAATGCGATCACCTGATCGGCCGGCTGTACCCGTCGCGGATTACCGACTTCAGCAAATTCGGGTTTACCGAGGTGATGTTCCCGGATCTCGACCCCAACGCCGACGACTGATCCGAAAACACCACAACCCCCTGTGGGAGCGAGCCTGGTCGCGAAAGCAATGGGTCATTCAACATTGATGTCGTCTGACACTCCGATTTCGCGAGCAGGCTCGCTCCTACAGGGGGCCATCAGTCTGAAGTGTGCTGTTTAGCCAGGCCCATGGCGATCATCGGTTTGCTGCGCGCGTAACGGCTCAAGCGTTCGGTCATGGCGTAAGGCATGTGCGGATCGAAGGAAAACCCTTGGCGTTCATAAAAGCCACGCAAGTCGGGATGGCAGAACAGCCAGACCGGTTGATCAAGACCGCTCACCGCTTCGGCGATCAACGCCGCCGCGATCCCTTGTTGCCGACAGGCCGGATCGACGAACAACCCCGTCAACCAATGCCCGCCCGAGACCGGCCGCAAACACAGCGCGCCAATGATCTCTTCGCGCCTGGCGACCCACAGCTGAGCGTCGCGGACCGCTTTCATCGACGATTGGTGGGCGCGATAAAACTTGTTCATCAACGGCCATAACGGCTCGGCGAGCAGGGTGTACTGGGTGTCGGGCATGGGTCGGGTCTGCCGGTGCGCAAAGCGGGGGATTATAAAAGAACGCGCGGCCGGGGATAGGTGTATACCTGATCTCTAATCCCGTATGAGTGGAGTACGTATCATGGCCAAAGGCATGGATTCAAAAAAAGCAGCAAAGAAGAAGCCGGCGAAAACCGCCGATGAAAAGCGTGCAGACAAGAAGGCCAAGAAGGTGGATGTGTTCGGTCATTGATCACGCGACAAGGGGAGCCCGGCCCTCGGGCTCCTGCTGCACATCTAACGAAATAACCAAATAATCTGCAAGATTTTCCTGCGCCATTGCACAGAGGGGGACTGGTCCCCGATCTGAGCAACGCCATGTCCCATTACTTCGATGCTGCCCACCGAGAAGAAATCGAAACCCTGCGTCAACGCCTGACCGCTCGCACCGAGTGGCCGACCTGGCTGTTGCTGATCGGCGTGTATGGCGGTTGGTTCAGCATTGTCCTGACGAGTGATTGGTTGGGGCTGTGGTGGAGCACTGTTCTGCTGATTCCGCTGGTGGTGCTGTGGTTGTCGGTGCAGCACGAATTGCTTCACGGGCATCCCACCCGTTGGACATCGCTGAACAAAATCCTCGGCTACGCACCGCTCGCCGTCTGGTATCCCTACACCTTGTATCGCGACAGCCATTTGCTGCATCACAGCGACGAAGACCTGACCCTCCCAGGTGTCGATCCGGAAAGCCGTTACCTGACGGCCGAGCAGTGGCAGGGCAGTTCGCTCTTCGAACAAGGCCTGCACTGGCTGAACAAAACCGTGCTCGGTCGCTTCATGCTCGGCGCGCCGCTGGCCCTGCTGGCACTGGCGAAGGAGGAACTGCAGTGGTTGATTAACGGTGAGCGGCAAGCGTGGTTGATGTGGCTGACCCATGGTGCGCTGACCCTGCTGATGCTGGTGTTCATCGCGCGCTACAGTGTGCTGCCGGTCTGGCATTACCTGTCGCTGATCAGCGTGCCGGCACTTTCGATTGCCATGATTCGCTCCTACTATGAACACCGCCCGCACACCGAACCCGAGCAACGCACTGTACTTAACGAAGCGGCCTGGCCGTGGCGCTGGCTGTTCCTGAACCTCAATTTTCACCTGGTGCATCACGACTTGCCGGGTTTGCCCTGGTACGACTTGCCACGCGCCTACCACGCGCGCCGCGAGCAATGGCTGGTGCGCAGCGGCGGGTTTCTGGTGCAGGGTTATGGGCAGTTGTGGCGGGAGAATGGAGTGAAGGCCATTGATAGCCCGCGGCATCCATTCCACTGATTTTTATGAGCGACACCTGAACCCTGTGAGAGCGAGCCTTTGTGGCGAGGGGGCTTGTCGGAATGCCGCATCACCTCGTTGGACTGCGCAGCAGTCCATTTTTTGGGGCCGCTTCGCGACCCAACGGGGGTAAACCCCCTCGCCACAAGGCTCGCTCCCACAGGGGAGTTTCATTGCCGGGGAGATTTTTGATGACACAGCACATCGCCGAATTACTGATGTACGTCGCCCCCGAGCCCATACGCCAGGCCAACGAGCGCTGGCTTTCACGCATCCTCGAACACCTTGGCCATGCCCGTTTGAGTGCCGAAGGCCTGACGCTGCCCGAACTCTGGCTCTCGCCGGATCTGCTGCTGACCCAAACCTGCGGCTACCCGCTGATGACCGCATTGCGCGGCAAAGTCCGGGTCGTCGGCCGGCCTCGTTATGAACTTCCCGACAGTAGCGGTGGCAACCATTGCAGCTTGCTGCTGTGCCGCGCCGATGATGCACGGCGAACCTTGCCGGCCTTTCGTGACAGTCGCGGGGTGATCAATGGCGAAGACTCCAACAGCGGCATGAACCTTTTGCGGCACCGATTGGCACCGCTGCATCGCGACGGGCAGTTTTTTTCCAGTGTCGCCATCAGTGGCAGCCACCGGGAGAGCCTGCGCTGGCTGCGCGAAGAGCTTGCAGACCTGGCGGCCATCGACAGCGTGACCTTCGCCTATCTGGCGCGACATGCCGACAAAGAGGTCGCGGGTCTGCGCGTCGTCGCCCGAAGTGCGTTCAGTCCGACCTTGCCGTTCATTACGGCTGCGACGCGGACTGATGAACAGGTTGAAGCGCTTCGCCAAGAAATGAACACCTCATTGCACGAGTTGCCCGATGTCGCGGAAATCCTCGGCCTGCAAGAAGTGCTGCCGGCCACCGAAGCCGACTATCAAATCATTCTCGATTATCAGCAGGAAGCTGAAGCGCTGGGGTATGGGTGGTTGCGTTGACCGATAGATTTTTCGCGGGCAAGCCTCGCTCCTACAGGTTGGGTGTCGATCATCCATATCGCGGTCGACACCTAACCTGTAGGAGCGAGGCTTGCCCGCGAATGCGATTGATCAAGCGCCATTTATCTAAATTCCTTGAAGGAATATAAAAATGCTTTTTAAGTATTATTAAAGAATAAGGCTCCTTGCTAGGATCGCGCCACCGGATCACCGGACATTCAGCGACCCCTAACCCTTGGAGCCTCTATGTCCGGCACTTACGTCTCCCATCGCAACAACGTGGGCGGATTGTTCCGCGCTCATTACCCCTGGCTGTGCGCACGCTTGCGCCGGCATTCAGGGGCCGGTTTCAGCGTCGAAGACATCGCCGCCGAAACCTTCGTGCAACTGCTCGAATCTCCAAGGCTGACGCCGATCCGCGAGCCACGCGCCTTGCTCACCACCATTGCCCAACGGTTGATTTATCAGCAATGGCGCCGTCGTGATCTGGAGCATCAGCACCTCGATCAGTTGCAACACATCGATTCACAGACTGTGAAATCGCCTGAAGAGCTGGTGCAACTGAGCCAGGCATTGCAGGTCCTGGACCAGACGCTTGGGAGTTTGCCGGGCAAGGTCAGGGCGACTTTCCTGTTGGCGCGAATCGACGGTTTGACCTACCCGCAAATCGCCGCCGAACTGGGGATTTCCCAGCGCTCGGTCAGCGTCTACGTGACCCGCTCCCAGGCATTGTGCGCCCAGCACAGCGTCAACCAACCCCTGACCCAGAGGTCCGCATGAGATCGATCAAAACCCTGCTTGGCAGTTCGCTGCTGGCCCTGAGCCTTGTAGCTACCCATGTTCCGGCAGCCGAAAAAACCGCGCCGATTCACTTCGGTGACATCACCTGGGAGAGCGGAAGCCTGATCACCGAAATCCTGCGACTGATTGTCGAGAAGGGTTACGGCTACCCGACCGACACCTTGCCGGGCAGCACCGTCAGCCTCGAAGCGGCGTTGGCCAGGAACGACATTCAGGTGATCGGCGAAGAATGGGCCGGGCGCAGTCCGGCGTGGGTCAAGGCGTCAGCCGAGGGCAAAGTGTTTGGTTTGGGTGACACGGTCAAAGGCGCCACCGAAGGTTGGTGGGTGCCCGAATACGTGATCAAGGGCGACCCGGAACGCGGCATCAAACCGTTGGCCCCGGAGCTGAAATCCGTTGCCGACCTGGCCCGTTACAAGGACGTGTTCCGCGACCCGGAAGACCCAAGCCGCGGGCGGTTCCTCAACAGCCCGACCGGCTGGACCTCGGAGATCGTCAACAGCCAGAAACTCAAGGCTTATGACCTGACCTCCAGCTACGTCAACTTCCGTACCGGCTCCGGGGCTGCGCTGGATGCTGAGGTTGCCTCATCGATCCGCCGTGGCAAACCGGTGCTGTTTTACTACTGGTCGCCAACACCTCTGCTGGGCCGATTCAAACTGGTGAAACTCGACGAGCCGCCGTTCGATGCCGAAGCCTGGAAGACCCTGGCCGATGCCAATAACCCGCACCCAAAAGGCACGCGCTCGATGCCGGCAAGCCTTGCGATTGGCGTGTCCGCGCCGTTCAAGGCGCAGTACCCGGACCTGGTGGCGTTCTTTGAAAAAGTCGATTTTCCGATCGACTTGCTGAACCAGACGCTGGGGCAGATGAGCGAAAAACGCCAGCAACCGCGACAAGTGGCTGAGGCGTTTTTGCGCGATCAGCCGCAGATCTGGAAAGCTTGGGTACCGGGGGAGGTGGCGACCAAGGTGGGGGCGAGTTTGTAAGTTTGTCTTATGTTTTTGCGGTGTCTGAGCTACCGCATTCGCGAGCAGGCTCACTCCTACAGTGTATCTCGGGTGTACACAAATACTGTGTCCGCTGAAGATCCCCCTGTGGGAGCGAGCTTGCTCGCGATGGTCTCAAGGCTTACAAAGATTCAGCAGCCAGCGCCGCCTTAACGGCTGGCTTCTGGTCAACCCTGGCCTGAAACCGCACCAACGCCGGCCACTGATCCAGATCAATCGCAAACAGCGGCGCCCACCGCAACACCGTAAACAAATACGCATCTACAACGCTGAACTCACCCATCAAATAATCCTGCCGCTCCAGCGTCTGGCTCAGCACCGCCAACCGCTTGAACAGCTTCTCTTTGATCTGCGCCTTCACCTCATCCGTAAACTGCGAATTGAACAGCCAACCCAACCCTCCATGAATCTCCGTCGAGACGAAATTCAACCACTCCTGCAGCCGTACCCGCTCGAACGTCCCGTTCGCCGGAGCAAGGTTCGACTCGGGTTGCAGATCCGCCAGGTATTGCAGGAGTGCCGGTCCTTCAGTCAGCACCTCGCCGTTATCCAATTGCAAGGCAGCGACATAACCTTTTGGGTTGATCGCGAGGAAGTCAGCGCCGGTCTTGGTTTTCTTGGTCCTGTTATCGACACGTACCAACTCGAAGGGCAAATCCAGTTCACGCAGCACAATGTGCGGCGCCAGCGAGCAGGCGTGTGGGGCGTAATACAACTTCATCGGCAGAGCTCTGGTTGGGGATTTGCGCCAGTGTCATAGTGCGCGGCACCCTCGGTAAAATTAATCTTTCAGAGCACTGCCATAAGGAAAGCTACTGCCATGATGAATCTGATGCACTGGCGATTGGTGGTGGCGGTGGCCGATACCGGCAACATCACCCGGGCTGCCGAGCGCGTCGGCATGACCCAGTCAGGGGCCAGCCAGGCGTTGGCCCTGATCGAAGACACCCTGGGCGTTCAGCTGTTCAGTCGAGAGAATCGCCAGACCCTGCCGACGGCCATCGGCCTTCCTGTGATCGAGCATGCGCGGAGCATGCTCGAAGCTCTGGAATCGATTCGCAGCACCGTCGATGCCGCCAAAGGCATTCAACGCGGCACTATTCGCCTGGCCAGTTTTCCCATGGTGCTGGCAACCTTCCTGCCGCCGCTGCTGCGCCAGTTCAATCGGCTGTATCCCGGTATTCAAGTGGTGGCGCTGGAAGTCAGCGACGATGAAGTCGAAACGCTGCTCGGTGCCGGGCTGGTGGATGTCGGCGTGGTGTTAAACCCGGCACCTGAGCGCAATGCCGGTCATTTGGGGCGTGACACCTGGATGGCGGTTCTGCCGGGCGGCCATCCTTTGGCGCGCCGTTCGAATGAAGAAGGCATCACCCTCGCGGAGTTGGCGGAGCAACCTTTTGTGCTGGCCACGGGCGGTTGCTCGACCAACGCCCGCAGCCTCGCCGCTGATGCCGGACTGCACTTGCGTGACGTTCGGGTCGAGGTCCGGGAATGGAGCAGTGCCTTCACGCTGGTCCGGGAAAACATCGGCGTGACGCTGGTGCCCGAGATGACGCTGCCAAGAAATCGACAAGGCTTGCGCGTGGTGCCGGTCCATCCGCGCATCGATCGTGAGTTTGCCTTGGTGGCCGCATTGAACAAGAAACCTTCTGCGGCCGTACTGGCGTTGCTGGACATGCTTGCTGAACCGATTTTGTCCCCAATACTAGCCGACTAGTGGCCTTGCTTCCCTGAAGTGGCTGTCTAAGCTGACTCGTAGCTAACCATGTCGCTCGCCATATGAAGAGGGCGCAGCAAGAGTGCGCAACTCAAGCACCGACACGGAGCAACAAAGGAGCTGGCCGGTAAAGGGAGTTACTCATGAAAACGTTAGGGCTGGCCCGGTCCCGGGCTATCAAGAGAAGGATGTCTTGATAAGAGCGTTGCTGCATGGACTCTCCGATTAAACATCATTGATCACCTGACTATTCCTCCCCTGGAGGAACGCGTGTGCCTGTTCCATAGAGCGATGTGGTGGATCCGTTGAAAGACCAAAGAACTTTCATCAATCAAAAAAACGCGCTGAAGGTGATACGACCATGTTTAACCTACACCACAAGGCTGACCTGCTGGAAATCCAACGATTCAGCTGTGCGCTGACCGAGGCCAACGCCAAGTTGGCGGCTGTCAGTCGATCGATGGCGATGATCGAGTTCACCCCGGAAGGCATCGTGCTCGATGCCAACGACAACTTTTGCAGCGTCATGGGTTACAGCGCCGACGAAGTGCGTGGCAAACATCACCGAATCTTTTGTGAAGAAGCGTTCTACCGGAGTGAGGAATACGCGAAGTTGTGGCGAGACCTGGCCCGTGGCGAACCGATCAGCGGGACTTTTTTACGCTTGAACAAGAGCGGCAAGGAGATCTGGCTCGAAGCCAGTTACATGCCGGTGTTCGGTCCCGATCGCCAGGTTAAAAGCGTGATCAAAGTCGCCTCGGACATATCTGCGCGGATCTGTCAGGAGCACGAAAACCTTAGCCTGCTGGCGGCGATAGGCCGTTCCATGGCCGTGATCGAGTTTTCTCCCGACGGCAAAGTCATCACGGCTAATGAAAACTTCCTGAAGACGATGCATTACTCGCTCAACGAAGTGGTGGGTCAGCACCACAGCCTGTTTTGCCACCGCGCCGAAGCCGAGTCGCAGGCTTACAAAGCGTTCTGGGCTTCACTCAATCGCGGCGAATATCACTCCCATCGTTTCGAACGCAAAGACAAATACGGCCATACCGTATTTCTTGAAGCCTCCTACAACCCATTGTTCGACGCCAAGGGCCGGCTGTACAAAGTGGTGAAGTTTGCCAGCGACATCACCCCGCAAGTCACCACTTTGCAGACCGCTGCGGAATCGGCTCACAGCACCTCGGTGCAAAACGATGCCTGTGCGCAGAAAGGTTCTCAGGTGGTGCAGCAAACGGTGCAGATCATTCAGGACATCTCCCGGGACTTGAACGAAGCCGCGCTCAGTATCGATGCGGTCAGCAAACAGTCCGACATCATCGGCACCATCGTCCAGACCATCCGCGGCATTGCTGACCAGACCAACTTGCTGGCGCTCAACGCGGCCATCGAAGCCGCGCGAGCTGGGGAGCATGGGCGAGGGTTTGCCGTCGTGGCCGACGAAGTGCGCAGCCTCGCGGCACGCACGAGCCAGGCGACGCTGGAGATTGTCGACGTGGTGCGCAAGAACCACGATCTGTCGTTGAGTGCGGTGTCGAGCATGCAGTCGAGCTTGAGCCGAACCGGACTCGGGGTGGAACTGGCGAACGAGGCGGGGGAGGTGATCCTGGAGATTCAGCAGGGATCGCGGCATGTGGTGGATGCGATCAGTCAGTTCAATTCGACGTTGCAGCTGAACTGACTGATCACGCCGGACCTGTGTAGCAGCTGGCGCAGCCTGCGTTCGGCTGCGAAGCAGTCGTAAAATCGGAACTCGCGGTGCATCAGGTGTACCGCGCAAGTAAGGTTTACGACTGCTGCGCAGCCGAACTCAGGCTGCGCCAGCGGCTACATAAAGCGCATTGTCCACGCTATTAAAGCGAGGCGAGGAGTTTGTCGACCACCTGGCTGCTGCCTTTTTCACTGCTGGCGTCTTCTTTCTCGGCCTGCGCCAGTTTGATCTTGTCCTCCATGCGCTCGGCGATCTCTTTAGCGATTGCCTGTTGTTTTTTCGGCGGCATTTGCTCGACTTCTTCTTTCGTCAAACCCATCTCTTCCAGAATGGCGTCTTGTATGCGCTCTTCCGGCTTTTTACTCATGTATTCCTTGAAGGCGTCCGCGGCCGGGCTGTCACTGGACCTGAATTGGACATCGGCGGGCAGTTTGAATGACTCTGCTGCTTGCAATGCCACGCGGGTTTTCGCGAAGGCTTCATCAACGTTGTCGCTGATCTTGCTCGCCTCACTGACGTGTTGCGTGGCCTGCTGGGTCGCGGATGTCTGGACCTGCGACTGCACATTGGTTTGCAGGGCTTGCATCATCGAGCCCTGAAGGTCGCTTCCGGCCGCGGCTTCGGCGAGCGAATCCTTTCCCCACCGCTTGGGCAAGGGGTAGTTTTGCATTTGTTTTGCACTGACCAACATGATGAGTAGTCCTTGTAGGTATGTGTGGTGCAGTGCTTTCGGAAAATAGTATGCCTATATAGAAAATTATCTATATATCAGCTAGTTATGGTCTTGTGGTCAGGCGGTCAGTGCAGGTTTTGCGGTTAGCCTTTGCCGCCTGGCGGCAAGCAAGACATGTCATCAAGGCAAGCCGTTGCAGCCGTGTTTGAGGAAGCCCGGGCGTTGTGCCAGTCGCTGAAAATACTCGTCGATGGCCGGGTAGTCGGGCCGCTCCATCGGGGTCATCAGCCAGCGGTTGACTGACAGCCCGATGACAATGTCGGCCAGGGTGAAGCGTGGCCCGGCGACGTAAGCTTTAGTGGTCGCGAGCTGACGCTCGAGGATGCCCATCTTCTGGTTCCAGGTACGTACACCGGCAGCGATGTGATGCGGGTCCTGGAACTCCGGATCTTTGCGGACCAAGGCCGTGAATGCGTAACTCCATGAGGCATTGAGTTCGGTGGCTTGCCAATCCATCCACTGCTCCACCCGAGCGCGCGCAGCCGGTTCGTGGGGTAGCAGATCGGTATTTTGGTGTTTGCCGGCCAGATAACGGCAAATGGTATTGGACTCCCAGAGCACGCCGGCTTCATCGATGATCACCGGCACCAGCGCGTTAGGATTGAGCCGGAGAAACTCCGGCGTGTGGGTGGACGCATAACCGCCGCCCCAGTCCTCACGTTCATAGGCAACAGCCAGTTCCTCACAGGTCCACAGGACCTTTCTGACGTTGATGGACGATGCTTTACCCAGAATCTTCAGTACATGTTCCATTGAGCTACTCCATTAGCGATTCGACGCTTCAGGAATCTGACAGACATTTTGCGGTTTTCAAACCGGATCCGGCAGCGCCGAGGCCGGCAAACCAAACGTGCGATCAAACAGCCAGTTGAACGCGAAGGTGTAGCACGGGATGAAAATGATCAGCGCCAAGTCCAGCAGGAAAGCCTGCACCAGGCTGATGTTCATCCACCAGGCGATCAGCGGGATGAGAAACACTATCAAGGTTAGTTGAAATCCCACGGCATGGGCGATGCGCCGTTTAACGGTGCGCGTGCGCGATGGCTGACGGCGCTCCCAGCGCTCGAACAACGAGGTGTAGATGAAATTCCAAGTCACCGCGATCGTGGTGATGACGACTGCCAACGGTCCGGTGCTGCCAGGTGATGTGCCGGACAACAGCGCCAGGCCCAGCGCCGAGAACGTCATGCCGATGACTTCGTACAGCGACACGTAGACCAGTTTGCGTTTAACGCCTTGCATGGGAATTTGCCTCTTTCTCACGAACTTGAAGCCAGGAGCACTGGCGTAGGCGGCGAAAGATAGCTTCAATAGGGCTGACAGAAAAAGTCAGCAGCTTTCAGTTTAATTGATAGGACGATGGATGAATTTCAACAGCGACAGCATCGAGTTGTTCCTTGCCGTGATCGAGCGTGGCTCGTTTTCCGCGGCGGCTCGTGCGCTGGGTAAAGTGCCGTCGGCGGTGAGCATGGGCATTGCCAACCTCGAAGCCGAACTCGGTTATCCGTTGTTTGATCGCAGCCATCGCGAACCGGTGCCGACGGCGATGGCCAGTGCTTTGGTGCCGCACGCGCGGTTGATCGCCGAACAGCTCAAGCAGCTGCAAGTGCATGCGGTCGAACTGTCGCTGGGGCTGGAAAGCACGTTGTCGATTGGCGTCGTGGCGGACATCGACAAACGCCGTTTGCTGGCCGCGATCAAGGTCATCGCCGAGCGTCATCCGCTGTTAGAAATAGAAGTGCTCAGCGCGCCGCAGGACGATGTGTTGGCGATGCTGCACAGCGGTCGCGTCAGCGTTTGCCTGGCGTTCGCCGGGTTGAGCATGAATGTGCTGGAGCGTTTCCAGTTCGTCGGCACCGAGCGGATGATCGCCACGCTCGCGGCGGACAATCCGCTGTTTCAGGGCAAGGATTTGTATCTGGAGGATCTGGTTCACGTACGGCAAATCATCGTTGCCAGCCGCGACCTGCCGATCAGCGAACCCCGGCCCTTGGTCGCCGAATCCTATTGGCGCACCGACACCCTGGCCATGGCGCTGGAAATGGTTGAGGCCGGGTTGGGTTGGGGTAATTTTCCGTTGTCGGTGGTGCAGCCGTTGCTCGACGCTGGAGGGCTGAAGCGTCTGAGTTTCAGGAACATCGAGAACGGTTTGGTGCTGCCGGTGCACGCAGTGTGGCTCAAGAGCCAGCCGTTGCAGAAAGGCGCGTTGGCGTTCGTCGAGTTGATGGGACGCTGAGTACGCGGTGACCCACTGTGGGAGCGACGGTGCGACGATTCGACCTGCTCGCGATGAGGTCGGTACATCCAACCTCTATGTTGACGGGTAGACTGCACTCGCGAGCTGGCTCACTCCCACACTGGTTATGTACTCTCGCGCACCTTCAACTCAAACCCCATGTCCTGCACCGGTTTGGCCACCGCATTCCCCGCCAGCAACGTCAACATCAACTCCGCCGAACGCCGGCCAATGGCCTCGCGCGGGGTGCTGATGCTGCTCAGGCGCGGCACCATGTGCGCCGAGGCGGGTAGGTCGTTGAAGCCGAGGATCGCCACACGTTCGGGGATTTTGATCCCGCAGCGCATGGCTTCAAGCAGTGCGCCCTGGGCCAGGTCGTCGTTGCCGAAGAAGATCGCATCCACGTCGGGATGACTGGCCAACAGTTGCAGAAACAGTTCGCCGCCCAGACCGACGGACGACGCGCGTGGCGTCAGCACTTCCAGGTCAGGATCATACAGACCGGCCTTTTGCAGGGCTTTGCGAAAACCTTCGCCGCGCAGCAAGGTGCGTTGATCCAGTTGCGCGCCGATGTAGGCCAGGCGTTTACGCCCACGGGACAGCAAATGTTGCGCCGCCGTTTCACCCGCCGCGAGCTGCGAAAAACCCACGCAATTGAGGCCGGCCGCGCTGTCCAGTTCCATCATGTACACGCACGGAATGTTGCTCGCCTCGATCATCCGGCGCGAACTTTCCGTGCGGTCGAAACCGGTCAGCAGTAAGCCACGGGGCTGATAAGCCATGTAATTGCGCAGCAGGTTTTCTTCTTCATCACGTGAGTAATGGAAGTTGCCGATGAGCACTTCGAAGCCCTTGGGGCGCAAAACCTGATGAATGGCTTCCAGCGTATCGATGAACAGCAGGTTGGACAGTGAAGGCACCAAAACCACCACCGAATGGCTCTGGGCCGAGGCCAATGCGCGGGCGGCAGGGTTGACCACGTAGTTCAGTTCAAGGGCCGCTTTCTGCACTTTTTCCACCAGTTCGGTGGCCACCGTGCTGACGCCGCGCAAGGCGCGGGAAGCGGTGATCGGGCTGACACCGGCCAGGCGTGCCACTTCGTTCAGGGTAGGGCGGCCAGTGGTGCGCGTATTTTTATCGTTTTTAGGAGAGATCATCGGACGGCTTGCCAAACAAAATTCGAGGCACTAAGGTAGCGCTGTCTCGACGCAGCTGCAAATGCGTGAACGGGGTTTGCCTGATCCCCGTTTTTTGGCGTTGGAAACGAACATGCTGCAACCCACAAAAATGACAAGAAGGCGTCGGCAACTTCTGCGTTTGCTTGAGTGTCCTGTCTCACAAATACTGTTCCATTTTGACGGCGTCTGTTGTCGTCATGCTGCGTTACCGCTCCTCGCCATAGCCAGCTATGACTCGTCGCGGTGCCTTGCCTGACAACAACAGCCACTCGTCAAAAAGGAACGTATTTGTGAGACAGGACACTAATGTCCTAACTGGCAAAGGTAGCGCTGTCTGCGCGCTGAGGTGTTACATGAATCATCCCATCACCGCCCTGGTCATCATGGGCGTTGCCGGTTGCGGCAAGACTTGCGTCAGCGAGGCCTTGTGCCAACTCAGCGGCGCGACCGCCATTGAAGGCGACACTTTCCACCCTGCCGCCAATATCGAAAAGATGAGCGCGGGGATCCCCCTGAACGATGAAGACCGTGCCGGCTGGCTCGACAGCCTGTGCGATGAACTGCGCCGCGTCGACGCCCAGGGCCAGCGCCCGGTGCTGACGTGCTCGGCCCTTAAACACATTTATCGCGAACGCCTGCGCAGCGCCTTGCCGGGCCTGGGCTTCGTGTTCCTGGAACTGACCCCTGAAGTCGCCGCCGATCGTGTCTCCCATCGGCCGGGCCACTTCATGCCTTCGACCTTGATCGACAGCCAGTTCGCCACGCTTGAATCGCCCGTTGGCGAACCCTTGACCCTGGCTCTGGACGCTTCGAACCACAGCGTCGAGCAACTGGCGCAACAGGCGCATGTCTGGTGGCTGGAACATGGCCTGAAACGCGCGTCATGATTTTTGCCCCGAGAGACAGCGCTGTCCTTATTGCTTGCGAATTACCCGCATTAATAACAACAACAATCAGGAGACACCCCTAATGTTTGGCATGTCCCACGAGACGTTCCTGCTGCTCGATGCAGTGGTCACGGTGATCGGGCTTATCGTCCTGATCACCAAGTTCAAGTTCCACCCCTTCATTGCCCTGATCATCGCCGCAGCCTTTCTCGGGCTGACCTCCGGCATGCCGATCGGCACCATCATCAAGGCGTTCCAGGACGGCTTCGGTGGGGTGCTCGGTTTCGTCGGGATCATCTTGGCGCTGGGCACCATGCTCGGCAAAATGATGGCCGAGTCGGGCGGGGCGGATCAGATTGCCCAGACGCTGATTCGTGCGTTCGGCAAGGACAAGGTGCAGTGGGCGATGATGTTCGCCGCGTTCCTGGTCGGCATTCCACTGTTCTTCGAAATCGGCTTCGTGCTGCTGATCCCGCTGGTGTTCATCGTTGCCCGGCGTACCGGTGTGTCGATCATCAAGATCGGAATCCCGTTGCTGGCCGGTCTGTCCGCGGTGCACGGTCTGGTTCCGCCGCACCCGGGTCCGTTGCTGGCCATTGGCGTGTTCGGTGCCGACATCGGTAAAACCATTCTCTACGGTCTGATCGTTGCGCTGCCGACGGCGATCATTGCCGGCCCGATCTACGGCACGTTCATTGCCAAATACATCCCCGGTCATCCGAATCAGGAACTGGTGGATCAACTGGCGCGTGAGAACGATTCTGCCGATCTCCCGAGCTTCGCCATCACCCTGATCACCGTGCTGTCGCCGGTGTTCCTGATGCTGCTCAAGACCTTTGCCGATGTGGTGCTGCCGGACGGCAACTTCTTCCGCACCTTCATGGACCTGATCGGTCACCCGATCTCGGCACTGCTGCTGGCGTTGCTGCTGTCGCTGTACACCTTCGGTTACAAGCAGGGCATTGGCTCCAACCAGATGCTCAAATGGCTGGATGCGAGCCTCGCGCCAACCGCCGCGATCATCCTGATCATCGGTGCCGGTGGTGGCTTCAAGCAGATGCTGGTGACCAGCGGCGTTGGTAATGTCATCGGCAACATGGCAGTGGAAGCGCAGATCTCGCCAATTTTGCTGGCGTGGCTGGTGGCGGCGGTGATCCGTATCGCGACCGGTTCGGCAACCGTGGCGACCATTACCGGCGCGGGCATTGTGGTGCCGGTGGTGGGGATGATTCCGGGTGTGAACCGTGAGCTGCTGGTACTGGCCACCGGTGCCGGTTCGTTGATCCTGTCTCACGTCAACGACGCAGGTTTCTGGCTGGTGAAGCAGTACTTCAACATGACCGTGGCGGAAACCTTCAAGACCTGGACCGCGATGGAAACCATCCTGTCCATCGTTGCGCTGGGCTTTATCCTGCTGTTGTCGATGTTCGTCTAAGTAACGCCACAAAACTAATGTGGGAGCGGGCTTGCTCGCGAATGCGGTGTGTCAATCAACATCAACGTTGACTGACACGCCCCTTCGCGAGCAAGCCCGCTCCCACATTGTCATGTGTCAGGCTGTAGTTTTGCTAATCAGCCCATCCGCCCTGAACATCCCGCGAATCCCGCGCACAGCCTGACGAATCCGGTCCTGGTTTTCGATCAGCGCAAAGCGCACATGATCATCCCCATACTCACCAAACCCGACACCCGGCGAGACGCAGACCTTGGCCTCGGCGAGCATTTTCTTGGCGAATTCCAGCGAGCCCATGTGTGCGTACGCTTCGGGAATCTTGGCCCAGACATACATCGACGCTTTCGGGTTTTCAACCATCCAGCCCAGCTCATGCAGGCCTTTGACCAGCACGTTGCGGCGCTGCCGATACTGCTCGGCGATGTCTTTGACGCACTGCTGATCGCCTTCCAGCGCCGCAATGGCCGCGACCTGCAGCGGGGTGAACGTGCCGTAGTCGTGGTAACTCTTGATCCGCGCCAGGGCGTTGACCAGCTCAGCGTTGCCGACCATGAAACCGATCCGCCAGCCCGCCATGTTGTAGCTCTTGGACAGGGTGAAAAACTCCACCGCGATGTCCTTGGCGCCCGGCACTTGCATGATCGACGGGGCTTTCCAGCCGTCGTAGACGATGTCGGCGTAAGCCAGATCGTGCACCACCAAGACGTCGTACTGCTTGGCGAGGGCGATCACCCGCTCGAAGAAATCCAGCTCCACGCATTGAGCAGTCGGATTAGACGGGAAACCGAGGATCATCATTTTCGGTTTCGGGATCGAACCGCGAATGGCGCTTTCCAGTTCGGCGAAGAAGTCCACGCCCGGGATCAGCGGCACCGAACGCACCTGGGCGCCGGCAATCACGGCACCGTAGATGTGAATCGGGTAGCTCGGGTTCGGCACCAGCACGGTGTCGCCCTGGTCGAGGGTGGCCAGCATCAAATGCGCCAGGCCTTCCTTGGAGCCGATGGTGACAATGGCTTCGCTTTCCGGGTCGATGTCGACCTCGTAGCGATCCTTGTACCAATTGGAAATGGCCCGGCGCAGACGCGGAATGCCCTTGGACGTCGAGTAACCGTGGGTGTCTTCGCGCTGGGCGACGGTGACCAGTTTTTCGACGATGTGCGGCGGAGTAGGGCCGTCAGGGTTGCCCATGCTGAAGTCGATGATGTCTTCGCCACGACGACGGGCGGCCATCTTCAGCTCGGCAGTGATGTTGAATACGTAAGGGGGGAGTCGATCTATGCGCGCAAAGCGGCGCGGCGAACCTGGGTTAGCCATTGTTGCCTCGGTAACGTGAGCGCCCGGAACCGTCCGAGCGACGCTGGCCACTGCGGTGGCCTGTGGCGGAATGTAAGGGCTGTTGTGGCACACTGTCCAGCGACTATGTAAACAAATTTGTCCGAAGGAAATCGCTTGATGGAATTTACCAGCGGCTTTTTGCTGAGCCTTTCACTGTGCCTGGATATCGGTGTGGCCAATATCGCGATGATCACCCTGGCCATGCAACGCGGCTATTTTCAGGGCTTTGCCCTGGGGTTGGGGACGTGTGTCGGCGACCTGATTTACGCAGTGCTGGCGCTGGCGGGCATGACCGTTTTGCTGCAATACGAAACCGTGCGCTGGGTGCTGTGGATTGGCGGCTCCGCTTTGCTGGTGTATTTCGCGGCGAAGATGATCTACTCGGCGATTCACCATGAGGCGGTGCTGGCTCAGTCCGCCGAGGTGGGTCAGAACTCTCACCGGAAGGAGTTTTTCCGCGGGATCTTTCTCGCCATGTCGTCTCCCAGCGCCATCCTCTGGTTCGCGGCGGTGGGCGGCACGCTGATCGCGCGTTCCGGTGGCGGTGATGCTGTCAGTTCGGCGCTGTTTCTCGGTGGGTTTCTCTGCGCCGGCGTGCTCTGGTGTATCGGGCTGTGCTTCGCCGCGAGCCATGGCGGCAAGTTGCTGGGTGACAAATTGCTGCGTTACTCCTACATGGCATCGGCGGCGATCTTCTGTTATTTCGCGGTCTACGTGATTCTATCGGGTTATAACGAGTTCGTCGGTGCAAGCGCCGTCGAACAGTTGCACGCCCTGTAATTGGGCGAATCGGGTTTGGCCTCTATACTTCCAGCCGAACCCACTTTTTTTGTTCCAGGAGTTGAGTCATGGATGAGCAAACAGACGTCAAATTGGCCGAGCCACGCTTCGAGAGCGGGCATTTTCTGCTCATTGCCGGGCTTGGCGGGCGATTTACCCAGCAAACCACTAAAGGCATTCCTGATCTCTGGGAAAAATTCATTCCCGAGATTGGCAAAATTCCCGGTCAAAAAAGCGAAGTGACCTACGGCATTTGTTGCAATCCGGATGGCAAGGGTGGTTTCGAGTACATTGCAGGCGTCGAAATAAGCAAACTCGACGATCTGCCCGAAAAGTACCGCTGGGTCGAAGTTCAGCCCCAGCATTACGCAGTGTTCGAGCACAAAGGCACACTGGACCAGTTGCCCGCGACCTTTCAGTACATTTGGAAAACCTGGCTGCCGCAATCCGGTAAAGAAGCGGCGGACGCCCCGGAATTCGAACGCTACAGCGAAGACTTCAACCCGAAGCTCAACACCGGTGTGCTGGAAATCTGGTTGCCGCTCAAATCGTAATGAACCGAGCCTGGAACGGGCACTTCACAGTGCCCGTTCGTGACTGTCGTTGCCCCCTCGTATCACCTCCCGCCTACTGCCCGTTTCGCTCGATCTATACGCCGTCTTAATACCGCTGCCCCCAATCAGTGTCCGTCCTTGATACCCCCTCACATAACCTGCACAGCGCAGATAAGAGCGCGTATTCAGTGCGTTTTTTGTTCTGACGCGCTCTGCCGGGACCCGCTTGCGGGTGTCCTTTCGTTTTGTCAGGGGGAGCTGTCTTGTTAACACTCGAGTTCATTTACATCGCCAGCGGCCTGTGCGCCGCCCTGTTGTTCGCCTACCTGGGTTACGCCCTTATCCGTGCAGAGAAGTTCTGATGGCCGCAGTCATTGCGGCACAGGCGTTTTTATTCGCCCGCCAGGGCGGTCTTGAGAAAGGAAACCGGCAATGTACGACCTGATTTTCATGGGGGTTAGCGTGGTGTTTTTTGCTGCGACAGCCATGGTCATCGTCGCCATGGGCAAGATTTGAACGGAGCATCGACATGTTGAGCACTATGCTGGAATTTGCGGTGATTCTCGGGTTGATGACCGGGCTCGCCGTTCTGATGGGGAAGTGGCTGACGCGAGTATTCACCGGGCGAAACCATGCCTTGGCGGAGCGCGCCACGTATCGTTTGCTGGGGATCGATTCGACCGAAACCATGGGCTGGGCACGTTACGGCTTGGCCCTGTTGTTGTCGAACGCGGCAATGATGTTGCTGGGCTACATCGTGTTGCGCCTGCAAGGCTTCATGCCACTCAACCCCTTGGGGCTGAGCGCGCAAACACCGGATCTGGCGTTCAATACCGCGGCGTCTTTTATCACCAACACCAACTGGCAGGCTTATTCAGGTGAGACCAGCCTGTCCAACTTCAGCCAGATGGCCGTCATCACCTTCCTGATGTTCGTCGGCGCAACAGCGGGCGTTGTGGCTGCCGCGGGATTCATTCGCGGCCTCAGTCGTTCTAACTCCGCTGACATCGGAAACTACTGGGTGGACTTCACTCGCACCCTGTACCGGGTCATGCTGCCACTGTGTTTTGGCATGGCGCTGGTTTATGTCTGGCAAGGCATGCCACAAACCCTGAACTCCCAGGCCCTTGCCACTACGCTGGAAGGCGCACAGCAGCAATTGATCGTCGGCGCGGTGGCGAGCTTCGAGTCAATCAAGCACATCGGCACCAACGGTGGCGGCTTTTTCAGCATGAACGCCGCGCATCCGTTCGAGAACCCGACCCCGCTGACGAACATGCTGCATATCCTCAGCATGCTGCTGATCCCGTCAGCGCTGACGTACACCTTCGGCAGTATGCTGATGCGTCGGCGTCAGGGCTGGGTGTTCTTTGGCACGTTCCTGGTGATGTTCGTCGGCTTTCTGAGCATCGTTTACACCGCCGAACAAAGTGGCAACCCGCTGTTGACCCGGGTGGGTGCGGATCAGGTGCTGTCAGCGACCCAGAGTGGCGGCAACATGGAGG
The DNA here is from genome assembly GCF_004310295.1 of Pseudomonas sp. BGI-2. Classification (GTDB taxonomy): domain Bacteria; phylum Pseudomonadota; class Gammaproteobacteria; order Pseudomonadales; family Pseudomonadaceae; genus Aquipseudomonas. The sequence continues at coordinate 78,338 of NZ_SISB01000007.1, read as the reverse complement.
GCAAGGAGCTGCGCTTCGGGATTGCCGACACCAGCCTGTTCGTGACCACCACCACCGGCGCAACCACCGGCTCGGTGAACGCCATGCATGACTCGCTGACGCCCATGGGCGGCTTCGTACCGCTGGCGCAGATGATGCTCAACTGCGTGTTCGGTGGCGACGGCGTGGGCTTTATCAACCTGATCCAGTACGCGCTGCTGACGGTGTTTCTGGTGGGCATGATGATCGGTCGCAGCCCCGAATTCCTCGGCAAGAAGATTGAGGCGCGGGAGATCAAGCTGGTCATGCTCTCGGTGCTGGCGCACCCCATCTGCATTCTCGGCTTCACCGCCCTGGCGGCACTCTGGCCCGACACCCTCAATAGCCTCAACAACCAAGGGCCTCATGGCTTCAGCGAGGTGCTGTATGCCTACACCTCGGGCACTGCCAACAACGGTTCGGCGTTCGCCGGGCTGAATGCCAATACGCCGTTCTTTAACACCACCATCGGTCTTGCCATGTTGCTCGGACGCTTCTTCACGATGCTGCCGATGCTCGCGGTTGCCGGTTCCCTGGCGATGAAAAAGAACATCCCGGCCGGTGCCGGCACCATCCCGACCGCCACGCCGCTATTCATGTTTCTGGTGGTGTTCGTGGTGTTGGTGGTGGGCGGCCTGACTTTCCTGCCGGCGCTCGCGCTCGGCCCGCTGGTCGAGCAACTGCAGTTGCTGTCCGGCCAGACCTACAAGTGAGGGGGATGTGATGACTCAAGTACAAACACAAACAAAGGTGCAATTTCTGTTTGTCGGCCTGTTGCGCCCGGTGCTGATTTCGGCGGCGTTCTTCATGTTGCTGACCGGGCTGGTGTATCCGTTGTTCACCACGCTGGTGGCTAACGTGCTGTTCCCCTATCAGGCCCGGGGCAGTCTGGTTGAACGGGACGGGTTGGTGATCGGTTCGGCGGTGATCGGCCAGCATTTCACTCGCCCCGAGTATTTCCAGGGGCGTGCGAGCATGACCCTCGGCGCTGACCCACTGGACCCGAGCAAGAGCGTGGCCCAGCCGTACAACGCAGGTTCCAGTGGTGCCAGCAACCTTGGCCCGACCAGCCAGAAGTTGATCGACACCGTGGCCATGCGCGTCGAAGCCTACCGCCGGCAGAACGGTCTGGCAGCAGATGCTCAGGTGCCGGTGGATGCGGTCACCGCGTCGGCGTCAGGTCTGGACCCGCACATCTCGGTGGCCAACGCACAGATTCAGGCATCGCGTGTCGCACGCCTGCGTCACCTGCCGGAAGCCGATCTGTTGAAGCTGGTGAATGCCCACACTGAGCAACGCACCTTCGGCCTGCTCGGCGAGCCCCGGGTCAATGTGCTGCAACTCAACCTCGCGCTGGATGCTCTGCCGCCTGCGCATCAGCCATCCCTTGCGGCCAGTGAACAAGAGAAACAACCATGAGTAAGCAAGTTCGTTTGCCTTTGTTCGACCGTGGATTGTTGCTCACGGCGTGCCTGGATGCTTTCAAGAAATTGCTGCCCCAGGCGCAGTGGAAGAACCCGGTAATGTTTGTGGTGTACCTGGGCAGTATTCTCACCACGCTGTTGTGGGTTCAATCACTGGTCGGCAAAGGGGAAGCCCCCAGTGGTTTCATTCTCAGCATCACGCTGTGGCTGTGGTTCACCGTGCTGTTTGCCAACTTCGCCGAAGCCCTGGCCGAGGGGCGTAGTCGGGCCCAGGCGGCTAGCCTGCGCGGGATGAAGCGTCAGACCCTGGCCAAGCTGTTGCAGCAACCCCGGCACGGTTCCGCCTGGAGGCCAGTGCCTTCCAGCGAACTGCTCAAGGACGCTGTGGTGTTGATCGAGGCGGGCGATTTGGTGCCCCTCGATGGTGTGGTGATCGAAGGTGTGGCGTCGGTGGATGAAAGCGCGATCACCGGGGAGTCGGCACCGGTGATTCGCGAGGCGGGCGGCGACTTTTCATCGGTCACCGGCGGGACAAAAGTGCTGTCGGACTGGTTGGTGGTGCGTATCAGCGTCAATCCCGGCGAGTCGTTTCTGGATCGCATGATCTCAATGGTCGAATCCGCGAAGCGCCAGAAGACGCCCAACGAAGTGGCACTGACCATTTTGTTGGTGGGCCTGACATTTTTGTTTCTGCTGGTAATTGTGACCCTGGGCCCGTACTCGATGTTCGCGGTGGCCATGAGCGGCGGCGACGTGGTCAGCGCAACGGTGCTGGTGGCGCTGCTGGTCTGCCTGATCCCCACGACCATTGGCGGCCTGCTGTCGGCGATTGGTGTGGCGGGCATGAGCCGGATGATGTCGGCCAACGTCATTGCCACCTCCGGGCGGGCTGTGGAAGCGGCGGGTGACGTTGATGTCCTGCTGTTGGACAAAACCGGCACCATTACCTTGGGTAATCGCCAGGCCAGCAGTTTCCTGCCAGCGCCCGGAGTCAAGGAGTCGGAACTGGCGGACGCCGCGCAGTTGGCCTCGCTGGCCGACGAAACGCCGGAAGGACGCAGTATTGTGGTGCTCGCCAAGCAGAAGTTCGACCTGCGGGCGCGGGACCTCAATGCCTTGGGGGCGAGCTTCGTGCATTTCACCGCGCAAACCCGTATGAGCGGCGTCGATCTGGCCGGCGGCCGGTGCATCCGCAAGGGCGCGGCAGATGCCATTCGCCAGCACATCGAGGCGCTGGGCGGCAGCTTTCCGTCGGCATTGCAGAGCAAGGTCGATGAAGTCTCGCGCCGTGGCAGTACGCCGCTGGTCGTGTGCGATGGTCAACAGGCATTGGGCGTGGTCGAGCTCAAGGACGTGGTCAAGGGCGGTATCAAGGAGCGCTTTGCCGAACTGCGGCGCATGGGGATCAAGACGGTCATGATCACCGGCGACAACCGCCTGACGGCGGCAGCGATTGCCGTGGAAGCCGGTGTTGACGACTTTCTGGCCGAGGCCCGGCCGGAAGACAAGCTGCAACTGATCCGCGACTACCAGGCGCAGGGCAAGCTGGTGGCGATGACGGGAGATGGCACCAACGATGCGCCGGCACTGGCCCAGGCGGACGTGGCCGTGGCCATGAACAGCGGTACTCAGGCCGCCAAGGAAGCGGGCAACATGGTCGATCTGGACAGCAACCCGACCAAGCTGATCGAGGTGGTGGAAGTCGGCAAGCAGATGCTCATGACGCGCGGCGCGTTAACCACCTTCAGCGTGGCCAACGATGTGGCCAAGTATTTTGCTATCGTACCGGCCGCATTCGTCGCAACCTATCCGCAACTGGGTGCCCTGAACGTGATGCACCTGAGCAGCCCGAATTCGGCGATCCTCAGCGCGGTGATCTTCAATGCCCTGATCATCGTGTTTCTGATCCCGCTGGCGCTGAAGGGTGTGACCTACCGAGCCATCGGCGCCGCTGCGTTACTCAATCGCAACCTGCTGATCTATGGGCTGGGTGGCGTGCTGGTGCCGTTCGCGGGGATCAAGGTGATCGACATGCTGTTGACCGGGCTTGGCCTGGTTTGAAAGGACTGACTGCGCGGCGCCGTGTGTGGCGCCGCGCAGTTCAAAAGGATTGCCATGCTCGTAACTGATACGTTCACCGCTTCACGTGACGGCCGCCCTGATCCCGACGCGCTGCTGGAGAAGCTCCACCAAGACGAACAGGCCGCCCTGCGCGGAAAATTGCGCATCTATTTCGGCTCCAATGCCGGAGTGGGGAAAACCTGTGCCATGCTCATTGCGGCTCAACGCGAAGTGACCCAGGGCCGTCACCTGGTGGCTGGCGTGGTCGAAACCCATGGCCGCCGGGAAACCGCTGAACTGCTCACCGGCCTGGAACTGCTGCCGCGCTACAACGTGATGCATCGCGAGTGTGCCCTCAGCGAGTTCGATCTGGATGCCGCGCTGGCGCGACGTCCGGCGGTGCTGCTGGTGGATGAGCTGGCCCACAGCAACGTTCCCGGCTCGCGTCACCCCAAACGCTGGCAGGATGTCGAAGAACTGCTGCGCGCCGGCATCGACGTCTGGACCACCCTCAATGTCCAGCACCTGGAAAGTCTCAACGACATCGTCAGCGGGATCATCGGCATCCGGGTACGCGAGACCGTACCCGATCATCTGTTCGACGCTGCTCATGAAGTGGTGGTGATCGACCTGCCACCCGATGACCTGCTGCGCCGTCTCAAGGAAGGCAAGGTCTACCTGCCGCCCCAGGCCGAGCGCGCGTCCCGGCATTTCTTCCGCAAGGGCAACTTGCTGGCCTTGCGCGAGCTGGCGCTGCGGCGTACCGCTGATCGCGTCGATGCACAGATGCGCGACTATCGCCGCGAGCGGTCCATCAACACCCTTTGGCCCGCGCGCGAGCGTTTGCTGGTCGGAGTGGCAGGGCACCCTTCGGATGATCGTCTGGTTCGTGAAGCGGCGCGCCTGGCACAAAAGCTTGAGGCGGACTGGATTGTCGTCCATGTGCCTTCGGTGCAGCGCCGTGGCGCAGATGCGAGCCGCTATGCCGCCGCCATGAAGGCCTTGGCGCTGGCCGCCGAATTCGGTGCCGACACCGCCACGCTGTCCGGCATGGACGTGGCCGAGGCGCTGGTGGCGTTTGCTCGTGAACACAACGCCAACCGCCTGGTGTTGGGGCATTACCCGCGCAAGGTCTGGCAGTTCTGGCACCAGTCGGTCAGTGACCGCATCAGCCGTCGCCATCCCGAGATCGATCAGATTGTCATCGCTCATGGCCCGTTGCCCATGGTGGTTGCGGTTGCGGTGAATACTGATGCAGCGCTGCCACCCAGCAGGGCACCGGCGTATCTGTGGGCCAGCCTGGCCTGTTTTGCCGCCACGGCGGTGGCTGCCTTGCTGTTGCAGGTGTTTGATCTGGCCAACGTGGTCATGCTGTTTTTGCTCACGGTGGTGCTGGTCGCCCTGCGTTACGGGAGAGGGCCAGGTGTCTGGGCAGCGATGCTGGCGGTGCTGTGTTTTGATTTCTTTTTCGTCCAGCCACGCTGGTCGTTCACGGTCAACGACACCCAGTACTTCTTTACCTTCGCCCTGATGCTGGGTATTGCGTTGATCACCGGGCAGCTCACGGCACGCTTGCGTCATGAAGCCCGCACCGCCGCCGGTCGTGAGCGGCGCGCGACGTCGTTGGCCAGGCTGGCGCGCGACTTGTCGGCGGCGCTGACGGTGGAACAGATCACGGAGGTGGCACTGCGCACCTTCAGCGGCGTGTTTGAAGCGCGGGTCGGGCTGACACTGCCAAACGCCACAGACAGTGTCCACGCTCGGGGCGCCGGAGCATTCCCGATCGATGAAAGCATTGCCCAATGGGTTTACGACCATGGCCAACCCGCGGGTCAGGGCACCGATACACTGGCGGCCGCCCAAGGCCGCTATTTGCCATTAAAGGCGCCCATGCGCGTACGCGGCGTGTTGGTGCTCGAACTGGCTGAACCCGAGCGATTGAACGAGCCGGAAGAGCAGCGCCTGCTTGAGGCCTGCATGAGCCAACTGGCAATCGCGCTGGAGCGGGTGCATTTCGTCGAGGTGGCGCAAAGCACCTTGGTGCAGATGGAGGGTGAGCGCATGCGCAATACCCTGCTGGCCGCGATCTCTCATGACCTGCGCACGCCGCTGACCACCATTATCGGCGCGGCAGATGCAGCGGCGCCCCATGCGCCGCCCGGACCACTGGCGCAGTTGCTGGGCGGTATCCGCGATCAGGCCAGCTCCATGCAGCGGTTGATCGAAAACCTGTTGGACATGGCCCGGATGCAGGAACGCGGTGTGCGCCTCAACCGGCAATGGCACTCACTGGAGGAAATCGTCGGCAGCGCTTTGCGTCAACTGCGCGAGCCGTTGGCGCGGCATGTGGTGCGCACCGCGCTGTCGCCGCGGTTGCCGTTGGTGGAAGTCGATGCGCTGTTGATCGAGCGTGTTCTGGTCAACCTGCTGGACAACGCCGCCAAGTACACCCCGGCCGGAACGCTGGTGCAGGTGGCGGCCCGGCAAGAGGAGGACAGCATTGTGCTGGAGGTGATCGACGCCGGTCCCGGTTGTCCTCAGGGCAGCACGCCTCAGAGCTTGTTCGAACCGTTCACTCGGGGTCAGCAGGAGTCGGCCGTTGCCGGCATCGGCCTTGGGCTGGCGTTGGCAAAACGTATTGTCCAGGCCCATGGCGCAACGATCGAGGCTCAGCCTCAGGCCACCTCGGGCATCCGCTTTGTGATCACTCTACCGGCGGGTCACCCGCCTTCCATGGAATCGCTATGACCAGTGCACGCATCCTCATTGTCGAGGACGAGGCCAACATCCGCCGTTTCGTCGGTATCGCGCTGCAAGACGAAGGTTTTCAGGTGTTCGAGGCCGACAACGTCAAACGCGCCCTGATCCACGCCGCCAGTCGTCAACCGGATCTGGTGATTGTCGATCTGGGCTTGCCCGACGGTGACGGCAAACAATTGATCAGCGAGTTGCGGGGCTGGATGACGGTGCCGATTCTGGTGCTGTCGGCCCGTGATCGTGAAGAGGAAAAAGTGGCGGCACTGGATGCGGGGGCGGACGACTATCTGGTCAAACCCTTCGGCGTGCCCGAGTTGCTCGCGCGTATCCGCGCCCAGTTGCGTCGGCATGTGCAAAACGGGACCACCGCGGTCACCAGCAAGGTGACTTTTGGCATGATCGAAGTGGACCTGGCCACGCACGAGGTCCGGCGCGAGGGCCAATCGGTCCATCTGACGCCCATCGAGTATCGCCTGCTTTGCGCGCTGATTCGCGGACAAGGCCGGGTCATGACCCATCGCCAGTTACTGCTGGAAGTGTGGGGGCTGGATTACGTCGATCGTGCTCACTACCTACGGGTGCACATGGCGCACTTGCGGCAGAAACTGGAGGCCGATGCGGCCCAGCCGCAGCATTTCATCACCGAATTGCAGGTGGGATATCGCTTGGTGGGGCTGTAAAGCACGGCAGACACTGGTCGCAGCGCGTGGCCGTGTGTCGCTCACTTGTCTTTCTTGATCCTGCGCTCGTGCAGGAAATCGATGTACAGCGTGATGAAACCGAACGAGGTAATGCTGAACAACACGAGTAGGCCGATTTGAGTCGAGCTCATGATCACAGTCCTGTGAGTGGGACGAGGAGGGCTCAACCTGCCGTGGCTGGGCGACCTCAATCGTCGAGGCACAGATAAATAATACGAACCCGAGGCATTGAGTAGCGGTTATATGAAAGCTTTACGGTGCCGTCCTTTAACCCTATGCACTTTATACGAGCGCTGGGTATCGGGCGTTCAAGGGCCAGTCAGTGTTGTTAGAATCGGCGAGCGATACTCTGTCTTCTCACTTGCCCCAAGGTTGCTGTTGCGCCATGAACTTGTCGAACCCTGTCATCCGAAACGTCCTGCCTGCTGACCTGGACCGCTGCTTCGCCATCGAAACCGTTGCCTACGAAGGCGACGAAGCCGCCACCCGGGAAAAAATCGCCACCCGCATCGCCACCTGGCCCGAGGGTTTCATCGTCGCCGAAGTGGACGGCGTTGTAGCCGGTTTCATCAATTCCGGAGCGGCGTTTGAAGTGGAAATGTCAGACGAAGCGTTCAAGGAACTGATCGGCCACGACCCGGCCGGCCGGCACGTGGTGATCATGTCGGTGGTGGTGCACCCGGATTATCAGGGGCAGGGGTTGGCGAAGCGTTTGATGGGCGAGTTCATCGAGCGCATGCGGGGTTTGGGCAAGACCACCATCCATCTGATGTGCAAGGAGCGGCATATTCCGCTGTATGCCGGGTTTGGGTTTGCCTACATCAAGCCTTCCGCCTCCGATCATGGCGGGATGGCGTGGCATGAGATGGTGTTGGAGCTGGGACAAGAGCAAATGAGTGCTTGAGATAAGTTTTTTAATGGCCTAAATTCAGACCTTGTTGCGTTGGCCATCCTGTTCGGGTGGTGAGCAGAGGAATGAATGATGCGAGTTGAAACTATCAGTTTTGTTAAAAAGAATGCGGCCGCGCTGGATCTTTCCGAGCCGATGCTCGTCACTCAGAATGGCGTTCCGGCTTATGTGATTGAATCCTACGAGGAGCGTAAGCGGCGAGATGAGGCCATCGCGCTGATCAAGCTTCTTTCGTTCTCCTCTCGCGACAAGGAGCAGGGAAAGCTGATTTCTGGCGACACTTTGCTGGCCAGGCTGGCGCAGCGGCGCCAATTGCAGCAAGACGATAACGATGCCTGAGGCCTTCAGGGTAGAGTTTGCGACCGCTGCGGAGCATGGGGTTATTTCGCTGGAGTACTATCTGACGCAGCAATGCGGCCGCAAAAAAGCGGCGGAGATGGTAGATCAACTGGTGATGCAGATCGTTACGGCTCTGAGCAGTCAGGCCCATGTTTACGGTGTTTGCCAGGAAGCGGCGTCGCTTGGCGTCACTCATTTTCGTGAGTACTTGCCTATGGGGCAGCGGGTTTTGTATGAGGTGTTCCCGAGTGAAAACCTTGTAGTGGTCGCGTTGGTTATCGGTCAGCGTCAAAGTATCGAGAAGCAGTTGCTCGACTACTGCCTTCTCCTCTGACAACTAGTCAAATCCCAAAAGGGTTGCCTCAAGGCAACCCTTTTTCGTGTTCGATCAGTAGAGGCTGTCATGCACTCTCGCCGGCGCTTCCCGGTCATACGTCTCGGCATCGAACTGCCCATCGTTCAAACGCTTGTGAAACGCCCCCGCCGTCGGCAGCGCCGAGCGCTCCAGATGTTTCTCAGGGTTCCACAAGTCCGAGCGCACAATCGCTTTCGAACAATGAAAAAACGCTGCTTCCACCGTCACCAGCATCACCGTGCGCGCCGGTTTGCCACTGACCGCAAAACTCTCCAGCAACGCCGGTTCCGCGCTGATTTTCGCCGTGCCGTTGACCCGCAACGTCTCGCCGATTCCGGGAATGATGAACAGCAGCGACACCCGCGAATCGAGCACCACATTGCGCAACGTGTCGATACGGTTGTTGCCCGGACGGTCCGGGATCGCCAGGGTCTGCGGGTCAATGATCCGCACAAACCCCGGCGTATCACCCCGGGGCGAACCGTCCATGCCATCAGGGCCGACCGAGCTGATAATTACCAGCGGCGAGGCGCGGACCATCGCCTGATAGTCCTCGTTCAGAAAGGGAATCTGCTTGCGCACGGCGCGGTCGTGGGGTTGGCCGTAGATGGCTTCCAGTGCTTCGATGCTGTCGAGCATAACCACCTCAGAAAATCAGACTCATGCGCCGTTCGTAACCGATCCGGCCCCGGTAAGCCTCGCCGCTGTCGACCCAGCCGAATTTCACATAGAGCGCGATGGCTGCCTCGTTGTCCGCGTCCACCGAGAGCTCCAGCGCTTTGATCTCAGGAAACGCCTGCCGAGCCACGTCGGGCAGGGCTTGCAGGCAGGCTTTTCCATAGCCTTTGCCCTGAGCGCGGTGATCGACTTGCAGTGCATGCAAGGTCGCGCTGTGTTCGTCGGCCCATGCCGGCAGCACGGGCGGGCGTTTCAGCAGCAGGAAGGCCACGGGAACCTCTTCGGCCAGCAGCGCAAATCCCTGGACGCCGGGGCCGGGCTTGGACAGCAAGGTGTGCAATGCACCGTGGATGTCGCCGGAGAATTTGATCTGTTCTTTATGAACTTCGATGGCCTCGACCTGCTGGCGCTGGCGCGCGTTCAGGTTTTCGTAAGGCACGAGTCGGGCTGTCACTGGAGTGTCCTTTTTCCAACAAAAGATGTTTCGGATTCTAACGAGTTTGCGTTCATGGATTATTTTTATTTCGACTGTCGATTTGGCTGTTCGCCAGACGACTAAGGGTGTCTTCACAACAAAAACCACGGAGAACCACCATGACGGCTACAGCTGAAATCCAGGCCCTGATCGACAATTATCGCCAAGCGGTAATCGCCAAGGATGTCGAGAAACTCATGTCCTTCTACGCCGACGAAATCGTCTCCTACGACGCGGTCAAAGCCCTGCAATTCCGGGGCAAGGCGGCTTACCGGGCGCATTGGGAGGAATGCATGGAGATGTGCCAGGGTGCGCACAAGTTTGACTTCGACCATATGAACATCGTCGCGGACGAGCACATCGCCTTCGCCCACTGGCTGGCCCATTGCGGCGGCACCAACGATAAGGGCGAAACCCAGGCCTGCTGGATGCGCGTCACCGCCTGCTATCGGCGCGACGCGGGGCAATGGCGCATCGTCCACGAACACTGGTCGGCCCCGTTCGACATGATGAGCGGCACGACGCTGTTCAACCTTGAACCCTGAACATCGGGCTGCTTCGTCGGGAATGTCGCGAAAGCGCCCATCTGCAGCCATAGTTGATCAGCTCGATCCGGGAGAGCCCACATGAAGTATTTATGCCTGGTCTACAGCAACGAACAGGCGTTGCACTCGCAGCCCGACAGCCCCCATGACGCCGAGTGCATGGCCTATGCCGAGTCGATCGAGGGCAGCGGCCGGATGATCGCGGCAGAGGCGCTGGAGTCGGTGCAAACCGCGACCACCGTGCGCATGCGCAACGGCAAGATGTCGATCACTGATGGTCCGTTCGCCGAAACCAAGGAGCAGTTGGCTGGTTTCTACCTGATCGATGCCAAGGACCTCAATGAAGCCCTTCAGGTCGCCGGCAACATCCCGGCGGCCCGGGTCGGCAGTGTCGAGGTGCGGCCCGTTCGCCAGTTGAATCCCTGAATAACAAGCACAAGACAGGAGATCCCCATGAGTCCACAGCCCTATAAGCAACAGCCTGCCGAATTCGGCGATCAATTGGTGACGTTGGTGACTGAAGGCATGCCGGACTGATGCCAGACGTTTCGGTCACGGCGCGGGTCGAGCAGGTCTACCGTGAGGACTCACGGCGGATTCTGGCGACGTTGATCCGCTTGCTCGGCGATTTCGACCTCGCCGAAGAAGCCTTGCACGAGGCTTTTTTCATCGCGGTCGAGCGGTGGCAGCGTGACGGCGTGCCGGACAATCCACGTACTTGGCTGGTGTCCACCGGACGCTTCAAGGCCATTGATGTGTTGCGTCGGCGCGCGCGTTTTGCGGCGTCCAGGCCAATGTTGATCGCTCAACTGGAGGAGCTGGAGCAGGCCGACTGGAGTGATGAAGACGTGGAAGATGATCGCTTGCGGCTGATCTTCACCTGTTGTCACCCGGCCCTCGCGTCGGACGCCCAGGTGCCGTTGACCTTGCGCGAAGTGTGTGACCTGACCACGGAGGAAATTGCCCGCGCATTTCTCTCGGCGCCGGCAACCATTGCCCAGCGCATCGTGCGCGCCAAAGCGAAAATCCGTGACGCCAAAATCCCTTATCAAGTGCCGACGCTGGCAGAACTGCCCGAGCGTCTGGACAGTGTGCTCAGGGTCATTTACCTGGTGTTCAACGAAGGTTACTCGGCGTCTGTCGGTGCAGAGCTGACCCGCGAGGACCTGACGCGCGAGGCGATTCGGCTCGGGCGGTTATTGATGGAGTTGCTGCAGGAATCGGAAGTGATGGGGTTGCTGGCGTTGATGCTGTTGCATGAATCAAGACGCCCGGCCCGAACGTCGGCGAGCGGTGAGTTGATTTTGCTGGATGAACAGGATCGCTCGTTGTGGGATGCCGGGATGATCGCCGAAGGTTGCGCGCTGGTGGAAGCGGCGCTGACCACTGGCCGGTTCGGGCCTTATTGCCTGCAAGCAGCAATTGCGGCGGTGCATGCCGAAGCGACTACGGCGGGGGAGACTGACTGGCAGCAGATTGTGGGGTTGTATGACGTGCTGTTGGCGGCAGTGCCCTCGCCGGTGATTGAGTTGAATCGTGCGGCGGCGATCTCCAGGCGGGATGGACCGTTGGCGGGGTTGCTATTAGTTGAAGCCATTCTGGATCGGGGGGATTTGCTGGATTACCACTTGGCGCATTCGGCGCGGGCGGATTTTTGTCGGCAGTTGGGGCGGGTTGAGGAGGCGCGTGCGGCGTATGAGCGGGCGCTGGAATTGACGCAGCAAGTGCCGGAGCGGCGGTTTATCGAGGCGCGGATCAAGGCTTTGAAATGAGGTGAATTTGCCGACCTCTTCGCGAGCAAGCCCGCCCCCACAGGGTTAGCGCAGAACCTGTGGGAGCGGGCTTGCTCGCGAATGGCGGCACCGCTATTCCAGCATCTTGCTGAGTAACCAACTCCCCGCCGGCCCCGGCGGATGCAGCCGTGACCACAAGGCATCGACAAACACCGGTTTCGGCCAGCCGCGCACGTCGAGTTCAACCAGTGTCCCCGCGCCAAACCGCCCCACCAGCCAACGCGGCAACGGCGCCCAACCGAACCCGCCCTGGGCCATTTCCAGCAGCATCAGGTAACTCGGCGCCGACCAGACACGTCCCTTCGCACGGCTCTCGTACGGATTGACGATCGTCGCCAGGCGCAATTCCCGATGCAGTTGCAACAGGTCTTGATCGATGTGGCCCAGCGCGGCCAACGGATGTTCACGGGACACGAACAGGGCGATCTCCGTCCGTTCCTCCACGGTCGAGCTGACCAGATCCGGCGGGTAACTGTCCTGCTTTTCAGCGAAGGCCACATGCGCCCGACCGCTCTGCACCAATGCCACCAAGTCATCGCATTCAGCGATCAGGCATTCGAGTTCGAGGTCTGGATAACGCTGCTCGAAAGCACTCAGCGCCGCTTCGAAACGGTCGGACTGATACGTGTCGGAAATCGCCACGGTCAGTTTCGGCTCAACCCCTTGGGACAATTGCCTGGCGGTCATTTCCAGGCGGCTGGTGGCAGCCAGAATCTCCTCGGCTCGTTGCAGCATCACGTGCCCGGCCGGGGTCAGGCTCGGTTTGCGGCTGCTGCGGTCGAAGAGGGTCAGGTTCAGATCGATTTCAAGGCTCGCCACTGCAGCACTGATGGTCGACTGACTGCGCCCCAGTTTGCGCGCCGCTGCGGAAAACGAACCCTGCGTCGCCGCCTGGACAAACGCCTGCAACACTTCCTGAGAAGCCATGAACTATCGCCTTGATCGATGGTTATTGGTTATGAAGTATCGACGCGAGGCCGGATCATGGCAACCACAGTCACTCAGGGAGTCCTGATCATGAACGCCAACAAATCCATCACTGAACGTATTTTCCAGGCCATCGGTTTCGAAGTGCTGGCCATCCTGATCTGTACGCCGCTACTGGCGTGGATCATGGACAAACCGATGCTTGAAATGGGCGTCGTCACCTTGGTCATTGCCGCCCTGGCGCTGGCCTGGAACGTGGTCTTCAACGGCTTGTTCGACCGCTTGCTCAAACGCTTCGCTATCGTGCACAACGCTTGGGTACGCGTTGTTCATGCGTTGATGTTCGAAGGCGGATTGGTCGCGATGGGAGTGCCGTTGATCGCCTGGTGGCTGAACGTCAGCCTGTGGCAGGCGTTCCTGCTGGACATCGGCGTGTTGCTGTTTTTCCTGCCGTACACCTACGTTTATCACTGGGCGTATGACGTGGTGCGGGAGCGGCTGGTCATGCGCCAGACTGTCTCGGGATAAGCAAAAGATCGCAGCCTCGTCGGCCTTGCTGTTATAGGTGCCGATAATGTCGACGCCTTGGGCGGCCAGATGCAGAGCTGCGTTTTTACCGAGGCCGCGGCTGGCGCCACTGATCAGTGCGATTTTACGGCTCATGGGACTTCCTCAAGGGTGGTGAGTAACGGTGTGGAGGAAGTTTATTTATCCGGCCTATGGTGATAAACAGACCGAAACTGGAATCACTGGTCGGATAAACCGAACAATAGAGGGTCGGCCCATGAACAAACTGGAACTGCTGCGCTCCTGAGTTCGTGTCAGCGAAATGTCGAGTTTTACCCTGGCGGGCGAAAGTCTGGGTGTGCCGAAGTCGACCGTCTCGGAGCACGTTCAAGCGTTGGAAGCCTTGTTGGGGACGCGCCTGTTGCAACGCACGACGCGCCGGGTTCAGGCGACGCAGGACGGCCTGGTGCTGTACGAGCGCAGCCGGGACTTAATGTCGCACATGGATGAAATCGAAGGGCTGTTTCGTCAGGATGCGGCCTCGCTCACCGGGCGGATTCGCTTTGACATGCCGAACTTTCTGGGCCAGCAAATGGTGATGCCGCGCTTGCCGGAATTCATGGCGCTGCACCCAACTTGGAACTGGAAATCAGCACCACTGATCGCCGGGTTGATTTGCAGAGGGAAGGCTTTGATTGCGTGGTGCGGGTCGGTGCGCAGCCGGATCAATCAGTGGTCGCGTGTCACGTGTGTGATTTTGCGATGATCAATTGCGCCAGTCCCGCCTACTTGCAGCGCTATGGCATGCCGGAAAGTCTTGAGGATCTGGCACAGCATCGCCTGGTCCATTACGTCGGCGTACTGGGTTCGCGCTCGGAGGGTTTTTTGTACGAGGTGGACGGCACGTTGCATCGATTGCCGATGGCGGGCAGCGTCACGGTGAACAGCACCGATGCTTATGAAGCGGCGTGTCTTGGGGGGGGCGGTCTGATTCAGGCGCCGATCAAGGGCATGCAACCGCACTTGCTCAGCGGTGAAATGATGGCGGTGTTACCGCAGTTCAGCGCGCCGTCCATGGAGGTCTCGCTGCTCTACGCCCGGCAACGGCATTTGCCGCGGCGGGTGCGAGCGTTCATGGACTGGCTGGCCGGTGTCATCCAGTCCACAACATAACCGCTTCCTGTAGGAGCGAGGCTTGCCCGCGAAGAATGCACCGCGGTCATAACCCAATGACCGCGTTATCGTTCTTCGCGGGCAAGCCTCGCTCCTACAAGGGGGATGGGTTAGACGTGGAAATAGCCTACACAGGAGTCAAACGGCAGGCGTTTGAGTTCGATCTTGTTCAGGTCCAGCACTTCGCGCAGGGCTTTGGTTTCGCCCGGGAAGTTGCGGTAGGCCACTTCGTCCAGTACCACGATGGCGCCTTTTGGCATGTACGGCAGGAAGGTTTCCAGCGCGACTTTGGTCGATTCGTACAGGTCGGTGTCGAGGATCAGCATGGCCACGACCAGGTCCGGACGGGTCTTGACCCATTCAGGTACGGTTTTGACGATGTCGCCTTTGACCAGCTCGCAACGCGGGATGCGGTTGACCGGGCGCAGCAGGTCGTTGGCGTCGATCATGTCCTGGATCAGCGACTGGTCGGTGTCGGAGAACATGGTCTCGTTGACGTCGGCCGGGTCTTCTTTCTTGTCGATGCTCTGGAAGCCTTCGAACGTGTCGAAGCCCACGATCGAACGGTTGATCGCGTACGGCTCGAGAATCATCGACAAGTGCATGTACAGCATCAGGGCGTTGCCCTTGTACACGCCGCACTCGATGATCGCGCCCGGTACTTCAGCGACTTTCTTGACAGTTCCATACGCGACAGCGCAGCGGTGACGCCGATGCGGTTGGCGAAGACGAACGGCGCGTCGGCCACGTACTCGGCATCGACCCGTTTCAGAACGTTGGCACGGGTTTCGTTGTACTGGGCCTCGGCAGGCGTGATGCGACGCTTGGTCATTGCTGGATTCCTTGGAAATTCGAGAAGTCGTGGGCGTGGAATAGTCTTTGAAACCGGCGCCGACGTCAGGGCAGGCGCTGTCGACGTTGATCGCGCCACGCTTGTGCTTGAGGTCGTCGAGGTGCATCAGGCGGAAGTCCACGCTGAAGCGGGTTTGTTCGGTGTGGTTGGCGACCGTGCTGTGCAGGTGCGAGCCGGAGAAAATCAGCATCTCACCGGTGTTGCCGGCGATGCGCACTTCAGACGCGGTGTTGATCGCTTCCATCGGCACCGGGTGCACGCGGACTTCCTCTTTGAGGTTGTCCTTGGCCTTGTGCCGCTGGTTGTTGATCCTGTCGTTGAGGCTCCATTCGCTGGAGGTGTTCTTCACCGGCACGTCGAAGTAACCGGCGTTGATCATAATGGTCTGGTCGGGGCGGATGGTGTGCACCAGCATCCAGGTGTTGATCTGGCAATCGACGCTGCCGTACCAGGTGTCGCGATGCGGTTTGTAGGCATAGCTGACACCGGCGTGCAGGTAGTCATAGTTCGGCACCACGCGAATGCGCGGCACGTCGAAAATGTACTCGCGCGGGTCGACGCCGATCTCGTCGATAAACGACAGGATAAGGTCCTTGGGGCGCTGGCTGTTGGTGAACTGGCCCTTGAGGCGCGTCACCAGTACCACGAATTCTTCCACCGGCATCAGCGTGTGCAGCGCCTGGTGACGGGTCTCGCCGTCGAAGGCGGCGGTGATGCTTTCCTGGGCGAACGCACACAGCTCTTTGGCTGCGCGCAGCTGGGTGTTCAGGAAGATGTCGCCGGCGTAGATGGCTTCTTTGAAGTCAGCTTTCTGTTGAAGCTGATTGATGTACAGATTCACGATTCCACTCGTGAATGCATCGAGTCTCTTAAGAGTCGGCCACACGTTAGCAAACTGAAGTGCAATCCGGCGGGTGGTGGATCAATAAAAACGCAAACGCCTGAATTTGCGACGAAATGCGTTCTACAGGCGATAAAAAACCCTGTAGGAGCGAGGCTTGCCCGCGAAGAACGATAACGCGGTCTAATTGAATGACCGAGTTATCGTTCTTCGCGGGCAAGCCTCGCTCCTACAGGGGTTTGTGTTGCGGTTAGAACATTTGGGTGAACAGCCAGTAAAGGCTGCCCGACAACAGAATCGCTGCCGGCAAGGTCAGCACCCAGGCCATCAGCAGGTTGCGGATGGTCCTCATCTGCAAGCCGCCGCCGTTGGCGACCATGCTCCCGGCGACCCCCGAGGACAACACGTGAGTGGTCGACACCGGCAATCCGAACATGTCGGCCGCGCCGATGGTCAGCATGGCCACGGTTTCCGCCGAGGCACCCTGGGCGTAGGTCAGGTGGGTCTTGCCGATCTTCTCGCCGACCGTCACCACGATGCGCTTCCAGCCGACCATGGTGCCCAGCCCGAGCGCAATCGCCACGGCGATCTTCACCCACAGCGGAATGAAGCGCGTCGAGTTGTCGATCTGTTGCTTGAACAGTTGCAGTTTGCTGCTGGTGTCGGCGTCAAAGTTGCCGACCTTGTTCTTGTCCATCAGGCGAATGGTTTCGCTGGTCAGGTACATGTCGTTGCGCACGTTGCCCACGGCCTCGGCGGGGACTTTGGACAGCGAACCGTAACCCTTGACCTGCGCACCGATGCTGCCAGTGAGGGCTGCGAGGGCAGGGATCAGTTGTGGCGTGGCTTCCTTGCTGCGCACGTATTCAGAGAGCACCGGACGCGGATCGGCCGGGGCCGGCATCGGTGCGCTTTTCACCAGCGCTTGCTGGGTGACTTCGGCGACGGCGGCGAACTGCAGCGCCTGGTCGGCCGGCATGGTGCGGTTCAGCGCATAGGCCATCGGCAGCGTGCCGACCAGAATCAACATGATCAGGCCCATGCCTTTCTGGCCGTCGTTGGAACCGTGGGCGAACGAGACGCCGGTGCAGGTCACAATCAACATGCCGCGAATCCACCACGGCGGTGGCGTGTCGCCGACCGGTGCCTTGTACAGCGCGCGATTCTTGACGAACGCACGCAAGGCCAGCAGCAATAACGCGGCAAAGCCGAAGCCAACCAGCGGTGACAACAGCAACGCATAACCGATCTTGGTCGCCTGTGCCCAGTCCACGCCGCTGGTGCCGTCATGGCCATGCATCAGGGCATTGGCCACGCCGACACCGATGATCGAACCGATCAAGGTGTGCGACGAGGAGGCCGGCAAACCCAGCCACCAGGTGCCGAGGTTCCACAGGATCGCAGCGATCAACAGGGCGAAGATCATCGCGAAACCGGCGGAGGACCCGACTTGCAGAATCAGCTCCACGGGCAGCAGGGCGATGATGCCGAACGCCACCGCACCACTCGACAGCAGCACCCCCAGAAAGTTGAAGAACCCGGACCAGGCCACGGCGAAATTCGGCGGCAGCGAGTTGGTGTAAATCACCGTGGCCACGGCGTTGGCGGTGTCGTGGAAACCGTTGACGAACTCAAAGCCCAGGGCGATCAGCAATGCCACGCTCAACAGCAGAAACGGCGTCCAGGTGGTGACCACCGTGCCGAGTTCGTGCATGTCGTGCATCAGGCTGTAAGCGGTGAACAACAGTCCGCTGGCCAGTACCCCGAAAAACACCACGAGGGTGAACAGGCTGGGTTTTTTATCGAGTTGCGGTCTGGCGCTACTGGCGGGAGCCTGCGTTTCGGCGGTGTAGGAAGGCGTAGCCATGACGGACATTCCTGAGGAGGGAAGGTGTGTTCGTCATGATCGTTGCCAAATGTTACAGAGAAACTGCCCTGCGTCAGGGTTTGGGGTTTTTGCTTATCCGTTAATCAGAATTCACCACGGTCCCTGTAGGAGCGAGGCTTGCCCGCGAAGGCGGTATATCAGGTAAAACGCCTTCGCGGGCAAGCCTCGCGCCTACAAGTGGAGTGCCGGATTTGAAAGATTAATAATCCTGGCGCTTACGAAACGCCCAACGCCCCGCAATCACGGTAAACGTCGCGACCAGCGCCACCAGAATCCAGAACCCCTCCGGATCCCCCGAAAGCGGCACCCCGCCGACGTTCATGCCAAAGAAACCGGCAATGATGTTGATCGGCAGCGCCAGCACCGTCACCACGGTCAGGGTGAACAGCGTGCGGTTGCTCTGCTCATTCAAGTTGGCCGCGATCTCTTCCTGCAACAACTTGATCCGCTCACCGAGCGCCGTGAGGTCGTTGATGATCAGCGCAAACTCCTCGGTGGACTTGCGCAGCTCCTTGACGTCCTCCTTCTGCAACCACTGCGGCGGCCGGTTGAGCAATCGCAACAACGACCCCGGCTCCAGCGCCAACAAGCGTTGCAGGCGCACCAGTACCCGGCGATTGGCACCGAGTTCGGCACGGTTGGTGGACAGCCGCGACGACAACAACTCATCTTCGATCTGATCGACACTGAGGCTGGTCTTGCGCACGATCTGGGTCAGCACTTCGCCCTGATCGCGCAGCAAATGCACCAGCAATTCCAGCGGTGAACGAAAGCACTCGCCGGCCTTCACCGAGGACCGCAGCTTGTCCACCGAGTGCAGCGGTTGCAGGCGGGCGCTGATGATCAGCCGACTGCGGGCACAGACCCACAGCGTCGACACATCGGACGAAACCATGCTGCTGAGGTTGAACACCACATCGTTGACCACCGCCAGCAACGCCGAATCCACATGCTCGATGCGCGTGGATCGTGAACCTTCGTGCAAGGCTTCGAAAAACTCGTCCGGCAATTCCAGATGGCTTTTCATCCAGCGCTCGCACGCGGCATGCGCCAGGTTCAGGTGCAGCCACAGAAATTCGTCACCCTCGTCCGGCTGTTGCAGGCATTGCAACGCCTTGGCCGAATCAATCTCCCGACCACGCTCGCCGGGGCGAAAACTGAAACCGTAGAGCAGACCGAAGAGGTCCGGGGCGCGATGGCTTTGGTCGATGCTGTGGTTCATGAGGGCTCGCTGAAGGAGGCGCGGTCGGTCGCTTGTGGCTCGCGGAAGGAAGCACTGTCGGTCGCTTTATGTAGCAGCTGGCGAAGCCTGCGTTCGGCTGCGTAGCAGTCGTCAAACCTGAGCATGCGGTCTTCCTGACGCAACGCATCGCCTGATTTCACGACTGCTGCACAGCCGAACGCAGGCTTTGCCAGCTGCTATAAGTCGAGTGATGGCCAGGTTCACTTGAGCCGCATCATCGCAAGCCTGGATGACGTTTTTGTGACGATAAAATAACCGCAAACGATTGCACTACCGATGGTCGGATTTGATTCAAGAACCGCTCTGGCACGCCGATCTCGCTTAAGTTACTTTGCGCGGCTTCGGCCATGAGCCAAGTTTAAGACAGGGATGTCCGGACACCTTTCACGCTGTGTTTGCTGCGTGTCTCACCCCTGTCATGAGTATCACTCGATGCTGCAAAAATCCCTGAGAGCACAAATCCTCGCCTTGTTGAGCGGCAGCCTGTTGGCGATGCTGTTGATCGCCCTGGCTTGCTTTCACTTCCTGTCCAGCGGCGTTCAGAGCTATGCGAATCTGATCGACGGTCCGTTGCACACCTCGCAATTGATCGACGAAGCCAACCTGCAATTCAAGGTGCAGGTGCAGGAATGGAAAAACGTCCTGCTGCGTGGCAAGCAACCGGCTGACCTGGACAAATACTGGAAGCAATTCGAAGACCGTCAGCGCGATGTGCAAAGCATTCTCGGTGTACTGGCCGGCCAGAAGGGTATTGAGCCGCAACTCAAGACCCGCATCGAACGCCTGCGCGACGAACACCGTCTGCTGGGCGCCGCCTATCAGAAGGGCCGTGATGCGTACGTGGCGGCCGGTGCCGACCCGACGGCGGGCGACACGGCCGTCAAAGGCGTAGACCGTGCAACCAGCGATCAGATGAGCGAACTGGTCAGCGAATTGCGCAAGCAGGGCGTCGAGCAATCGAAGCTGATCAGCGTCGACGCCGATCGCACGGTATTGCTGGGGCTCATCGTGATGCTCGCCTCGGGTCTGTTGATCGGGCTGTTGAGCCTGTGGCTGGTCAACCGCAACCTGGTCGAACCGATTCGCAAACTGATCGAGTACGTGGCGCAACTCAGCCAGGGCAAGTTCGCCGAGCGCGTGGCCAGCACCCGTCAGGATGAGCTGGGCAAGCTGGCGGTCGCGGCCAACACCCTGCGTGATTTTCTCGCCGAAACCTTCAGCCGTTTGCAGCGCAGCGCCAAGGATCTGGACAGCGCCAGCGGTGAGCTGAATTCGATCGCCGGCCTCATGGCCAGCGGCACCAACGAGCAGTTCAACCGCACCGATCAGGTGGCCACGGCAATGAACGAAATGTCTGCCACCGCACAGGAAGTCGCACGTCACGCCGCCGATGCGGCACGTGCCGCCGATGATGCCGACCAGTCCGCCCAACACGGCGAAAAAGTCATGCAGGGCACCATTCACACCATCACCCAGATGCGCGGCGAAATCGCCAACACCGCCACGGTCATCCGCCAACTGGAAACCGACAGCGGACGCATCGGCAAGGTGCTGGAAGTGATTCGTGGCATCGCCGAGCAAACCAACCTGCTGGCGCTCAACGCAGCGATCGAAGCGGCCCGTGCCGGTGAAGCCGGACGCGGTTTTGCCGTGGTGGCCGATGAAGTGCGCAGCCTGGCCCAGCGCACGGCGGCGTCGATCATCGAGATCAACCAGATCATCCAGACCGTGCAAACCGGTGCGGTGGACGCGGCTCAGGCGATTGAAAGCGGGCAGTCGCGCAGTGAAGAAAGCGTCGAGCAAGTGACCCAGGCCGGCGCGATGCTGGAGCGGATCACCCTCGCCGTGGAAGCCATTCGCGACATGAACCGCCAGATCGCCACCGCCGCCGAAGAGCAGACCTCGGTGGCCGAGGACATCTCGCGCAACCTCACCGAAATCACCAGCATCGCCAGTACCAATCTGGACAACGTGCAGCGCACAGAAGCGGCCGGCCGCAATTTGCACGGGTTGTCGGGGCAGTTGAATGAAGTCACGGCGCGTTTGAGCGCGTAATGGAAAGGGCTGTGTACCGGTTTGCTTGCCGAATCGGTACACAGTCGATCCAGTACGTCGGGGTCTCTGGTCAGCACGACCGCCTGAGTCTTGCGTGAATCCGACATGCAAAAAAGCCGCACGATCCGAAGATCGTGCGGCTTTGTTTTATACGGGTATCAGGTGTCTTGTTTGTCGCTCAGGACTTTGCCAGTGGTGGCATCGAAGTCCACGTCAAACTCTTTGCCGTCAGCGGTTTTCAGTTCCACTTCGTACTCGTAGTTGTTGAAGTGGTTGTCCAGGTCGGTGTCGGTGATGGTCGCACCCGGATGCAGTTTCAGAGCCGCCTGGTTCATTTCTTCCAGTGGCTTGATCTTCCCGCTCTTGACCAGCTCAGGGATCTGGTCGACGCGAACGTCAGCCTGCGCCAGGCCAGCAGTGAGGGTCAGGGCAGCGGCAGTGAACAGGGCAGTCAGGGTTTTCATGAGATTCTTTCCTTGGGGTGATCTGTTTAAGTGGGGCCAGATTAACGACGGCAACTTAATTCAGCCTTAATTCCAATGACCGTGTCGTTTGGAAGATTTCGCGGGCAAGTCGGATCGCCGCCCGCTCGCTCCTACAGGTTCCGGGTTTGCCACAAAAATATCGGCATCCAAAAATCCTGTAGGAGCGAGCGGGCGGCGATCCGACTTGCCCGCGAAGAAGTCGACGCGGTGTCGTGTCAGCGACCGATTAGTAGCCGTTGTTCTGCAGCAATTGCGCGACGGTGCCCGCCGCCGGGCGTTTATAAAACTTCAGCAATTCGCTGGCGCGGTTGGTGAAGATGCCATCGACGCCGGCCTCCATGACTTTCTGGTAATCAACCGCTTCGTCGATGGTGTAGACGTGTACCAGCAGGCCCTGATCGTGGGTGTACTGGTTCATCCACGGTTGCACCAGGTCCGAATAGCTCTGATCGCCACCCTTGGTCAACGCGGCCGAAGGGCCGGTACCGATTGCACCCTGGGCCTTGGCGTACTCGACCCACTGCTGGAATTCGGCTTTGTCTTTCGGTTCCTGTTTGGCGTAGTAAGTCGCCTTGTCCTTGTCGCCGGACTCGGCAAACGTCACGTTGGATTTCGGTTCGATACTGCCTTCGCCGACCCACAGCAACAGGATCTTCGGCACTTGCGGCATTTCCTTCTCAAGCAGTTCGAGGCTGCTCTTCTCGAAGGTTTGCAGCACGACTTTGCCTTTGCCCTGGCCGACGGCCAGATTGCTTTTCGCCAGTTTGGAACCGGCCGGGCTCAGCCAGCCGCGATCCTGCAATTTATCCTTGAGGTCGCTTTCGATACCGGGGAATTGCTTCGGCTCTTTGGTCTCGATGTACAGGCCTGGCTTGTGCAGCGGATTGCCCTGGGCGATGTCGATGATTTCGTCGAGGGTCAGAATTTTCAGGCCAACGTAGGAAGGACGCGCGCGATCCGGGTAGGCGGTGTTGAACCAGCTGCCGGCATCCAGGGTTTTCAGTTCGGCGATGGTGAAGGCGTTGGCCGGGCTGTCTTTGCGATCGGGGAATTTTGTGGCGACGTCGGTGGTGCGTTGCAGGTTGTTGTCGTGCAGGGCGAACAGCACGCCGTCCTTGCTGCGTTGCAGATCCATTTCCAGGTAGTCGACGCCCAGATCACGGGCCAGTTTGTAGGCCGCCGCGGTGGATTCCGGTGCATCGAACGAAGCGCCGCGGTGGGCGATGACCGCAGGATGCGGGATGCCCAAATGGGTCGCCAGAGCTGTGGGGCTGGGCTCGTTGGCGGCCTGTGCCTGGCCGAGGCCGAGCAGCATGCTCAGCAGCAGGGCGCTTTTGGTGAAGGTAACAGGCATGGTCGAGGTCCTTTCGCGTTGAGTTTTCAAAGACGTCTCTTTTAACAACTGAGCGCCGCCAGCGCTATCGCCAGACCGACATAAACGTGTTTAAAGCAGATTTTTTCAGCGCTTTTGTGCAGTTCTTTGCAGTACTCTTGGCCCTGGCGTTTCCCCGGCAGAGGGAAATCCGATTGCTCCCCTTGCGTGTAAACCATCGTTCACCGGTCGTTAACGACCTTTTGTGAGGTTTATATGCGCATCACTTCCGAGCTTATCTGCCAGGCCGCCGACCAACTCAAAGGCTTCGTCGGCCTCAATCGCAAGACCGGCCACTACATTGTGCGTTTCAGCGAAGACTCGTTTGGTATGGACGTGGCTGATGACGGGATTATTCCCACCAGTGAATTTGTCTGGTCAGAGGGGCCGGCGCAGGTCATGACGCTCAAGCGTGAGTTGATTCAGTTGTTGCTGGATCAGAATATTGATGACCGGATCAATGTGACCGAGCCGTTGCGGGTGTACATGAATCGGCGGGAAGTGCCGGAGATTTCGGCGGTGCGGAGTCTTGTTCAGGGCTGAGGTTTTTGTGGTGTTTGCTCTGGCCTCTTCGCGGGCAAGTCGGATCGCCGCACCGCTCGCTCCTACAGGTTATCGGTGCCCTCTGTAGGAGCGAGGCTTGCCCGCGAGACGGCCTAAAGAACACCGCATCATGTTGCTGTCTTGAACGCATACGCCCGCTCAACCCTGCACACCCGCGTATGACACGCCGAATACCACGTCGACCGCCCACGCTCGCGAATCTCACTGTGCTCGGGATGATGCTTCCACGCCAATATCGCCGCCTCGCTGGCCCAGTAAGACACCGTAATCCCCAGCCCATCCCCGCCCCGAGCCGATTCCACACCGAGAAATCCCGGCTGCTCACGGGCGAGTTCCACCATGCGTTCGGCGGCCTCGGCGTAACCGTGATCGCCGTCGGTGCGCAGCGAAGTAAAAATCACCGCGTAGTAAGTCGTCGATGGCGTATCGGCGATCATGATTTTTGCCTTTTGCAGGCTTCGATCAAGGCGCGGACCAGCGGCGGCAGCGTGCCTTTGAGCGCGGCGCGTTCAGGTTGGAACAGGGTGGCGACAAAGAACGGATGACCTATGAGTTCCACCGCCCGCAAGTCGCCGGTCGAGTCATGGCCAACGGCGTACAGTTTTTGCGTCAATAACTCACGTTCGAATTGCGGATTCACGCCATAGCGGCAGCGATATCCCTCAACGATATCAGCGCTTTCATACGCCTTGGCGATCAACGAGCTATCAACCAGGTGAATGCTGTCCGTCGCTTCCACCAATGAACAGGCCAGCGGCGTGAGTAACGGGCGCGTTGCATCGGGATGGGTTTCGCCGTGTTCGGCGTCTTCCCAACCCAGCACATTTCGAGCGAACTCAAGCACGGCGTGTTGAAACCCGCCACAGGTGCCGAGGAACGGTCGCTGCTGTTCACGGGCAAAACGGATCGCCCGTAACGCGCCGTCCATGTCGCGGTAAGGGCTGGCGGGCACGCACCAGAAGCCATCGAAATCCTTCAGGGGCGTGTCGGCATTGATGCTGTCGGTGGCCAGCCATTGGAATTGCACGTCCAGCTTCAGCCGTTCGGCAGCCATGCCGAGGGCCACGGGAATGGCTTGGTGGGCGGTGACCTGTGGGTCGTAGTCACCGATCAGGGCAATGCGGATTGCGGTGGTTTCCATGAGTGATCTCGACGCTTGTTGATTCCTGGCACCCACTATAGATTGGCGTTCACGCATTCAATATTGGCGTTATCCCAAGTGATTAATGCAGCGACGCACTATCGACTCGACTATCCAGACCTAGCGCTGATCCTCGCCTTGGTGCGCGGCGGCTCTCTGGCCCGGGCATCCGCGTTGTTGAAGGTTGACGTTTCGACGGTGTTTCGCGCCGTTCGCCGACTGGAAGCCGCGCTGGGCCAGCAACTGTTCGAAAAAAGCCGCGCCGGTTACCTGCCGACCACGCTCGCACAGACCTTGTCCGAACAAGCTGAGCGGGCGGAACAAGCGCTGGAAGCGGCGCGTATTGGCGTGGAGCAGGGCGGTGAAGTCATCAGTGGCACGGTGCGGTTGACCTGTACCGATTCTGTCCTGCAAGGGTTGTTGCTGCCGGCGCTGGCGCAGTTCATGCCGTCCTACCCGGCGCTGACCCTCGAGCTGAGCACCTCCAACGACTTTGCCAACCTCAGCCGTCGCGATGCCGACATCGCCTTGCGCCTCACCCGCACGCCGCCCGAGCATCTGGTCGGTCGACGTCTGGCGGATATTTCCTATCGGGTCTGTGCCAGCGCGGCGTACTTGAAATCGGTCGATCCTGAAGACTTGGCCTCACTGACCTGGATCGCGCCGGATGACTTTCTTCCCGACCATCCCACCATTGCCTGGCGGCGCCAGCAATTGCCCGGCGTGACGCCTGGTTATCGCTGCAACAGCATGCTGTCGGTGACCGAATTGGTGCGGGCCGGACTGGGCGTCGCGGCGTTGCCAGACTTTTTGATCGGTGACGAATTGCAACCATTGACTGGCCCGTTGCACGGTTACGACACCGCACTCTGGTTGCTCACCCGACCGGACTGCCGTGCGTTGCGCTCGGTGGTGACGTTGTTCGATGAGTTGGGGCGGGCGCTTCGATTGCCGTGACCGGGCGCTAAACTTTTGGCTGATCCTTGCGCACGAAATGCTGATGCATTTCCGACGTCAGGTTTTCGATGCGTTCAGTCAGGGTCTTGGTCATTTCCGTCAGCCGAGTGTTCTGCTCGAGCAACGCCATCAGTTGCGCGGTGTTCTGCGCCGCTTGTGCCAGGCGTCCGGTGTTGGCTACCGCGAGGGATTCCCGGTGTAGGGCGTCGGCGTCGGACTGGGCTTTGTCCCGCGCCGCCTGCCGTGTCTGGGCCAACAGAATCAGCGGGGCGGCGTAAGCCGATTGCAGGCTGAAGGCCAGGTTGAGCAGGATGAATGGATAAACGTCGAAGTGGGTCACGCCAAAGATGTTGAGACACACCCAAAGCACCACGATCAGCGTCTGGGCGCCAAGAAAGGTCGGCGTGCCGAAGAACCGCGCAAATGCCTCGGCGCGCAGGGCAAACTTGTCGTTGCCGAACGTCGGCGCCAAGTGAGCATGAGCGCGGTGAAAACGCAGGTGGTCGACGGGAGCGGCGGGGGCGGTTTCGTTGGTCGTCGTGGTCATGATGCTCTCTGCAGGGCGCTGGGACTGAGGCTCACTATAGCCCCAGCGTCAGTTTCATCCTGAAACACATTGCAGCGTTGTATTCAGAGCGACCCTTGACCGGTCAATCGGCAGACGTTGTCATTTATTGCAGATCGATTCAGCGCTGATAACAGGCGAGGAACATGTCCAGCGCCGACTCCACCACGGTTATCTGCATCTCGTCCGACAGCGCCGGGAGCCCCATGGAAATCTGCGGCCAGAACGCAAAGGATTTGAGCATTCCCTGAATTTGCTGCGCGGCAAACTCGGGATCGACCGGTTTCAATCGACCGTCTGACTGGGCGGCGCGGATCCACACGGTCAGGCCTTCTTCACGCTCACCCATTCGGGCAACCATGTTCTGCGCGCGCTCGGGAGAATGAATGGTGGCGGCGATCGCCACACGCGCCAGGTCGAGGAAGTTGTCATCGCCCAGCATCTGCAGTTTGGCCTTCAACATCAGGCTCATTTGATCGCGCAGCGGCAGGTCAGGGCGGTAGGACGTTTCCTGCTCTGCGGTCACTCGTGCCCACAATTGATTGAGGATTTCGGCGAACAACTCTTCCTTGCTGGGGAAGTGGTTGTACACCGTGCGCTTCGACACGCCGGCAGTGGCGGCGATCTTGTCCATGCTGGTGATGTCGAAACCGTTGGCGCGGAATTCGGCAATCGCCGCCTGGATGATGGCTTCGCGTTTACGGTCGGTGAGGCGCTGTGGAGCTGTCATAAGTACGCTTCGGCAGGAAGATAAAGAGAATTACACTCAGCAGTTTACTTGTGATCGGGTTTGATGCAACCTTGAAACTACACTGTGCAGTGTAATATTTTGTTAATCCTGCACAGGGAAAAATAGAATCTCCGGCTGATGCGTGCGTGCTTTGGCCATTTATTCCCACCGTGAAAAACCGCTTTGTGCGGTTTTTCTGGAGTTACTCAGTCATGGCCAACTCGATTTCCCCTACGGACAACGCCTCCACGCCTGAAGCATCCCGTCAGGCAGAAGGGCTCTTCCGCAATCATGCGCCCGTGCAACGTGAAGGCTTTCGGAAAATGGTGCGCATCATGTGGAGCATGATTTTCCACAAGCCGCGCAACACTCGCCCGACAGCGCCCGTCCCGGTGCAAGCCCTGACCCAGGCCGCGCTGATCGCTGCACCCAACCACAGCGTCTATCGCCTCGGCCACTCCACCGTCCTGCTGAAACTGCGAGACAAATTCTGGATCACCGACCCGGTCTTCGCCGAACGCGCCTCCCCAGTACAGTGGGCCGGTCCCAAGCGTTTCCACCAACCGCCGATCAGCCTCGAAGAATTGCCGCCGATCGAAGCGGTGATCCTGTCGCACGACCACTACGACCACCTCGATTATCAAGCCGTGCTCAAACTGGCGGACAAGACCAAGTACTTCCTGACGCCACTGGGCGTGGGCGACACCCTGATCAAGTGGGGAGTCGATGCCAGCAAAGTGCGCCAACTGGATTGGTGGCAGGGCACGGAAGTCGATGGCATGCAGTTCATCGCCACACCGTCGCAGCACTTCTCCGGTCGTGGCCTGTTCGATGGCAACAGCACGCTCTGGGCCTCGTGGGTGATGATCGACGGCGACACGAGGATCTTCTTCAGCGGCGACAGCGGTTATTTCGATGGCTTCAAACGCATCGGCGAACAGTACGGCCCGTTCGACCTGACCCTCATGGAAAGCGGCGCCTACAACGTCGAGTGGCCTCACGTTCACATGCAGCCTGAAGAAACCCTGCAAGCGCATATCGACCTCAAAGGGCGCTGGTTATTGCCGATTCACAACGGCACCTTCGATTTGTCGATGCACGCCTGGTTCGAGCCTTTCGACCGGATACTCGCATTGGCCTGGGAGCGCAATGTGTCGATCACCACACCGCAAATGGGTGAGGCGTTCAACGTGAAGTACCCGCAGAGGGGGAACGCATGGTGGTTGGAAATGGAAAGTACGGTGAAGGAAAAAGGGCATTTGGCTTGTAGCGGCTACAAGTATTGATGAAGTTTCCTACATAGGCGGTTCCTTGTAGCTGACAGCCGTTTCCTATGGCTTCGGTAGGCTTTGCAGCGGGTGAAATGACTCACTCGTGATTAGCCATAACAAGGAAGCTGTAAATGAAGGACTTTTTAAGAAACCGCATGACGGCACTGGCGCAGATCGTTCTGCTATCGGCCACCGGGTCTGCATTTGCAGACAGCAAAGGGGCAGTCACTGCTCAGACGCTCGAATATGCGAGCGTCAGCGAGCTCACTGAGCGGATGGAACGTAACGAACTTACCTCAGTAACGCTGGTGGAATATTTGCAGGCGCGCATCAGCACGCTGGATAAGCAAGGGCCGATGATCAACGCGATCATTGAGCTCAACCCTCAAGCCATCGACATTGCCACCGCGTTAGACCTGGAGCGTCAGGCTGGAAAAGTGCGTGGCCCGCTGCACGGCATTCCAGTTCTGCTCAAGGACAACATCGACACTGCGGACCAGATGCAAACGAGCGCGGGCTCATTGGCCATGGTCGGCCAGCCTGCGGCAAACGATGCGTTTGTCGTAAAACAACTGCGCGATGCAGGTGCCGTCATTCTCGGTAAAACCAACATGAGCGAATGGGCCTACGTTCGGGAAATGGGCTTGCCACATGGTTGGAGTGGCCGAGGTGGCCAAGGTAAAAATCCCCACGTGTTAAGTGGCGAAATCTGCGGGTCCAGCTCTGGTTCAGCAGCAGGTGTAGCTGCCGGTTTTGCACCGTTGGCCATCGGCACTGAAACCAACGGCTCGATCACTTGCCCTGCTTCGGCCAACGGGGTAGTTGGCGTCAAGCCGACACTGGGATTGTTCAGCCGATCAGGCATCATTCCCATCACACGTCTGCAAGACACCCCCGGCACCCTTACGCGCACCGTTCGTGACGCCGCACTGATGTTCAATGCCCTGCAAGGCGCCGATGTCACGGATGCCGCAACCGGCGATGCTCCGATGGGAGTCGACTACACCACGCTGCTCGCCACGGATACATTGAAAGGCAAAAGAATCGGTTACCCGACCGAGTACGTCGGTACGAACGGCTCTGTTCTTCAACCTGGCGTTAAGTTCCTGATGGCATTGGCCACACTGGAAGAGCAAGGCGCTACCCTGGTGCCGTTGAAAGTACGACTGCCGGATATCGATGGCTACTTCAACACCCTCATGGCTGGCATGAAACATGAACTGCCCGAGTACCTCGTCAGCCGGCAAGGATTGCCGATCCAGACCCTTCAACAGTTGATCGACTTCAACGTACTCAATCCGGGCACCGAAGGATACGGGCAGCAGATGCTGAAGGACATCAACGAACTGGACATGACCCACTCGCAGGCAACTGAGTTGTTCGGCATCCTCAATGCCAGTTTCAAGGCTGCCATTGATGAGCAATTGGCTGAACATAATCTGGATGCGTTGTTCGCCGATGCCGATGGCTATTCGCAATTCAGCGCCGCAGTGGCTGGCTACCCTGGCATTACCGTCCCGTCGGGCATGAACAACGATGAGTTGCCGACCTCTGTGTTCTTTTTCGGCCAGCGCTGGAGTGAACCTCAACTGCTGGCGCTGGCTTACAACTATGAACAAGCATCGTTAGAACGCCAGAATCCGGCGTTTAAAGAGCAGTAGGATCTAGTGATGTTGGCGATACGGGTCTGGCATCGTGCATGGGCAGGGAGGCCATCTCACCCTACTCATGGAGGCGTGATCAATTACGCCTCAGAACGCTTGATCCGCCGCCGTCGGGTCGCTCGCCATGGAGCGGCCCGCGATCTTCGCCACGGTCAGATCGCGCACGTTCCCATCGAGAATTTCATCCAGTTCACTCGCTGACAGCCCCAGCCTTTGCGCCGCTTCCGCCTTGCCCAACTGACCGGTGTCGAGCAGCATGCCAATCTTCATGAGGTATTCGGCCTTGGCCCTCATCTGCCCCGCATCGGCATCACCCAAAGACGGATTGCCGCGCCTGTCGCATTCATCGATTCCATTCATCAGTTGACCCCTCACTCGACCATCGCATAGTCCGCCCGACCCACCGGATCAGGCGTCGACCCTTTAATATTCATCCCCCGACCCGGCGCAAATCCCGGGAAGAACACCAACCCCTCCGATTCAAACCGATACGCCAACGCCAGTCGGGTGACATCCAGTACATCGCGTTCGTCCTCAAAACGCAGAATGGCGTCCACGGAGACCCCGGATTCCTCCGAGAGCTCTTCCACACTCCAACCCAGCATCGCTCGGGCCTGGGCGCAGTGGGCCGGGGTGAATTGGAAAAGGGCGATACGTTCCAGGGTGATTTTCATCGCAAGAGAGGCCATGGTGTTCTCCGGGTTCGAGAGTGCTAATCCAAAAAGTACTGTTGTTTTGTACAGTTGTTTTGCGCCCGGATCAAACTCATTTTTTGATTTTTGCTATGTCGCCCCCTCCATCCAGACGGACGGTGCCTGCCCCAGCACGCGGCGAAACATGGTCGAGAATGCCGCTGGGCTTTCATAGCCGAAATCCAGTGCAATTCGCGTCACCGGCGTCCCCGCCGCCAACCGCGCCAGGGCCAGCACCACGCAGGCCCGCTGGCGCCATTGGCTGAAACTCAAGCCAGTCTGATGACGGAACAGCCGATTAAACGTACGCAGGCTGATGTGCAGCTGATCAGCCCATTGCTGCGGCGATTGATGTGCATCGGGCCGCTGCAAAAAGCCTTGGCACAACCCCAGCAACCGCGCATCGACCGGTAAAGGAATGTGCAACGGCAAGTGAGCACTGCGCGCCAGTTCATGCAGCAGCAAGTCGATCAGCGCGCCATCGCGCCCGGCCTCGTCATACGCCAGCGGGATCTCCACCGCCTCCATCAGCAAGTGCCGCATCAACGGCGACACACTGATCACCTGGCAACGAACCCCCAGATCCACCCTCCCGGGTTCGATGTACAAGCTCCGCGTGCTCACCCCCAGCATCAACACCTCATGCGCCACCCCCGCCGGAATCCACACCGCCCGCTGCGGCGGCACCACCCAGTTGCCGTCGTGCGTGCTGACCTGCATCACCCCCGTGGCGCCGTACAGGAGTTGTGCCCGCCGATGTGTATGACGGGGCAACACGTGACCGTGGGAATAATCCGTACCGATCGCCACCACTGAGCGCGGTGTGTCATCCAGCAGATTGATCGAAATGTTGCGCATTGAGCAGCTTCCAGCAGTTGGCGTAAACGCGAACATTATTGGCTGACTTGCTGAAGCAGGCCAAGGCGCATCGCTCTATTGTCAGCGGCTCTCAATTAATGGACGACGCGTGATGTTTTATCTCTTGCTGGCATTTTTCGGGTGCATGACTGGCGTTACTGCGGTGTTGTTCGGCTTTGGCGGTGGCTTTGTTGTGGTGCCATTGCTTTACCGCATGCTCGTGGTTAGCCATGGTGCCGATGACCCGATCGGCCAATCGGCGATGCACATTGCCGTGGCGACTTCGACCTGCGTGATGATCGTTAACGCATTGGTCGCCACGGGAAAACATCACCGAGCGGGTAATCTCATTCGCCATTACCTGTGGCCGTTGGGTGGGTTTATCGGATTGGGCGCAATCGTCGGAGCGGTCGCGGCGATGTGGGTAAGTGGCGAGGTGATTCGTTATGCCTTCATCGCGTACTTGGGCGTGACCATTGCGGATTGCCTGTTCAGACGCGGTTTTCTGACAGCGTCCGACACCGCAATCCCACGGCGGTTGGGGAGGGCAGAAGTGTCTGGTGGTGGCGTAGGAATCGGCGCGATCGCGACGTTTCTCGGCGTGGGCGGCAGCGTCATGACCGTGCCGTTGTTGCGTCGTTGTGGGCTGAGCATGAGTCAGGCGACGTCCATGGCCAATCCGCTAAGCCTGCCGGTGGCGTTGGCCGGGACGCTGACTTACATGGCGATGGCGGGGTTCACCGCGTCTGATCTGGGGCCTTGGTTTATCGGCTATGTGGATCTGCTGGCGTTTGCGGTGTTGACGATGGGATCGTTGGTGGGGATTCGATTGGCCACCCCTTGGATCGGGCGGATTCCGGACCGAATACATGCGCGGGTATATGTGGGTTTGCTGGTGCTTGTGATGGTCAGCATGTGCCTGAATTGAACGCCTTCACTTCGCCTCCAACCCCGGCGCCTCACGAATAATAAAGTGATCCAGGTTCTCGATATTCGCACTGAACACCCCGAACGTCTGCTCTGGGTTTTTCTTGCTTGGTACCTGCTTCAACTCCGGCGTCACGCCATAAAAGAAGCAATACAACTCCGCTTCGCTGTCGATGGCATGCTTGATCTCTTCCAGAAACGCTTTGCGCTTGCGGTAGTTCTCGATCAACTTCTTGCTCAGGTAAACGTTGACTGAATACGGCTTCTTCTTCGCCTCGTCCACCTGCTTGAACCAGACCTTCTGCTCGAAATCGATGCGAAAGCTTTGCGTGTAATCCTTGATCTCCTTGATCTTGCCCCAGTAAATCAGCCCCTTGTTGTCCTGGAGATACTCAATCTTCTTGAAGAACGACCCATAAGGCGCCGTGTGCTCGCCAATCTTCAGCGGCATGCGCTTGAGCAGTTCCTTGTCCTCGAAGTTCGACACAAAACACTCCACCGGGTGGGCGAAGACACTGGTCTTGTCCGGCGCCGATTCACGGCTCGGATGCTCGACATCACTGGCCGATGAAGAGGGATTCGGATCGTCCCGCACCACATCCGCCGCCACCGCCGGGTTCGACGGCTTTCGCACATACTCACGCCGAGTCAGCAACAACTCCGACGGGAAATGCTCCTCGCGGCTGTCATCCATTTCCGCACCGTCCGCGTCCACACCTGACGCCGACGCCTTGAGACTGACATAAGGACAATCTGCCACATGCCGGGTGCTGGGCGTGTTCTTGAAGTGCGGGGTGCGCACGTAATTCACGTTCTTGGCGTTGAACGTGGTCAGCACATTCAACCCATCGAAGGCCGCCCTGCAGGCGTCATTGGGACATTGGAAGTGTTCCTTGGCGGAATCGAACTCCATGGTTTCATCGAAATTCAAATCGCGCACGTCATAGATCGACAGCTTGTCGTCGAGGCTGAGGCAGTAGGCGAGGTCGAATTTCATGGCGGGCTCGGGTCCTTGAGTGGGGAAGGGTATTAATAGCGGGAGGCGGGGCGGGTTGCACTGACTGTTTTCAACACACCGCAAAATCTGCGGCGACACACCAAACCTGTGGGAGCGAGCTTGCTCGCGAATTTCGGCAGTAACTCGGCTGATCTATCGAGCGCTAACTCTGCAGCAACGCAGCACACTGTGGCGAGGAAGCTTGCTTCCGCTGGGCTGCGCAGCAGACCCAAATCGGTAACGCGGTGCATCAGGTAGATCGAGCTGTTTGCATGGCGACTGCTTCGCAGCCGAACGGGAGCAAGCTCCCTCGCCACGAATTGCATTCAGCTCGATTACTCACGTCTCAGCCGTGCGACGTTGTCATAAAGCCAAGCAGTAAACTCATCCCTATCGCTTGAGTAGTGACAACGTCTATGACAATTAGGGCATAACGCCACGGCGTTCTTCGGACGATCCGAGCCTTTCTTGGCCAAATGCTTAACATGATGGACTTCAAGGTAAGGCAATCCGTCAGAGCGCAGAAACGGAGCTTTTTGCTTGCATCCTTCGCAGCGACCTTCGGATTGTTTCAATATCCAATCGGAAATCTTCTTCGCCCGTGCATACCTAATCGTTGCGGTGCTGATCTGTGTGGGATTCAGAATTCCTTCCGGCACGTCGTCAGCATGGGGTGGGGCAGCCTCTATCAGCCGATAAGTAACCTGCTGGTTCGCTGGCTCGGGTGTAAGACGGAAGCGGTCGATATTTTTCTCGGCAAGTATTTTTCGAACCCGGCTGCTGATTCCGGTGCCGACGTTCTTTGCAGGTACATAGCCAACTATGTGTCTCAGACCCATTTGCGCCATTACGGCCGAAATGTTTTGCATGCGGTACTCAACCGATGAAGCACTGCGCTTGCTCAACGGTCCTTCGCGCAAAAGACGATTCTCGTCAGCCTTTTTTATCGGTTGATTGCTCAATTCGAGACTCAGCATCTTTAGGTAAGCATCAACCGAAGCCTCTAGCTCTCGGTCATCCCAGCCAGTTCTTTCTTTTGGAGTGTCCATACAATCGCCGAGGGTTGAAAACCCTCGGACGATACTGAGTGGCCATTACGACGTCTACGAAAATTCCTACAAACAATAGCGACGAGTCTTGCGATTGATCCTACAGGCGCGTCACCTATCCCACCTGCTGCTTCGAAGACTGAAACACCTCCACAACCTTCCGCCACCAAGGCTTAACCACCGTGACCCGCCGCCGTGTGCGGTTGAGCAACAGATAAGGCATATCCCGCAGCCGAATCCAGCCTTCATCCTGCCAATGCAACAGGCTCAACGACATCTCCGGCCAATCCAGCAAACTCAACATTGGTTGATCAGAGTTCTTTGACTGCCCTGCATCGCGCAGGGCTGGCACCACTTGATGGGTCAGCCACTCGCGCAACAGCCGATTCCCCGGAACGTAGTGATAGACGAGCAACGCGTACACGCCGGACTCGCTGAGCATCAACCGCTTCTCAGGTTGGCCGTGATACTCAATCAAGAGTGTATGCCGCTGATCCTCGTCCAGTTTGCTAACCACCCGATCACTCAAATGGAAACCCATTAAGCGACCGAGATCACGGGCGCAAAACCACGGTTGGTTTTCCAAGAGCAGGGCGTTGAGGTGGAGGTTATGACGGATGAAGACCGTGGGAATGAAAGGATCAGGCATGATCGCGCTCCGCAGATACGGAGGATCTGAGCGATTTTTGTGTGCGCATATCGAATACCTCTACGAATAAATGGGAATGCCTTAACCCGACGTAGAGGATGTAAGAAATCCCAACGAGCAGTTTATTTGCACAGGAACGCGGATTTGTCTTAACGACATCCCGAGGATCTGTGCGAACAATTCTGCTTCTACGTTGGGCGTTTCTTAGGCACCTGCATTGAGCTTAGAGGTGCATGAACCGGGCATCAATCAGGAAAGGGATATGGGTGCTGTAGGAGTTTTAATAAAGTGGCGTAGGGTCGGTTAAAGATTATTCCAGGCAATAAAAAGCCCCGATAAAATCGGGGCTTTCAGGTTTTCGATTTGTCGATTTCTAACTCGTAATCGTCAAATCGCGGCTAGCGCCAGGAATCAATCCCAGCTCAACGCCCCACCAGTCTGATACTCGATAACCCGAGTCTCAAAGAAATTCTTCTCTTTCTTCAAGTCCATAATCTCGCTCATCCAAGGGAACGGATTCGTAGTCCCCGGATACTCTTCCTTCAACCCAATCTGCGACAGACGACGATTCGCGATGAACTTCAGGTAGTCCTCCATCATCGCCGCATTCATCCCCAACACCCCACGAGGCATGGTGTCCCGCGCGTATTCAATCTCCAGTTGAGTCCCCTGCAGAATCATCTGGCTCGCTTCTTCCTTCATCTCGGCATCCCACAAGTGTGGGTTTTCGATTTTGATCTGGTTGATCACGTCGATGCCGAAGTTCAGGTGCATGGATTCATCGCGCAGGATGTATTGGAACTGCTCGGCGACGCCGGTCATTTTGTTGCGGCGGCCCATGGAGAGGATTTGGGTGAAGCCGCAGTAGAAGAAGATGCCTTCCAGAACGCAGTAGTAGGCGATCAGGTTGCGCAGCAACTCTTTGTCGGTTTCAACGGTGCCGGTTTCGAACTTCGGATCGGAGATCGAGCGGGTGTATTTGAGGCCCCAGGTGGCTTTTTTCGCGACCGATGGGATCTCGTGGTACATGTTGAAGATCTCGCCTTCATCCATGGCCAGCGATTCGATGCAGTACTGGTAGGCGTGGGTGTGGATCGCCTCTTCGAAGGCCTGGCGCAGGATGTACTGGCGGCATTCCGGGTTGGTGATCAGGCGGTACACGGCCAGGACCAGGTTGTTGGCAACCAGGGAGTCGGCGGTGGAGAAGAAGCCGAGGTTGCGCATCACGATGCGGCGTTCGTCGTCGGTCAGGCCTTCCGGGTCTTTCCAGAGGGCGATGTCGGCGGTCATGTTGACTTCTTGCGGCATCCAGTGGTTTGCGCAGCCGTCCAGGTATTTCTGCCAGGCCCAGTCGTACTTGAACGGTACGAGTTGGTTGAGGTCGGCGCGGCAGTTGATCATGCGCTTTTCGTCGACGGCGACGCGGGCGGAGGCGCCTTCGAGTTCGGCGAGGCCTTCGGCGATGTCGAGGTTGTCCAGGGCAGCTTTGGCACGGGCGATTGCGGCAGAGTCGTTCGCGGTAACGGCGCGAGCTTCTTGAGCGGCGACACCACCAGCGGTGTCGAGTCGGTCCATGTTGGCTTCAGTCGCGTGGCCGGCGTTGGCGCCTTTTACCACGGTCTCGCCGCTGTCTTCTTTGTCGAATTCGTCCCAGCTCAGCATGACGTGTCGTCTCCTGCGTGAGGGCCAGTTGCCCGTGTGAAAACTGATTGGTTGTTTTTCACACGGCCGTACTGGCCGCGTTGGATAGCGTTTTTTGCAGCGGTACACGCAGGCAAATAAACATAATTTTGTACGGGGTTCTGAGAGCCACTGATGGGCGCAGTGAGCGACAAACGCTTCTGCGGGGCTTCAGACTGGCTTTCGTTCCTGTAAGGGAATATTGCAGGCCCGTTTAAGGCCGCATTATAAGGAAATTTTTGCCGGCGTGGTGCGGCGAATCGGCTCATGGAGTGGCCGAAAGTGATGGTTTTTGGAGCAAACCGAGGGATTACAGGGCTTTGGCCGGTACAGATTTTTTTTCGTTAATTTTGACGCTGAATCAAATTTGTTCAAAAAACAGCCAAAAACGGCGTTTTTCACTACATCTTGTGGTTTGCAAGGGATTTCGCCGCTTCAAAACACAACTGAGCCCGACCGAAGCCGGGCTGGAATCGACCATCAGCGATCAGCTGAAAGGGGCTGACTCGGTGCAGTCTCGATCAGCCATTGGTGCAGCCGTTACCCATGATGCTGTAGCGCAGGATGTGGCGTTGACCTTGGGAGTCGTCGTATTCCATTTTCACCGGAACAACTTCGCACACATTAGGGACTTCACTCATGGAGATAACTTTGGCGATGTCCAGGTGAGTGGAGTAAGTGTATTCCTCGATGGCTGGTTTTTGCTGTGCGACATCAGTCGGGACCTCGTCTGCCATGGCGGTTGCGCACAGGCTGGAGAGGGCCAGAACTAATAAAGCTTTCATTTCAGATTTACCTTTTAGAGGTCGAATGGGGTCACGCAACCTTTTCGGGGTTGCGTGTGGAGCTTGATTAAAAGTTTTGGATTAACGCCCTTCGTGGGGGCTGTAACTTGGTTAATCACGTTGCCTTGTTGGCGAGACGGATTTTAGGCGTGGGGTCTGCATTCATATAGGTGGGCTTTTGATAAACACCTTTGACAGATTCTGTAACAATCACCGAATAAGGTTGTGTTAACCGTTTGTTTGCGGTTTTGACGACGTGGTTTTTCGGGTGGACCGCGTTATCGTTCTTCGCGGTCAAGTCGGATCGCCGCACCGCTCGCTCCTACAGGGGGTTGCGTACGTTTAGACGGCGTATTCCAGGCTTATCACGATAATTTGTAGGGGCTTGTTACTACCATCGTCGAATGGTTCTATAGGCCCGGCCCGGCTACAACTGGGGTCATACAAAAACAACTATTCCACCGAGGTAAGAAAGATGAGTGCGGCTTCTCTGTATCCCGTTCGTCCCGAGGTAGCAGCCAACACGCTGACCGACGAGGCAACCTACAAAGCCATGTACCAGCAGTCCGTCGTCAACCCGGACGGATTCTGGCGCGAGCAAGCCAAGCGCCTCGACTGGATCAAGCCTTTCACCACGGTGAAGCAGACCTCCTTCGACGATCACCATGTCGACATCAAATGGTTCGCCGACGGCACCCTGAACGTTTCCTACAACTGCCTCGACCGTCATCTGGCCGAGCGCGGCGATCAAGTCGCGATCATTTGGGAAGGGGATGATCCTGCCGAAAGCCGCAACATCACCTACCGCGAGCTGCACGAACAAGTCTGCAAGTTCGCCAACGCCTTGCGCGGCCAGGATGTACACCGCGGCGACGTGGTGACTATCTATATGCCGATGATTCCCGAAGCCGTGGTCGCCATGCTGGCTTGCACCCGGATCGGCGCGATTCACTCGGTCGTCTTCGGTGGTTTCTCGCCGGAAGCCCTGGCCGGTCGCATCATCGACTGCAAATCCAAAGTGGTGATCACCGCTGACGAAGGCATTCGTGCCGGCAAGAAGATCCCGCTCAAGACCAACGTCGACGACGCGCTGACCAATCCGGAAACCAGCAGCATTCAGAAAGTCATCGTGTGCAAGCGCACCGGTGGCAACATCAAGTGGAACCAGCATCGCGACATCTGGTACGAAGACCTGATGAACGTGGCGGGCAGCGTCTGCGCGCCGAAAGAGATGGGCGCCGAAGAAGCGCTGTTCATCCTTTACACCTCCGGTTCCACCGGCAAGCCTAAAGGCGTGCAGCACACCACCGGCGGTTATCTGCTTTACGCCGCCATGACTCACGAGCGCGTGTTCGACTACCGCCCGGGCGAAATCTACTGGTGCACCGCCGACGTCGGCTGGGTCACCGGCCACACGTATATTGTCTATGGGCCGCTGGCCAACGGCGCGACCACGGTGCTGTTCGAAGGCGTGCCGAACTATCCGGACATCACCCGGGTGGCGAAGATCGTCGACAAGCACAAGGTCAACATCCTCTACACCGCGCCAACCGCGATCCGCGCGATGATGGCGTCGGGCAAAGCCGCCGTTGAAGGCGCCGATGGCAGCAGCCTGCGTCTGTTGGGTTCGGTCGGTGAGCCGATCAACCCGGAAGCGTGGGACTGGTACTACAAGAACGTCGGCCAATCCCGTTGCCCGATTGTCGATACCTGGTGGCAGACCGAAACCGGCGGCAACATGATGAGCCCACTGCCGGGCGCTCATGGCCTCAAGCCGGGTTCCGCGGCACGTCCGTTCTTCGGCGTGGTGCCGGCGCTGGTGGACAACCTGGGCAACATCCTCGAAGGCGTTGCCGAGGGCAACCTGGTGATTCTCGATTCGTGGCCAGGCCAGGCGCGCACCCTGTACGGCGACCATGACCGCTTCGTCGACACCTACTTCAAGACCTTCCGTGGCATGTACTTCACCGGCGACGGCGCACGTCGCGACGAAGACGGTTACTACTGGATCACCGGGCGTGTGGACGACGTGCTCAACGTGTCCGGCCACCGCATGGGCACCGCCGAGATCGAAAGCGCGATGGTTGCTCACCCGAAAGTTGCCGAGGCGGCCGTGGTTGGCGTGCCGCACGA
The DNA here is from genome assembly GCF_004310295.1 of Pseudomonas sp. BGI-2. Lineage (GTDB taxonomy): Bacteria > Pseudomonadota > Gammaproteobacteria > Pseudomonadales > Pseudomonadaceae > Aquipseudomonas. The sequence continues at coordinate 38,276 of NZ_SISB01000007.1, read as the reverse complement.
CATCAAGGGGCAGGGCATCTATGTCTACGTCACGTTGATCGGTGGCGAAGAGCCGAGCGAGCAATTGCGTCTGGAACTGAAAAACTGGGTGCGTAAAGAGATTGGTCCGATTGCTTCGCCGGATGTGATTCAGTGGGCGCCGGGGCTGCCGAAAACCCGTTCGGGCAAGATTATGCGTCGGATTCTGCGCAAGATTGCTACCGCCGAATACGATGGGTTGGGGGATATCTCCACCCTGGCGGATCCGGGTGTAGTGCAGCATTTGATTGATGAACACAAGATCATGAACGTCGCTTAATTCGCGTTCGGCGTCATCGAAGCCCCATCAGGTGTTGAGCCTGGAGGGGCTTTTTGTTGCCTGATGTTTTTGTGTGGGCAGTGCTGGCCTCTTCGCGGGCAAGCCTCGCTCCTACAGGTTTTGGTGTTGTTCACAAATTATTTGATCGACTCAATCCGTAGGAGCGAGGCTTGCCCGCGAAGGCGAACTGTCAGACACCCCATAAACAACGCCCAATAATTATCGGCTTCTTCCGTAGGCCAATTCCCACTGTTACCCGCCCCCATTCAAGTAACTGAATGTGTAACCGCCCATCCCGATACGGGGCATTGGGAAACGCATAGCCCCATTCCCGGGCCTCTCCGACCCCTGTAAAAAATAAGACATAACGCTGTGCTTGCCGGATTAGAAGGGTTTGCCAATAATAGGCCCGCAATTTGCAACATAGATCGGTTCACTGTCTTTTGCTCTTGCATGAATTTGCAAGGCTGTCAACGCGCTAAAGCGGCTTTCTCGGTGCTTCTGTAATTAGTTGTCGCATTGAAGAAATATCGGCTTCGGGCCTGTCGTTAGAATGCCGATCACTCGCTCGTTGTTGCTCGCGTTGAAAAAAGCGCGCGGTTCCTACGACGCAGCATCGCTTTGCGGTTCCACTCATTCGCATATTGGGCTGTCGCTCACTCTGCCGTTTTAGCCCTTTACCGATGGAGTCCCAACATGAAGAAACTCGTGCTGATCGGCGCCCTGGCACTGTCCGTGCTGTCCCTGCCAACCTTCGCCGATGAAAAGCCTCTGAAAATTGGTATCGAAGCGGCTTACCCTCCGTTTGCTTCCAAAGCACCGGACGGCAGCATCGTTGGTTTCGACTACGACATCGGCAACGCCCTGTGCGAAGAGATGAAGGTCAAGTGCGTGTGGGTCGAGCAAGAGTTCGACGGTCTGATCCCGGCGCTTAAAGTGCGCAAGATCGACGCGATCCTGTCGTCCATGTCGATCACTGAAGACCGCAAGAAGTCCGTGGACTTCACCAACAAGTACTACAACACCCCGGCACGCCTGGTCATGAAGGCGGGCACTCAAGTCAGCGAAGGCCTGGCTGAACTGAAGGGCAAGAACATCGGCGTGCAACGTGGTTCGATCCACGAGCGTTTCGCCCGCGAAGTCCTGGCCCCGCTGGGTGCCGAGATCAAGCCGTACGGTTCGCAGAACGAAATTTACCTCGACGTGGCCGCTGGCCGCCTCGACGGCACCGTGGCAGACGCTACGCTGCTGGATGACGGTTTCCTGAAAACCGACGCCGGCAAAGGTTTCGCCTTCGTTGGCCCGGCCTTCACCGACGTCAAATACTTCGGCGACGGCGTGGGTATCGCGGTTCGCAAGGGTGACGCGCTGAAAGACAAGATCAACACCGCGATCACTGCCATTCGCGAGAACGGCAAGTACAAGCAAATCCAGGACAAATACTTCGCCTTCGATATCTACGGCAAGTAACAGTCCCGGCGACAAGTCCGAAATGGCGCAAGCAACAGGATCTCTGAGGTTTGCGCCATTTTTTCATCCCAACTTTCGAGGACCTGAATCATGTTGAAAGGCTACGGGGCTGTCATCCTCGATGGCGCATGGCTGACGCTTCAGCTCGCCTTGTCGTCCATGGTCTTGGCCATTTTTCTGGGTCTGATCGGCGTCGCGCTGCGTCTGTCCCCGATTCGCTGGCTGGCCTGGCTGGGCGACCTGTATTCCACGGTGATCCGCGGTATTCCCGACCTGGTGCTGATTCTGCTGATTTTCTACGGCGGTCAGGACCTGCTCAACCGTGTCGCGCCGCTGCTCGGTTTTGACGACTACATCGACCTGAACCCGTTGGCCGCCGGTATCGGCACCCTGGGCTTCATCTTCGGTGCGTACCTGTCGGAAACCTTCCGTGGCGCCTTCATGGCAATCCCGAAAGGTCAGGCAGAAGCCGGCATGGCGTACGGCATGAGCAGTTTTCAAGTGTTCTTCCGGGTGTTGGTGCCGCAGATGATTCGCCTGGCGATTCCGGGTTTCACCAACAATTGGCTGGTACTGACCAAGGCCACCGCGCTGATTTCGGTGGTGGGTCTGCAAGACATGATGTTCAAGGCCAAGCAGGCGGCAGATGCTACCCGCGAGCCTTTCACCTTCTTCCTCGCAGTGGCGGCGATGTACCTGGTCATCACCAGTGTCTCGTTGCTGGCATTGCGTCACCTTGAGAAGCGCTACTCGGTAGGCGTAAGGGCGGCTGATCTATGATCTTCGACTACAACGTCATTTGGGAGGCCTTGCCGCTGTACTTCGGCGGTTTGCTGACCACCCTCAAATTGCTCGCGCTGTCGCTGTTTTTCGGCCTGCTGTGCGCCTTGCCGCTGGGTTTGATGCGCGTCTCCAAGAATGCAGTCGTCAATTTGACGGCTTGGCTCTTCACCTACGTGATCCGCGGCACGCCGATGCTGGTGCAGCTGTTTTTGATCTACTACGGTCTGGCGCAGTTCGAAGCGGTGCGTGAAAGCGTCTTTTGGCCGTGGCTGTCCAGCGCGACGTTCTGTGCGTGCCTGGCCTTCGCGATCAACACCAGCGCCTACACCGCGGAAATCATCGCCGGCAGCTTGCGGGCTACACCGAACGGCGAGATCGAAGCCGCCAAGGCGATGGGCATGTCGCGCTACAAAATGTACCAGCGCATCCTGCTGCCGTCGGCCCTGCGTCGGGCGCTGCCGCAGTACAGCAACGAAGTGATCATGATGCTGCAGACCACCAGTCTGGCGTCCATCGTGACCCTGATCGACATCACCGGTGCCGCGCGTACGGTCAACGCTCAGTTCTACTTGCCGTTCGAGGCGTACATCACGGCGGGTGTGTTCTACCTGTGCCTGACCTTCATTCTGGTGAAGCTGTTCAAACTGGCCGAGCGCCGCTGGCTGGGCTATCTGGCCCCGCGGAAGCACTGATATGGAACGCATCGATCATTCATTGCCGTGGAGCCACCTGGGCAGCGAACGCCAGATTTCGGTGTTCTGTTTCGGCAATAGGGAGCGCAGTGGCGGGCGCAAGGCTTACATCCAGGCCAGCCTGCACGCCGATGAATTGCCGGGCATGCGCACGGCCTGGGAGCTGAAAAAGCGCCTGACCGAACTCGAAGCCCAAGGCTTGCTGAACGGTGTGATCGAACTGGTGCCGGTGGCCAATCCGCTGGGCTTGGGTCAATTGCTTCAGGGCAGCCATCAAGGTCGTTTCGAAGCGGGCAGCGGCAAGAACTTCAACCGTGATTTCGTCGAACTGAGCGCGCCAGTGGCCGCAGCGCTGGAAGGGCGCCTGGGCGATGATACTCACGCCAATATTCAGCTGATCCGTCAGGCCATGAGCGATGCGCTGGCCGCGTTGCCGCCGGCTGCGAGTCAGTTGCAAGGCATGCAGCGCATTTTGCTCAGCCATGCCTGCACCGCCGATGTCGTCCTGGATCTGCACTGCGATTGCGAAGCGGCGCTGCACATGTACGCCTTGCCGCAGCACTGGCCGCAGTGGCGTTCGCTCGCCGCGCACCTGAATGTGAAAGTGGGTCTGCTGGCGGAAGATTCCGGCGGCAGCTCCTTTGACGAAGCCTGTTCGCTGCCGTGGTTGCGACTGTCGCGTCTGTTTCCTGATGCGCAGATTCCCCTGGCCTGCCTGGCGACTACTATTGAATTAGGTGGTCAGGCCGATACCGGTCGCGCCGAAGCCTGTGCTTACGCCGAAGGCATTCTGGCGTTCCTCGCCGAACAAGGCTTGATCAGCGGCGAATGGCCAAAACCTGCCCAGGACGCGTGCGAAGGCCTGCCATTCGAAGGCACTGAATTGCTGTTCGCGCCGCACCCTGGCGTGATCAGTTATTTGCGTAAACCCGGTGAATGGATCGAAGCCGGCGACGAGATTTTCGAAGTGATCGATCCGTTATCGGATCGGGTCAGCACGGTGTGTGCTGGTACGTCCGGGGTGCTGTTTGCCATTGAACGGCTGCGTTATGCCCAACCCGGTTTCTGGCTGGCCAAGGTGGCGGGGCGCGAAGCGCTGCGTCACGGGCGCTTGCTCAACGACTGACTGACTGTTTTTGTGAGAACCGACCGCATGTACAAACTTGAAGTCCAAGACCTGCATAAACGCTATGGCAGTCACGAAGTGCTCAAGGGCGTGTCCCTGAAAGCGGCGGCTGGCGATGTGATCAGCATCATCGGCTCCAGTGGCTCCGGCAAAAGTACTTTCCTGCGCTGCATCAATCTGCTGGAGCAGCCACACGCGGGCAAGATTCTGCTCAACAACGAAGAGTTGAAGCTGGTCGCCAACAAGGACGGCGCGCTGAAGGCGGCCGACCCGAAACAGCTGCAACGCATGCGTTCGCGCCTGTCGATGGTGTTCCAGCATTTCAACCTGTGGTCGCACATGACCGCGCTGGAAAACATCATGGAAGCGCCGGTCCACGTACTCGGCATGTCCAAGGCCGAAGCCCGCGAGAAGGCCGAGCACTACCTGAACAAGGTCGGCGTGGCTCATCGTAAAGATGCTTACCCGGGCCACATGTCCGGCGGCGAACAACAGCGTGTCGCGATTGCCCGTGCGCTGGCGATGGAACCTGAGGTGATGCTGTTCGACGAACCGACCTCGGCGCTCGACCCGGAACTGGTCGGCGACGTGCTGAAAGTCATGCAGTCCCTGGCGCTGGAAGGCCGGACCATGGTGGTGGTCACGCACGAAATGGGCTTCGCCCGTGAAGTGTCGAACCAGCTGGTGTTCCTGCACAAAGGTGTCGTCGAAGAAAGCGGCAACCCGCGTGAGGTGCTGGTCAATCCACAGTCTGAACGTTTGCAACAATTCCTCTCGGGCAGCCTGAAGTAAACCGAACTCCCGTTGCGCACCGGGATAGTGCATGCTTCGCAAGCTAAAGGCTGGCCCCGACCCCCTGTAGGAGCGAGGCTTGCCCGCGAAAGCGGTGGTTCAGTCAACATCATTGCTGTCTGAACCACCGCTTTCGCGGGCAAGCCTCGCTCCTACAGGGGATCTCTGCTGGTTTTGAGATTTGTGTTCATTTACGGGCTAGCATTGGCCCATGCCTTCATCACTGTTTTCGTTTCGGATTGCCCGCCATGACTGCCCATCGAATTGGTTTCCTGATTTGGCCCAGCACTAAAGCACTGACGCTTGCGCTGGCTGAGGAGGCCTTGCGTGTTGCCCAGCGTGTGCATCCGGACGTTGTCTACGAACTGTCGTTTTTGCAGGCCGAACCGCCGACCGAAGGCGCCTGGCAATTGCCGGGTGAGCCGTGGGCCGGCAAGCTCGAAAACTTCCAGAAGCTGTTTCTGCTCGCCGATGAGCCGCCGACCACCCTCGCGCCGGCGCTCAGCAGTTCGCTGAAGCAGCTGGTGCGAGCCGGTTGTGTGATCGGTGCTTTGTCCGCCGGTGTCTACCCGTTGGCGCAATTGGGTTTGCTCGACGGTTACCGCGCTGCCGTGCATTGGCGTTGGCAGGACGATTTCGCCGAGCGCTTCCCGAAAGTCATCGCCACCAGCCATCTGTTCGATTGGGATCGCGATCGCCTGACCGCGTGCGGCGGCCTGTCGGTACTCGATCTGTTGCTGGCGGTGCTGGCCCGTGATCACGGTGCCGAACTGGCCGGCGCTGTGTCGGAAGAACTGGTGGTCGAGCGCATCCGTGAGGGCGGCGAACGTCAACGCATTCCGTTGCAGAACCGCCTGGGCTCCAGCCATCCGAAGCTCACCCAAGCGGTGTTGCTGATGGAAGCCAACATCGAAGAGCCGCTGACCACCGACGAAATCGCCCAGCACGTGTGCGTATCCCGTCGACAGCTGGAGCGGATCTTCAAGCAATACCTCAACCGAGTGCCGAGCCAGTACTACCTGGAACTGCGCCTGAACAAGGCCCGGCAGATGTTGATGCAAACCAGCAAGTCGATCATCCAGATCGGCCTGTCGTGTGGCTTCTCCTCGGGGCCGCATTTCTCCAGCGCCTACCGCAACTTCTTCGGCGCCACGCCGCGGGAAGATCGCAACCAGCGGCGCAGCAGCAGTCCATTTGAATTGTCGTCGGTGCCGTCCGAGCGCGGCTGAATTACTCGTCGATCTCGGAGCCCTCAGAGGTGGAAACCTGCATTTCACCTCGGTTGATCACTTCTTCTACGCCAAAGTCAGCCCCTGTGTGTTCGAAGTAACTGATCAGCCGTAACAGGCTTTCCTCGGTAAACGGGTTGCCTCTCAACGTGATGTTCTCTGCAGTTTCAGCGGGCAGCTCCATCAGGTCACTGGGCACCTCGGTGATTGCATTCGTGCTCAGGTCTGCCCAGTCCAGGTCAGTCAGTTGGAACAGACCGTCCGGTAGTTGCGTGATGCCGGTGTCGTTGAGCAGGATCGTCGAGAGCTCCGGCGTCTGACTCAGATCAGGGGTGCGCCCCAGTGGGTTGAAGCCCAGGTCGAGGTAATCAAGCTGCTCCATTCCAGCCAATGCGTTTGCCGTCTCTGCTGACAGACTGACCCGGCAATCGGGAAGCGACAGTGAGCGCAGACGTCCCATCTTGAACACCGCGTCGGGAATGTTGCCAAGTTCACATCCGCGCAGCCTCAGGCTTTTGAGGTTGGGAAAGGACTCGAGGAAACGCCCGATGCGCGTTACGCCATCGGCACTGCGGACCTCCAGTGCGGAAACATGCCTGAAGCCCGCACTCAGGGTCGGCAGTTCTCCATTGATGACCGGGCGGACAGTGAGTTCGAAAGTCGGCTCAAGCGATTCATTGAAATCATCCAGTTCGGACTCATGCTGCCAGCACTTCTCAAGCGCCTGCTTGAATTCGTCACGGTTGGCTTGCTCGGCAAACAGTTGGTCGGCGCTGAAAAGTTCGCCGGTATCGGGATGCCGGTCCGGAATGTCGGCGGTCCAGGCAGACAGATCATTTCGCAGTTGGGTGAGCTCTTCCTCAAGGCGCGTCAGATAGGTGCGGCCATCCTCCAGCGTTCCCGGCAACTCATACACGAACTCGCTGGCCTGTTCGACTTCCATGCCGGGGTACAACGCCTTGACGCGATCAATATCTGCCTCGGGGGCATAGACGCCCATGTCATAAGCGGTCTCGAAGTGGTGTTGCTTGATCAGTTCCCGAGACCTGATCGAAAGCGGATTGTGCGTGAGGTGTACGCCGCGCTTTTCGTACAGCGAGCTCTCGAATAACCCGGCAGGCAACTCGCTGATGCGGTTGTTCATCAGCAGGAGGGCGTCGAGCTTTGGGTGTTGCAGAACGCTGGCCGGAATCTCTGTCAGGTGGGTGTCGCTCAGATCCAGATGCGCCAGCTCGCTCATCGTGTCGATGCGCGGCAGGGTTTCAAACGGATTCTTGTACAGGTCCAGCATGCTCAGCTTGTTCAATGACGTCAGTTTCGACCACGTGGCCGCGTCGACCCTGATGCCGCAATCGCTTAACACTAAGGCACGAAGGTCTGGCATTCGGCTAACGGCGTCGGGGAGGGTGGCCAGGGAGAAGCGGCGTAATTCCAGACGGCGTAGTCCACTGAAGCCCTGTAGAAAACCCGGAATACCCTGCGCGGCACGATTGCCTTCCAGGGACAGCAGCGATACGTGACTGAAATCGGCACTCAATGATGGCAAGTCACCGACGATCGGCTCTGCAAACCTGAGCGTGTACCGGCTAATCCCATCCGGCGTGTCGAAGTCCCGGTCGGACTGCCGCCGCCAGCTGCGCTGGATTTCCTGAGCCAGCAATCGGCGATTGTTTCTCTCGGCCTGTTGATCCAGCTCGCTGAGTGGGCGGCCGGTTTCAGGATGAACAGTGGGTGCGTCATTTACCCACGCGTGCAGATCCTTATGCAGTCGGGCCAACTCCCTGCTCAAGCGTGAAAGTTCTACGCGAGCGCCATCGGGATGAAGTTGCAGCGCCTGGACAAAGGACTGCATTTCCTCTTGAGGCAGGTTGGGGTAAACCTCGCGAACCCGATCGTTGAGCGTAGGTGTCTCGCGGTTGACTCGACTGTAACCCTGCGTACCACCGGGCAGGCGCATGGTGGTGGGGTCATAAAACGGTTTTCGACGGGGATTTTTTGCGAACAGCGTGCGTAATGCCGGTTGCTCCAGCGCGTGTTCGGCGATGCGCTGTTTAAGTGCCCGGGCGTCTGTGATCGAAGGGTTCAGCTTATTGCGCTGTGCATCCGGCAGCGCCTGGAACAGGGCGTGGTAAAAATCACCGGACGTCGATTCATTGTCTGGGTGAACCTGGTAAGTCCCGTCTTCAGCGCGAACCAGTGTTTTTAGCATTGGCGCATTGGGCAGGCCAATGCTGTCGCGCACGGCCCCCTCGGCAGAGTAATCCCTCACTTCGAGACGCAGCTCGGCTGGCAAACCGGGCAGTGAGTTCAGGCTATGCAAGGCCAGTCGGTGGGTGTCGGTGTTGTCCAGCGCTTCGGAATAAAAACCTTCACAGGCTCGGGTTGCACGCACGGCCTCCATGGCTTTCAGTGCCGCGTCCTTGAGTCGCTGGGGCGTGCTGCCGTTGTGCAGCTGTTTTAATTCAGTGCCGCAGGCATTGCTCACCAGTTCCTGGGCGATATCGCTCGGTAACCCCGGCACGTCGTCGAGCAGTCGCTGAACCCGCGGATCGTTGGTTTTTTCCTCTGCTCGATAACGCAAATCGAACAGCGATTTTTGGTGGTTCCGGGCGAGTTCGACGGTCCGTTGTCTGAAGGCTGGCGTTTGGGCTTGCGGTGTCGGCATGGGGGTGTCGACAGGCCAGTCGTCGTAACCGCTCAGGAGTTGATGTTGCAGGGCCGTGTCAGCCTTTCGATAGTGCTCGGGTTGATCACTGCCGATCTGCTCGATAAAGGTTTCAATGTCCCGATTGATCCTGAAGCGTTTGATCGTGTCGGTCAGCAACGAAGGCGGGCGATAATGCTCGACATGCATTTCGCGCACGGCATTGTCGTGGAAACCGCTGACCCGCAGGATCTGTTCGCGCTCGGCGCCGCTGAACGACTCGACACCCTGGCCGAGACGACGCATGACCGTTTCCCGGTCCCAGTTCAGCGGCTGTTCCATTTCTGTGTGCCAGGCACCGTGATTGTTATGCAGCAGAGACGGCTGGTAAGCATCGGCCCGGGTCGGATGCTCAATCTGAAACGCGCCCGAGGTGCCATCGGATTTCACGGCGTACAGTTTTCCTTCCAGCGGCAGCAGCATCTTGCCCCCGTGGTGATAGAGGCCATGCTGATCGGGTTTTGCGCCTTCGGGCAGCTTGTGTGCCTGTTCGTAAGGTGTGAGATCCGGCTTCCAGTAGCGGGTTTTCCCATCTGACGTTGCGACGGGTTTGAGCGGGTCGACCAGCGCGACAGCTTCGCGCGAAAGCAGGCGGCTAAAGGCGCCGGCAGCGATAGCGCCGCCGACCGCGAATGTGCCCACCTCAACCACTGTTTCGACAAACGTCATCAGATGCCCGAAAGCTTCTGTTTTCAGCCCTTCGGCCAAATCCACAATGCCTTCGAAGGTTTCGTCGAGTAACTGGTAAGCCATGTAGCCCAGCATCAATTCGCCGAGAAACGGGACGAACGGCAATGCAACGAACGTCGCGATTTCAAGGAGTGTGGAAGCCACTTTGCTGAAGGCGTCCCACAAGGCCCATCGCGCGTTTCGGTCGGCAGCGGCGGTGGAAACGGCAAGCGTACTTGCATCGTTGAGGATCTTGTTCAGCTGTCGCTGATAAAGATGATTCCACAGGTCCGCGCTGAACGGCGTCATCGAAAACCGCAGATTGGGCCTGTCGACGGGCGTTTCGCGCCAGCTCGGCAGTGGGTCGCCACGCTTGTGTTGATGCCAGGTCACGCTCTGGAGACGACGGTTGAGATCAGCGAAGAAATGGCCCCTTTCCTCGTGTTCGACGAAGCGGCTGAAGAACGTCTGATAAGCAGACGTGCGCAGCTTTCGGGTCAGTTCGGTCATGAACGCCAGGGTGTTCGGGTATTCCTTGAGCGGATGCTCTGGATCGTCGGGAATGTAGGCGATGATCCGTGTTCCCTTGCGTGCGCGCTCTAGGCTCGCTGCGAAAATGACAATCCCGGTCAGAGAGGAGGACATTAGGGTCAGGTCATGACCGTACAGCGGCTGGCCATCCAGTCGCGCACCCGAACGTCCTTCCAGAATGCGCAGGATCGAGAGATGGGCATCCTCTGGAATGTCCTTGCGGATATAAGCCATTTGCAGCGCAGCTTTGAGTGCCGCTTTGTGCGAGCTGATTACCTTCGATCTCACCACCGCACCGGCGACCGGGTTGGTCAGTCCCAGATTGTCTTTGAGGTACGTGTTGTACCGGGCGCCGATATCCAGTTCCCGGCACAGCCGCGCAAAGGCCGCGACGGTAAGCTTCTGTTTGACCGCGGGCAGCGTATCGAACTGCCCTGTGGGCGACGGTTCGGTAATGAACGTCGAGGCGGACTCGTAAGCATCAGACGCCGTTTCCGATTCCTGAAAGTTATGCAGGACGGCGTCGAGCAGCGACACGGTCCAGGTGCGCGCGGCGCCGGTCTTGATCCCGAACCAAGGCACGGTTTGTGGGATGTACAGGCGCAGGAAAGTGGTTTTAACGTCCAGTTCCAGATCAAACCGGGTTTTCAGGGCGGCGCTCAGCAGTGGTTCGGCAAAGGCTCGTGCGCCTTGCAGTTTCGACAGCGTTGCGTCCAGGTAATTTCGATGGGTCCAGTGTTCCTGACTGAGCTTTTTCAGCGACTGGTGTTGCAGAGATGTCGCAGTGCTATGCCCGCTCGACTTCGTAAGCTTGGCGTTTTTCAGGGCACTGCGGGTGCCGGACGATGCTTCTAAAACCCAAGCCGGCAAATTGTTGAACAGGTGATGGTAGTGATCGTCCGGCTGCGTGGCAGATTCACTGCCGGCAGCATTAGAAGGACGATCGTTTTCGTGTCGACTCATGCGCTATTCCCTTAGCGTTTGGATGAGTCGCCAGCAAAACAGACGATGATTCGTTCCGTGCGGTACATATTTACCGCACCGTTCCACAAGCCTGCCTATAACCTGTGCTGGCGGTTTAAACTGCGCCTTTGCGACCCTATATGTCGCATTGCCGTAAACCCGGGGAAAACCGGGGTTTGCGCTATAAGAAGTTGTCGCTTGGCGGCAAGGCCGGGCTGAAAACTGTCCTTACAATCCCCCCATCGCTCGCCAGTTTCCGGCGAGTGTTCCTCATCAGGAGACTCCGATGTCCGTTGAGCACGCTGCGGTAGAACGCGCCGATTTCGACCAGGTAATGGTTCCCAACTACGCGCCCGCCGCCTTCATTCCTGTGCGTGGTGCCGGTTCCCGTGTCTGGGACCAGTCTGGCCGCGAGCTGATCGACTTCGCCGGCGGGATTGCCGTTAACGTATTGGGCCATGCGCACCCGGCGCTGGTCGGTGCCTTGACCGAGCAGGCAAACAAGCTGTGGCACGTGTCCAACGTGTTCACCAATGAGCCGGCCTTGCGCCTGGCGCATAAGCTGATCAACGCCACCTTTGCCGAGCGCGCCTTCTTCTGCAACTCCGGCGCCGAAGCCAACGAGGCCGCCTTCAAGCTGGCCCGTCGCGTCGGCTTCGATCGTTTCGGCAGCGAGAAGTACGAAATCATCGCCGCGCTCAACAGCTTCCACGGTCGTACCCTGTTCACCGTGAACGTCGGTGGCCAGTCGAAGTATTCCGATGGCTTCGGTCCGAAGATCACCGGTATCTCCCACGTGCCGTACAACGATCTGGCCGCTTTGAAAGCCGCCATTTCCGACAAGACCTGCGCCGTGGTGCTGGAGCCGATTCAGGGCGAAAGTGGTGTCATCCCGGCCGAACTTGAGTACCTGCAAGGTGCCCGCGACCTGTGCACCGCGCACAACGCGCTGCTGATCTTCGACGAAGTGCAGACCGGCATGGGTCGCACCGGCCATTTGTTCGCCTACCAGCATTACGGCGTGGTCCCGGACATCCTGACCAGCGCCAAGAGCCTGGGCGGCGGTTTCCCGATCGCGGCGATGCTGACCACCGAAGACCTGGCCAAACACCTGGTCGTCGGCACTCACGGCACCACCTACGGCGGCAACCCGCTGGCGTGCGCTGTCGCTGAAGCCGTGATCGACGTGATCAACACTCCTGAGGTGCTGGCCGGGGTGAATGCCAAGCACGACAAGTTCAAGGCTCGCCTGGAGCAGATCGGCGAGAAATACGCCATCTTCACCAAGGTCCGCGGTATGGGCCTGTTGATTGGTTGTGTGCTGAGCGATGCCTGGAAAGGCAAGGCCAAGGACATCTTCAACGCCGCCGAGCGTGAAGGCCTGATGATTCTGCAGGCCGGCCCGGACGTGGTGCGTTTCGCGCCAAGCCTGGTGGTTGAAGACGCAGACATCGATCAGGGCCTGGATCGTTTCGAACGCGCCGTGGCCAAGCTGACGCAAGCCTGATAGACCCTTCGACGCCTGACATTTCAGGCGCCGAACCCAATTTTCATGCCGGACCCGCTTTTCTGTAGGAGCGATGCTTGCCCGCGAAGGGGTCGTGTCAGCCACCATCATCATCGGCTGACACACCGCCTTCGCGAGCAAGCTTCGCTCCTACAAGGGTTCGGCTTATTTTCCCCAAAAGAGTTACGAGAAAGGAGTGACACCATGCTGGTGATGCGCCCCGCGCAAATGGCTGATCTGGGCGAGGTACAGCGTCTGGCTGCGGACAGCCCGATTGGTGTCACTTCCTTGCCGGATGACGTTGAACGCCTGAGCGACAAGATCGCGGCAAGCGAAGCGTCGTTTTCTGCTGAGGTCAGCTTCAACGGTGAAGAGAGCTACTTCTTCGTCCTCGAAGACTCGGTCACCGGCAAATTGGTCGGTTGTTCGGCCATCGTTGCCTCCGCCGGTTATTCCGAGCCGTTCTACAGCTTCCGTAATGAAACCTTCGTGCACGCCTCCCGCGAGCTGAAGATTCATAACAAGATTCACGTGCTTTCGCAGTGCCACGACCTGACCGGCAACAGCTTGCTGACCAGTTTCTACGTGCAGCGCGAGCTGGTGGGTTCGCCTTGGGCAGAGCTCAATTCCCGTGGTCGTCTGCTGTTCGTCGCCAGCCATCCGGAGCGTTTTGCCGATTCCGTGGTGACCGAGATCGTCGGTTACAGCGACGAAAATGGCGACTCGCCGTTCTGGGATGCCATCGGTCGCAACTTCTTCGACCTCAACTACGCCGCGGCCGAGCGCCTGTGCGGTCTGAAGAGCCGGACGTTCCTCGCTGAATTGATGCCGCATTACCCGATTTACGTGCCGTTGCTGCCGGACTCCGCGCAAGAAGCGATGGGCCAGGTGCATCCACGGGCGCAGATCACCTTCGACATCCTGATGCGCGAAGGCTTCGAGACCGATCACTACATCGACATTTTCGACGGTGGCCCGACGTTGCATGCCCGCGTCTCGGGGATCCGTTCGATCGCCCAGAGCCGTGTAGTACCGGTGAAAATCGGCGAGCCGGTCAAAGGCGCCGGTCGTCAGTACCTGGTGGCCAACGCCCAGTTGCAGGATTACCGCGCCGTGTTGCTTGAGCTCGATTACGCGCCGGGCAAGCCAGTGACCCTGGATCTGGAAGCGGCCGAAGCCCTGGGCGTCGGTGAAGGTGCGAGCGTGCGCCTGGTGGCGGTTTAACGCCTGCTTTAATTCCTGGATAGAAATGTCTGGAAAGCAGCGAAGTTTCACGGGTGGCGTCAGCGGCCCGTTTGAGGAGATAGCATGATCGTTCGTCCCGTACGCAGCAGCGATTTACCCGCTCTGATCGACCTGGCCCGCAGCACCGGCACCGGCCTGACCACTTTGCCGGCCAACGAAGAACGTCTGGCCCATCGGGTCGGCTGGGCCGAGAAGACCTTCCGCGGCGAAGCCGGGCGGGGCGATGCGGACTACCTGTTCGTACTCGAAGACGATGACGGCCGCGTGGTGGGCATTTCCGCCATTGCCGGCGCCGTCGGCCTGCGTGAGCCTTGGTACAACTTCCGGGTTGGCCTGACCGTCAGCGCCTCGCAAGAGCTGAACATTTACCGCGAGATCCCGACGCTGTTCCTGGCCAACGACCTGACCGGCAACTCCGAATTGTGCTCGCTGTTCCTCCACGCCGATTACCGCACGGGCCTCAACGGCCGCATGCTGGCCAAGGCGCGGATGCTGTTCATCGCCGAGTTCTCACAGCTGTTTGGCAACAAGATCATTGCCGAGATGCGCGGCGTGTCCGACGAAGCCGGGCGCTCGCCATTCTGGGAAAGCCTGGGCCGCCACTTCTTCAAGATGGAATTCAGCCAGGCCGACTACCTGACGGGCGTGGGCAACAAGGCGTTCATCGCCGAACTGATGCCCAAATTCCCGCTGTACACCTGCTTCCTGTCGCCAGACGCGCGCAATGTCATCGGCCAGGTCCACCCGGACACCGAGCCGGCGCTGGCCATGCTCAAGAGCGAAGGTTTCAGTTATCAAGGCTATGTCGACATCTTCGACGCCGGCCCAGCGGTCGAGTGCGAAACCGGCAAGATCCGCGCCGTTCGCGACAGCCAGGCGCTGGTGTTGGCCATCGGCACGCCGGGTGACGACGCTACACCGTTCCTGGTTCACAACCGCAAGCGTGAAGACTGCCGGATCACTGCCGCGCCAGCACGCTTCGCCGCCGGCACGTTGGTCGTCGATCCGCTGACCGCCAAACGTCTTCAACTCAACGCCGGCGATCAAGTGCGCGCCGTTCCGTTGTCTGCTGCCAGGGAGTCGAAATAATGAATTCGCTATACATCGCAGGTGAATGGCTGGCCGGTCAGGGCGAAGCGTTCCAGTCGCTGAACCCGGTGACCCAGCAAGTGCTGTGGACCGGCGAAGGCGCTACTACCGCTCAGGTCGAGTCGGCCGTGCAGGCTGCACGTCAGGCGTTCCCGGGCTGGGCCCGTCGTACCCTGGAAGAACGCATTGCTGTGCTTGAAGCCTTTGCCGCCGCGCTGAAGAACCACGCTGACGAACTGGCCCGCACCATTGGTGAGGAAACCGGTAAACCATTGTGGGAAGCGGCGACCGAAGTGACCAGCATGGTCAACAAGATTGCGATCTCGGTGCAGAGCTACCGCGAGCGTACCGGCGAGAAGAGCGGCCCGCTGGGCGACGCCACCGCCGTGCTGCGCCACAAGCCACATGGCGTGGTGGCGGTGTTCGGGCCTTACAACTTCCCGGGTCATTTGCCGAACGGGCACATCGTGCCGGCGCTGCTGGCCGGTAACAGCGTGCTGTTCAAGCCAAGCGAACTGACCCCGAAAGTCGCCGAGCTCACGGTTAAATGCTGGATCGAAGCCGGCCTGCCGGCGGGCGTGTTGAACCTGCTGCAAGGCGCTCGCGAAACCGGTATCGCCCTGGCGGCGAACTCGGGCATCGACGGTTTGTTCTTCACTGGTTCCAGCCGCACCGGCAATCACCTGCACCAGCAATTCGCCGGTCGCCCGGACAAGATCCTCGCGCTGGAGATGGGCGGTAACAACCCGCTGGTGGTTGATCAGGTTGCAGATCTCGATGCTGCCGTTTACACCATCATCCAGTCGGCATTCATTTCCGCTGGCCAACGTTGCACCTGTGCCCGTCGCTTGCTGGTGCCGCAAGGCGCCTGGGGCGACACGTTGCTGGCGCGTCTGGTGGCGGTCAGTGCGACGATTGAAGTGGGTGCATTTGATCAGCAACCGGCACCGTTCATGGGCTCGGTGATTTCCCTCGGCGCGGCCAAAGCGCTGATGGATGCGCAAGAACACTTTCTGGCCAATGGCGCCGTGGCGCTGCTGGAAATGACTCAACCTCAGGCACAAGCCGCGTTGCTGACCCCAGGCATTCTGGACGTGACGGCAGTCGCCGATCGTCCTGACGAAGAGCTGTTCGGTCCGCTGCTGCAAGTGATCCGCTACGCTGATTTTGAAGCGGCGATCGCTGAAGCCAACGACACCGACTATGGCTTGGCGGCCGGGTTGCTGTCGGATTCCGAAGCGCGTTATCAGCAGTTCTGGCTGGAAAGCCGTGCCGGCATCGTCAACTGGAACAAGCAACTGACCGGTGCCGCAAGCAGCGCGCCATTCGGCGGCGTCGGCGCCTCGGGCAACCACCGCGCCAGCGCCTACTACGCCGCGGATTACTGCGCGTACCCGGTGGCCTCGCTGGAAACGCCGAGCCTGGTGTTGCCTGCCTCGTTGACGCCCGGCGTGCGAATGGCGTAACGGCCATTCGCGGGCAAGCCTCGCTCCTACGGGATTTGTGGTGTGTGCCGATCATGCGGACGACACAAAACCTGTAGGAGCGAGGCTTGCCCGCGAAGGCCGCGACTCGCTCTTACTGAACAGTTACCAGATGCCTATAACAACAGATTCTCGTGGAGCCCTCGCTGATGAAATCCTATGAAGTCAATTTTGACGGTCTAGTGGGGCCGACCCATAACTACGGCGGTTTGTCCTACGGCAACGTCGCTTCCCAGAGCAACAGCCAGCAGTCTTCGAATCCGAAGGAAGCCGCGCTGCAAGGCTTGGCGAAAATGAAAGCGCTGATGGAAATGGGCTTCCAGCAAGGCGTTCTGGCACCCCAGGAACGTCCTGACGTCGCCGCCCTGCGCCGCTTGGGTTTCAGCGGCACCGACGCGCAAGTGATCGAACAAGCCGCCAAAGATGCGATGCCATTGCTGGTCGCCAGTTGCTCGGCGTCGAGCATGTGGGTGGCCAACGCCGCCACAGTCAGCCCGAGTGCCGACACTGCCGACGGTCGAGTGCATTTCACTGCCGCCAACCTCAACTGCAAATACCACCGCAGCATCGAACACCCGACCACCAGCCGCGTGCTGGGGGCGATGTTCGCTGACCAGAAGCACTTCGCTCACCACGCCGCTTTGCCGGCAGTGGCACAGTTCGGCGATGAAGGCGCGGCCAACCACACCCGTTTCTGCCGTGAATACGGTGAAGCCGGCGTCGAGTTCTTCGTGTTCGGTCGCAGTGCGTTCGACACCCGCTACCCGGCGCCACAGAAGTACCCGGCGCGCCAGACCCTCGAAGCCTCTCAAGCCGTTGCTCGCCTGCACGGCTTGAGCGATGACGGCGTGGTCTACGCCCAGCAGAACCCTTCGGTGATCGATCAGGGCGTGTTCCATAACGACGTGATCGCGGTGGGTAACGGTGAAGTGCTGTTCTATCACGAGGACGCGTTCCTCGACACCGACCAGATGCTCGCTGAACTGCAAGGCAAACTCGCAAAATTCGGTGGGAAATTCCAGTCAATCTGCGTACCGCGTTCGGCCGTAACCGTCGAAGACGCCGTTCGTTCCTACCTGTTCAATAGCCAGTTGTTGACGCGTCCTGACGGTTCGATGCTGTTGATCGTGCCGGAAGAGTGCCGTGGCAACGAGCGCGTCTGGCAATACCTGCAAGGCCTGACCAGCTCCGGCGGCCTGATCCGCGAAGTGAAGGTTTTCGATCTGAAACAAAGCATGCAAAACGGCGGTGGCCCGGCGTGCCTGCGGTTGCGTGTCGCACTGAACGAAACCGAACTGGCGGCCGTCAATCCAGGGGTTATCATGACGGCACCGTTGTACGGCACGCTGACCGAGTGGGTCGACAAGCACTACCGCGACCGCATGACCGAAAACGATCTTGCGGACCCGCAATTGCTGCTTGAGTGCCGGACGGCACTGGATGAACTGACGCAAATCCTTAAACTGGGCGCGGTTTATCCATTCCAGATCAATTGAACGTCGAGAGCGTAAAAACATGAGCGATACCCTGCAGCTGATCCTTGAAGACACCGACGGCACGCAACTGGAAACCTCCTGCACCCGCGTCGCGGTCATGTGGCAAGGTAAAGAGCTGTGGATCCAGCAGGACGGCCGCGGCCAACTGCTGATCGGCGTGGATGTTGAAGAAGGTGACGCTGAATACGCCAACCTGCTGCTGCGCCCATTGGCGACTAATCTGGTAAGTCTGCAACTGGAAATGGAACCGGCTGAAGTCGGCGACGAAGACCACGTGCATGGCCCGGATTGCGCACACGACCACTAAGGAAACCGCTCTATGCTCGCCCTCGGCAAACTGCTTGAACTGACCCTCGCCGGCCGCGAACCGGCGGAGAAGACTCAACTGACTGTCGAAGGCGTGCGCATGCGCTGGTTGAGCGAAGGTGCGCTGGAAGTCCGGCCACCTGAAGCTCGCAACAACGGCCAGGACCTGCTGCTATCAGCCGGTATCCACGGCAACGAAACAGCGCCGATCGAGCTGCTCGATCGCCTGTTGCATGACATTGCCCGCGGCGACTTGAAGCCGCGCGCACGTATTCTGTTCCTGTTCGGCAATCCGGAAGCGATTCGCAAAGGCGAGCGCTTTATCGAACAGGACGTCAATCGGCTGTTCAACGGCCGTCACGAACAAACCAGTGGCTCTGAAGCCCGGCGCGCGTGTGAGCTTGAGCGGCTGGCGGCGAGTTTCTTCAGCCTGCCGGACCGCAACCGTCTGCACTACGACCTGCACACCGCGATTCGTGGCTCGAAAATCGAACAGTTCGCGTTGTATCCCTGGAAAGAAGGGCGCCAGCATTCACGCCTGGAGCTGGCCCGCTTGCGTGCTGCCGGCATGGAAGCGGTGCTGTTGCAGAACAAGTCGTCGATCGTTTTCAGCTCTTACACCTACGACAAACTGGGTGCCGAGTCTTTCACCCTTGAGTTGGGTAAGGCGCGGCCATTCGGGCAGAACGACGGGGTTAACGTCTCACTGCTCGAGACCCGCCTCAAACAGATCATCGAAGGTAGCGAGCCAGCGGTGACTGAAGAATGCCTGGACGGTTTGCAGTTGTTTAGCGTGGCGCGGGAAATCATCAAGCACAGCGATAGCTTCCGCCTGAACCTGCCGGCGGACATCGAGAACTTTTCGGAGTTGGATGTAGGTTACGTGCTGGCCGAAGACATCGCCCAGACCCGCTGGATCATCGAAGAGAAGGGCGCCCGGATCATCTTCCCGAACCCCAAAGTCAAAAACGGCCTGCGCGCCGGCATCCTGATCGTGCCGACCACCGACGAAAACCTGGCCTGAAAATTATCGCCGCCCCCTGTAGGAGCGAGGCTTGCCCGCGAAGGCGATTTCATAATCAACAGTGATGTTGAATTTACAATCGCCTTCGCGGGCAAGCCTCGCTCCAGGGGCTGGTTCGGTGTTTAGACGGCTACCGCACGCGGCTCGCTACGACACAACGCACGCATCTTGTGCAGCGTATCCGCACAGGTCTTCGCCGCTTCCTGGCCTTTATGCACGAAATGCTCGAAGAAGAACTTCTGATGTTCTTCGCCGGCATGGAAGTGGTGTGGGGTCAGGACTACCGAGAACACCGGCACTTCGGTTTCCAGTTGAACCTGCATCAGGCCGCTGATTACCGACTGGGCGACGAATTCGTGGCGGTAAATCCCGCCGTCGACCACCAGGCCTGCCGCGACGATGCCGGCATAACGACCGGACTTGGCCAGCAGTTTGGCGTGCAATGGAATTTCAAAGGCGCCGCCGACTTCGAAGAAATCGATGTCGGATTCCTGATAACCCTGAGCAATCATCTCGGCAACAAAGCCTTTACGGCTCTGATCAACGATTTCCTTGTGCCAGCAGGCTTGGATGAACGCAACGCGCTCGCCCTGATGGTGTTTGCTTTTGCTATCGATTGCGGTGGGTTGCATGTTCTGACTCCTGTTTATGAAAAAAACAGGGCATATGAATCGAATGGGATTTAAGGGTACGCACGCTCGCACGAATGCCCGCGGACGGCCCTTTGGCGCCAATCCCGTTCTCTCTTCATCCGGACTATGACCGTCGGCCCCGGGATCACACCGGGTCTGCTGACCTTGCCGCCAGTCACCGCCGAAGCCGTACTGTCACCAAGCGCTCGCGGGCTATGCGCATTGCGCGCAATTACCGCCGGTGGGGAGTTGCACCCCGCCCTGAGAACGTTTTGCCGCCAGATTGTCTGGCGGCGAAGCTTTTTAACACATATTTCCGAGCCGTGCATTGCTGCTATCTGATGATTGCTATCGACTTTTTTGCTCGCTTGACGCCTCTTTTCCTTCGTCCGGGGTTGATTAATCGTCGTCATGACCTCAGTAATTCCTGACTGAAAGGGATTTTCCCTGCTTACCGAGGCCAGATTCATGAGCGTTATCGATCTTCGCAGCGACACCGTTACCCAACCGACCGCCGGGATGCTCGACGTGATGGCCAGTGCGGCCACCGGTGACGACGTCTATGGCGAGGATCCGACGGTCAATCGTCTGGAAGCGGAATTGGCAAAACGACTGGGTTTTGCCGCTGCGTTGTTCGTGCCAACAGGCACCATGAGCAACCTGCTGGGGTTGATGGCTCATTGCGAACGCGGTGACGAGTACATCGTCGGCCAGCAGGCGCACACGTATAAGTACGAAGGTGGCGGTGCGGCGGTACTCGGCTCGATCCAGCCGCAGCCGCTGGAAGTGCAGTCCGACGGCTCGCTGGACCTCGCGCATGCCGCCGCCGCGATCAAACCGGACGACTTCCATTTCGCCCGTACGCGGTTGCTGGCGCTGGAAAACACTATGCAGGGCAAAGTCCTGCCGCTGGAGTATCTCGCCCGGGCGCGCAGCTTCACCCGTGAGCATGGGCTGGCCCTGCACCTGGACGGCGCCCGGCTCTACAACGCGGCCGTCAAGTTGGGTGTTGATGCCCGCGAGATCACTCAGCACTTCGATTCGGTCTCGGTCTGCCTGTCCAAGGGCCTGGGTGCGCCGATCGGTTCGGTGTTGTGCGGCTCGGAGGCGTTGATTGGCAAGGCACGTCGCCTGCGCAAGATGGTCGGTGGCGGCATGCGCCAGGCAGGTCTTTTGGCGGCGGCGGGGCTTTATGCGCTGGATAACAACGTTCAGCGTTTGGCCGATGATCACGCCAACGCGCAATTTCTGGCCGACGGACTGCAAAAGGCCGGTTACGAAGTCGAACCGGTGCAGACCAACATGGTTTATGTGCAAATGGGCGACAAGGCCGAGGCGATCAAGACCTTTGCGGCCGAGCGCGGCATTAAGCTGAGCGCTGCCGGGCGTCTGCGGATGGTCACGCACATGGACGTCAGCGGCGCTCAAATCGAGCAAGTGATCGCGGCATTCGTCGAGTTTTCACGCAACTGACAGCGTTAGCCGTCCAATTGACCGTTTCTATCGTATAAACACGCTGTACCCCGCGCGCTGGGCCGATATAATGCGGCCCTTTGCCGTCGCTTCGTCTGTTGACGTTTCGCACAGGCCTTTGGCCGCAGCCTCCGTGGAAGAACCTAATGAAAAGCGCAGAAATCCGTGAAGCCTTCCTTCGCTTCTTCGAAGAGCAAGGCCACACCCGTGTAGCCTCCAGCTCTTTGATTCCGGGCAACGACCCAACCCTGCTGTTCACTAACGCGGGGATGAACCAGTTCAAGGACTGCTTCCTGGGCCAGGAAAAACGTGCCTACACCCGTGCGACCAGCAGCCAGAAATGCGTGCGCGCCGGTGGCAAGAACAGTGACCTGGAAAACGTCGGTTATACCGCTCGTCACCACACGTTTTTTGAAATGCTCGGTAACTTCAGCTTCGGTGACTATTTCAAGCACGATGCGATTACCTTCGCCTGGACGTTCCTGACCGGCGTTCTGAAACTGCCGAAGGAAAAACTCTGGGTCACTGTCTACGCCTCCGACGACGAAGCGTATGACATCTGGACCCAGCAAATCGGTGTGCCAGCCGAGCGCATGATCCGCATCGGCGACAACAAAGGCGCGCCTTACGCGTCCGACAACTTCTGGACCATGGGCGATACCGGCCCGTGCGGACCATGCACCGAGATTTTCTACGATCACGGCGACCACATCTGGGGCGGCCCACCGGGTTCGCCGGAAGAAGACGGCGACCGTTACATCGAGATCTGGAACAACGTGTTCATGCAGTTCAACCGCACCGCCGACGGCGTGTTGCATCCGTTGCCAGCGCCGTCGGTGGATACCGGCATGGGCCTGGAGCGGATCAGTGCGGTGATGCAGCACGTGCATTCGAACTATGAAATCGACCTGTTCAAGAATCTGCTGAGCGCGTCGGCCGAGGCTATCGGTTGCAGCAATGGCGATCAGTCTTCGCTCAAGGTTGTTTCCGACCACATTCGTTCGTGCGGTTTCCTGATTGCCGACGGCGTGCTGCCGTCCAACGAGGGGCGCGGCTACGTATTGCGCCGGATCATTCGTCGCGCTTGCCGCCACGGCAACAAGCTGGGCGCAACCGGCAGCTTCTTCTACAAAATCGTCGCGGCGCTGGTCGCCGAGATGGGCGAAGCTTTCCCGGAGCTCAAGAAGCAGCAGAGCAACATCGAGCGCGTGCTCAAGGCTGAAGAAGAGCAGTTCTCCAAGACGTTGGAGCATGGCCTGAAGATTCTCGAGCAGGACCTGCTGGAACTCAAAGGCACTGTGGTGCCGGGCGACGTGGTGTTCAAGCTCTACGACACCTACGGTTTTCCGATGGACCTGACTGCGGACATCGCTCGCGAGCGCAACCTGACCGTCGACGAAGCCGGTTTCGAGCGTGAGATGGAAGCCCAGCGTGTTCGCGCGCGTTCGGCCAGCTCGTTCGGTCTGGACTACAACACGCTGGTCAAGGTTGACGTGGCCACCGAGTTCACTGGCTACAAGGCCACCAGCGGTTCGGCGAAAATTGTCGCCCTCTATAAAGAAGGCCAGTCGGTCGACGTATTGAGTGAAGGCGAAGAAGGCGTAGTCGTTCTCGATCAGACGCCGTTCTACGCTGAATCCGGCGGCCAGATCGGCGATTGCGGTTATCTGCAATCGAGCAACGGTCGTTTCGACGTGCGTGACACCACCAAGACCGGCGGCGCGTTCCTGCACCACGGCGTGTTGGCATCGGGTAACCTGACCATCGGCTCGCCGGTTGAAACCCACGTTGAAGCCGACGTGCGCCATGCGACCTCGCTGAACCACTCGGCGACTCACTTGCTGCACGCCGCGTTGCGTCAGGTGCTGGGCGATCACGTTCAGCAGAAAGGCTCGTTGGTCGACAGTCAGCGCCTGCGCTTTGACTTCAGCCACTTCGAAGCCATCAAGCCTGAGCAACTGAAGGCCCTGGAAGACATCGTCAACGCCGAGATTCGCAAGAACTCCGCGGTTGAAACCGAAGAAACCGACATCGAAACCGCCAAGCAAAAAGGCGCCATGGCGCTGTTTGGCGAGAAGTACGGCGACAACGTGCGAGTGCTGAGCATGGGCGGTGATTTCTCCGTCGAGCTGTGCGGTGGCATCCACGCCAACCGTACCGGGGACATCGGCCTGCTGAAAATCATCAGCGAAGGCGGTGTGGCCTCTGGTGTGCGTCGTATCGAAGCAGTCACCGGTGCCGCGGCACTGGCTTACTTGAACGCTGCAGAAGAACAACTCAAGGAAGCGGCCAACCTGGTCAAGGGCAGCCGCGACAACCTGATCGACAAGCTGTCGGCTGTGCTGGAGCGCAACCGTCTGCTGGAGAAGCAACTCGAGCAGTTGCAGGCCAAGGCTGCCAGCGCGGCGGGCGACGATCTGTCGGCTTCCGCGCTAGACGTCAAAGGCGTAAAAGTGCTGGCCGTGCGTCTGGACGGTCAGGACGGCAAGGCGCTGCTGGCGCTGGTCGATCAGCTGAAAAACAAACTCGGCCGCGCAGTGATCCTGCTCGGCAGTGTCCATGAGGAAAAGGTCGTTCTGGTTGCAGGCGTAACCAAAGACCTGACTGGCCAACTCAAAGCCGGTGATTTGATGAAGCAAGCCGCTGCGGCAGTAGGCGGGAAGGGCGGTGGTCGTCCAGACATGGCGCAAGGCGGTGGTACTGACGCAGGCGCACTGGATGCGGCACTGGCCCTGACTGTTCCATTTGTAGAGCAGGGTTTATAAGGCAGAGTGTCCGGCCCGCAGTAGTGGCGGGCCAGAACGCTGTTTGAGTGATTATTTTGGGCGCCCTTCATGGGCAGAGGCGGCTTTGAAATG
Source organism: Pseudomonas sp. BGI-2 (assembly GCF_004310295.1). Taxonomy (GTDB): domain Bacteria; phylum Pseudomonadota; class Gammaproteobacteria; order Pseudomonadales; family Pseudomonadaceae; genus Aquipseudomonas. Next base: position 13,905 of record NZ_SISB01000007.1, on the reverse strand, counting down.
GCTTTGATCGTACAGAAATTTGGAGGCACCTCAGTCGGCACTGTCGAGAGAATCGAGCAGGTCGCCGACAAGGTTAAGAAATTCCGCGATGCCGGCGACGACCTGGTGGTTGTCTTGTCTGCAATGAGCGGCGAAACCAACCGTCTGATCGATCTGGCCAAGCAAATCAGTGGCGACGGCCAGCCGGTTCCGCGTGAGCTGGATGTGATCGTTTCCACGGGCGAGCAGGTGACGATTGCACTGTTGGCCATGGCGCTGATCAAGCGCGGCGTGCCAGCGGTGTCCTACACCGGTAATCAGGTGCGGATTCTGACGGACAGCGCGCACAATAAAGCGCGTATCTTGCAGATTGATGACCAGAAGATTCGCGGTGATCTGAAGGCAGGTCGTGTGGTGGTTGTCGCCGGTTTCCAGGGCGTCGACGAGCACGGCAACATCACCACCCTCGGTCGTGGCGGTTCCGACACCACCGGCGTGGCGCTGGCAGCAGCCTTGAAGGCTGATGAATGCCAGATCTACACCGATGTCGATGGCGTCTACACCACCGACCCGCGTGTGGTGTCCGTGGCTCAGCGCCTGGACAAGATTACCTTTGAAGAGATGCTGGAAATGGCCAGCCTCGGTTCCAAGGTATTGCAGATCCGTGCGGTGGAATTCGCCGGCAAGTACAACGTTCCGCTGCGCGTACTGCACAGCTTCAAGGAGGGTCCGGGCACCCTCATTACTATTGATGAAGAGGAAACCATGGAACAGCCGATCATTTCCGGCATCGCTTTCAATCGCGATGAAGCCAAGCTGACCATCCGTGGCGTGCCAGACACCCCGGGCGTTGCATTCAAGATTCTTGGCCCGATCAGTGCCGCGAACATCGAAGTCGACATGATCGTGCAGAACGTTGCGCACGATAACACCACCGACTTCACCTTCACCGTGCACCGCAATGACTTCCAGGCCGCACAAACCGTGCTGGAAAACACCGCTCGCGAGATCGGTGCCCGTGAAGTGGTGGGTGACATCAAGATCGCCAAGGTCTCGATCGTCGGCGTCGGCATGCGTTCCCACGCAGGCGTGGCCAGCCGCATGTTCGAATCCCTGGCGAAAGAAAGCATCAACATCCAGATGATCTCGACGTCGGAAATCAAAGTCTCCGTTGTGATCGAAGAGAAGTATCTGGAGCTGGCTGTGCGCGCTCTGCACACGGCTTTCGAACTGGACGCACCGGCCCGAACGGGCGAGTGATGCGTTTGCCAAAGGGCGCGGTCTGACCGCGCCCTTTGTCTTTTTTGAATAGCGCGACCCAGGAACTGTTCTTTTGCTCGCGCTGGTCAATACTCAGGCATGTAGGGCTGCGATCGTTCCGGTTGTAGGTCGAGTGCCTTTTTTTTGCAGACTGTTGTCCCTGAAATGAAATGCGTGAGGAGAAAGGTATGCTGATTCTGACTCGTCGGTGCGCAGAAAGCCTGATTATTGGTGATGGCGAAATCACCGTGACCGTGCTCGGCGTCAAAGGAAATCAAGTGCGTATTGGCGTTAACGCACCTAAAGAGGTTGCGGTTCACCGCGAGGAAATCTACTTGCGGATCAAGAAAGAGAAGGACGACGAACCAAGCCATTAATTTTTATCGTTTTTTATGTTTGCAAACGGGGAAGAAGCTGGTTAATATACGCCCCGTGTTGCGGAGAGCTGGCCGAGTGGCCGAAGGCGCTCCCCTGCTAAGGGAGTACACCTCAAAAGGGTGTCGGGGGTTCGAATCCCCCGTTCTCCGCCATTATTTGCGTAGTACGTTGTAATCTGGCTTTTTCGGTAAGTGTTTGAAATTACTAGAAAAAGTGCTTTACATAGAGATTAGACGGCCTATAATGCGCGGCAACAAATGCACTCGTAGCTCAGCTGGATAGAGTACTCGGCTACGAACCGAGCGGTCACAGGTTCGAATCCTGTCGAGTGCACCATTTAAGAGTTGTTTGCAGTAATGTGAATGACTTGGCTTCAACCAGTTGTGATCTGGTATAAAAACACAAATGCACTCGTAGCTCAGCTGGATAGAGTACTCGGCTACGAACCGAGCGGTCACAGGTTCGAATCCTGTCGAGTGCACCAAACACCAAAAAGCCCGCGTTTAACGCGGGCTTTTTGCCGTCTGGGATTTGGCTTTTCCCTTGGTACATCCTTTCTCATCGAACTCGACGTGTGCGCTACGACCTCGCTTGATGTCGTAGCGGTAGCTCGTTGCTGAATTCCTGATACTGATCTTGTCGGGCTTGCCCAGAGCACTCTCGACGTCCTGTTGTGTCATGCCGGCGACTATCCGTTGATTGATGATTGCTTCGCGACGTTCCTTGGCAGTCATCAGGTTTCCACACTTGTCCTCAGACTGGCCGACAACGGTTGGCTCCTTCCTTTTGATTTTCATTACGGGTGTTTCCCGGGCGTTAGCCTCCGGCATGAGCGCTACCGGGTTGCCGGGCATGAAGGTGCGCACATCCTGGAGAGAGAGACTTTCATCGTCCGTGCAGCTCAAGGTCGTGAAGGTGAGGCGGCCGTCGGGTGCTTCGCAGCGGTGAATGGTGGCTGCATGCAGCCGGGGCGAAAGGCAGAGCAGGCCAAGCAGTAAAAAATAAACAGTAATCGATGGCATCAAACGTCCTCCATGACGGTCCATGTCAGGGTAGCCGCTACATTTTTCGACGGGGGTGTGTTTTCTTTTCAGAATGAGTCGTCGCAGTTGGAGAGATCAGGACTGCACTCGGCTTTGTCTTGCAACCGCTTGTTTCAGCCACGATTTTTTAACGTTTAAAACCGTCGGGCGGTGTATCATTGCGCCCGTCAGCCCCGCCGGGGCTTGTGGAATACCTCCATGGACTTACCCAGTAGTTACTCAGTATCCCGTTTTTCCAATCATGAATTGACTGATTGATCCTTCCGGCGTGCCCCGCTGCTGGGAGTGGAGTTCGCCTATGTCTGAAGTTGAAGTAAAGAAAACGCAGGAAAGCTTGCAGGACCGCCTCGCTCAAGTCGTTGAGCTGCTGCAACGCCAGCGGGTGGTCGAAGACCTGACTCATCGTCAGGAAGGTCCGCATCACGAACGGGTCGAGAACCTGGTTCACCGGCAAAACCTCGTCGAGCTGCAACGCAAGCTTGATGATCTGCACTCCGCCGACGTTGCCTACATTCTTGAAGCCTTGCCGCTGGACGATCGTCTGACGCTCTGGCAATTGGTCAAGGCTGATCGCGACGGCGACATCCTCCTCGAAGTATCCGACTCGGTTCGTGAAACCCTGATCGCCGACATGGACGATCATGAGCTCCTGGCGGCGGCCAAGGACATGGACGCCGACGAACTTGCTGACCTGGCTTCCGAGCTGCCGCGAGACGTCGTCCACGAGCTGATGGAAACCCTCGATGGTCAACAGCGTGAGCGCGTGCGCTCCGCGTTGTCCTATGACGAGGAGCAGGTCGGTGCGCTGATGGACTTTGAGATGGTGACCATCCGTGAGGATGTCAGTCTCGAAGTCGTTCTGCGTTACCTGCGTCGTCTCAAGGAGCTGCCGGGCCACACCGACAAACTGTTTGTGGTCGACTACGACGGCGTGCTCAAGGGCGTGCTGCCAATCAAGCGTTTGCTGGTCAACGACCCGGAAAAACAGGTTTCGGAAGTCATGGCTAGCGACCCGGTGAGTTTTCACCCGGACGAGGACGCTTACGACGCCGCTCAGGCCTTCGAGCGTTACGACTTGATCTCGGCGCCTGTGGTCGACAAGAACGGTAAGCTGATCGGCCGCCTGACCATCGATGAAATGGTCGACCTGATTCGTGAAGAGAGCGAGAACGAAGTTCTCAACATGGCGGGTCTGCGTGAAGAAGAAGACATTTTCGCCTCCGTCTGGAAATCCCTGCGTAACCGTTGGGCCTGGCTGGCGGTCAACCTGATCACCGCATTCATCGCATCCCGGGTGATCGGCCTGTTCGAAGGCTCCATCGAAAAACTGGTTGCGCTGGCGGCATTGATGCCGATCGTGGCCGGTATTGGTGGCAACTCCGGCAACCAGACCATCACCATGATCGTTCGAGCCATGGCTCTGGACCAGGTAAGCACCGGCAATACGTCACGACTGATGCGCAAAGAACTGGCCGTCGGTTTGATCAATGGCTTGGTCTGGGGCGGCGTGATTGGCGTCGTGGCCTATCTGCTTTATGGCAGTTGGTCCCTGGGCGTGGTGATGACCGCTGCGATGACGCTTAACCTGCTGCTTGCGGCGTTGATGGGTGTTTTGATTCCGATGACCCTGGCGCGGCTTGGACGCGACCCTGCGATGGGGGCCAGTGTGATGATCACCGCCATGACCGACAGCGGCGGGTTCTTCATCTTCCTCGGGCTGGCGACGATTTTCCTGCTCTGATTTCCAACTGAAACCCGCTAATCGATTGGTAAAAACGACACTGTAGGAGCCTGGCTTGCCGGCGAAGGCGATCTCAAGCACGCCTTCGCCGGCAAGCCTGGCTCCTACAAGAGCAACTAACCCGCCCAATTGGCGGGTTTTTTATTGGCAAATTTCAGGCAAAAAAAAGCCAGCGATTATGCTGGCTTGAGCGTTCGGGTTGAATCAGGAAGCGTCTGCGGCCATTTCGGCGTCATGGGCAATCAGCGAAACAAGAGCATTTTGCTGACGGTGGGAGAGTTGGCGGAAGCGCTGCAGCAGTTCACGTTCGTGCAATGACAGCTCCGGGCTGTCCAGGCGCATGCTCAATTCTTCGCCCAGTGCACCTTCCTGAATAAGACTCTGCTCAAGGCGCGCAATGATTTCGGAGTTCATGCTGCGATGATGATTGCGAGCCACCTCGGCAATGCGTTCACGCATTCCGTCTGGCAGACGTACGACGAACTTGTCAGCCGTACGGCTGGAATAAATTGCCTGTTTCAATGGGCGCATATATTTAACCGGTTAGTTCAGGGGAGCGGTTCTCGGGATTGGCCGCAGGATGTCTGATACGACAAGGTCTCTGGCCAAATGTTCAACCTGAATTGATAGAGGCTCGCATCATGCCTCAAAGCAGCCATATCATTGGCGTCAATTCTGTGACAAATATTGAGCCGGGTAAAGGCGTTATGCCAGCACAATTTTCAGAAATGAGGACTGGTTTGAAAACTTTTCCCCACATCCGTATCGCTGACCGCGTTCTCTGTCCGTCAGGAGATGCCCGTAGACGCCTGAAGGTGCATGCTATGCGGATTCGATCTTTGGTCCTTACCTTATACAGGATAGTGGCAAATGGCCGATTTACTAGGGGCGGACCCGCAATGAGGGATGATTCAGGATGGATGGCAGGTTGATTTACTTGATGGGGCCTTCCGGATCCGGCAAGGACAGTCTCATCGAAGCGGCACGACTACCTTTACGCTCCATGAGCGGCGAAGTGGTGCGACGTGTCATCACGCGTTCCGCCGAATCCGTGGGCGAAGACGCCATCGGAGTTTCCCCCGAGGAATTCGCGCAACGTCGAGACAAGGGTGACTTCGCGATGTCGTGGCACGCCAATGGCCTGGATTACGGTATTCCGATCCAGATCGACCATTGGCTGAAGGACGGCCGTCATGTGTTGGTCAACGGTTCTCGGGGCCACCTCGCGCAGGCGCTAAAACGCTATCCCACGCTGTTGCCGGTGCTGTTGACGGTCAAGGATGAAGTGTTGCGCGAGCGCTTGCTGCGACGTGGCCGTGAGAGCGTTGAGGAAATCGAAGCGAGATTGCGCCGTAACGGGCTATTTGTGGCCGACGACTCACTCGGTGACACGAACATCCATCAACTCGACAACTCTGGCGAACTTGCTGTCACCGTTGAACATCTTCTGAATGTGCTGAAGCTCAGCGTAAAACCGGATCGAATTTGATTTTGCGCCCGACAATCAGCGCCAGCACGAACAGCGCGCCGAAAACGCCGCAGGCAATCAGGGGCGGGGTGGCGACCGCATCCGGGACCCATGACAAATGAACAATGCCGCTCAATAGGGCAAGGATCAAAAATCCTGCGGCTGATTTGGACATGCTGTGCTCCTGATAGGGTGATTCAAAATACCAAGCGTTCCGAAGGCTGCGACACCAGCGGGTAATTGTGCTGACTTGCATCCTGGCCAACAAAGCCGCGCTGATCGTTCATGACGGCCAATTGCGGGGCTTTTTGCAGCTGGAGGTAATGGGGCATCCGTTGCGCAACCTGCACAGCGCCATTCTCGGGAGCAAAATGAGAACCGAGCAGAACGGTAAGCGCGATCGCATTCGAGAGTAAAAGGACGCTGTTCATGAGGCTGGCCTCGGTTGTTCGTGAGAACAGCTAAAGCAGCCCGCGTGCCAAGAGTCTAACGGCTATTAAATCCTTTAAAAACAAAGAATTAACTTATTATTTAAAGAGGCCGTCGTTGCAAATTGCAATGGTGGGATTTTGAGAGGGTGCAATTTGCACGGTAAATTAAGCCACGGTGACGAGGGGCGTCTGCCTACACTTAAAAAGCACTACGGACGACATGACAAAAGCAGGCCTGCCCGTTAACATGCACGCCGTCCATCGCACTGCATTCCTTGCGGGCGATTTGTGTCTCAGTAGCTCAATTGGATAGAGCATCCCCCTCCTAAGGGGAAGGCTGGCAGTTCGAACCTGCCCTGGGACACCATTTAAATCAATGAGTTAGCGATTTTCCAGTTTGGTTCTTCGCTCATGCTTTCCATTTAGCCCCCACTTTAGCCCCCACTTCTTTACGTGTTCAGCTTTACATTTGAGGTTGAGCCTCTTTCGTTCTCCCAAACTGGAGCCTTGCTCTTTCTCACGGTCATCTGCACCTTCCCCGCGAGCAACATCACTGACGTATCGATTTTTCCGACAAGCAGATGTATTGGAAATGACCGGTACGACAAAACGTGACGGTCATTTACGCCGCTGCTGTTTTACTTTTTGATGGTCACAATTGTGGCTTTGCCGCCCTCTAGCCGAAACGAAAATGTCACGCGATCTCCCGTCGTCAGCCCTGTTAGCTGTTCTTCCGTTGCAGAAAAACCCATGGTCATCGGTGGCCATTGAACAGCTGGAACAGCGCCGTGAGAGATAGTCACCGTATGCTTCGTAGAATCGATAGCCTTAATCGTTCCGTCGGCGGTAGCGACTGGAGCCTGCTTTGTTTCCTGCTTCATCTGCATGCCCTCCATTTCGTCCATTTTCATGCCAGGCATATCCTCTGCGTGCGCCGAAAGAGATAACGTGAATAGGGTGCTTGCAACTGCAATCAGGGTCAGTTTCATACGACTTTTCCTTGAGGGTTGACGGGTTCAGATGAGAGGTGCCGGCGACGCATCAGGCGATAGGCTGCCGGAATGACAAACAGGGAAAGCAAGGGTGCCGTGATCATGCCGCCGACCATCGGCGCGGCGATGCGGCTCATCACTTCGCTACCAGTACCGCTGCCTAACAAAATGGGTAGAAGGCCGGCAATGATCACGGCCACGGTCATGGCTTTGGGTCGAACACGCTGCACGGCGCCTTCTCGAATGGCCTCAACGAGCCCGCGCTCAGTGTTGTCGCCGAGGTCTTCACGTTCGGCCCAAGCGTTCTTCAGGTAGAGCAGCATAATCACGCCAAATTCGGCAGACACTCCGGCCAGTGCGATAAAACCGACCCCGGTGGCGACTGACAGGTTGAATCCCAACAGATAGAGGAACCATGCTCCGCCAGTCAGTGCGAATGGCAGAGTGGCCATTATCAGCAGGGCCTCATCGAAGCGAGCAAAAGTCAGGTAGAGCAACACGAAGATGATCAACAGCGTGGCAGGCACCACTAGTTTAAGTCGTGCGTTGGCCCTTTCGAGAAACTCGAACTGCCCTGAATAACTCAGGCTCATGCCGGGCTGCAACTTGACCTGTGCATTGACGACCTGGCGTAGATCGGCGACTACCGAGGCAATGTCCCGGCCACGCACGTCGATATACACCCAGCCTGAAGGTCTTGCGTTCTCGCTCTTGAGCATCGGTGGACCGTCCGTGACCTTGACCTTCGCCACGGTGCCGAGGGTGATCTGGCTCCCCAGAGGGGTATAGATCGGCAATTGCTCCAGGGCGCCGAGTGAGTCACGCCATTCCCGTGGGTAACGTACGTTGATCGGGAAGCGTGCGAGCCCTTCAATGGTCTCGCCGACGTTTTCACCGCCGATAGCGCCGGCCACAATGGATTGCACATCGGCGATGTTCAGTCCGTAGCGGGCGGCGGCTTTGCGGTCGATATCCACATCGATATAGCGGCCACCGGTCAGTCGCTCGGCCAGAGCCGAACTGACACCGGGCACGCCCTTGGCCACTCGCTCGACGGCCTGAGTCGCGGCATCGATCTCCGATAGGTTGGTGCCGGCAACTTTTACTCCGATAGGACTCTTGATCCCCGTGGCAAGCATGTCGATACGGTTGCGAATCGGTGGTATCCAGATGTTCGTCAGCCCAGGGACTCGTACCACTCGATCCAGTTCTTCCACCAACTTTTCCGGGGTCATGCCTGGACGCCACTGCTCATGTGGTTTGAACTGGATCGTGGTTTCGAACATTTCCAATGGTGCCGGGTCGGTGGCGGTTTCAGCACGCCCCGCTTTACCGAAGACATGTTCGACCTCTGGAACGGTCTTGATCAGGCGGTCAGTCTGTTGCAGCAGTTGCGCGGCTTTCTGCGCCGATAATCCCGGCAGAGCAGAAGGCATATAGAGCAGGTCACCCTCGTCCAGCGGGGGGAGAAACTCGCCACCCAGTTGAGACATTGGCCATAGCGCACTGACAAAAACCAATAGCGCCACCAGCAGCGTGATCTTTGGTCGACGCAAGACTGCGTCCAGGGCTGGCTGATAAATCCGAATCAACCACCGGTTCAACGGGTTCTGTTGTTCACTGGGGATGCGCCCTCGAATCCAGTAGCCCATCAGCACCGGCACCAAGGTCACTGACAATCCCGCCGCTGCGGCCATGGCGTAGGTCTTGGTGAAGGCCAAAGGACCGAACAGCCGTCCCTCCTGAGCTTCCAGCGTGAACACCGGAATGAACGACAGGGTGATGATCAACAAACAGAAGAACAGCGCCGGGCCAACCTCTGCGGCTGCTTCGGTCATCACGTGCCAATGACGCTCACCTTTCAGTTCTTCCCCCGGATTGGCCGCGTGCCAAGCCTCAATCTTCTTGTGGGCGTTCTCGATCATCACTACGGCCGCATCGACCATGGCGCCGATGGCGATGGCTATCCCGCCCAAGGACATGATGTTGGCGTTGATGCCCTGGTAGCGCATGACGATGAAGGCAATCAGCACCCCCACCGGCAGCGAAATGATCGCCACCAGGGATGAGCGCAGGTGCCAGAGAAAGATCCCGCAGACCAGCGCGACAACGATGAACTCTTCGATGAGCTTGTGGCTGAGGTTTTCCACGGCGCGGTCGATCAGCTTACTGCGGTCGTAGGTGGTGACGATTTCCACACCAGCCGGCAGACTGCTTTTCAGTTCGTCGAGCTTGGTCTTGACCGCTGCAATGGTCTCGCGAGCATTCTTGCCGCTGCGCAAAATCACCACGCCGCCGACGGTCTCGCCTTCGCCGTCGAGTTCAGTAATGCCACGCCGCATTTCCGGTCCCAACTGAATCGTGGCGACATCGCCAAGGGTTACCGGTACACCGCCCGAACCCAGCTTGAGTGGGATCGCCCGAAAGTCATTGAGCGTCTTCAGGTATCCGGAAGCACGCACGATGAATTCGGTCTCTGCCATCTCCAGCACGGCACCACCGGTTTCCTGGTTGGCCTTGCCGATAGCTTCAGTCACCTCAGCCTGAGTGATACCGAGGCTGGCCAATTTGAGCGGATCGAGCTGCACCTGGTACTGCTTGACCATGCCGCCCACGGTGGCCACTTCCGCAACGTTTGGCAGGGTCTTGAGTTCGAACTTGAGGAACCAGTCCTGAAGTGCGCGAAGCTGTGCCAAATCGTGTCCGCCACTGCGATCCACCAGTGCGTACTGAAAGATCCAACCCACTCCAGTTGCATCCGGCCCCAACGCCGGCTTGGCACTGGAAGGCAACCGACTTTGTATCTGACTCAGGTATTCCAACACCCGCGAGCGGGCCCAATACAAGTCTGTGCCGTCCTCGAACAGCACGTAAACGAAGCTGTCACCGAAGAAGGAATAACCACGCACAGTCTTGGCGCCCGGCACTGAGAGCATGGTGGTGGACAACGGATAGGTCACTTGGTTCTCGACAATCTGCGGCGCTTGTCCCGGATAAGGAGTACGGATGATCACCTGAACATCGGAGAGATCCGGCAGCGCATCGATGGGCGTGCTCCGCACCGACCAAATGCCCCAAGCTGTGACAAACAGCGTCGCCAGTAGCACCAGGAATCGGTTGGCCACTGACCAACGAATCAGGGCAGCGATCATGGCTGGCTCCCCGATTTATCCAGACGCTCAACACGCAAACCATCATCGGTCTGGCTCACCGCAATCCGAACCTTATCGCCCGTTTTGAGGCCCTGCATCAGCGCCGGACTAGCGAGTGGGAACGTCATCGTCATACCCGGCATGCCCAGCGTCTTGAAGGGGCCATGGGCAAGTGTGACTTCTTTATCGTTGATCTCAACGATCTGCCCATCTGCTTCATGAAAGCTGGAGGCTGCTACACGGGGTGGTGACTCTTCCTCTGAGCGGGCAACAATGCCCTTTAGACTGGCCTCCGAATCGAGCAGGAACTGGCCAGAGGTAACCACCTTCTGTCCTTCTTCCAGACCTTTCAATATCGCCGTCTTGCCATCGCTTTCCTGCCCGAGTTGCACTTCCACGGGACTGTAGCGACCCGCATCTTCGGCGAGCATCACCAAGGCACGTCGGCCAGTGCGAATGACGGCCTCGCTCGGAACCCACAACACACTTTGCCCGGTCGAGCGGTTCAGGCGGACCTGCGCCGTCAAACCCGGCCTGAGGCGCCCGTCCGGATTGGGTAGTTCCACCCGCACACGAAGGGTGCGGCTGTCCGGATTGGTCTCGGGCAAAATCGCGCTGACCTTGCCATTAAGCATTGTCCCTGGGAAGGCCGGCAGACGCGCTTCGACCGCCTGTCCCACGGTGATCGATCCGGCATCCGATTCTGGAACAGCCACGGCTAACCAGACACTACTCAAGCCATTGACACGTGCCAGGGTGTCGCCGGTCGCCACGGTCATACCCGCGCGTACGTTCAGCTCTTGCAGCACACCGGCAATGGGACTGGTCAGAGTCAGGTACGGCTGAACCTTGCCGCCACGCTCCACCTGAGTAATCAGTGCTGCCGGCATCCCTGTGAGCCGCAGACGCTGACGCGCCGCAGCCAACAGGTCAGCATCACCGTTGCGCCTCAGGGCAAGAAACTCTGTCTGAGCAGCGGCCCACTCCGGCACCAGGATATCCGCCAACGCCGCATTGGCTTTGAGCACATCACCGGGAGCATGGGCATAGACCCGCTCCACAAAGCCAGTGGTGCGGGCCTGAATCACCGCGACATCACGTTCGTTGAACGTCAAGGCACCGGTCACGTCGAGGCTGGAATCAAAGATCCCACGGGTAACTGTCGCAAAACGCAGTCCGAGGTTTTGGGTGAGACTTGGATCGATACTGACGGCCGCCCGGTTCCCTGCGCTGCTGGCGTACTGAGGGACCAGTTGCATGTCCATGAAGGGGGACTTACCCGGCTTGTCGAACTTTTGTTGCGGGTACATAGGGTCGTACCAATACAGAGCCTTGCGGTCGTCCGGTGAATTGAGGCTCTGTTTCGGGGCGGTATTGGGTTCTTTGCTCATGCGCTGGTGAGCGAACCAGTAACCACCAGCAACACCCAATGCCAGCGAGATGCCTACCAGCAATGACCCGGTCCATTTTTTACCGATCATTGGCTGAACTCCCCATAAGCAAAATACAGACGCGCACTGGTCAGTGCTCGCTGCTCTTCGACGTCGATCTGTTTGAGGCGGGCTTCGATGAGTTCACGGCGGGCGGCAACAACAGCGTATAAATCGCCTTTGCCCGAGCGATAACTGGCCATGCTGAGTTCGACCTTTTCCTTGGCCAGCGGCAACAGACTTTCCTGGTTGCGACGCACGGCGCGATTCAGGCGCTCATAGTCAGCCAGTTCGTTTTCCAGTTGCTGGGTATGCTCACGTGACAGCGCTTCGCGCTCGGCCTCAAGCTGACTGAGTTCAGCCTGTTTGGCTGCAATTTTGGGGTTTTGGCGGGAGTCAGGAAACAGCGGCAGGTCCCAGGAAAATTGCACGCTGACCATATCGCCAAACTCCCGGCCTCGGCGCTGGTAATCCAGTTCCCAGCTCCAGTCCGACTGTTTCTCCGACACGGCTTCATGAACCTTGGCTTGCGCCTCTCGGGTCATCGGCGCAAACGCTGCCAACTCAGGGTGGTGTTGCAGTTTATGGAAGTAGCTTGAGGCATCGACGGGCCATTCTGGCAAGCTACCCACAGGCTTGTTGTTGGCGGCGGAGCCAATCCAGCGTTTGAGGGCTGCTCGGGCCTGCGCTCTCTGGAGAATCAGATCGTCCTGTTGCCCCGCCAGTTGTGCTGCTTCTTGCTTAGGTGTCACCGCGTCGGCGGGTTGAGCGCGGCCACCGGCAATCTGTGCCCGGACGATATCGCTCAGCAGGCGGTTTTCTTTGTAGAAGTCCTGGAACAGCGCATCTTTGCGCTCAATCGAGTAGCTACTGATCCAAGCTAACGCCGTGGACTGGCGTACCTTCAGACGTTCGACTCGACGCTCCGCAGCAGCGCGATCAACGGCCGCATCGGCGATCTCAATCCGTGCTTTGCGCTTGTCGCTGTTGGGCATCTCTTGCCTGACCCCGACCATTTGCATGGTCATGAAGTCCTGGTCAATGCTCCAGCGATCCGGACCGCCGATGGGGTAATTCTGCACCCCCAGCAGCAGCTTGGGGTCAGGTAGCTCACCGGCCGGAATAGCTGCGCTGCTGGCAGCCTGAATTTTGGCGTCTTGTGCGGTCAATGACGGTGCATTGTTTACGGCCAGCCGCAACGCTTCATCGAGTGTCAATGCGGCAGCGAAGCTTGGCAATGCCAGTACGCTTGCCGCCAGACCGGCCACGAGGGACCAGCCTGTGCAATAGCACTTAAAGTTCATGTTTACGATTCCTGTGATCATCCACTGCGTGCGTCAAAAGACATGCGCGCAGCTAGTCCATCCCGCTAATGCGGAATGAGGCTCAATGTGGGACAGGAATCAAACGCGAGGCGGGCGCCATACCCCGGACGGGGTCTGTACGGGCAGGGAATCACTAAAGAAGGAAAGCACTACGGGGCTGAATAAGGTTACAGGAGGTTTGAAGATCGAGACTTGCAGCATGCCGCCAGTCTTGCACTCCTGGCCCGGCTTGCAAGGTTTGCCGTGCTCGGAAGGGCTTTTCATATCGTTGCAACAGTCCATCTCCATGTCGTCCATCATCGCCATGCCCATCGTTTTCATTGGGCAAGGTTCTGTCGGTGCCTGAACGCCCGCCATCCCGCTGAGGGGAAGCGCCAGGCAGATCATGAAGATGAGGCAAAACCGCAAATAGCGTTTCATGGGCTGGAGTGTAGTCGCTGAAAATGGCTCATACAATTGGACGCACGGCGTAAACAATCTGCCGAAAGGCCTAACTCAGGCGATATCACCGAACCTGAATTAAGCCAGCATTACCGGCACAAAGTTAAAACAAAACCAACGAGTCTGATTCCAGGCTAGGCAGCACTCAAACCAATCCAGCCGTGAACCCCCACGTATAATCCGACCCCGATGATCAACACGCTGGACAAATAAGGTGCGCGACGCGCAACTGCGCCAAGCCAAGGCCAGCGATTGGAAGCTTGCT
>NZ_SISB01000079.1 GCF_004310295.1 Pseudomonas sp. BGI-2 | reverse complement strand
ATTATGCGAACCTTCCTATACAGACGCGGGAGCGTCTGGTGGTCAGATTTGAAGCCTGACGCGCGGCTTATCGCACAAGCCTGAGCGATATCCTTCATCTGCTGGCAGATATCCGATCAGGCATGAACGAACCCTCGTTCATTTGGTGCTGATCGTTAACGCTCAGATTTGAACGCTAGCGATCACGTGTGAGCTACCCGTAGCTCACCGAAGACGAGCCTCGGTTGCTCGGTTATCAAGACGCTGATGATCCATTCAGCTCGTGATAGTCTCAAGCCTTTGAATTCAAAGTGATTGAGGTGCGCGTGCGGTTTTATCATTTCACCCGGTTGGCTGCTGTCGACTCTATTCGTCAGAGCGGCATTCTCAAAGGCATCGTACCTTTCTATCAAAAGAATCCGCCTCCCATGGTATCCCTCACGTCCGTGCTGAACCCAGCTAAACATGGATTGATCACCGGGCAACTACTGATTGAAGGTGACGATCCTGAGTTTGAGGAAATGTCCAAGCGTCTTCCGTCATTCGTCACTGGGGTCGCACCCAAGCGAACCGTGCAGCTATTTGATCAAACCGAAGTCGTCATTGAGATCGATATTGACCCGGAGGATCCAAACCTCATCGACTTCGACTGTTTTATCGACATTGTTCGTCCACTTTTTCCGGCTGGCACTCCAAAGAATCTTTTAAAAGCGACGGCTATCGTCACGGGACGCTATCCACTGGGCTCCGAGTATAAAGAGAATAGGAAAATCGATCAGGAGGTTCTAAAACTGCAATACTCCGGTGCGATTAAAGATCCCGACTGGTACTTTTATAAACACGCCATAGCACCTGGCATGATCTCTTCTGTACGAAAAAGAGACAGAAATGGTGAATACACCATTCAAATTTGAATGCGCTAGATGATTTGATTATAACTAAACTAAATGCCAGTTTAGTTTAGTTATATTAAAACGCTTTGAATTTCTCAAAATTATCTGACCTGAGCGACATCTACAGATGGCACCAAGGTTGGAGTAATGAAAAGAATCAGCTCCGCTGTCGAAGTCGATTGCGATTCATAACGGAAAATTCCGCCTAGAAATGGGATCGATGCAAGACCAGGAACGCGATGCTCCTGGGTTGCCTCAACGGTCGTATACACACCACCAAGCGCAACGGTGTCGCCGAGTTTTACGCGGACATTTGAGGATACGTTGACGGTTTTAATAGGTGGAACACCATTGAGCGCGTTGGCAAAATCAGGCTCATCCTTGGACAGCTTGATGTCGAGTCTTACACCAGCGTCATCGATATACGGCGTCACATCGAGAGAAAGCGCAGCCTCCTTAAATGAGGTAGAAGTAGCCCCCTGCCCCGCAGTCTGCTGATAAGGAACCTCAGAGCCTTTTACAAACCTAGCTGGTTGTTTATCCCGAGCAAAGACATTTGGGCGATCAATTACTTTTCCGTAACCACCCTTCTCCATCGCTGCTAACTCCAGATCGAGCATCGCTGAGCTGGAGACAAAGCCAATACCACCACTAACAGGCAAAGAACCGACATCAACAAAGGCACCGGCAGTTTTACCGACAAAGTTTCCGGCTTTGATGGTTCCAGACCAGTTAACGCCAAGCTGTTTGGAAAAAGATCGATCCACCTCAACAATACGCGCTTCAATCATCAACTGAGCCCGAGGGAAATCTACAGCACGTAAATAGGAGGCCAGCTCTTCGAGCCGGGATGGAGAAAGACGAGCCACCACAATGCCAGCGGCATCATTTACAGCAAGAGATTCTTGATTAAACTCTTTTGAAAAAGTCGGAAATCCTGAAATAGCCTCAGAAGCAAGCATGTGCTTAATTTTGAAAATAGTATTTTTATTGTCGTCAGTCTTGGGCAGTGGCGAATCCAAAGGAATAAAATAATTTTTATCTTTGGACACATAAAGAACATCACCCTCGATTTGTGAGTAAAGCCCCTTCGTTTTTACGACATATCTTAATGCGTCCTCCCAAGTTACAGACTTCATTCGCATTGTGATAGTGCCGTCAATATCATCCGCACCAATCAAGTTAAGACGAGCAAAGTCAGCAATAAGCTGCAAGGCGGTTTTTGATGGAATAGCATCAAAATCAAAATTCATTTTTTCAGCATCAGCATATACAAAAGAAGAAAATAAAAGAAAAACAGAGAATAAGAATGACCACAAAGTCTTCATAAATTCACCTAGATAAAGGTTGGCTTAGCCGGATGGGCTGCTTGCGCTACGCTGAGCTGCCCCACCGCCTAAGCCCCCAATAATAGGAGGCATAGCAAATGAGGATTTTTGTGTTGTCCAGGTGGTGACACGCTCACCATCGACGTCGCAATACGCCTCTTTGAAATCAGCGAAAAAACGGCAATTGGAAAATGATATATAGCGGGTATGCCCTGAATTATCGACCAACACAGCGATAGAAGAATCACGTTTAGAATTGGGATCTGGCTCGGAAGCGTGAACAAACCCGCTCAACCTCCAAGACTCAGAGTAAATAACAGGTGGAGCAACAGGAGTCGGTTTAGGCGCAGGAGTCTGATTTACAATTTTTGGCTGAACAGAGTCAGGATGTGCTTGGGTAACTGGCTTATTAAAGAAACTCTTAATCCCGAGAACACCAATAAGCAAGCAAATCACAACAATAGCGATTAACGACCACAAACCATAAGAGCGCAAAAAAGACGCGCTTTTGTCGGCCACAGATTCATCACCAACAGCACCAGTAGCGGATTTGGTAGCGGACTTATAATAACCCTGAGTGACTTTATTGAATATGCCCGGATACTGTCGGATTCTTTTTGAAACTGGTGGGCTATCACCAGTTACAACACCAGAATAAGCATCAACCCGGTAAAGGGTCTTAGAAAGCTTAACAATTCGAAAAGTGGTGTCAATTAGCGTCCTGGCATGGCTAGCAATCTGAGAAAGATCCTGAGTGACCATGATAATTCGCATAGCATTGTTTTTTTCATCAACCATATGTCGATGTTCTGTTAAAAGTGATTTATCCCATTCAATAGCTTGGTTTGCTCTCTGTCCATTGGGCCATCTACGCCAAACCTCATCGAGAATAAGAACGCAACCGTTCTTAACGAATTCTGCCAAATCAGGCAGTTGATACCAATCTTCGGGGAGTTGCGTAATAGTCCCACCAAAATCAGCAAGCAAATCGTCAACATTTAACGGAATGTTGGTAACAACATGGCGACCCTGTTTAAGCGATGGAATAACAACGCGCTCAACGACACTATTTGTCTTTCCAGCCCCAGGCTTGCCAACATAAGCAATGACGGCCATTACCCAATCACCGGGATACGACGAATCATGAACCGAATGAGGTAAGCCACAAGCACCAAACCCAAGCCGAACTGAATTTGGAACAAGTTCATGAAATACCACACGGAATCAGGGATACCGTCAAAAGCAGTTGCAGACGTTCGGATTTGGTCGGCCAGGCCAAGTGAGTCGAGCAGAAACATTAGCGCATCCCACATCCAACCGAACACCATGAAAATGACGTCGATTATCCAAGTCGCAATCTGCTCGAAAATTGATTTAAACCACGATGCAAGTGCAGACAACATACGTCACCTCAAGCAGTCAGAACGATACGAACGGCAAGGAAAGACCAAATAGCGATGAAAACTGCTTTCAAAATAGGAGCTATAAGGCCGAATAATTTGCAGTGACTATCAAAAACAATTTCCTTTGCAAACAACGTGACTGAGCCGACAGGGCAAATAGCTGAAGCATGTGAAGATCCGCTGAAAGCTGATTTTGCGGCTGTGAAAGTGCTAGACGAAACCATTTTTTGTTTCATATCCATAACTTGCGATTTAGCTTGGTCACCACGGCCGGCAACTGAGGCCGACAAGTTAAGAGGACCAGGTGATGTAAAAGTCTCATCACCGCCTGTACCACCATCACCGCCAGTGCCGCCGCCTGTACCACCATCACCACCAGTGCCACCGCCTGTACCACCATCACCGCCAGTGCCACCGCCCGTACCACCATCACCGCCAGTGCCGCCGCCTGTACCACCATCACCGCCAGTGCCACCGCCTGTACCGCCATCACCGCCAGTGCCACCGCCTGTACCGCCATCACCGCCAGTGCCACCGCCCGTACCGCCATCACCGCCAGTGCCGCCGCCTGTACCACCACCAGTGCCGCCGCCAGTGCCACCTCCAGTACCACCGCCAGTGCCGCCTGTACCACCATCACCGCCAGTGCCGCCGCCAGTTCCACCACCAGGTTGTTGAGGAATCGCAGTACAAGTTTGGCTGCCATCTAGCCGTTCATAACCTTCAGGGCAAGGGATTGGCGTGCACTGTTTGCTGCCATTAGCGAATTCAAAACCTTCTGGACATTTATCACTAAGTTCGTCACCTACTTCACCAAGCTTAAGAGTGGGATCAGTAGTGCAAGAGGACTCAAGACCATTATCAAGTTTAATGCTGTAAGCATAGTTACAAAAACCCTCAGTCTCAGAGCCGATGGTTAAATAACATTTGTCTGTAGACTTTACGGAATAATTGCAGGAGGTGGCACAAACCGTTTCACCAGGGCTTTGCGAAAGAACATAGCGTTTGCCATCGGTGTCAGAGGTAATAACAGCACCGACCGTCCCCTTTAATACGGTTGTTGGCTCACAATTATGTTGAACATAAACAACGGCGTTCCAGACGACGAAACCACTATCAACAACCGCTCCACTATCATCAGTGTATCTAAATCGATAAGTAAACGGACACGAAAAAGCATAATGTGGAGACTGCGCATGAGAGCACTGAGCCCCTCCAGATGTAAAAGATCGAAATTTAGCGCCCCAGGTTTTGATGAGAAATTGATTTAAGGAGTTGATTACATCACTGGCAGCCTCCTCGGGCGTGTTATAAACATAACCCTGAGTGCTACACAAACTTTCTTGGCCAAGTGCAAAGCAGCTGTATTTCAGTGTGCCTGCGTAAGCGTCATCGTGCAAGAAAGTAAAAAAACAGCAAAAAATTGCGAATAAAGAAAGAAACCTTTTCATATCACCAACCCCAAAAAACGGCGAAAGCGCAACTTGAGCCAATGACGAACATTGCGAAGTAATAGAGTTGGTCCATTAGGAATAAACCCTAAGCAAATAAGAAATAAAAGAATCCAAGGAAATAAATAAAGCAAATCCAAAAAGAGTTCCAATTAACAATGAAACCAAAGAAGCATTAAGTACAATTTCCTTAATGCGAAGATGGGCAAAACGACTCCTACCAAAACGGGTAAGTCTATAATAGCGACGCATAATAGAATCCTAGTGATTTGGTAAAAAAAAGGGCTCACGAAGAGCCCTTTGTTAAGCAAAAAAAGCGAGAACGATTTTCGCGCCTTTAATACCGGCATAAACAGCAGCGAGCAACGCCGCTACAGCCAGAACACCAACACTGATCGTGGAAAAATCAACGCTGGAGGTCAGCGTCGAGTAATCCCAGGTCGAACCAGCTGCAAACGCATTAGCCGAAATTGCGGCGGTGAAGAAAACAGCAGCGACGCTTTTTTTACCGATTTTTTTAAGCATGGAAGCCTCAACTATTTTTAATGAAGTTTAAAAACGCACGAATACCCATGGAAAAAACCATGAAGGTTGCTACCAAGGTAAATCCGGCGCCGAATGCTTGACCCAAGATAATTGGATCTAGCTGGGATGGATCAAAAGGAGGTTGAACTTGAACAGCCTCCCAAGACCCCGAACACTGAGGAAAACCACCCTCAGTTTTTAGCTCGCCAGTGCAGCGAACAAAATCAGACATTAAGGTTTAACCCTTAGGCACTCTTAACAGCACCTACTTGTGAAGCACCCGTGCTTACACGGCGGCCTTGACGAGGATCGACTTCAAACATAAGCCGGTCATCACGTACTTGAGCGATAACATCACACTCATATTTCCCAGGCTGAGGCACTTGCTGAGGGGTTTCCGCATAAAAAGTGCATTTCTGCGGATACGGAATGTTCGGCAGATGGGCGTACGCTTCGAACATGCAATAGGGCTTGCCAGATTTGGCAGCTGTGCCGCTACGGAAATTGCCTGTGATTTCAACCACAATAGTGTTAGACATGGTGATGCCCTTATCTCAGTGTTGGAAAGCCTGGAACAGTGCCGGGCTTACGGAATGCCCAACTGGGCGCAGTGGCTTCAGGGTTACGCCTGAAGGTTAGAAATTGACGCTTATGATGTTGCCGAGCGGTCGCCTGATTCGAAAATTCAGCCAGTACCGTTCGCATGACATCGTTTGCGATGCTGTTTACTAGCAACTCATCCGCGATGTGTTTACGAATATTTGCTTCAACGTTCCAACGTAAGATCTGAAACTGTTCCTTATCCATCAGAAACCCATCCATTCAGCAACGCAGGTTGTGCCCGTTTCTTGTCGTTCTACAAACCAAAGACGCTCAGGCTTAGCGCCCTGCTCCTTCAAGGCTTCTACAGCCTTAAGTGTTTCTTGCACCTGTTCCTGAAGTACCGACTTCAGAAATAACTGCCTGGAACGCTGCTGAAACTCAAGGTTTCGACGTTGCCCAGGTGTTAACTGGTCGCCCTGAAAACTGACGGTTTTCAAGCTGCGACCTGCTGAAGGTGATTAGGGCGCTGGTACCACGTCGGCATAGCCAAGGTGCTTTTTGTCACTTCGCGACACTGCCGGACGAACACAGGAGCAAAACGGCTGGTATCGCAGGCGTTACGGATGTTGATACCGATGCGATTAAGCTTGGCGGCATGGCCTTTAACTTGAGACTTTGAAAAGTCGATGTTAGATGTTCCAGACATCCACTCAAGAGCATAACTAGCCGTGGTACGAGCAGAACGTACGGTGTCGCAAACACCCTCAGCAACCAACTGTTCAGCAATGCTCACAATATCCATGGCTGTCACCTTTAACTTTTCATCTATCTTAAGAAACTCGCTGTGGAGTTCGGCCAGACGCCTTTCATCAAATAGGCCCCAATAGCAAAGGGCTTCACGCTGTAAATATTCGCTTTTAAGCTCTTGTTCCATGCGGACTACGCCTTCTTTTGCGCAGTAGTTTTTAACCCGCTGAACATATTTGTATTCTTCTGATTCTTCGCCAAAGACACGCTTTATCTTTGGAAGACAGTTCTGATCCATTTCAAAGGCCTTGTCGTACGCCTTTCGATACTGGAGACGACCGCCTTTGCCATTGCCTTTCGGTGTCCAAGCAACAGTGCGCCCGTTGGGGTACAAGAAACCGATGGAGTGCCCGATTCGCTGACTGGAAACACCGCGCAGATAAGCAAGAACGTTGCCCTCCCCCAACGAAACATTGGTGGTCAGGTCAATCCGTTCAATCTTTGCCCCATCGGCGATACGGTCGCCCGACTTCGCACCGGATTCACCCTGACGAATATCAAGGCGAGTACAGCGGGTGAACCCAGGAAGCCCGTACTCACGCAACAACGCGTTGTACACCGACACGCATTGCTCGATAGAGGCAAAGCCAAACAGGTTATCTAGCCGCCCTACCCGGCTGGGATTTCCTTCAACGCGAACTTTCCGGCCCTGAACGTGAACAGTGACCGAAGTCGAAAAACTAGCTTCGTGTTTGAAACGTGGCTGACGGGTGCTCAGAACCTCATTGGTGTTCGCGTCTATCGTCAAGGTGAAGATGCCGCACACGACCGGTAGGTCATGGTCGTGCTCCTGCGAAATCGTCAGCCAATCGATGAACATGTGAAATCCTGTCAATATCTGTATTCCGATACAGAAGTGGCAGGATTATGAGACTCTCCAATACTCAAATGCAAGCAGAAATGTACCGATATATAGGTACTGTATGGACAGCCAGTTAATACGATGGAAGACATGAGCAACCACGCAGGCAACAGAGCCATGACCATCGGAACAAATCTGAGACGGTATCGGGAGGCCAAAGGCCTGACCCAGCAGGCCGTTTGGGAGGCTGCGGGGATTAGCAAGTCGAGCTATACCTCCTACGAGGCAGGCCGCGGAATCCCATCAGCTGACAAGGTGGTAAGCCTTGCCCAGGTACTGGGAACAACCACAGATGAACTGCTGCTAGAGCCTTCGGAGATGGTCGTATCTCAAGACATGTTGCCTATTCTGAGGCGATTTGAGGCTCTGCCTGTAGATATCCGAAATCAAGCCAAAATCGCCTTGAAAGGTGTGCTTTTCGGATACGAGCAAGAAGCCCTTAGATAGAAAAAGCAGGTCGCGTGAAGGTTGGAAAGTATGGAAAACCATACCAAAGTGGGGGTGTAACAGCACCCCACTCGCTTCGCTCCAAAAGCGCGCTGAAAAATAGGACCTGCCGGGACCTGTGCGGTGATGGTGCTAGACGTCACGGGACCGCGCAAGCTACGCTCGGGACCGCACAGAACGCCTTCCAGCAAATCAGCACGCGAAGTGGTTTGGCGGTGACAGCAGGCGGTTTGCACGCGAATAAAACCCCAG
>NZ_SISB01000078.1 GCF_004310295.1 Pseudomonas sp. BGI-2 | reverse complement strand
GAGCACGAGTTCGGCAGCCTCGCGTTTGAATTCAGCAGAAAAGGAACGGCGTTGTTTGGTCATCTGACACCTCGATCTGGCGAGCATTCTCGCCTAAATGGGTGTCCGGTTTCATTAGACCACTACAGCTGCGATCGAATTCGAATGCACGATGAGCAGTCGTCGATCGGAATTTCAAGGGTGCGAGGGTCGTCGACGCTGAGTTGTTTAACATTCGAATACTCCTTTTCAGAAACTTTCAGGCATCAAAAAATTACTTACGTGGCTACTCACCGCGCGCTGCCGCCCGACAACCCGCCTCCATCAGAAATCGACCGTAGCCGACAGCTGCAGCGTCCGCGGATAACCCGGAGAGAACGCGCCATACGAGGCGACGCCTGACCAGTACTCTCGATCAAACACGTTCTGAACCGTCGCGCGGAACGTCGTAGGTCGACCTTCGATTTTGGTGGTGTAGCGAGCACCCGTATCGAAGCGCGTCCAGGCATCCAGCTCCTGGGTATTGGCCTGATTGACGTATTGGCTGCCGGTATAGATTGCACCGCCAGTGAGGGTAAAACCCTCCAGCCATGGCGTGTCCCATTCAGCCCAAAGGTTGGCTTGTACGTCGGGAACGCCCACCGGCTCGTTGCCCCGGTTAGCAGCCGTGGCCGAATCCGTCAGTTCGCCATCGAGGAAGGTCACTCCGCCCATCAAGCGAGTGCCCGGTGCGATTTCCCCGAACATGCTCAGCTCAACGCCGCGGTTGCGTTGTTCTGCCTGCACCGAGAACACGTTGCCTGCGCCAATTTCGCCGCTGGGCTTTTCAATCTGGAACAACGCCAGGGTGGTCATGAACGTGCCATGTTCATATTTGACGCCGACTTCGTGTTGCTTCGACTCATAAGGGGCGAACGTTTCGCCGGAGTTGGCCGCGGTGCCCGGTGCGATATCACCCTTACTCAAGCCCTCGACATAATTGTAGTAGAGCGAAACGTCCTCCCAGGGTTTGACGACTACGCCCTCCAGCGGGGTCGTGGCGCTGTCGTCATATTTGGAGCAGATCGAACCTGTCGCGTTGTAGTTACGCGACTCGATGTCCTGTTTCCGCACGCCCAACGTCAACTGGATGCGGTCGTCCAGCACGGACAGCGTGTCGGTCAACGCGACGCCGGACAACTCCGACTCGGAAATACGCAGCACCTTTGGCGCGTTGATGAACTGCTCGGGCACCTCCACCGGGTGGTAGATGTTCGAATTGATGGCCGTCCCGTTGTTGATCCCCCGGGACAGTTCGTCCTGATACCGGGTCGCCATCAGCGTGGTCGTGTGGGTGACAGGCCCGGTGGCGAACACGCCGCGCATCCCCACGTCGGCCGTCGAGCGATCGACGTTGAATTTGTAGTAACCGGGAATGTTGCTGGTATCGCCTGCGTCGTTGAGGATTCTCGGCACCTGGTCCGACTTGCGCTTGACGTCTGCCTTGCCGCCACCGGCATGGGCGAACACGGTGACCGCGTCAGTCAGATCATATTCGCCACCCAGCAACGCCGATTGCTCCTTGGTGTCCCCGCACCCATCTCGCGGTGCTGGACGGCGCTGTGAGGGTCGAATTGACGGAAAGCAATCAGGCCGCCCCGTTGATCATCAACGCCGGACAACGCACCGATTTTTCATCCCGCACGTTTGGCCAGGTGAACCCGACAGACCGCTATATCGGTGCCTGGACCCAAGGCATGCTCATGACCGACAAGATGCGCCTTGCGGATTTCGTCGCCGAGCTGGCGCGTTATCGCAAAGGCTTCGTGCGGTGTGATCCGGCCATTGCCGAGCTGCGCATCTCCGGCGCCTTTCCCATCAGCGAAACCCGGCGCACGCTGAATATGCTGGTGCAAACCTACCCGGTACTCGTCACCGGCCACTTGAGCGGCTACTGGGTGACGCTCTCTCCCGCCTGACCTCACGCAAAAAACAATGCTGCGCCGGTGATACTTTTTTTGATCTCAACTGGCAAAGAGAGGAACAACCTTTTCACCTCGTCCATAGGTCACCCATTCATCCTCGTTGCTCGGCCCTTACGGCCGGACCGTTCGCTCAAGCCAATGATTCGCAGTATGTCGCTCAGCCTTGCTCTGACCGCTGCTGCCTGTCCGCTTGCCTTGGCAGCCGTACCGGCGCAACGGGACTTTTCCGTTCTCCATGCTTACAACATTGCGTCCGGGCCGCTTGGTGCAACCCTGTCGAGCTTTGCCGTGGATGCCGACATTGCCTTGTCGTTCCAGCCATCGATCACCGAAGGCTTGATCAGTCCAGGGTTGTCCGGCACTTACTCCACGCAGGAAGCGATCACACGCTTGCTGGCCGGAAGCGGCCTGGAAATGGTTTTACGCGACGACGGCAGCTACACCTTGGTGGTACGCCAGTTGATCCTGGGGGAAACCGCGATCAATGGCACCGACCGACGTACCGACAACTTGCCCCCCGTATATCCGGGGGGCCAGGTCGCCAGCGGCGGACGCCTCGGCATGCTGGGCAATACACTGGTGATGGACGCACCTTTCAGCATCAGCACCTACACCTCGACGTTGATCAAGGATCAGCAGGCGATCACCGTGGGCGATCTGCTGGAGCGTGACTCCTCGGTGCGCTCCACGGGCCAGACCGGCGGTATTGTCGATTCGTTTTTCATCCGTGGATTTCCCGTCGGCGAAGGCAATCTCGGTGAACTGGCGTTCGACGGTGTGTACGGTGTGGCGTCCAACTACCGGGTGTTCACCGAGTACGTCGAACGCATCGAAGTGGTGAAAGGCCCCGGCGCCCTGCTCTATGGAATGTCGTCCAACAGCGCCGTTGGCGGCGTGATCAATGTCGTACCCAAGCGCTCCCTCGGCGAGGACTTGACCCGGTTCACGGCCAGTTACGGCATGAATTCGCAGCTCGGTGGCCACTTCGACATAAGTCGGCGGTTGGGTGAGGAGCGCCGGTTCGGAGTGCGGATCAACGGCAGTGTCCAGCAAGGCGATACGGCCATCGACAAGCAATCCCGGGACGTCGACATTGGCGCCATCTCCCTGGACTATAAGGGTGACCGCCTGCGGACCACCTTGGATCTGATTAGCCAGAAAGAACAGTTCGACGCAGCATCCCGACCGTTTCTCATCGCACCCGACGTGCCGATTCCCTCAGCGGCCAATGGCCGTACCAGCGTGAGCCAGGGCTGGGGTTGGTCAGAAACCCGTGACAAGTCGGCGTTGTTTGGTGGCGAATACGACGTTGACGATGCCCTGACCGTATTTGCCCACGCTGGTGGCGGCAAATCGGATGTGTCGCGCATGTCCGATCAGACCCCGACCATCATCAACGCTGCGGGCGACACGTCTTCAATCCCCGGCTACTACAAATTCGAAGTCCAGCGTTATACGGTCGACGCTGGTGCCCGCCTGCGCTTCGACACCGGGCCGGTCAGTCACAGCACCGCCCTGCAAGTCACCCGTTATCGCGATGAGTTGTCCCGAGGCATCATTTCCGGCCCGGCGATACTGTCGAACATCTAGCACCCAGTCGACCGTCCGGAACCCTCCATCGCCAAACCGGACACGCCGAAAATCTCCGAGAGCGAACTGTCTGGCGTGGCCCTGGCCGATACCCTTTCGGTGCTCGACGAGCGCTTGCAAGTCACCGTCGGTTTGCGCAAACAGAACATCAAGTCCGACAACTACAATGCGGCCGGGACAGTCACAACCTCCTACGATAAAAGCGATACCACGCCGCTGTTCGGCGTCGTCGCCAAACCCTGGGACCACGTGTCGTTCTACTACAACTACATCGAAGGCCTGAGCAAGGGTGACATCGCGCCGTCCGCCGCCTCGAACACAGGGGAGATTTTTTCACCTTACATCTCCCGGCAACAGGAGGTCGGCGTCAAGGTCGACTACGGCAGCTTCATGTGCACTCTGGCCCTGTTCCAGATCAAGAAACCCAGCGGCGAGCTGTCGTCCGGCAGGTTCTCGGTGCAGGGCGAGCAGCGCAATCGCGGCATCGAGTTGAGCCTGGTTGGCGAAGTTGCCCAGGGCACGCGCCTGCTCGGTGGCGTGACCCTCCTCGATGGGGAACTGACCAAGTCCGGCGTTGCCGCCAACCGTGGCAATAAACCGGTCGGCGTCCCGAACGTTCAAGCCAACCTCTGGGCCGAATGGGACACCCAGTGTATCGAGGGGCTGACGCTGACCAGTGGCGCGATCTACACCGCCAGCCAGTACGTGAACCAGGCCAACACCCAAGAACTTGATGCCTGGACCCGCTTCGATGTCGGAGCACGCTTTGCTACCCGAGTTGCGGAACACCCGACCACATTGCGCGCCACCGTGCAGAACGTGTTCGACCGCGAGTATTGGTCGGGCGTCGCGTCCTACGGGGCGTTCTCCCAAGGATCACCACGCACCCTGCTGCTGTCGGCCACCGTCGATTTCTGAAACGTCCGCCCCGGCGCGGCGGCTTGAGCCGTTGTCCGGTCTGGCTTCTGCAAAGGAATACACCATGGTTACCCTCTTTCGACGATCCCAAACCTTCGCTGCGCTGCTGTTCGCAGGACTGTTGGGCCTATCGCTGTGCTCTCTGACGCCACGCCACGCGCTCGCCGCCGACCCGGATCCCGCGCTCGGCACAGTGACCGATTTGCTGGGGCGCAAGGTCAAGGTGCACCTCCCGGTCAGGCGAGTCATTCTCGGTGAGGGCCGCCAGTTGTACCTCGTCGCGGCACTGGATACGCAAAACCCCATTGAACGCATCGTCGGCTGGCGAAAGGACTTGATCCAGTCTGACCCGGACACCTACGGCGCCTACCTGCGAAAGTTTCCCGCCATCGCGAAGATCCCGACATTTGGCGGGTTTGAAGACGGCACCTTCGACATCGAGCAAGCGATCTCCCAGCGACCCGACGTGATCATCCTCAACATCGAGGCGCAGCACGCCACCGAGTTCTACAACAGCCCCTACCAGTTCGCGGCCATCCAGCAACTGGCGAAATGGTTTCACCCGACGCTGTTTGCCGATCTGGATCCGGATGCGTCATTGCGCGAACTGCATGAGCGATTTCTGCCGGTGCCTTACGAGCCCGGTTATTTCGTCAGCCTGGACAAGCCTGAGGTGAAGCAATGAGCTCACTGAACGAAACAATGGTCGTTCAGCGCGACACCTACCGTCGATTGGTGCTACGCAAACGTCTGATCCTTGGCGGGCTCGCCGTGTTACTGATGTTCAGCGTGCTGCTTGATCTGGCCCTTGGGCCGGCAAGCTACAGCCTCACTGAGGTGCTCGGCGCGCTGTTTTCGCCGGACACCGCTTCAGCGCAAGTACGGGTGGTGATGTGGGAAATCCGTCTGCCCGTGGCGCTGATGGCCGTCGCGGTCGGGGCCGCGTTGTCGTTGGCGGGCGCACAGATGCAGACGATCCTCAACAACCCGCTGGCCAGTCCGTTCACGCTGGGCATTTCCGCCGCCGCCAGTTTCGGCGCAGCCATGGGACTGGCCTTTGGTGTGGCGCTGTTCCCGCTGGCGGCGCAGTACTTGGTGCCCGTGAATGCGTTCATCATGGCCATGCTGTCAGCGCTGCTGATCCACTTCCTGAGCATGCGTCGTGGTGTCACCGCCGAGACCATCGTGCTGCTCGGCATCGCCTTGGTGTTTACCTTTAATGCGCTGTTGGCCCTGGTGCAGTTTTTTGCCACCGAACAAGCCGTGGCAGCGGTCGTGTTCTGGACCATGGGCAGCCTGACCAAAGCCACCTGGCCGAAACTCGGGGTTATTTGCCTGGTCATCCTGATCACCCTGCCGATCTTTGCCAAACGCGCCTGGGCACTGACTGCCCTGCGGTTGGGTGATGACAAGGCCGCGAGTTTCGGGATCAACGTACGCCGTCTGCGTTTTCAGACGCTGATCATGGTCAGCCTGCTCGCCTCGTTCCCGGTGGCCTTTGTCGGCACCATCGGTTTTATCGGACTGGTTGGCCCGCACATCGCACGGATGCTGATTGGTGAGGATCAACGGTTCTTCCTGCCAGCCTCTTTACTGACGGGCTCGCTGATACTTTCCGCCAGTTCAGTCGTCAGCAAAACCCTGATCCCGGGCGCGATTTTCCCCATCGGCGTCGTCACGTCACTGATCGGCGTGCCGTTTTTCATATCACTGATTCTCAGCGGGAAGAAAAACTCATGGTGAAGATCCAGCTCGATAACCTCGGCGCTCGTTACGGACAGCGCGAGATCATTTCAGGCGTCACCACAGCCTCTTTCACGGGTGGTCAGGTGGTTGCCGTGGTCGGGCCGAACGCAGCGGGTAAATCCACCTTGTTCAAACGCATGGCCGGGCTGATTGACGGGCCGGGCCACATCATTCTGCAGGACTCGAAAAAGAGCCACCAGGGCATTAGCTACATGCCTCAGGGCCTGAATGCCAGTGCCCGCCTGACGGTCTACGAATCAGTGCTGCTGGCGCGTAAACAACTGACACCGGGTTGGGTCGTTCATGACGATGAATTGAAACTGGTCGACGAGATCCTCGGCGCCCTCGGGATTACCGAATTGTCCTTTCGTAACCTCGGTGAACTCAGCGGCGGCCAGCAACAGCTGGTGTCCATCGCACAAACACTGGTGCGCAAACCGGAAATCCTGCTAATGGACGAGCCGACCAGCGCGCTGGACGTGCATCGGCAGGTGCAAGTGCTGAATTTCATGAGGGCACTTGCTCGTAAACGCGAGGTTATCGTCTTCATCGCGATCCACGATCTGAATCAGGCGTTGCGCTTTGCCGACCAGGTATTGGTGATCGCCAATGGGACAAGTCAAGGCAGCGGACCGAGCAACGACGTGATTACCGAGGTGATGCTGCGCACTGCCTACAAGGTCGAGGCGCGGATAGAAACATGCAGTCGGGGGCAGCACCATATCCTGATTGACGATATCGTTTGATCGCGTGAGCCCTCTAACCGATGGGTAGCCGGAAAAGGGAATCCTCAAGTGAGCGTAAATTGAGTTGATCAACCCTGCCTTCAATCGAACCCCTCCCGACTCGAAAGGTCTGCTCTATTATTACTTATGCGGAATTAGCTGCCATGTCTGCGCACAACAGCCTTGTTGTACTCGCTCGGGGAGGTTATGCCGCTCGAGGCGTTCTTTACCTGATCATTGGGATCTTCGCGCTGCTGGCGGCTCAAGACTCGACAAAACCGAAGGACGGTCACAGGAGCCTGGAGGCCTTGTTAAGCCAGCCTTTCGGTTATGTTTTAGTCGGGTTAGTGGTGGCGGGCCTGTTTGCCTTCGCCGGTTGGCGAGTGTTGCAAGCTATACGCGACGTTGATCATCACGGTAATAAAATGAAGGGGCTGGTCATTCGGGCAGGGTTGTTGGCGGGAGGTGTAGTCAACGGCGCGCTGGCGTTTTTTGCGTTGGGCTTACTCATTGGCGGCATCAGAAACTCGGGCAATCCCGGGGGTGGGAAAACCAGGGATTTACTGGCGCATCTGTTGTCCTGGGAACACTCGAATGTATTGGTGTACCTGCTCGCACTTGTCCCTCTCGGCGTAGGCATTGCCCATATCATCAAGGGGTGGAAGTCGTCGTTCGAGAAATATTTTGAAGCTGACGAAGACGTCATGCAGTACATCCGTCCGGTGTCACGGTTCGGTCTTATAGCACGTGGTGTCGTCTTTATTGAGATCGCTCTGCTGCTGATAATCAGTGGCTCCCGCTATAAAGCCATGGATCCGCCCGGCATGAAGGAGGCCCTCGATGCTCTGCAGGACCTGCCGGCCGGAGGCGTGATTTTGATGGTGATGGCCTTGGGGTTGATCGCTTTTTCGGTTTACAGCTTGTCCGAAGCCGTTTGGCGCAAGATAAACATGGATGTGCCTGGGGTGCCGAAAGCATAGAGGCATGCTCCATGACTGATCCACTACCCTTCAGTAAGCCCCTTCCCGCACCATCCGTCTGACCTCAGCCTGTATGGCATAAGCCGGCGCCTCCACCGCATCGAAATCTTGTGTGTACCGCTGGGCGAATCCTTCTACCCCCCATTCCTGGAACTGCTGCACATGCTTCAGTTCGTGCGCCCAGAGCGCGATATTCTGTTCTGCGGTTTGAGCGTCCCGGAAGAGGATGATGTCGATCAGCGTCACGGCACCGACATCGGGGTTTTGCAGCATGGCAGTGGCCGCGCTGAATTGACCGTTGTTGCTGACTTTATAGCGCGCGGTATCGAGGACGCTGGGATCGTACCAGTGCAGCAGTTGCTCCCGTATATGCGGTGGAATGGATTGGATGCCGGCGTTGGCTGCTTCAGCGCGGGCTTGGGTCAGCCACAGCGCCAGAGCAGGTGCTGCGATCTGGTAGAGGCCATCAAGCTGGGGGCCGAGCAGTTGCCCAACGTCTGGCAGGCAGGTGCAGCCGTCCAGGCAAACTTGTTTCTCGCCCGCTGGGCAGGTGTTGGTCTGGGCTGGCACTTCCAGAGTCAGGCAAAGAACAAACAAAGCCACCAGGCGCGTGGTGATGCGCGGCATTGAACGCTCCAGAGACGGACGCAGCATGAAAAGAGGGTCACAATTGATCGACGACCCGCATAGCTTTAGCGTAGCCCCGAACCAAGCGCCCCCGGGAGGTACTCCGTACCAGTCTTCGGATGTTTTTTGGAGGACAAAACAAAACCCCTACCTGCATACGCAGATAGGGGTTTCGGAATTTAATCTTGACGATGACCTACTCTCACATGGGGAAACCCCACACTACCATCGGCGATGCATCGTTTCACTGCTGAGTTCGGGATGGGATCAGGTGGTTCCAATGCTCTATGGTCGTCAAGAAATTCGGTAGCCAGGTCGTGGGCCTTTTCAGGTTCACGCTC
>NZ_SISB01000077.1 GCF_004310295.1 Pseudomonas sp. BGI-2 | reverse complement strand
CCCGCACACCCCACTGCCCCCACCTACCCCCAATGCTGGGGACAGTCGCCCGCTCGCGCCCTTGGCGCCGCGAAATCGTTTGCGCGCTACACGCCCTCGCTGCGGGCCTCTGCCGGCCGTTTCCAAAGATTGGTATGGAAGTTGCCAAAGCCACTGTCGACTGACCCATCCCTACGGGGCAGGTACTTCGATAGAGGGAATACTCATGCACCCTTTACTGTCCAAAACGGCGGCCGCTCTGGTCGTCAGCGCTTTAGCCCAAAGTGTTGCCCAGGCAGCGCTGTTTGCCGTAGACCCCGGTCCCTATGTGCCAGCCAACGGCTCGTTCGCCGCCTGGTATCAGGACAGCCATGGCCGAACCCTCGATCTGTGCCTGTCCAAGGCAGTCAGCTCCCGGGTTGCCAGTACACCCGGCGCCCCGGCCTACATGTGCCTGTTGGGCGCGACCCCCGGGGTTTTCGACGACGCGCAGCCCATCGTTTTCCCGAGCAACTTTCCCGATGAGTCGTTCTGGTTCATCGGTGACGGCTCAATCGTCGATGCCGCACGGGGCATCGACCTGACGTATGTCAGCGCCGTGGAAGCCGCCTTCGCCGCTGAAGAACCGGTAGAAGGCGACCAGGTCAGTTTTGGCCGCATCCGTATTCGGGTGGACGTGCCTACCGCCGGCGTCTACACCATCACCCACCCCTACGGCGTCGACATCTTTGACGTTCCCGCCGGAGGGACTCGCGCCATCAACATGACCCGCGACATCGGCATCGGCACGCCGAAAACCTACGACGGCGCACTCAAGAGTGACATCGGCCCGTTCCTGCGCAGCGTCAACGGCCCCTACACCGAGACCAACCCGGTCACCGGGTCGGCCGAGCGATTCGTTGGCGATCCGAACCTGGAAGAAGCCTTCACCGGCAGCCCTTTCAATACCAACTACATCCGCATCGAAGGGCCTAACGGTCTGGACTTGCGCACAACGGTCATGGCCATTTCCGGCAAGTTGTCGACCGTGGTCCGGCCAACCCCGATGATCACCGAGCGCAGCACGTACTCGCGCAAGGCCGGTGAAAGCGCACCGGTGGCGCAGCAGGATGTGTTCGTCATGGCCCCGCCGCCACCGGCCACCGTGACCCTGGACAGCAACAGCCCGGCGCTGAACCTGACCGAGGCTGATACCTCCGGCCGCTGGTACGCCCAGTCCTCAACCAACCCGACGTTGCCAAGCAGCCTGGTGGTAACCGCCGACAACCACCTGGCCATTCCCACCAGCACGCCGACCACGTTGTCGATGCCACTGACGGACCTGGTGGTGATCCAGACCGCCCAGTACAGCTTGAGCACCGCGCAAATCACGGTAGTGGCTTCGACCAGCGATGAAACCTCGCCGCCGGTACTCACCGCCACCACCGGCACCGGTGTCGCCATCGGCGCCCTGAGTGGCGATGGCGCAGTGAAATCCCTGGCGACCGGCATCTCGCCGATTCCACCGGCCAAGGTTCGAGTGACGTCATCCAATGGCGGCAGCGATATCGAAGAAGTGGTCATCGTGCAATGAACGCACTCATGGCCAGATCCTCATCAGGAGGCATCATGAATAAATTGCCACGCCTGGCGCTCAACGCCCTGGGACTGACTCTATCGCTGTCCGGCAGTGCTTTCGCGCAACTCGCTGCCGTCGACCCCGGCCCCTACACCTTTGCCACCGGGAAATTCCCGATGTGGTATCAGGACAACAATCTGCTGTCGCTGGAACTGTGCCAGTCGCGGGCTACCAGCTCGCGGTCGCCTGGTGCACCAGGCGCGCCGTCCTACATGTGCATCCTGAATCCGGAACCCGGGGTTTTCGACGACACCCAGCCGATGGTGTTTCCGGATAACTGGCCACCGGAAGCGTTCTGGTACCTCGCCGAGACCACCATCGCCGATGTCGGAGGCTATGGCGTGGACGCCTACGTGGCCGGGATCGAAGCGGCATTCGCGTCCGAAAACCCTGTCGACGGCGATCAGGTAAGCTTCGCGCGGATTCGTCTGCGGGTGAACGTGCCTGTCGCCGGGACCTACACCATCACCCACCCGTACGGCGTGGAAACGGTCAACGTCACCACGCCGGGCCGTCGGGCGATCAACATCACCCGCGACATCGGCATCGGCGTACCGGGCGATTTCAGCGGCGCTCTCAATGGTCAAATCGGGCCATTCCTGCGCAGCGTCAACGGTCCGTACACCGAAGTGAACCCGGACACCGGCTCCACCGAGACTTTCGTCGGCGATCCGAACCTCACCGAAGCGGTCACCGGCAGCCCGTTCGATAACAACTTCCTGCGTGTGCAGGGGCCTGCCGGGACCATCCAGACCAACCTCTTTACCGTGTCTGGCAAAGTCCTCGACAACCGTGCGCAAACCCCGGTGGAAATTGGCCGCGCCACTTACCGCCGCACCGCTTCAGGCCCGGGCACCAGCAGTACCCGGGTAGAAGTGTTTGGCAAATCGACCAACGGTTCGAGCCTGTGCTTCCGC
Organism: Pseudomonas sp. BGI-2; assembly: GCF_004310295.1. Classification (GTDB taxonomy): domain Bacteria; phylum Pseudomonadota; class Gammaproteobacteria; order Pseudomonadales; family Pseudomonadaceae; genus Aquipseudomonas. Next base: position 6,428 of record NZ_SISB01000077.1, on the reverse strand, counting down.
GAAACCGTGGCCCTTGTGCCCGGACCACCGCAGACGCCCTGCCTGACCAACATGCCCGGCGACAACAGTGGCCAGTTCTTCGGCCAGCGCCTGACGGGGGCCACCGTGCCTGCGGTGGTGGTGGTCACCGCCACCAACCCGGCCGGGACCACCCGGCCTACGGCGGTGTCGAGCAAGCTCACTGACCTGGTGAAAATCCAGACCGCTCGTTACAGCTGGAGCAATCACAGCCTGCTGATCGAGGCCACCTCCACGGATGAAGTGGCGGTGCCGGACATGGTTGCTCAGGGTTACGGACGTCTGTCGAAATCCGGCACCCTGCAACGACTGACCATCGCAGATCTGACTCAGCCACCGGCTACCGTCACGGTCAAATCCGCCGCAGGCGGCAGTGACACCGAGTTCGTCGTGGTGGTCGGTGCTGCACCGGATACCGGCGAGAACCAGGCGCCGCTCTCCGTCGCCGACACCGGCAGCACCAGCTTCGGCGTGCCGCTGACCCTCAACCTGCTGGCCAACGACAGTGACCCTGACGGCAACACGCCGCTGAGCATCACTGCGCTGACCCCACCGGCTGACGGGCAAGGCACCGTGGCATTGAGCGGCACGACAGCGGTGATCTACACCCCGCCTGCCGTGGTCAATGCACCGCTGACAACGACCTTCACCTACAAGGCTCAAGACGTCAAAGGCCTGGCCTCGACCGCTCCGGCGACCGTGACCATCACCGTGGCGCCTAACCAGTCTCCGGTGGCCGTCGCCGACAGCATCGCAACCCTGGGTGTGGCAATTCCGATCAACGTGCTGGCCAACGACACCGATCCGGAAGGCAACGTGCCGCTCACCGTCGCCAGCCTGACCCCACCGGCAGCCGGTCGCGGCACTGTCACCACTGACGGCACCGTCATCACCTACACCCCACCGGCCACGGTCACCACGGCCTTCACCACCACCTTCACCTACATCGCCCGGGACAGCTTCGGCGCCCTGTCGACACCGGCGACGGTCACGGTGCAAGTCTCGCCACGGCCTGCTGCGGAAACCTTCGCAGTGACCGGGGCCACGGTGTCGGCCCGCTCCAACAACCGCTTCACCTGGGACTTTGCGGGCACCTCGTCGGTGATCACCGGCAACACCATCACCGTACAGGTCACCACCCCGACCGGGCTGGTCACCCTGGGCACCACCACGGTGCCGGTGACCGGTCGCTGGCGGTTGACGGTGAGCAACAGCACCACGGTGATCCCGTCCGCTAATCCGACGGCGACCATCCGCTCCTCCCAAGGCACCGTGCGTACCGTGACGGTCATCGCCAACTGAGCCCTCGCCCCACCCGCCGATTCGGTGGGTGGGGCCGGCCTCTTCCCACAGGACAACGCCATGAAAACGCCGACCGCCGCCCTGCTGTGCCTGCTTCTGCTTTGCAGCAGTGCAGGCGTGCGCGCCGACGATTTGATGGAGAACGACGACCTGGCACCTTCCGCCGACCTCGGCGAGTTGCCTCCACCGGTTGGCCAGCAGGCGCTGATCGACCAGAACGGCCAGGCCAACGTAGCGCTGCTGCAACAGAACGGCCAATCGTTGCTCGGCACCATTGTCCAGTCGGGCAGTAACCAGGAAGCCTACATCCTGCAACAAGGCAGCGACCTCATGGCAATGATCACCCAGCAAGGTTCTGGCAACGCCGCCTCAATCACCCAAAACGGCAGCCACAACCGCGCGCAGATTTCCCAGAACGGCAATAACAACGACGCCCGCATCGACCAGGCCGGTACGGGGCTTTCAAGCGCCGTAACCCAGTCGGGGAACGGCATGAGCGTTTTGGTTAAACAATATCGCTAAAGCACTGCACCCCTTGGAGGTTTCATCATGTTCAAACTGACGCCCCTCACCGCCGCCATACTGGTCATTGTCAGTGCCCAGGCGATGGCCGACGACAGCGTTTCCACCCAGGCTCAGCTCGGTACCGCCAACGTTGCCGATGTGAAACAGACCGCGGCCCCGTTCAGTACCGCCACCCAACAACAACTCGGCCAGGGTAACGATGCCGCGGCGGTGCAAGACAACGCCACCGGCACCATCACCCAGGATCAGGTCGGCGACTTCAACGCCGCTTACGGTGAGCAACTGTTCGAGAACGGCGGCCTCATCACCCAGCAACAGGTCGGCAGCGGCAACACCAGCCATGCCAGCCAATCGATCGGCATGGGCGAAAACCAGGCGCTGCAACAACAGTCGGGCAGCGGCAACTTCTCGTTCATCTATCAGGACAGCCAGGAAGCCACCCAAGGCCAGACCTTCCAGTTCGGTGATAACAACGAGGCCAATATCGAGCAGATTCAACTGGGCATCGCCAACAACGCGACGATCATCCAGTACGGCACCGCCAACTACGGCACCGCCGAACAGATCGCGCACATGGGCGGCGAGATCGGCATCAACCAGGCCGGCGAAGGCAACTATGCCTATGGCGACCAGCGCGATGGCAACGGCGGTATCGTGACCATCAACCAGTTCGGTGACTTCAACGGCAGTGAGGTCTGGCAAGGCGCACAAACCGCGAGCGAGGCCACCGTCAACCAGTACGGGCAGACCAACGAAACCGTGGTCGACCAAAGCTTCGGCCAAAACAACTATGCTCAGGTCCTGCAAGTCGGTGACGTCAACGCCATCTACGCCGACCAGTTCGACTCCGTCGGCTCGGTGCTCGCGCTGTACCAGCAAGGCACCGGCAATGTGCACTTCACCTACCAGAGCGGCGACAGCCATGTGCTGACCGCCACCTCCGTGGGTACCGAAAACAAGGTCTACGCCAGCAACTGGAAAGGCCCGCAACAGGGCGGCCAATTCGGCAGCAACCAGGTTGCGACCGTCACACAAGCCGGCAACGGCAACATCGCCAGTTTCAAACAGGATGGCGTTGGCCACATCATGACCACCAACCAGACCGGCAGCGGCAACAAAACCACCATCAGCCAGGCCGATTCCTATAACGAGCTGTACTTCGACCAGAACGGCAGCGACAACATCCTGATCGCCGACCAGCGCGGCACCACCAACCTGGCCCAGGGCACCACCAACGGCACGGGCAACACCACCGAGTTCGACCAGTCGGGCACGGGCAACCAGGCGTTCACCACGCAGCTGTATGGCAGCGACAACATGATCACCGTCAAACAGGCTGACACCATGAACGTGGCGTACGTGACCCAGGGCGGTACCGGGAACATTGCCAGTGTTGACCAGAGTGGCGTGACCCAGATGGCGAATGTCCAGCAGTTCGGTTCTGACAACCGGGCGACTGTGTTGCAGCAATAATCGCGAGGCGTTAAAAACCGCGGCCCTCGGGGGAGGGTCGCGGTTTTTTTTGCCTATGCAGAGGTGTCGCCTTAAAGTCAGCTCGCCCCCACATTTGATCTCCATGGGACACCGATTTTGTGAACGACGAAAATCCCCTGTGGGAGCGTGGCTTGCCCGCGATTGGCCCCTCAATCCCGCCCATCACTTGCTGACTAACCACCCTCCCCCAAACGCCGCCAAGATTTCAGACTTGCCCTACAAGTTTTACCGAATCCTCCGGCATTCACACTTGAGCCCCATCGCCAAAGTGCCCCATTTCCAAGGATCGGGCACAAAGCGTGACAAAACTCATCCCCCAACACCAACTCGTCGGCGAGCGCGGCCAGGTACTCGACAGCCATCAGGCTGCCGACGCCCTTCGCCAGGCCCTGAACTACTCGCACGACTTACAAGGGTTCGACGACCTGCTCAATGCCGTGGGCGCCAACAGCTCCAACTACATGCAGGCCGCCCACCAGCAAAAACTGCTCAACGCCGTGAGCAGCGGCGATTGGGCAATGGTCACGCCTCGCGTCAATCCGGAAAACGGGGGCGGCTCATGGAATGGATTCAAGACCCAACCCGAACCACCCCCGGCGCAACATCTGGTCGAAGATCACGCCTTTACCCAACCCAAACCGGCGGAGTCGGGTTTTCACATTGTTGAAAAGCCCATGAGCCTTGAGTCGCTGGAGCGCTCGCTGTATGAGAGTTCGCCAAGTGATGCGTTACGTCGCGAATTCCGTTCACTCAATCGCCATCTGGGTGAGCACGTGAAGCCGGGGCAAATGGTGATCTTCAGCGATTCACGACATTACATGTGCCGGCGTGAAGAGGCGCAGATGATGATTGCTGCGCAGAAGGTTAACGAGGCGCTCGAAGATCTGAGTGATGAAGAGGCTTCGTTCATGGTTGAGTACCATGAGGTGATTGAGCCGTTTTTGGGAATCTCTTCTGGTGGACTAGGCGTGGCGACGTTTATGGTCGGTCGTCATTTGGAAGGCCTCGGCGATACTCTTAAAGAATTGGAGCGACTGCATCAAGAGCAGTACCAACAACATCGTCATCTTCATTCACCAGAATTTTTTGCTCGACGCAAACGCCTGATGGCGAAACTGGACGCCGGATTCGGGCCTCTGGTGCGCAAGGGACTCGGACTCGCCGATCATCCCAAGCTCAAAAGAGCGTTGGGGCTTTCGTCTCGAAAAACTATTCATCATTGGAACAAAGCAGGTTCTCCAACTCAGTTACCAGGTTACGCAACGAACATCTCAGCAGTTTCTCAAGCCGTTAAATATATGAAGACAGGTGGTTACGTGGCGATAGCTCTGGGAGCAGGTTCAGCGGCAATGAAAATTAGCGAGGCTTGCCGCAGAGGGCGCGAAGAGGAGTGTCGTCAAGTGAAGTTTGTGGAGGGCTCGAAATTGTCTGGCAATGTTTTGGGAGGCATAGCGGCTGGCCGACTGGCCCCTATGGTTGCCCCTGCAACCTGTGCTGCGATCGGCGCTGGAACGGTAGGGTTAGGTGGACTCGTCTGTATGTTGGTGGTGAGTGGGGCCGTGATCGCCGGTACCGCAGACGGGGGGGCCGTTCTCGGTGAAGTTTCCGGCGAAATGCTTTATCAGGTTACCGCTCCATGAGTCAGCATAACTGGGCATTTTTGGCGTCTTGTTTACTTTGGACGGCAGTGATGTTGGTGAACACAGCGATATCGGTATACGCAGCCTACTTCAAAGCAGAGGACTGCCAGGCGCACTTTGTGAAATCGAATCTGGTCAAGCAATACCGATTTGAACCGTTCGGTAGCTTCTTGAGCCGGCTAGGAAGTATGGGGATGGTCTATTCCCTATTGGTATTCAAATACCAGCGCCGTTTAGATCCCGTCGCAATTGAAGAAGTGAGGACGTTTCCTGCACACCTGCGGCCTTGGATTGTAATTCCTGGCCACATCAATCTGTTCTGCGTTGTCTGGATGTTTGCAATGTGTGGTTGGGCCAAATACACAGGCCTGGTTTAGCCGAGTCAAGGAAGCGGACGGACTCCTGTGTTTGAAAGAATTATGCGACCTGAAACTGCGAGCCGAACTCAGGTTTGAAAAATTCAAAGACATCGCCTGTAAGTCGAAGCGAAGCAGCTCAAGTAAAAATAAAGCTGTCACATATCCTTGATTCAACCGCTGAAGTCTTATACGAATCGAGTACCCATGACTGAAACAAGACTGCTCTACGCAGCCGTCGTGATCTCTTTGTTCACTGTGGCGATTATCAACTTGGCGATTATGGTTTTTGTAGGACTTTTCAAGCTCAAAGAAATGGAATCACATCTTAAAAATTGTTACCTCATCCAGGCCTACCGTCGGAAAAACGGATACGGTTTCTACAGCCGCAGATACAGGCTCAACTTAATTACGGCCATGCTAAGCAAACGGCCTTCTTTACTCTTACTGGACGATCCTCGTGCGCTTGAGGATATTCGCTGCTTCCCACTGCATTTAAGACGCTGGATCGAAATTCCCTATCGCTTGAATGCGTGTTCGTTCGTTGGGATGTTTATTGTATTCGGGTGGGGCAAATATATCGGCCTGCTGGAGTGAGTTCTATCACCGAAACCAAGTCGGCTATCAGGACGCCTTCGCGGGCAAGCCTCGCTCCTACAATAAATCGGCGTACGCCTTGCGCTTCTCACCACTCAACAGGCCGAGCGTTAGCTCGCCTGCAGCTCTTGATCTTGATCTTGATCTGGCTTTTGATCTGCCCGCCCCTTCGGGAGGCCGAGTGGAGGCGTTCATCTGGGGGGTGGGCGCGCAGCGCCGTGCGGCGAAGCCGCACACATTGAGAGGAGGTTGAAGCGAAGCCAACCGGAGGCGATGCCCCCAGATGAATGCCGGAGCGAGGGTACGCCGAGCCTAGGCGAGGGGCCGGACGCTGGGGCGAAGCCTTTTGGTTCCTTTTTGGCGTTTGAAAATCGGCATAGGAGGCGGCCATCTGGCCGCGCCCCTGCCACACCACCCGGCATGCGGGTCCGCACCGGGCGGTTCGAGAAGTTGAGGTCAGCAGAGTCGAGGCAGACCCAGCCGGTCGAACCACGCC
>NZ_SISB01000076.1 GCF_004310295.1 Pseudomonas sp. BGI-2 | reverse complement strand
TGAGTTGCTGAACCATGACCGCGCTGGCGTGGTGTGGGTGCAGGCTGGCGCGCTCGGCGTACAGCGTCAGCAATTGCTGCTGTAGCTGGATCTGCGAAACCAGATGCCGCACGCGGTGGCGCGGGTCTTCCAGCAGCACGCCGCACATGCGCCGTTGCCGAGCGGCCTCCAGCACGTCGACGACGGTGGGCTGGGGCTGCCAGAGATCGGCTTCATCGGCGTTCGGTGTTTTTCCTCGCAATTGCTCCAGCAACGTGGCGAGGCCATCAGCCCAGGCGCTGCTTTCAAACGTTGCAGGTAACGCAGGTGTGGCGCCTTGCTCCCACTGATCAAGACAGGCCTTGGCTTCGGTTTTGCGTTGCGCCGCGAATTGCCCCGAGAGGTCGCACGCATAACGCCCAGGATGCTCCAGCACATATTCGAAACCGCTTTGGCGTGCCCGTTGCGGGGCGATCAGGCTGACCGGAAAGGCTCGCGCGGCCAGGTTGCGCCAAGTGATGCTGGCCTTCGTCGCGGCATCGGACGCTTGTGCATCCCATGCATTGAAGCGACTGAAGGCTTCCAGCATGGCCTGCCCGTCGGGCTGCTGGTCGAAAAGCGTTTCAAACGTCTTGCTCTCGCATCGTAGCTCCGGGCTCTGACACCGCTGGGTGCGCAACGTCGGGTCTTTCTCCAGACGTTTCAGGCGTGCAGCGCTGAGCTGGATTTCGCTGAAACACAGTTGCACGGCTTCGGCAGGTTGATGATTCCAGGTCGCGGGCAGCCAGATGTCGCTGAGATCGACTCCGCTGGCCTGTCGGTAGTCGCTGCTGAGTTCTTGGTTCTGGCGATACGCCTGCAGGTCGATATCGCGGTAAGTCGTGAGTTCTTCGTCCTGCTGCACCTCCAACTCCCGCCAGAGACGATCACGGTAAAACACATAGACATAACCGCTGCGGCACAGCACCGGCGTGCCGAGGTCATAGCGGCTGCGGGTGCCGGGCAACGCGGCGAAAGGCAGGACCGGCACGATCTGATTCCACTGCGCTTCCAGTTGACGCGGGGTGACACGCACGGCCTCCAGCAACGGCAGGCGAATGGGCGGGCCTTGGCGGGTGGCAATCTCCAGCCACAATTGGTGCTTGAGCTGTGCCGACCAATCCCACACAAACAGTTCGCTGTGGACGCTGGTCGAACGCTCGGTTTCGCACGTGGCCTCATCGGTCAGGGCCTGGAGAGGTTCGACGCCCGACTGATCAACGATCAGCAGTCGCTGGTTTTTCGAATGTCCCGTGCCAATGACCTGAACAATCAGCTTGTCGCGCTCGCAGCCGGGGCCACTGGTCAATTTTCCGAGGCGCGTCATGACTGAGCCTGCGTGCAGTGGGCGCTCAGGAAGGCACTGATGTCTTCACTGTCGTCGATGCCCTGAGTCAGGGCTTGCGCCATCAAGTGGGTCGCCTGCACAAATGAATGCTGGGGATGTTGCCGCCACCAGTGATAGAGAAACTGTTCATTGCGCTGGCGCGTCAAGGCCTCTTCCTGGGCGACGCTCAGCACCATTGCCCGGTGTGTCCGTTCAATGCGCCAGTCGTTCGCGTGGAGGTTGTTCAACTGCTGCCAGCCAGCTTCGCCCGTCGCTTGAGTGGCCCACGTCGCACCCAACCAGCGCAGACGATTGATCGGGCCGAGCCACAGGCTGAGGTCTTGCGCGGTACACGCGGCAAAAAAATAGCTGGCGACGGTCGGGTTGCTGTAGCGCAGCACGCCTTTGCGTTGCTGGTCGAAGTTGACGAACAGCATTTGGCGTAAATGCGCGAGTACCGAAGGCGTGTCACACGTGCTTTCGATCAGCAGGCCGGGCCATTGCGCCGGGGTTTGCTCGATCGCCTGAGTGAGCGTTGGCTGGTTGTTCAGCCTGACCAGCAGGGGGCTTTGCTCGGCGAAGCCGTTGAGTGAAGTGCCGGCGAACAGCTTCTGGGTGTCGGGATGTGTCGACATGCTGTAAAGGGTTTTGAGCTGAGCGGCAGGACGCTCCAGCAAAATCCAGGTGTTCATGAGCGGTTTCCATAGCCCAAGGCTTTGCGGCATTGGCAGTCGCTCAGCGGGCAGTCCATTGGCGTTCCACCGCTGGGCATCTGGCAGAGTTCGATCAGGGCTTCGTCGCCGAGCAGTTGTTTGAGCAGTGCGGTTGAAACTGTTTCACGGAGTGGCGGTTCGCTTGTGTCAAGCGCCACCGGGTTCGCCGCCATGAGCGGCATCGGTGCACCGCCCACTTGAATGGTTACACTGCTGAAAACCCCTGCCGAATTGATCGAGATCCACGCGCCACCGACCTGGATCGTGACGCTGGCGCCGCCATCGATGACGATGTTTTGGCCGGCACTCAGGTGCACCTGCTGTTGAGCGCTCAACCGATGGTTGGTGGCGCGAATATGGCAGTCGCCATGCACGGTCAGGTGGTCTTCTTGCCTGATTTCCGTCAGCCGGTTGCCGTGGGTGATGCGCTGTTCTTCGGCGTGCAGTTCATGACGGGCGTTTCCTGCGACCACGATGCTGCGCTGGTTGTCGACTTGAATCCGTTCGTCGTTGAGCACGTGTTGTGTGTAATCGCGCTGGGCACGGACGGAAATTTCCTCGGCCCCTTTGCGATCTTCGATGCGCAGTTCATTGAATCCTGCGCCGCCAGGGCTGCTTTGGGTTCTGAAGGTGCTACGGGTTTTCTCGGCGGGGAGGTCGAGCGGGGGACGATTGGCGCCATTGGCCAGGCAGGCGACGATCAACGGTTTGTCCGGGTCGCCCTGATAGAAACCGACGATCACTTCCATGCCGACGCGGGGGATCAACACGCTGCCATAACGGTCGTGAGCCCAGCCGCTGGCGACTCGCACCCAGCAACTGGAGTGATCGTTGTGGTCGCCGTCACGGTCCCAGGGAAACTGAACACGAACACGGCCGTATTCGTCGCAGTGGATTTCTTCGCCGGGTGGGCCGCAGACCACGGCATGCTGATAGCCGTTGATCGTGGTTTTGGGGTGAGCGAGCGTGGGCCTGAAAGGGGTGTTCCACGGTGTAGCGAGAAAGGTGTTGCGGTAGCCTTGGGAAAAGTCGTCGCTCGGGGCGCTGGTGATCGACTCTTCCAGCACTTGCGGTTGTTTCGCGGTGTGGATGACTTCTGTCAGCAACCACAAATCGTTCCATTCCTGGCGCGGGTGACCGGTCAGGGGCAGGAAATGGCCACTGAGCAGCATCGGCTGATCGCTGCGTCCAGTGGCTTGCCGATAATCGCTGCGGTGCCGTTCAAGTGCTCGTCGTGTGCGGTGCTTGCCGTGTTCGCGGTCGGTGAATTGGCCGGGAAAGCCGTAGTCTTCGAGTCGCAGCGGCGAAGGATCTTTCACGCCGCTCTCCAATTGCAGTAGAGGCTTTTCGAAGTCGTAGTCGCGGCGAGTCACGCCAGTGGGGCGGGTTTCCATGGCGAGGGTGAAGGCGTTGATCACCGGGGCATCGGCGACCATTCCGCTGTCTTGCAGGTAGGGCGTAGCGCGGGCCAGTCTAGGAAAGACCGTTTGATCATCGCCGAACACCAGCACATGCCCCTCGCGGCGGTGCTCAAAGTGGTAATGCAGGCCTTCCTCTTCGCACAGTCGCTGCAGAAAATTCAGGCAGCTCTCGCCGTATTGGACGCAGTAGTCCCGTGGGCGGTAATCGGTGCCGAGGGCGAAGCGGTAGCCATCACGCAGGATGCCGTGGCTTTCCAGGACCTGGGCGATGATCTGCGGCACGCTCAGTTTCTGGAATATTTTCTGGTCGAAACGGTGGCCCAGCCAGGCCAGGCTTGGCATCAGGCTGAGTTGATATTGGGTCAGGCGTTTGCCGGCGTCGCCCTGGCCGACGCTGTAAACCTGGCCATGAATGCCGGCGCCGTGGCGGTCGAAACTGAGAAAAGCCATTCGATGCAGAAGGCTTTCCAGATCCAGATCGGGACGTTCGCTGACCAGTTTCAGATCAAAGCGAAAGGGTTGGCTGATGGCTTCCTTGCCGGTGAACTCAAGGACTCGCAGATCGTGGGCAAACCCCTCGATGTCCAGGAGGAAAGAGGCTTGGTTGGCAGGGCCGAACATCACACATCCCTAGTGCTGATTTAGAAGGGCGGGACTGTGAATGAGTGAATGCGGGGTTTATGCAGGTCAAATCTGTTTCTGGTGTAGGACGAGTCATTTTGCTGATGAGGATTTTTCTTGGGGAAGGTTTCCTTCATCTGAGCCCGCCAAAACGCAATTGGAGCGCATTCAGTCCGCCAGGCGGGCTGCCGTGACAGCTTGATTACGTTATACTCGCCGGCTTTCAAAAGTTCGCCAACGAGTGCTGCCCGTCATGGAAATCAACCCGATCCTTAACAGTATCAAGGACCTGTCCGAGCGCTCCGAAACTATTCGGGGGTATCTTTGACTACGATCAAAAGCATGAGCGTCTGACTGAAGTCAATCGCGAGCTTGAAGATCCGGCTGTCTGGAACAACCCGTCGTACGCTCAGGAACTGGGCCGCGAGCGGTCGCTGCTGGCGCAGATCGTCGAAACCCTCGACGAAATGCACAGCGGTCTGGCCGACGCCAAAGATTTGCTGCTGATGTCCGCCGAAGAAGAAGACCAGGCCGCCGTCGATGACGTCGCTGCCGAAGTCGAGCGCCTGCGCGAGTCGCTGGAAAAACTCGAATTCCGTCGCATGTTCAGCGGTGTGATGGACGCCAACAACGCCTACCTGGACATCCAGGCCGGCTCCGGCGGTACCGAAGCCCAGGACTGGGCCAACATCCTGTTGCGCATGTACCTGCGCTGGGCTGACAAACGCGGTTTCGACGCGACCATCATGGAACTGTCCGCCGGTGAAGTCGCCGGGATCAAGGGCGCCACGGTCCACATCAAGGGCGAATACGCCTTTGGCTGGTTGCGCACCGAGATCGGCGTGCACCGTCTGGTGCGCAAGAGCCCGTTCGACTCCGGCAACCGTCGTCACACCTCGTTCTCGGCCGTGTTCGTGTCGCCGGAAATCGATGACAACATCGAAATCGACATCAACCCGTCGGACCTGCGCATCGATACCTACCGCTCCTCGGGTGCCGGTGGTCAGCACGTAAACACCACCGACTCGGCCGTACGGATTACTCACGTACCGACCAACACCGTGGTCAGCTGCCAGAACGAACGCTCCCAGCACGCCAACAAAGACACCGCGATGAAAATGTTGCGGGCGCGCTTGTACGAGCAGGAAGTGCAGAAACGAAACGCCGCCTCCCAGGCCCTGGAAGACACCAAGTCGGACATCGGCTGGGGTCACCAGATTCGCTCTTACGTGCTCGATGCGTCGCGAATCAAGGATTTGCGCACTAACATCGAACGCAGTGACTGCGACAAGGTGCTCGACGGCGATATCGACGAATACCTGGTGGCGAGCCTGAAACAAGGGCTGTAAAGGCGCGCGCTACAGGGTCGTCGTACCCTGTAGGAGCGAGCGATGCGGCGGCCCGACTTGCCCGCGAACCCCGGTGAATGCCGGGGGCAACGAACCTGTGATGGAATTTTTAAAGACATGAGCGACCTACAACTCGACCCGCAAGCCCTGCAACAGGAAGAAAACTCCCTGATCGCCCTGCGCAAGGAAAAGCTTGCTGCCGAGCGCGCCAAGGGCAATGCCTTCCCCAACGACTTCCGCCGCGACAACTACTGCGAAGACTTGCAGAAACAGTACGCGGACAAGACCAAGGAAGAGCTGGCAGAGGCTGAAATCCCGGTCAAGGTTGCCGGTCGCATCATGCTCAACCGTGGCTCGTTCATGGTGATCCAGGACATGACCGGTCGGATTCAGGTCTACGTCAACCGTAAGACCCTGTCCGAAGAAACCCTGGCAGCGGTGAAAACCTGGGACATGGGCGACATCATTGCAGCCGTTGGCACCCTGGCCCGTTCCGGCAAGGGCGACCTGTACGTTGAAATGACCGAAGTGCGCCTGCTGACCAAGTCGCTGCGCCCGCTGCCGGACAAGCACCACGGCCTGACCGACACCGAGCAGCGCTATCGCCAGCGTTACGTTGACCTGATCGTCAACGAAGAGGTGCGCCAGACTTTCCGCGTGCGTTCGCAAGTGATTGCGCACATCCGCAGCTTCCTGATGAAGCGTGACTTCCTGGAAGTCGAAACGCCGATGCTGCAAACGATTCCCGGTGGTGCGGCGGCCAAGCCGTTCGAGACTCACCACAACGCGCTGGACATGGAAATGTTCCTGCGTATCGCGCCGGAGCTGTACCTCAAGCGCCTCGTTGTCGGCGGCTTCGAGAAAGTGTTCGAGATCAACCGCAACTTCCGTAACGAAGGCGTTTCGACGCGTCACAACCCTGAATTCACCATGTTGGAGTTCTACCAGGCGTACGCCGACTACGAAGACAACATGGACCTGACCGAAGAACTGTTCCGCGAACTGGCGCAGCTGGTTCTGGGCAGCACCGACGTGCCGTACGGCGACAAGGTGTTCCACTTCGGCGAACCGTTCGTGCGTCTGTCGGTGTTCGACTCGATCCTCAAGTACAACCCTGAGCTGACCGCCGACGACCTGACCGACATCGACAAGGCTCGCGCCATCGCCAAGAAGGCCGGCGCCAAGGTGCTGGGCTTCGAAGGTCTGGGCAAATTGCAGGTGATGATTTTCGAAGAACTGGTCGAGCACAAGCTGGAGCAGCCGCACTTCATTACCCAGTACCCGTTCGAAGTGTCGCCGCTGGCCCGTCGTAACGACGAGAACCCAAGCGTCACCGACCGTTTTGAACTGTTCATCGGTGGCCGTGAAATCGCCAACGCCTACTCCGAGTTGAACGACGCGGAAGACCAGGCCGAGCGCTTCATGGCGCAGGTGGCCGACAAGGACGCGGGCGACGACGAAGCCATGCACTACGACGCCGACTTCGTTCGCGCGCTGGAGTACGGCATGCCGCCAACGGCCGGTGAAGGTATCGGCATTGACCGTCTGGTGATGTTGTTGACTAACTCACCGTCGATCCGCGATGTGATCCTGTTCCCGCACATGCGGCCACAAGCGTAAGTGTTTCGATAAAAAAGCCGCCTATAACAGGCGGCTTTTTATTGCCTGTCTGGTACAAACGTATCAAATGGTTACTTTTGAAGTAAGAGAGGACTACCTGTCGTGAACCGTGCAATTGCTCAAGAAGGTGCAGCGGGCATCGCCACTGCGGTCGCTGAAAGCGTTCAGTACCAGGGTCGCAAGGCCAGCCGACAGGGTAGCGAGCAGCGTCGACAGGACATTCTCGATGCGGCGATGCGCATTGTCGTGCGCGATGGCGTGCGGGCCGTGCGTCACCGTGCGGTGGCGGCAGAGGCCGGCGTGCCGCTGTCGGCCACCACTTACTACTTCAAGGATATCGATGACTTGCTCACCGATACCTTCGCCCAATACGTGGAACGCAGCGCCGCTTTCATGGCCAAGCTGTGGGTGAACAACGAGGGCCTGCTGCGCGATATGGTGGTCAGTGGCGACGGCAGCCCCGAGTCGCGCTCGCAACTGGCCGACGACATTGCGCGGTTGATGGCGGACTATGTCCACCGGCAACTGATCAACCGTCGCGAACACTTGATGGCCGAGCAGGCGTTCCGTCAGGAAGCGCTGCTGAACCCGCGCCTGGCGCTGTTGGTGCGCTCCCATCAGCAAATTCTGCTTCAGGGTACGTGCCAGCTTTTCGAGGTATTGGGTTCGCGCGAACCGCAACAGGATGCCAAGGTGTTGACGGCGATTATCGGACGGATGGAATATCAGGGCCTGCTCAACGACGCCGAGCCTGTCGCCGAAGCCGAAATGCTCGGTATCCTCAATCGTTACATGCACCTGGTATTGGCGTCGGTGTAATCCTGGGTGCACCGCGACCCTGTAGGAGCGAGGCTTGCCCGCGAAGGCGGTTTAACATTCAACAGGTATGTTGACTGACACTACGCCTTCGCGGGCAAGCCTCGCTCCTACAGGGACGGTGAGCATTCGGGGATCTGTGTTCATAGGGAGTGTTGAATGAAAGCCTGGCGTGTCGTTGTGATCGCCTTGTCGTTCCTGCTGCTCAGTGGCTGTCTGGTGACCTTCAAGGACCCACTGCCCGCCAGCGACCCCGCGCCCAAAGGTCTGCTCGGCAAATGGACCAGCACCAACGCCTGGGGCGAGCCGATGAACCTGGAGCTGACGCGTCTGGGCGACAATCGCTATCAGGCGGTCAGCTACTTCAAGGCCAAGCCCAAAGAGCGTGAAGCCTATCCCTTTACGGTGTCGCGCCATGGCAGCCGCTGGTACCTGTCGGCGAAGGTCCCGGCGCAATTCGGCGGGCATTTCACCCTCTTCGGTTTTGAACTCAACGATAAGCACGAATTGGTGGTCTACAACCTCGATCTCGAGCAGATCAATCAAGCCCTTGGGCAAAAAGTCCTGAGCGGCGAAGGCTTCCAGACCGATGATGGCGACGGCGTGTTGATCAATAACAGCATGGACCAGGTCTTTGCTTACCTCGATGATCCGGCCAATTCCGATGTCTTCGTCGAGGCGGCGCGCTATCAGCGCCTGGCCAAAGCCAAAGCTAAAGTTAAATAAAGCCAGCACATAACGGTTTTTCTACAGGAGTTTCGGGTGGACGATTACCAGCAGACGATACGCATTTTGTCCGATCGCATTGTGCTGGCGCAGACGCCGATTCGCGTCCTCGATGCGGTCAAGTGGGACGACGGCATCCGCAAGGGTTTCCTCAAGGCCAAGGGCAAGGAAATGCCGGCGGTGGACCGCGACTATTACCTCAATAGGCCGCTGTCGTTTGATTCGAGCAAAGTGAAGCTGGAATTCCAGAACATCGAGCGAGACATCACCCGTCAGCTCGGCCAGTTCAATCCGGTCGGCCAGATCATGCGGCGCATGTGCAAGGAGTATCGGATGGTGGTGCGCATGCTCGAAGCGCGCGGCACCGAGGATTTCGGGCTGATTTCCCAGGAGTTGTACGGCGCCGCGTCCGACGCGTTCCACGCCGGCGACCCGACCCTGTCCGACCTTGGCCTGATGCTCTCCGATTACCTGAACAACATCGATGGCCGGGGTGACCTGAAGGACGAGCCGAAAATCCTCACTGCCAAAGAGGCCGTGCATTTATTGCAAACCCGGCTGAGCAAGGTGTTTGGCGAAGCCGAGGAAACCATTCGGGTGTTCGAGTCTGACGGTATCGTTGCCGATGCGGCGGCCGGCGCCGACTACATCAAGATCCGCACCGACGCGATGTTCAACGAACGTGACGTGCGCGCCCTGGAAGTCCATGAAGGGCTGGTGCACGTGGGCACCACGCTCAACGGGCTGAACCAGCCGATCTGCACCTTCCTGTCAAAAGGCCCACCGTCGTCGACGGTGACCCAGGAAGGACTGGCGATCCTGATGGAAATCATCACCTTCGCTTCCTACCCGAGCCGCCTGCGCAAACTGACCAACCGCACCCGTGCCATTCACATGGTGGAGGAGGGCGCGGACTTCTTGCAGGTCTTCGAATTCTTCCGCGAACAAGGCTTCGAAATGGCTGAAAGCTACGGCAACGCCAGTCGGGTTTTCCGTGGTTCGATACCGACCGGTCTGCCGTTTACCAAAGACTTGTCCTACCTCAAGGGCTTCATCATGGTTTACAACTACATTCAGTTGGCCGTGCGTAAAGGCAAGCTCGAGCAGATTCCGCTGCTGTTTTGCGGCAAGACCACGCTGGAAGACATGCGGACCTTGCGCCAGTTGGTGGACGAAGGGCTGGTGGTGCCACCGAAGTATTTGCCGGATCAGTTCCGCGACCTGAACGCACTGTCGGCGTGGATGTGCTTCTCCAACTTCCTCAATCACCTGAGCCTGGACCGGATCGAAGCGGATTACTCGAACATCCTGTAATCACCACAAGACCTGTAGGAGCGAGGCTTGCCCGCGAAGGCGGTTTAACATTCAACATCTATGTTGACTGACATATCGCTTTCGCGGGCAAGCCTTAATGCCAGTCAGTTAAGAAATTGACTTGCCCGCCCAGCAGTAATAGAAACGGGCTTATGTTTTTATGAGCCCGCTTCATGTCCCTACAAAACGCCCTTCAAGAAGTTACCAAACTCAATCCGATCT
>NZ_SISB01000075.1 GCF_004310295.1 Pseudomonas sp. BGI-2 | reverse complement strand
GTGCTGGAAGACCAGTACCGTGTACGACGAAAAGGTTTATTTACAGGCCTTGCTCCGGCACGGCTCACCGTTGACCAGCGAGCTGGACACAGCAAAACCGCGTTGACGGAAAGGCTCAGGGCGTGATGGCGGGGTGTCAGACGACATTAATGTTGAATGACACACCGCCTTCGCGGGCAAGTCGGATCGCCGCACCGCTCGCTCCTACAGGTAATCAGCTGTGTGGCGAAGGTTTTGGTATGGCAACGTTGTCCAGCATCCGGTTTGCTGCCAGTTCGGCCAGCATGACGATCTGTTGAATGGCCATCGCCTTGTGCCGGTGCGGGCCTTCCAGGTAATCCGCGAAATCACTCGCCATCACACTGGCCTGGGCCAGCGACTCGCAGGTATGGGCCAACAGGTCTTCGTCTTTGATATCCGGTGCAATCACAAACATCGTGCTGGGTTTGCGGGTGGCGGGGGATTTGAGGGCTGCTGGGTTGAGGTAGTGATCCAGCGCGCGCTCGGCTGCGTCGTTGAGTTTTTTGGAATCGAGGGATTCGTAGGGGGAAACGTCGTCGGTTTCCGGGGGATTCGGAGTTTCTTTAATCATTGGCAAAGATCCTTAGAGTCGAGGAGCTGCCACTTTTCGTTTTCCAGACGAAAGGGTGGCAGCTGTACGCGGACTGGAAAAACCGAGAAAGGATCAAACCCGGCAGACCCGAAGGTCTCCCACGCACAGCCGCCATAACTTAGATCGCGGTGCTGAAAAAGCGCCGCATTATGTCATGTGCTGTGATCCTTCTTCGGGTTTTCCAGACCCGATCGCTGAAATGCCAGCGACCCACAAAGCCTACCCATTTCCCGTCCGACCCAACAACCGACAGAGCCTGTCGGAAACATCCCCCAAAATCACCGCGTCTGTAGGACCGTGAAATCAGTTCGCCACCCTAACCCCACCCAAACTCCCACTCAATTCATAGGCCACCAATTCCGCCTGATGCGCCGCCAATATCTCCGGCAATGACCCACGCAAATACTCGACCCACGTCTTGATCTTCGCATCCAGATACTGGCGCGATGGGTAGATCGCATACAGATTCAATTCCTGCGACCGGTAGTTCGGCATCACCCGCACCAGCGTGCCGTTGCGCAGTCCTTCAATCGCCGCGTACACCGGCAACACGCCGACGCCCATGCCGCTGATGATTGCTGTCTTCATTGCATCAGCCGAGTTCACCAAAAACGGCGAGCTGTTGATGGTGACCATTTCCTGGCCTTCGGGACCGTCGAAGGTCCATTTCTCCAGCGGGATCACCGGGCTCACCAGGCGCAGGCACGCGTGGTTGAGCAAGTCGCTGGGCTTGTGCGCGCAGCCGTTGGCTTTCACATAAGCCGGCGAGGCGCAGACGATGCTGTAGGTGATGCCCAAACGCTGGGAGACAAAGCCCGAGTCCGGCAGTTCGCTGGCCAACACGATGGACACGTCGTAGCCCTCGTTGAGCAGGTCCGGCACGCGGTTGGCCATGGTCAGGTCGAAGGTGACGTCGGGGTGGGTTTTGCGATAGCGGGCGATGGCGTCGATCACGAAGTGCTGACCGATGCCGGTCATGGTGTGCACTTTGAGCTGCCCGGCCGGGCGCGCGTGGGCGTCGCTGGCCTCGGCTTCGGCTTCTTCGACGTAGGCCAGGATCTGCTCGCAGCGCAACAGATAGCGCTTGCCGGCCTCGGTCAGGGCGATGCGGCGGGTGGTGCGATTGAGCAGGCGGGTTTGCAGGTGGGCTTCCAGGTTGGAGACCGCGCGCGAGACGTTGGCCGTGGTGGTGTCCAGTTGCACGGCGGCGGCGGTGAAGCTGCCGGCCTCGGCCACGTAACTGAAGGCGCGCATGTTTTGCAAAGTGTCCATGGGGTGCTCTCTTGGCGAATGGCAAATTGTGACACGAAGTTTCTGTTTTTTTACAGGCGACTAAAGATGGACCAAGGGATTATCGCGCTAACGGTAACAAAGATTCACAGGATTCCCAGCTTATCGCCATTCGGGGCGCCCCCTAGAATTGCGCCGATCCTTTGTAGGCGCGAGCGGGCGGCGTTCCGACTTGCCCGCGAAGACGGTCTGACAGTCACCAATGATGTCGACTGATACGCCGCCTTCGCGGGCAAGTCGGAACGCCGCCCGCTCGCTCCTACAGGACCTCGCACGCCCCTTCTTTCAGGAATTTCAGCAGTGCCGCGTCGCATCAGCAGAGCGCTTCAGACGCTCAGTGTTTTGGCTTTATCCCTCGCAATCAGCGGCTGCATCGGCACCGGAAGAATTGCCCCGCAGGGCAAGGCACTGGAGGCCAACTCACTGGCCACCGACGAAGCTATTCAGAGTGCCGCGCAGGACGCTCACTGGCCCACCGCCCAATGGTGGCAGGCCTATGGCGACCCGCAACTGAACCGCTGGATCGACCTTGCCGTGCAAGGCAGCCCGACCATGGCCATGGCCGCCGCGCGAGTGCGACAGGCCAAGTCCATGGCCGGCATCGCCGAGTCCGCCGAGTCGTTGCAGATCAATGGCAAATCCACGCTCAAGCGCCACAACTGGCCCACCGATCAGTTCTACGGGCCGGGCGAGCTGGCCAATACGACAACCTGGGACAACAACGCCGCGCTAGGTTTCAGCTATGCCCTCGACCTCTGGGGCCGCGAAAGTAACGCCACCGAGCGCGCCGTGGACATGGCACACATGAGCGCCGCCGAAGCGCGTCTGGCCCAGCTCGAATTGCAGAACAACATCGTGCGCGCCTACGTCGAACTGTCGTTGCATTACGCGCAGCGGGACATTGTCGAGGCGACCCTGAACCAACAGCAGCAGATTCTCGACCTCGCGCAAAAGCGTCTGAATGGCGGCATCGGCACCCATTTCGAAGTCAGCCAGGCTGAAACGCCGCTGCCGGAAACCCATCGCCAGATCGACGCGCTGGACGAAGAAATCGCCCTGAGCCGTAACCAGCTTACTGCCCTCGCGGGGAAAGGTCCGGGCGAGGGCGCGCAATTGCAACGACCCACGCTGTCGTTGGCCGCGCCGCTGAAACTGCCGTCGGCGCTGCCCGCGCAATTACTCGGTCAACGCCCGGACGTGGTCGCCAGTCGCTGGCAAGTCGCGGCCCAGGCGCGGGGCATCGATGTGGCCCACGCCGGTTTCTACCCAAATGTCGATCTGGTCGGCAGCCTCGGCTACATGGCCACTGGCGGTGGGGCGCTGGAGTTTTTGACCGGCAAGAAACTCAATTACAGCGTCGGCCCGGCGATCTCGCTGCCGATCTTCGACGGCGGGCGCTTGCGTTCGGAACTGGGCGAAGCTTCGGCCGGGTATGACATCGCCGTAGCCAGGTACAACCAGACGCTGGTCAACGCGCTGAAGAACATCTCCGACCAGTTGATCCGTCGCGAGTCCATGGACAAGCAGCAAACCTTCGCCGCCGAGTCGGTGGCCACTTCGCAGAAGACCTACGACATCGCGATGATTGCGTATCAGCGCGGGCTTACCGATTACCTGAACGTGCTCAATGCCCAGACCTTGTTGTTCAAGCAGCAGCAAGTCCAGCAGCAGGTTCAGGCGGCGCGCCTTAGTGCTCATGCCGAGCTGGTGACGGCGTTGGGTGGTGGGCTTGGTGCGGGGGACGATGTGCCAACAGACAGCCAGACCGCCGTTCCGAAAACCCCGGCCCTGCTTAAGAGCCTCTCGAATTGAACACCGTACCTGTGGGAGCGGGCTTGCTCGCGAAGGCGGAGTGTCAGGCGACATCAATGCTGACTGACACACCGCCTTCGCGAGCAAGCCCGCTCCCACAGGTTCTAAGTCTGGACTTAATTTCAGTGAGCAGAATTCCATGACTCCTTTGCCCGCACCGCTGCGCTGGCTGTATTCCCTCGAATGGCGCCGGGGTTTCTTCGACTGGGCACGCAGCGACGGCGTGACCTGGGTCTACATTTTCAAAGTGCTGTTCGCCGCGTTCCTGACCCTGTGGCTGGCGATGCGCCTGGAGTTGCCGCAACCGCGCACGGCGATGATCACCGTGTTCATCGTCATGCAACCGCAAAGCGGTCAGGTGTTCGCCAAGAGTTTTTATCGCTTTCTGGGCACTTTGGCCGGGTCGGCGGTGATGGTGACGTTGATTGCCTTGTTCGCCCAGAACACCGAACTGTTCCTCGGTTCGCTGGCGATTTGGGTCGGCATCTGTTCGGCCGGCGCCGCGCGGTATCGCAACTTTCGCGCCTACGGCTTCGTGCTCGCCGGGTACACCGCCGCGATGGTCGGTCTGCCCGCATTGGCCCATCCGGACGGCGCGTTCATGGCGGCGGTCTGGCGGGTGTTGGAGATATCCCTGGGGATTCTCTGCGCCACCGTGGTCAGTGCCGCGATCCTGCCGCAAACCGCCAGCGCGGCGATGCGCAACGCCTTGTATCAGCGCTTCGGTGTGTTTGCGTTGTTCGTCACCGATGGCCTGCGCGGTCGCAGCAAACGGGAGGCGTTCGAAGCCAGTAACGTGCGCTTTATCGCCGAGGCCGTCGGGCTGGAAGGGCTGCGCAGCGTCACCGTGTTCGAAGACCCGCACATGCGTCGACGCAACGGACGACTGAGTCGCTTGAACAGCGAATTCATGGGCATCACCACACGGTTCAACGCGTTGCACCAATTGCTCGAACGCTTGCGCAGCAGCGGCGCTGACCACGTGGTGGCGGCGATCAAACCGGGGTTGCAGGACCTGGCGGAATTGCTCGACGGCTTCAGCGGTCGCGCCTTGACCAGCCCCGACGCCGCCCGCCTGACCAGCGCGTTGTCCACCTATAAGGAAAACCTGCCCGCACGGGTTCGCAGCTTGCGGGCGACCTTTCAGGAGAGCGATCCGAGCGATGCCGAGCAGCTCGATTTCCACACCGCTTACGAACTGCTCTATCGCTTCGTCGACGAGCTGCACAGTTATGCACAGACCCACGCCTCGCTGGCCGATCACAGCCATGCACGGGAGCAATGGGACGAGCCGTTCACCCCGCAAACCAACTGGATGGCCTCGGCCGCGTCGGGGATTCGTGCAGCGTTCATTCTGGTGGTGCTGGGCAGTTACTGGGTGGCCACGGCATGGCCGAGCGGGGCGACGATGACCTTGATCGCCGCTGCCACCGTCGGCCTTTCCGCCGCGACGCCAAACCCTAAACGCATGGCGTTTCAGATGGCTTGCGGGACCTTCCTCGGGGCACTGGTCGGCTTCGTCGAGATGTTTTTCATCTTCCCGTGGATCGACGGTTTTCCATTGCTGTGCGTGATGCTCGCACCGGTAATCGTGCTCGGTTCGTTCCTCACTTCGCGGCCGCAATACGCCGGTGTCGGCCTCGGCTTGCTGATCTTCTTCAGCACCGGTTCGGTGCCGGACAACCTCACCGTCTACAACCCTTACGCGTTCATCAACGACTACATCGCCATGGTGCTTGGCATGCTGGTGTGCGCGGCGGCGGGGGCGATCATTCTGCCGCCGAACAGCCGCTGGTTGTGGCGCCGGCTCGAGCAGGATTTGCGTGGGCAAGTGGTGTGCGCGATCAGCGGCAAACTCAAGGGCCTGGCTTCGAGTTTCGAAAGCCGTACCCGGGATTTGCTGCATCAGGCCTATGGTCTCGCAGCGGGTCAGCCGCAGGTGCAGCGGGACTTGCTGTGCTGGATGTTCGTGGTACTGGAAGTCGGCCACGCGATCATCGAGTTGCGTAAGGAGCAGGCGATTCTGCCGGTGCATCCGGCCTACGCCGAATCCCAGCCATGGCGCCAGGCGATCCGCGTGATGGGCCGTTCGCTGGTGCGGCTGTTCCTGCAACCGAGCCAGAGCAATCTGGAGCGCGGATTGATCGCGGTCGACCATGCAATCAGTCGTGTGCAGGCCACCGATGAACCGTTCGCGCCGCACTTCGACACCTCCGCGTTGCGTCGGGTGAAGAGTTATTTGCACTTCATTCGTACTTCTCTGCTCGACCCGCAGTCACCGCTCGCCACGTATGCGAACACCTCGCCTCAAGGACTTGAACATGCCGCGTGAAATCGCCTTCCACGGCGTGTACATGCCGACCATGACGCTGATGTTTTTCATCGCCGCGGCGCTGGCCTGGGTGCTGGACCGGTTTCTGTCCGGGTTCGACCTGTACCGCTTTTTCTGGCACCCGGCGCTGCTGCGCCTGAGTCTGTTTACCTGTCTGTTCGGCGCCCTGGCGCTGACTGTCTACCGTTGACTCTCTATCACTGACTCTCTATCTCTGAAGAAGGCCCTGATGAAAAAGCTTTTCAGCCTGCTCGCCACCCTGCTGGTGCTGGCCCTCGCGATATGGATCGGCCGGACCCTCTGGGTGCATTACATGGACACGCCGTGGACCCGCGACGGTCGGGTGCGCGCCGACATCATCAACGTCGCCGCTGACGTTACCGGGGAAGTGGTCGAGGTGCCGGTACGTGACAACCAACAGGTGAAGAAGGGCGATTTGCTGATGCGCATCGACCCCGAGCACTACCGCATCGCGGTCAAACAGGCGCAGGCACTGGTGGCCTCACGCAAGTCGACGTGGGAGATGCGCAAGGTCAACGCCCATCGCCGCGCCGACATAGACGCGCTGGTGATCTCCAGGGAAAACCGCGACGACGCGAACAACATCGCCGACTCGGCCCTGGCTGATTACCAGCATGCCCAGGCACAACTGGAAGCGGCTGAACTGAACCTCAAACGCACCGAGGTCCGCGCTGCGGTGGACGGTTATGTCACCAACCTGAATGTGCATCGCGGCGACTACGCGCGCATCGGCGAAGCGAAAATGGCCGTGGTCGATATGAACTCGTTCTGGGTCTACGGCTTCTTCGAGGAAACCAAACTGCCGCACGTGCGCGTGGGGGATAAAGCCGACATGCAGTTGATGAGCGGCGAAGTGCTGAAGGGGCATGTGGAGAGTATTTCTCGCGGCATCTACGACCGGGATAACCCGGAGAGTCGTGAGCTGATTGCGGACGTGAACCCGACGTTCAACTGGGTGCGCCTGGCGCAACGAGTGCCGGTGCGGATTCACATTGACGAAGTGCCGGAGGGGGTGCTGTTGGCGGCGGGGATTACCTGTACGGTGGTGGTGAAATCGATGGAGGCTACGCTGTAACCTCCATCGATAAGCGCACTAGCCGAGATACCTTCGAATCAAACCGATCCCTCTTTCTCCCAAACCGACGTTGTTATTTGAAAAGAGGACTCGATTATCAGTGTGTCGGCATAACTGAATCGGTTCAGAGGCTGTGTGAGTGTCCAGTGTGATGAATCCAGAACTACCGAATCCGATATCAATCACCCCATTGGGCAGGAACCGGGCAATGTGGAGCGGGTAACTGCCGGATACAGTGACGATGCAGCCGTCCGGTTGTGAGTAACCGCAGTTCCAGTGGGTGCCGTCTTCGTTATTGAGTTTCGTCAGCAGGGGATTCCCGTTGTTGAACATCAGGTGCGGATCACCATTGGGGGTGATTGCCAGCAATAATCCCTGCTTGGTTTTTTCAAAGGCATCTCCCACGCGGCCAATGCCGATCAGGGTGCCGTCTGATCTGCGTGCCAGATCGTCGAAAGCCGTGTTCCGCTCGTCGATGCGCAAAATGAGTAGACCGGGTGTTTGAGAGGCGCAGTTGAACGTTTTATCCAGACTGCCATTGGCCTCGAGCCGCGCGATGTAGGCTTTATCCAACCCGTCAATCAGGGCATGGCCTGCCAGCAAAATTTTATTGCCCTGCGCCAGACAAGTATTGATGCGCGTATATGGACTGGAAGTGCTCGCCTGAAAATCCAGGCGCCCCGTACCGTTGAAACGTGTATCGGGAACACCATCAGGTGTGAAACGGAATACTGCACTGCGTAGGAAGTCTGGGTTATCCGGCGATTCAAAGTTGGCGCTGATCAGTAGGCAACCGTCGTCTAGGACCCTAAGGGTATCGGAGTCTTCGCGAAATTTTTTATCACCAATGTTTTCAATTATTAGATGCCCTTTTTCGCCAAAGCTTTCGTCGATTACACCGGTTTCAAGATAACGAGCCATCGCCAGATGAAGCCAACCGTCCGTTCCTGACAGCGTCGCGCCCAGCAACAGAATTTTCCCATCTGGCTGAATAACGACTTTTCCGCCGGTCGCAGGCTTGTCCTTTAGAAAGTTGCCGTAGGTGACACCTTGACCGGCAAAATCATCATCGAGTGTCCCGTTACTGTTCAAGCGTGCCAGTGCGTAAACAAATGCCTCATCGCGAAAGAGTCCTGCGGCGAAAACGATCTTTGCGTCCCGCTGAAGTGCAAGTCCTTTGATGAGGCGGTCGGCGTGGAACTCAGGGGGAAACTTGCTCAGGCTGAACACACCGTCAGTGTCAAATGAAGAGTCTGGATCACCGGGTTTGTTTTGTTCCATGTTCATGAAGGCATCCTCGAGTGCGCCCGATCGCTCACCGGCAGTCATGCGATGAACGCTACTGAGGACTCTCCACCGCGACAGCCGGTCAAATTACCGGTCGGGCAACGCGGGAGGAACTGACTGGCCCCTTCCATGGGTTACTAAGTTGAACTGTTTGCCGATATCGGTCTACTGTCAGAAGTTACAGGTTGGTTGATTCTTGGATCATTCGCGACAAAACGTTTCGTGCAAATGCCGCCAAACCACTTTGCCACCGGCCTGTTTCTCAAACACCACGGTCGACCGACGATCCGAGTGCAGCCCCGTCGCATCGGTCTGCTGCTCGCGATAACTCACCACCGCGCCACCGTCGTACAGCGCGATACCCCGTAAATCGCTGAGCTCAATCCTGAACCCCAGCTTCTTCCCGCCTGCCAGCAAGAACAACTCGCTCAATGCCTCGAAATCCAGCACCCGGCCTAGCGGCGAGACCATGGAAAACTGCGGCGAAAAACGCGTCAGCAAGTGTTCAAGTGCGGACTGGTCTTGTTCCTCGGCCAGCCAATGTTCGATGGCGACGTGGGCCTGGATCACTTCGTCTAAGTATTCGGTGTAGTCGGTCATGTTTGATTCCTGAAATTCTGCAGCGTCTGGTCTGACGTCTTCGCGGGCAAGTCGGATCGCCGCCCGCGAAGAACGATAACGCGGTCTTAGAGTTGCCCCTTCAACCCAAACCGCTTCATCAATCCCGCCTCCAACAACCCTTTAGGCAGCAACCCCGCCAACAACGGCAACGCCCGGCTGCCGTTGCCCAGGCGAATCAGTCGCGGTGGTTTGCTCTGTTGCACAGCCTTGAGCAAACCCATCGCAAACTCCTTCGCCGGCGTCGGTTTGTCCTGAGAGGCCTTGGCCCGAGCGCGAATACCTTCACGCAGCGGAAACCACGGTGATTGCTCGGTGATCAACTGCTCCGCCTCATGCCCGGCGTTCTTGGCGAAGCTGGATTCGATCGCGCCCGGCTGCACTTCCATCACGCGCACACTAAAGGGCGCCAACTCCATGCGCAACGCATCGCTCAACGCATGCACCGCTGCTTTCGAGGCGCAGTACGCGCCGGCAAACGGCGTGACCAATACCCCGGAAACGCTGCCGATGTTCACCACGATCCCTTTGGCCCGACGCAGCACCGGAAACAGTGCGCGGGTCACACCGACAATCGCAAACACATTGGTTTCGAACTGCCGCTGCATCGCCGGTACACCGCCGTCGAGCAGCGGCCCCATGGCGCCATAACCGGCGTTGTTGATCAGCACATCGAGGCCGCCATGTTGCTGATTGATGCGCTCGCTCAGCTGTTCAAGGGCCACGCCGTCGTTGACGTCCAGTTGCACGGCGGTGAAACCGGCGGCGGCCAGAGCAGCCACGTCTTCAGCCTTGCGGGCGCTGGCCCAGACTTCGTATCCGGCACCTTTGAACACGTCGGCGAGGGCGCGGCCAATGCCGCTGGAGCAACCGGTAATCAACGCAACGGGCATGGCGCGGTCCTTGTGCAAAAAGAAGTAGGGGATCAGTCGGAGAAACTACCCTGTAAACGCTCGGCGCGAAACTCCAGGGTTTGCGGGCGATATCCAGGACGCAGCGGCGGCAGGGGCAAGCAGTCTTCCCAATTGGCGCCGGCCTGCAATTCACCGGGGCCGCGATAGCGCGGGGCAGCGTATTGATTGTCGGCCAGATTGACCGTATCGCCCGGCGCATACGCGGCGACGCGCCAGCGCAACTCGGTCAGCGGCACGTCGTTGCCGTTGTTCATGGTCAGCTGCAACGGGCGGTCTGCCGGGCAGTGTTCCGGCGCGTAGGTGATGCGCAACTCCAGGCGCGCCAGTTGCTTGACCTCGCGGTTGTCCATCCAGATCACCCACGTGGCCACCAGGCCCAGGCCGATGGCGGCTGCCACAGAGACGGGCAACGCCTTGGCCGGGTATCGCAACAATAAAATCAGCCAAGTGATAACCAGCAAGACGCCGATGAACATGTTTGAACGCTCCTTGAACTCATGACCACCATCCTACCGAAGGGCTGCGGGAATGGACATTCACGGATCGGCCGTTATCACCGTTGGTCGGCACTGTAATTTCTGACAGTAGCCAGCCCCGGCCACGAGGGGTTAGATAACCGCAAGCAAACAGGGACGAACCGGCATGCAGGCATCGACGACGGGAATGCACTACAAAACACCCCGATTGTTCGTCGTGGACCCGCGAGGGCTGCCGGTTCGTTCGGTTGATTATTGGCGCCAGATCGAAGGTGCCCTGGCTCAGGCGCGCATCAACCGCACTCTCTACGATGCCGCCGGGCACGCGGTAAAACAGTGGGACCCGCGGCTGTGGGCGTTACAAAAGGATGATCCCTCGGCCCCTGCCAATCTCACGACCGTGCATACGCTGTCCGGTAGTCCTCTCTGTACGTTCAGCGTGGATGCTGGCTCACAGACCACTCTTTTTGGCCTGGCCAATGAAGTGCTGCAAGTCTGGGACAGTCGCGGTACCCGGCGCGAGGTTCACTACGACGACCTGCTTCGTCCCGTGGCGGTGTTTGAGCATGTCGCCACGCAACCACCCCAATGTGCAGAACGTATGGA
The DNA here is from genome assembly GCF_004310295.1 of Pseudomonas sp. BGI-2. Classification (GTDB taxonomy): domain Bacteria; phylum Pseudomonadota; class Gammaproteobacteria; order Pseudomonadales; family Pseudomonadaceae; genus Aquipseudomonas. The sequence goes on along the minus strand of NZ_SISB01000075.1, from coordinate 357 downwards.
ATATGGTGGTGCCGATCCGGTTAACCGCGATAGCAACCAATGCGGGCAGTTGATTCGCCAGGATGGCCCCGGCGGGACGGTGATGTTTGAGGCGTTTGCGATCACCGGCCAATGCACAAGGCACGTTCAGCACTTCACACGGGAAACCGTTGCACCGGATTGGCCGGAGCCGATAGTCGATCGACAGACACTGCTCGAATCAGGCGAGGGCGCTATCTCGACGTGGCGTTACGGCCCGCTGGGGGATGTGCTGGAAACGCTTGATGCCAGGCAAAACCGCCAGACCTTTGGCTTCACTCTTGATGGGCGCCTGCGCCATAGCGCTTTGAAGCTGGCCGGCAAAACCAATTGGCAAAC
>NZ_SISB01000074.1 GCF_004310295.1 Pseudomonas sp. BGI-2 | reverse complement strand
AGTTTAACCAGCTCAGGATCAGGCTTGACTCGTTTGGCTCGCTTGGGTTTTGACTCGGTCATTGGATTTCCTTGGGGTAGGCAGTCTCCTGCCAAATGACCGTTTACACAAAACTAATTACACCCTCTGGGAATCCACGTGAACATGCCGGCCACCGTGCCTGCCGATATCGCCAAGGCGATCAACGACGGCACCCCGCCTCGCGCCCGGCCTGTCGGATTCACCCGTCGGCCTGACCGCGTGGATGTTCGACTAGTTCAACCAGTGGACCTACAGCGGCGGCGATACGGAAAAATCCCTGACCAAGGGCGAAATACTCGACGGTATTTCGCTCTATTGGCTGACCAACAGCGCGATCTCGTCCGCTCGCCTGTATTGGGAAAACAACACCAACAACTTCAATGCCGTGGAACAGAAGACCCGGGACATCAAGATCCCTGTCGCCGTGACCGTGTTCTCTGGCGAAATCTACCAGGCGCCGAAAACCTGGACCGAGCGCGCCTATCCCAACCTGATCTACTTCAACGAAGTGGACAAGGGCGGCCATTTCGCTGCCTGGGAACAGCCTGAATTGTTCGCCAAGGAACTGCGCGCAGCCTTCCGTTCGTTGCGCTAAAAGATGATTTGCACGGGCCAGCCCATTGTCCTGATGGGCAGGCCGTACCACCGATTGCTGTCCGCAAGTATCATCCCAGCGTTAATCCACAATGAACAACTTGGCCCCCGTGGTGCTGAATGATCGATGCCCCTCGGCGTTGTTGCCCACCTGATAGCTCATCCCGGCAGTGAGCGTGAACTGGCGTCCATCCTCCAGTTCTGTGCGCAACTCGCCTTCCAGGCACAGCAGGATATGACCTCTCCAGCACCAGTGATCGGCCAGATAGCCGGGGCTGTACTCAACCATCCGCACACGCGTCGAACCAAACTGGCAGGGTCGCCACCAGGCGGTACCGGTCTGTCCAGCGTACTGGACAGGCTCGACAGTCGACCAATCGGTCGTACCAAAGGGAACAGCCATCAGATCCATGGTTGCCTCATCAATGAAAGAGTGCCTGTGGACCGTACCTATCCAGTGATACTTTCGATAGACACAGAGGCCGTTCATTTATGAGATACAGGCGCCCATGCCAGAGGCAGCTTTCCTGCCCATGGGTTGGCCTACAGCAGCACCCGTTTCACATCACTCCGGCCGGCCGTTTCATTTGGAGGAACAGACCGCTAGCTCGCAGCATTGCGCTTTCGTCGCGCCTCTTCATCCTCCGCCAGTGCCTGACGAACCAGCGCTCGAGCGGCCCAGGCGGTGGCGTCGAGTGATTCTTCGATGCTCGCGTGACTGATATCGCGCACGGCGATCAACGCCTCGGTGCCCATCACGATCGACAGAGCCTGCTTCAGTCGCTTGCGCGCCCGGGGTGAGAGGACGTCCTTCAGTGAGTCGACAATCGGCTCGATGTAGCTCATGCGTCGGCCCGGTCGCAGGGGCGTCTCGTGGGACTCGTTTTCGAGCCACACCGTCATGAACGAACGCTCCATCACGTGCAGGCCGATCTCGTCGTCGATCAAGAGTTTGTTCAATGCGTTCGCCGCCAGACCAATGCCCTTTACCGGATCGTTACCCGGCTGCCAGATGCGCTCCAGCGGCGGCAGGTCACGGTCGGCCGCCGTCTCGCTGATCAACGCCTCCCACAGCGAACGGGGGCTACGCAGGGTTTTACGGCTACCCGGACAAGAAGGCGATCATTTTCGCCCTCCCCTACGAGCCGCCGGCCGAAGCGCCGGACGCCGATTACCCGTTCTGGCTAAGCACCGGCCGCGTTCTCGAACACTGGCATACCGGCACCATGACCCAACGGGTCGAGGAACTGTACAAAGCAGTGCCTGACGCACTTGTCTACATGCACCCCGAAGACGCCAAAGCATTGAAGGCACGCCGAGGCAGTGAAGTGAAGTTGATCAGTCGACGCGGTGAAATCCGTGCGCGCATCGAAACCCGCGGCCGCAACAAACCTCATCAAGGGCTGGTGTTCGTGCCGTTCTTTGATGCCAACAAGCTGATCAACAAGGTCACGCTCGATGCCACCGACCCGATCTCCAAGCAGACCGACTACAAAAAATGCGCGATCCGAATCGAGTTGGTCAGCGTGGCCTGAGGAGAACCGTCATGCCTTTTCGAATCCTGCCATTGCTCTTGCTCGCTGCGATGGGCGTGGTGATCGCCGCCGAGGTCAACTACCCGCTCGATGCACCCGGGCCGGACGGGCGCCGGCCCGGCGACACCCTGACCCAGAGCCTGCCGGCCCCGCCCATCGCCAACGAAGAAAACAGGACCTCAAGCGCGAACGCAACTACCCGGATCAGCCGCCCACCATCCCCCACAGCATTCGCGGTTATCAGATCGATATGAACGGCAACAAGTGTCTGTCCTGTCACAGCCGGGCCAACAGCGCGCGGACGCAGGCGACGATGATCAGCATCACTCACTACATGGACCGTGACGGCCAGCCACTGGCGGCGGTGTCACCGCGCCGATACTTCTGCAACCAATGCCACGTGCCGCAAACAGACGCTGTGCCTCTGGTGGGCACCAGCTTCGAGATCATCGACAAAATACTGCAAGACGACGCCAACGCCGCACAGAAACGCTGAGGAGGCAACATGAAAGCACTGTTCGCCTTGCTCAAGGATTACTGGGGCATTCTGCGTCGTCCGAGCCTCTACTACAGCTTGGGCTTTCTGACGCTGGGGGGCTTTATCGCTGGAATCATTTTCTGGGGCGGTTTCAATACCGCGCTCGAGCTGAGCAATACCGAGAAATTCTGCATTTCCTGCCATGAAATGCGTGACAACGTATTCGTCGAGCTCAAGGATACGATTCATTACACCAACCGTTCCGGCGTACGCGCCAGCTGCCCTGACTGCCACGTGCCCCACGAATGGACGCATAAGATCGCGCGCAAGATGCAGGCTTCAAAGGAGGTTTGGGGCAAGATTTTCGACACCATCGATACCCGCGACAAGTTCCTCACCCTGCGCCGCGAACTGGCCGAACATGAGTGGGCCAGGCTTAAGGCCAACGACTCTCGCGAATGTCGCAACTGCCATAACTTCGAGTTCATGGACTTCACGCGCCAGAGCAAGCGCGCTTCGGCCATGCATTCGACGTCCCTGGCCAACGGTGAGGCCACCTGCATCGACTGTCACAAAGGCATTGCTCACAAGCTGCCCGATATGAGCGGAGTGAAAGGCTGGTAAGAATGAGGCAAATCCGCTGTCGATTCACGACCCGCCGTCAACAAGCCTCACCCTGTGGCAGTCAGACGGTCCAAGCTTTTGACCGCTTGATGAGCGAACATCCATCGGCATCAGAGGCTGGCCGGATTCGTTGTCCAACAGCACAGAACGCGTCTCCTGCACCTCGAACAGAAAACGTTCGCCCCACTGCCTCATGCTGATCACCACCGGAAAGATCTCCCGTCCTTTGTCCGTAAGGACGTACTCCTTGTAGGCGCTTCCGTCTGACGCCGGTCGCACATCGAACACACCGACCTCAACCAGCGCTTTCAGTCGCGAGGCCAGAATATTCTTGGCCACGCCCAAGCTCTTTTGAAATTCGCTGAACCGACGAATGTCGTCAAACGCATCGCGGATGATCATGAGCGACCAACGATCCCCGATCGCATCCAGTGTTCTTGCTACGGGGCATTCGCTGCATTGCGGTGAAGTGCCTTCGACCATCGTATTTACCTTTTGGATATGGATTGCCTAGTCTGCCGATCAATCTGGTTGCAATTTAAAACTTGATTCAGCAATAATCGAAACAAGTTGTTAATTGAAACCAGTTTAACGCCATGGAGGCGCGTATGACAGCAGACGCCCAACGTTTTTCCCGGCAGCCTTCGCAATTGCCACCTACGGATGCGGGAGAACGCAGCAGGATCGACCGATCTCCGGGGCTTTCTCCGTCGCTCACGTTATTGTTTTCCGTCACCTGCGCACTGGCCGTCGCCAATGTTTACTTCGCCCAACCCTTGCTCGCCTCAATGGCTGAAAGCCTGGGCGTCACCTCAGGATTGATCGGGGTGGTGGTGACGGCCACTCAGGCTGGATACGCGCTGGGACTGCTCTTCATCGTACCGCTGGGCGACAGGGTCAACCGTAAACGGCTGATTTTGACTCAAGTGATGCTGTCTGCAATCGCACTGGCAGCAGTCGGTGCCTCACAGCAATGGCTGGCCCTGCTGGGAGCCATGATCGTGATGGGCTTACTGGCCGTGGTCGTGCAGGTGCTTGTGGCCTATGCCGCCGTGCTGGCCACGCCATCACAACGTGGACAGGCCGTGGGAACCGTCACGAGCGGCGTTGTCCTGGGCATTCTTCTGGCGCGGTTTACCTCTGGGCTGATCGCAGACCTGGCGGGCTGGCGCGCTGTTTATTTCGTTTCCTCAGGATTGATGCTGGTCCTCGCAGCGGTGTTCTGGAAGGTGGTGCCTGCCGCCGTGTCGCCACGCAATCAAGACGCCTACCTGGCGCTCATTCGGTCGCTCTTCAAGCTGTTCCTGACCGAACCGGTTTTGCGGATCAGGGGCCTGCTGGCCTTGCTGATTTTTGCCGCTTTTTCCGTGTTGTGGACGTCCATGGTGCTGCCGTTGAGCGCTCCACCGCTGTCGCTTTCACACACGGCCATCGGCCTGTTTGGCCTGGCCGGCGTCGCCGGTGCCCTGGCTGCCAGAAGAGCCGGTCGCTGGGCCGATCAAGGTTGGGGACAACGAGTGACCGGCCTTTCGCTGGGGCTCCTGACGCTTTCCTGGCTGCCCATCAGTTTTGCCGAGACGTCCCTGATCGCGCTGGTCTTCGGAGTGGTCCTGCTCGACTTCGCGGTGCAAGCCGTACACGTCACCAACCAGAGCCTCATTTTTGCGGCACGACCCGACGCCCAAAGTCGCATGGTCGGCGCCTACATGTGTTTCTACTCGGTCGGCAGCGCGCTGGGGGCGGCAGCCGCGACCCAGGTCTATGCGCTCTGGGGGTGGATGGCAACCAGCCTGCTGGGCGCCTTGATCAGTGCTACCGCTTTGGCGCTGTGGGTTCTTACGAGCCGTGTCTCAACAACCCTTCAAGGAAGATCAACATGAAAGCCAGGCACCTGCTACTCGCCATCTCGATCACTGCCATTTGGGGCTTGAATTTCTCGGTGATCAAACTGGGTCTCACCACCGTTGACCCGCTGATTCTTGCTGGCATTCGCTTCACGCTTTGCGCCCTTCCAGCGATCTTTTTCATTCCGAAACCTGATGTGCAGTGGCGTTACATCATTGGTTACGGTCTGGTCTTCGGTATCGGACTGTGGGGCGTGGTGAACCTTGGCATCAAGTCTGGTCTTTCCGCCGGCATCGCTTCGCTGGTGCTTCAGTTCAGCGCGTTTTTCACCCTTCTGCTGGGCGCTTGGATATTCAAGGAGGCGATCTCCCGCTACCAACTGGCGGGTATCGGTATCGCCTGCTGTGGCTTGTTGAGCATCCTCTCGATTGTTGACGGAACCGTCACCACGGCCGGGCTGATCCTGGTGCTGCTGGGAGCGGTCGCCTGGAGTGCGGCCAACGTGATCAACAAAAAAGCCAGGACCACTCAGGTCTTCGCGTTCCTGGTGTGGTCCAGCGCGTTTTCGCCCCTCCCTCTTTTCGCGCTTGATTACGCAGTCAACGGCTCGACCGGTTACAGCGCCTTGGTGAATCAACTCGACTGTCGCGCCGTCCTGTCGATCCTGTTCCAGGTATACCCCAACACCCTGTTCGGCTATTGGGTGTGGAATTCACTGCTGAAACGATACCCCGTGTCTACCGTCGCGCCATTGTCGTTATTGGTACCGGTATTCGGACTGCTTGGTTCAGTGATGATTTTCAATGAGAGCCTGTCACTCAACAAAATCGTCGCCGTCGTTCTCATCGTGTCGGGTCTTGGGGTTGGTTTGTACGGACAGCGTGTACTCGGTGCGGTGTTGAGGCGTTCTGACCGATGTTCATCGTGATGTAAAAGCACGAGTTGGAGACCTTCTGAACAGAAATCGGCCAACAGCAATTCATGCCCCCTGCCGGTGATGAGTCTCCGGTAATAACTTCCGCACTTAATGGCGGCTGTGTATTATCAGCGCGGGCCGATGCTGCCCGCCGCTCGCTTCCGAAAGGAAAGGTGAAAGCATTTCTTCTCCCCCCAAATCCTGTCGCATCTCTTGAGAGTCGAGGTTTGGCAACGCGAGCACCAGAATGCCTCGGCTACAGGAGGAACGATGTTTTCAATCGAACAAGCCAAGCAGATGGCCAAGAGGCTGCGTGCCTCGCTTGAGGCGCGCAATCAAGAGGCGTCTCACTCAACCGCGCTTGAACTGGTAGCGCACCAACTGGGCTACAAGGACTGGAACACCGCGTCTGCGATGCTTCCCCAGGCACCTGCCCAACCCGCCATTACATTCGACAAAGCCATCCCGATATTGCGGATGTTTGATGAAACCAAGGCACGCGAGTTCTATCTTGATTTTCTAGGGTTCAGCGTCGAATTCGAGCACCGGTTCGAAGCAGACCTGCCGCTGTACCTGGGAATCAGCCGAAACGGTTTGCAGCTTCATCTTTCCGAACATCATGGCGATGCGAGCCCTGGATCGACGATATTTGTCCCGATGCAAAATATCGACCTGCTGCGCGACGAACTACACAGCAAACGCTATGGGTACGGACGGCCAGATATTGTTCAGCAAGGCTGGGGGCAAGTGCTGGAAGTCTATGACCCATTCGGCAATCGAATCCGGTTCTGCCAAAGCTGATCCTGCTTGGCGGACTGGGTGACCCAGTCCGCTTCACGACCTGAAGAAGTCAGTCAATCCTGATACTTGTCCTATCCTTTTAACCAACCCACAACGTTGGACTTTGCCATGTCCGCCCCCGAATCCACCCTCCTCGACAGCTGGCACCACAACGCCCACGCCTGGATCGAAGCCATCCGCAGCGGCGCCATCGAAAGCCGCCTCACGGTGACCGACCAGGCCATCCTGTTGGCGGTGCTCGGTCGCCAGCCGGAGCGCGTGCTCGACCTGGGTTGCGGCGAAGGCTGGCTGTTGCGTGCGCTGGCTAAACGGGGCATCACGGCAGTCGGCGTGGATGGCGATGCGACGCTGGTCGAGGCGGCGCGGGTGGCGGGTTCTTCGCGGGTGCATGTGGCGAGCTATGACGAATTGGTGGAGGCGAAGGTAGACATCGGCCGCGACTACAACCTGATCTGCGCCAACTTCGCGTTGCTGCACCAGGACATCATCCCGCTGCTCGCCGCCATGAACGCCCTGCTCGCCCCTGGCGGTGCGCTGGTGATCCAGACGCTGCATCCGTGGACTGCGGCGGCGGGCGACTACCAGGATGGCTGGAGGGAAGAGACCTTTGTCGGGTTCAAGGGCCAGTGGCAACCCATGCCGTGGTATTTCCGCACCTTGTCCAGTTGGCTGAATGCGCTGGACATGGCTGGTTTCCGGTTGGCCGGCCTGCAGGAACCGCAGCACCCGCAAAGCCAGATGCCGCAGTCGATGCTGTTGGTGGCCGAGCCGCGGCGGTGAGTGTGGGCTAAGCGCTGTTCAGACCGTCGATTGAACAACCGCGGCCCGCCGCCCCTTGAACGCCAGCGCAAAGCAGAAAATATCACCAGGGCGAACCCGGCAGGGAACGACCAGATGCTCTTCCAGTCATGGCTGCCCGTCAGCGCAAAGTGGTCGGTCACCTGCCCTGCGACCCAGAATCCGATCAGCATGCCCAGGCCGTAGGTTGCCAAAGTAATCAGGCCTTGGGCCGAGCTTCTGAAGCGTTCCGGTGCTTTGGCGTCGGTGTAGATCTGGCCGGACACGAAGAAGAAGTCGTAGCAGATGCCGTGCAAGGCGATGCCAGTAAACAGCATGAATGTCAGGTCGCCGTTATTACCGTAGGCGAACAGCAGGTACCGCACGGTTCGCCGATGGATTGCGACTGGCCGGATTACCCGAGTGACCGCGACCCGATTGCAGCGTTAAAATCCGCCAGGTTTGGTTTACATGTTTGAGGAAGACCCCGTTATGTCCAGTCTCGACACTCTGCAAGACTCCGCTGCGCCTGAAGGCGTTTGTTATGGCTGCGGCAGCAACAATCCGCACGGGCTCCACATCAAGAGCTTCTGGCATGAGGACGGCGTGCATGTCATGGCCGAGCACGTGCCGGATGCCATGTACTGCGGCTGGCCGGATCTGGTGTACGGCGGGTTGATCGCGATGCTGGTGGACTGTCATTCAAACTGGACGGCGATGGCTTATCACTACCGTATGGAAAATCGCGAAGTCGCCAGCCTCCCCCGCATCAATTGCGTCACCGGCAACCTTGGCATCAAGTTCATCAAACCGACACCGATGGGCGTACCGCTGACCCTGCGTGCCAGAGTGGAAGGCGATGTCGGGCGCAAAACCCGTGTCATCTGCGAGGTCTACGCCGGGGACATGCTCACGGCTGTTGGAGACTCCGTTTTTGTTCGCGTGGATACCGAGCAACTGGCGGCGGTTGCGCATAATCGGTAGGCCCCGCGGCCCTGGCAGTGTCCCAGGCATCAAACCGATAGGCCCTCGAATTGACTGTCAGACCCTGCGCGTGGAGCAATACCCCACAATGAGCTGAGTGACCGCTGCCACCATCGCCTGATCCGCGTCAGGCGAGGTGAACAACCGACATTGCGCATCCGGCAACTCCGGCAACCCCTGTTCTACCCCAAGAACCGTCAGTCCCTGACCCAACTGACTGAACGGCATGGGCGCTACCGCGAAGCCTGCCAGTGCTGCCGCCCGCAACCCGGTCGTGCTGCTGCATAACATCGCCGTGCGTTGGGCGATCCCCGCCTGAGCCAGCCTCGTCAGCGCTGCCTCGCGATAAGGGCACGGCTCGGGGAACAGCGCCAGCGGCAACGGCGTCGGTAGCCGGGTGACGGGTTGCACCGACCAGGCCCACACCAGCGGTTCTTGCCACAGCAACAGCCCCGCTTCGCTGGTTTCGCACAGAGAACCGATGACCAACTCCAGATGCCCTTGCTTCATCAGCGCCAGTAACGTACCGGGAATGCTCACCTGTACGTCAATCTCCATCCCTGGGTACTGCGCCGCGAAGTCCTGAAAGGTGCGCAGCAATCGAGGCTCGACAAAATCCTCGGACACCCCGATCCGCAGCCGCCCGTGAAACGGCGTACGCGTCAGTTCTGCCCAGGCATCACGGTTCAGCGCAAGGATTGTTCGCGCATAAGAAACCAGGCGTTCGCCATCGGGAGTCAGTTGCTGGGAACGAGTGGTACGGGTCAACAGGGGTTTACCGACCTGTTCCTCCAATCGCCGCACATGGCCACTGACCGCAGACTGAGTCAGGTGCAGTTTTTGGGCTGCACGGCTGAAGCCTTCTTCATCGACGACCGTGATAAATGTTTTGAGCAGCAGGGTATCGAACATAGTTTTATACGTGATTAATGGCGTAATAATTTACGATTTATATTTCAAATTCAACTATTTTGCAATGCCTCGCACTTGCCCTATCCCCACCGCTCGAGGCGCGCCATGACTACTCTTCTGCATATTGAATGCTCTCCACGCAAGCAACGTTCGGCCTCTCTTGAAGTCGCCCGCAGCTTCATTGCGCGTTATCAGGACAACACTCCAGACACCGAAATCATCACGCTCGACCTTTGGAACATGGCGTTGCCGGAGTTCGATGAGCTGGCCATGGAGGCCAAATACGCCGGGCTCAATGGAACGCCCCTGACCACCGCACAACAAGACGCTTGGGACACGCTGAAAGATCTGGCAAGTCACCTGCACCGCTCGGATGTACTGGTGATGTCGGTACCGCTGTGGAATTTCAGCATCCCGTACAAACTCAAGCACTTCATCGACCTGGTGTCGCAGAAGGACATCCTGTTCAGCTTCGACCCGGAGCGCGGCCTGGAAGGCATGCTGATCAACAAAACCGCTGTGGTGATGTACGCCCGTGGTCTGGATTTTTCGGCGCAGTCGAGCACGCCGGCAACGCGCTTCGACTTTCAGAAGCCCTATATTGAAGCCTGGCTGGAATTTGTCGGCGTGACGGATGTGCATTCGGTGATTGTGGAGAAAACTATCATGGGGGAAGACGTCGATCACAGCGCGCGTGAGACCGCGACGCAACTGGCCAGGAGATTGGCAGACAGTCTTTGTCGCTGACGCGTCAGGGCGTACGCACCTTTCGTTTATGCGCTGGCTCTACTACGGTGATTACAAGACCACTTTCCCACCGAGGAGCGCAGTGCATGTCCAGAATCCTCTTTCTGATGCTTGCCGGCCTGGTTCTGTGCACTACCCAGGCGATGGCGGACACCCTCAGGATCAGCGTGATAGGTGCCGGTAAGGTCGGCGGTACGCTTGGCACGCTATGGGTAAAGGCTGGGCACTCGGTGATGTTTTCGTCACGCCACCCCGAGGAACTGACGGACCTGGTCAAGACTGCCGGCCCCAACGCTCAGGCGGGATCGCTCAGTGATGCCGCGGCATGGGGCGAGGTGATCGTATTGAGTGTGCCCTACGGCGCAATGCCGGTGCTGTCCGAACAGCTGAAGGGCAAGCTAGACGGCAAAGTGGTGTTCAGCACCAGCAACCCCTTCAGTGGCCGTGACGCTGAAGTCGGGCGCAAGGCGCTGGATCTGGGCGTCGCCTTGGCGGACCAGCAATATCTGCCCGGAGTACACCTGGCGCGGGCGTTCAACGCCATTGGCTACGCGTCAATGAAAGACCTGTCTGGCAAAGGCAAGGCGATTCCCGTTTTCGCCGACGATGCCCAAGCCCGAGAGCTCGGTGCCCGGTTGGTGCGCGACGCCGGATTTGTATCGGTACTTTCCCCGCTGGCGCGAGCGAATGAAGGTTTGCCGGGCGGCCCGCTCAGCGGCGTCTGGAGTGAGGCCGAACTCCAGCAAGCTGGGCCCTTAGCGAGCAATCCCGGGTTATCGAGTGCTTCATCTGCGACACTCTTGCGGTTGCATCGACCGGTTGAATCCACAGCCGAAGCCCAACAACGTCTAATCTAATAGGACACGACCGCAATCACGCCTCCAGCCTCTTGATACAGGGGAAATGGGATGACCGTTAAAACAGCGCAACAATGCTCGTCATGGGTCATACCCTCCCTGCTCGCCATCAACCTCGCGCTGATCGCGGGATGTGCAGGCAAAACTGCCACTGCCCGCTATTCGACCTCAAGTGTGGGCTCAAGCTGCTACGCAAAAGCCCTACCCACGGCTGGCGAGGGTGGCCTGGCCTGGGGCTCCACCTTGAGCATGGCTCGCAAAAAATCCCTGGATAATTGCATCCGCTACGCTGGCCGATCCGGTGGCACGCCGAATACCTGCCAAGTGGTGTTGGCGGAGTGCAGGAATTGATAGATCGGCAGCGAGGCGGTTCGCTCGGTTCACGGTAGGCAGCAGGATGCGGACGAAGTCACGTCGTGTGGCGGAGGACGCCCGTTCCACCCGTTAAAGACCGGTAACAAGGCGGACGTCCACATCAGGAAAAAATCGAACAAAAGCGGGGAATAAAATCGGTCTTCGGACTTATGCAAATCCAAGGAACGACAGGATAACCACGACGACCACCACCACGCCGACGATATAGATGATGTTGTTCATGAAACCCACCTCTCAACCAGAATAGGACTGCGGCACGAGTGCTTACAACTACACGGTAGTGCACCTTTGCTTGCAATGCCATTCGGCGACACGCGGTCTCATTTTCTCATCAGCAATCTTCGGCCAGAGCGCCCCATCGAAGTCACAAAACTGCCATGCCCGAAAGTTCAAGAGAACAAAAAACGGCCCCTTCTGCCCGACCCCGTCGCCGATAACTTTAGGCTGAACGCACTTTAATCGATTTACACATGAAGACCCGGGCGAACCCGTTTTCCGTTGCTCGTGCGTTTCCTGGTAACCCAGCTTTTTGTAGATCTCTATGTTTTCAAGCATCAGTTGGTGAGTGTAAAGCTTGATGCCATCGCAACCGGTAACCTGCGCATATTCTTCACAGAAAGCCATCAGTGCTTTTCCGATTCCTTTTCCCTTGTGCCTGGGCAGTACGGCGATGTTGTTCAGAAGCAGTTCTGTGCGTTCCCGGCTCAATACCAGTACACCCTGTATCTCTTCATTCTGTTCCAGCACAAAAACGCAGAAATCAGCGACAACCTGCCTATAGTCATCGAGCATAGGGGCCGGCTTTTTACCGATTCGTGGGATGTAAGGTGAATAGGTCTCGTCAACCAGGGCCGCGATGCGCACCGCATCATCCTGTGTGGCCCTGCGAATGTTCGTCTGTTCTTCTTCGCCAATTTATGCATCAAGTGAAGATACACCACCGACAGCTTGCCACTGACCGGACGCTTTAGTTGCAAACCTGCATACGCCCGTACCTGTTTGAATCCGGTAGTCTGCTCTGCCCCAGGCAAGAGGCTCGGTTTCGGAGTCACAATTTCCAACATCGTCTCTGACCAGCCCTTGGCGATCCACTTGGCTTTTTGCTGCTGGGCGTCACGATAAATTGAAGTCGCTCGAATATCCGTTCCCTCTCGTACCGTAAGGACCTGCATAGGGCTAACCAGTACACACTCCTCCACCTTCTCCCGATAACCTCCACCAACATCCGAATGCACACCTGGAACGGATATTTCTGTATGTGCTGGAATGACCGTGCTTAACGCGAAGTTGGCTCGAATTTCATCCCGCGCGGTCAACTGAACCACATCGGTAAAGTACTTTCGATCAAGGTAAAGTTTGATCCCCGGCGCTACCGGGCTCTGGATGTTACCAATGTTTGTGACCCCCGCGACCGAAGGGACGGTATCGAAGAGACCGATAAACCCCATGATAATTTCACTGTTGTACTGACCACCAAAACTGGAGCTGAAGCCCTTAGGGTTGCTACGCAGCACTTCGCCCAAGGGCCCTTGCTTACAACGCACGATTTCATTGGCGAAGTGTCGGGCAGCGGCAGCACCTTGACTGAATCCAAAGGTGTCGAAGGTGAGCGATGTGATCTCACCGTCGGGGTTGCGATCTGTTGCCTCCTTGATCAGTGTTTTCATGGCTTTTGCACCTTCCCCGCGACACCGGCATCTCCCCGCCCCGTGGCCGCGGCCCCCATGCTGTCTTCAGCGCCTGCATCCGTACCGATCCCATCGACATACAAACTGCTAAGTACGAGTTTGGCTGAGCCATCGCTGCCGGCTACTTCCGATGTCGGATAAAGCTCATAGAGCTTGAAGACATTACTGACATCATTCCCATAACTACCTTCAGGATCTGCCATGTAAGGCTTACAACTCGCATCAACATCCGCTGGCTGGATTGGATGATGCGCGCCGCAAAGCAGCCCCGAAGCCGAGTTGCCGGCATTGTTCAGCGTCCCGTCAAAGAACACCCCAATGCGCAGCGCGACCCTGACTTTTCTTTCGCAGGCGCCGGTGCCTTGCCGTGTTTCTCGTATTCCGCCCAGCGTCGGGCATGGATATCGACGGGTTTGGCTTCGTCGTATCGGTAGTTTTTCGGGGGGTTGGGGACGTATCCACTCATTCCTTGATCACCTGGCTCCTTGGTACAGCGGGCGCTGAGGGTGCCACTGTGGATCCATCCAAGCAACGCGTAGCCAGAGGCCATCACCCAAAGGATTTGAACGTCGTCCATCCATTGCCGACGTCGATAGTCACCAGTCGCTGAAGGTGGTTCGGATCGCCTGATCGAAAACCGTGTGGCTGAAGGTGGTTCCGACCGCCTGCTCGAAAGCCGCGCTGCATAAATGAATGGTTTCACCGCAATACTCAAAGAAAAGCCCGGCCTCATCAGCCTAATGCTGTTCACTTAAGCGCGGGCACTCATTTGTGGCGAGGGGATTCAGCGAAACGTCGCACCGCCCCGTTCGGCTGCGAAGCAGTCGTAAATCCACACAACTCGGTCTGTCTGAACGGGCGCAGGGGGCCGCTTCGCAGCCCAACGGGGCTGAATCCCCTCGCCACA
>NZ_SISB01000073.1 GCF_004310295.1 Pseudomonas sp. BGI-2 | reverse complement strand
TGCCTCTGGCTAACACTTCCCCTTGCCGGGTGTGTAGAGGACTTTCACCTCCAAGTCACCAGCGTGGCCACCACAGCCAAGCTGGTTGCGCTTCGCGCAACGCGCCATGCCTGGCGCACCAAAAAAAGAGCCGCTCATGCGGCTCTCGTTTTTTGTCAGGCCCGCGGCACGTTTGCATCGAGTGCCGAGTACTTCAGGCTTTTGCTCTCGACCACTTGCTTGAGCAGCGCATTGACCTGGCGGCTGAAGGTATCGCTGATTGCCTCTTTCGGTGTGTTGGCCATCAACGGCACGAACCAGATGCCCATCCAGGTATTGATTCCATCATGGTTGCTCGCGTTAGTCAGCGTCTGCCCTTGCGAATCCAGTGTCTCCAGACTCATGGTGTATTGGTCGGTCGCCATTGTCGGGATGACGGTAAACGTCAGGCCACTGATAAATGCCATAACCAACTGACCACCGCCCGGTGGATGGTTGTAAACCTTCAGACGCAGATTGTAATCACCTGGCTGTTTCTGGAACTCGTCCAGTGTGACGCGACCGAACAGGCCGGAATCGGTCAGTACTTTTTGCAGCTCAGGCTTTAGCATCTCGCGTGCTTGCGGCATTTCAACGGCCGAAGCGCTTTTTGGCTCGCCTTGATAGAAATCGAAGTCTACGTAGACGTTCGGTTTGTTCGAATAACTGGACATCGACGGCAGATTGACCGGAGCGACTTCGTCTTTGGTGAAGCTGGCGCAACCACTTAGCCCGAGCACCAAGGCCAACCCTAGAATTTTCCCAAATTGCATGACAACTCCCTTAAATGATGGCATAGCGCCTCCATCCGGAGGGCTGGCGCGAATTCTAGAGCGTTGCCACCAATAGTAAAAGGCCATCACTTAAAAACGGTATAACTCACGCCCACCCTTCCAGTCGCAGCGTGGCACGAACCAGACGCTGCTCCTCGCTTTCGATTTCCCTGAGGTTCTCGCAGATGCTCTGGATGTGCGCGATGGCGGCCTTGCGCGCCTGCTCCGGCATGCGGCCGGTCACGGCGTTGTAGAGCCGGGCGTGCTGACGGTCGATCTGACGTTTTTGTGGTGCGCGGTGGTAGAGGTTGTTGACCGAGGCGAACACGGTGTTGAGCAGCAAGTCCGTCAGCGAGCGTAAGGTTTGCACCAGCACCGGGTTGTGCGAGGCCTCGCAGATCGCCAGATGAAACGCATGATCGAGCCGGGCGTGTTCGCTCGCTTCCATCGGCCGCGTGTGGGCATCGAGCAATGCTGCATAGCTTCGGGTGATGAGGACAAAATCCGCTTCGGTTCCGCGCAGTGCAGCCAGGCGAGCGGACTCGCCCTCCAGCAGGCTGCGGACCTCGAACAAATCGTAAAGCGTACGGGGTTGTGAGCTGAACAGGTGCATCAGCGGCGACGCGGTACCGTGGCCCGACAGATCCGCGACAAACGATCCCCTTCCCTGCTCCGTGTTAATAATCCCCCGGGCGCGCAACAACTTCAGTCCCTCGCGAAGCGCCGTGCGGGATACACCAAGTTTTTCGGTCAGGCGCCGTTCCGAAGGCAAAAACTGCCCGGTCTTGAGGACTCCGTCCACGATCAGGCGTTCTATGCGTTCACACACCACGTCTGCGACTTGTGGATTACGGGCCACTTGCGCACTGTCCATCGAACCTCCAGCTGGTATGACCAGCCTCGCCGGCAAAACCCTATTCGCTCGAATACAACCCTAACTGCATGTTTAACCGGATATTTTTTGCAGAAATAAAGAAATAGCCCCTGAGAAACTGGTTCGACCAGTCAAACAACACATGGACAGTAGGACGCGTCAGGCCAATGATGCAAGTCAGCTGTCACCGGAAACAGACCTCTAATAAAAACAACTGAGGGTCGTCAACCGCCTATGAACATCCTCTACGATGAACGCGTCGACGGCGTGCTGCCTGATGTCGACAGAGCGGCCCTGCTGCAAGCACTGCACGCTCGCTTGCCAGACCTGGAAGTCCTGGATCAGCAGGAAGAACTCAAACCGTACGAATGCGACGGGCTTTCCGCTTACCGCACCACGCCCATGCTGGTGGTGCTGCCGCGCCATATCGACGAAGTCCAGGACGTGCTTAAACTCTGCCACGAGTTTCGCGTCCCGGTGGTCGCTCGCGGTGCCGGCACCGGTTTGTCCGGCGGTGCATTGCCGCTCGAGAAAGGCGTGCTGCTGGTGATGGCGCGCTTCAATAACATCCTGCACATCGACCCCGCCGCGCGCACGGCGCGGGTTCAGCCGGGCGTGCGCAATCTGGCGATTTCCCAGGCTGCCGCGCCGTTCGGTTTGTACTACGCGCCGGACCCCTCCTCGCAGATCGCCTGTTCCATCGGCGGCAACGTGGCCGAAAACGCCGGAGGCGTGCATTGCCTGAAATACGGTCTGACGGTGCACAACCTGCTCAAGGTCGACATCCTCACCGTCGATGGCGAACACCTGACCCTGGGTTCCGAAGCGCTCGACTCACCGGGGTTTGATCTGCTGGCGTTGTTCACCGGTTCCGAAGGTATGCTGGGGGTGATCACCGAAGTCACGGTCAAACTGCTGCCCAAACCGCAGACGGCCAAGGTGCTGCTGGCGGCGTTCGATTCCGTTGAAAAGGCAGGTCGCGCGGTGGGCGACATCATTGCCGCCGGCATCATTCCCGGCGGCCTGGAGATGATGGACAACCTGGCCATTCGCGCCGCCGAAGACTTTATCCACGCGGGGTATCCGGTCGACGCCGAAGCCATTCTGCTGTGCGAACTCGATGGCGTTGAAGCCGATGTTCACGATGACTGCGACCGCGTACGCCAGGTGCTGGAACAGGCCGGCGCCACCGAAGTCCGCCAGGCCCGCGATGAGGCCGAACGCGTGCGCTTCTGGGCCGGGCGCAAGAATGCGTTCCCGGCGGTGGGCCGCCTCTCGCCGGATTATTACTGCATGGACGGGACGATCCCGCGCCGCGAACTGCCCGGTGTGTTGCACGCGATTGCTGCACTGTCGGCCGAGTATGACCTGCGCGTGGCCAATGTTTTCCACGCCGGTGACGGCAACATGCATCCGCTGATTCTGTTCGATGCCAACCAACCCGGCGAACTCGATCGCGCCGAAGCCCTGGGCGGCAAGATTCTGGAGTTGTGCGTGAAAGTCGGCGGCAGCATCACCGGAGAACACGGCGTCGGCCGCGAGAAAATCAATCAGATGTGTGCGCAGTTCAACAGTGATGAGCTGACCCTGTTTCATGCCGTCAAAGCCGCGTTCGATCCGGGCGGCCTGCTCAATCCGGGCAAGAACATTCCAACCTTGCACCGCTGCGCCGAGTTCGGCGCGATGCACGTTCACATGGGTCAGTTGCCCTTCCCTGAACTGGAGCGTTTCTGATGCGCAGCGAACACGATATCGATGACAGTGCCAGCCTGCTGGAACAGGTCAACCTGGCCCTGCAAAACGCCATTCCGCTGCGCATCCAGGGCTCCAACAGCAAAGCATTCCTGGGCCGCATCGTGGCGGGTGAAGTACTCGATACGCGCAGCCACCGCGGCATCGTCAGCTACGACCCGACCGAACTGGTGATTACCGCACGCTGCGGCACGCCGTTGGCAGAACTGGCGGAGGTATTGGACGCGTCGCAGCAGATGCTACCGTGTGAACCGCCCTCCTTCGGTGACGGCGCGACCGTGGGCGGAATGATCGCCAGCGGATTATCGGGACCACGGCGCCCGTGGTCAGGATCGGTCAGGGACTTCGTCCTCGGGACACGGGTCATCACCGGCCACGGCAAGCATTTGCGCTTCGGCGGCGAAGTCATGAAAAATGTCGCCGGCTACGACCTGTCGCGCTTGATGGCCGGCAGTTACGGCTCATTGGGGGTGATCACTGAAGTCTCGCTCAAGGTCCTGCCCAAACCTCGGCAAGCGTTAAGCATCAGCCTGGAAATGGACAGCGATCGCGCCTTGCTGCGCCTCGCGGAATGGGGGCAGCAACCGCTGCCGATCAGCGCCGCGAGCCACGACGGTCAGCGCCTTCACTTGCGGCTTGAAGGTGGCGAAGGCTCGGTGAAGGCAGCGCATGAGCGCTTGGGTGGCGAGCTGCTGGAGGGTTCATATTGGGCGGATCTCAACGAACATCGCTTGAGTTTCTTTGATGAAGACCAGCCGCTTTGGCGCCTGTCCGTCCCGCACAACACGCCCCGGCTTTCCCTCCCCGGCCTGCAAATGATCGACTGGGGCGGCGCCCAGCGCTGGCTCAAATCCGACGCGCAGGCAGCGTTCATTCGCAAGGTCGTCGATGAGGTCGGCGGGCATGTGACCTGCTACAGCCACGGTCTGATCGACAGTCCGTTCCAACCGCTGCCCGCGGCACTGATGCGCTACCACCGCAACTTGAAGGACCAACTCGATCCACGGGGCATCTTCAACCCCGGTCGCCTGTACGCGGAGCTTTGACCCATGCAGACCACCCTGAGCGAACAGGCCCGCCAACTGCCCCGCGCCGAAGAAGCCGAAAGCATCCTGCGCACGTGCGTGCATTGCGGTTTTTGCAATGCCACTTGTCCGACCTATCAATTGCTCGGTGATGAACTGGACGGGCCGCGTGGGCGCATCTACCTGATCAAACAAGTGCTGGAAGGCAACGAGGTTACCCAAAAGACCCAGCAGCACCTGGATCGCTGCCTGTCTTGCCGTAATTGCGAAACCACCTGCCCCTCGGGCGTCGACTATCACAACTTGCTCGACATCGGCCGCGCGGTGGTCGATGCGGCCGTGCCGCGCTCACTCGACCAGCGCTTGTTGCGCGAAGGCTTGCGCAGCGTCGTGCCCAATCCGGTGCTGTTCAAGGCGCTGGTCAGCAGCGGTCAGGTGTTCCGTGCGTTGTTGCCGAATACGCTGCAAGCCAAGTTGCCGCGCCACGTGTATCCGGCCAGGCAGCGCCCGACCACCCGCCACGCGCGGCAGGTGCTGATGCTCGAAGGTTGCGTGCAGCCGAGTCTGTCGCCCAATACCAATGCGGCCACCGCGCGCGTCCTCGATCGACTGGGCATCAGCGTCACACCGACACGCGAGGCCGGCTGTTGCGGCGCCGTCGATTATCACCTGGACGCGCAGGCGGCCGGCCTTGATCGCGCCCGCCACAACATCGATGCGTGGTGGCCGGGCATTGAACAAGGGGCCGAAGCCATCGTGCAAACCGCCAGCGGTTGCGGCGCCTTTATCAAAGACTACGGCCACCTGCTCAGCACCGACCCGGCGTATGCCGAGAAGGCCAGGAAGGTCAGTGCGCTGGCCAGGGATCTGGTTGAAGTGCTGCGCGACGAGCCGCTGGAAAAGCTCGGCATCCACAGTGACCAACGCCTGGCCTTCCATTGCCCCTGCACCTTGCAGCACGCACAAAAACTCGGCGGTGCGGTTGAAGCGTTGCTGACAACGCTGGGTTTCAACCTCACGTTCGTTCCCGACGGTCATCTGTGTTGCGGCTCGGCCGGCACCTATTCGTTGACCCAACCAGAGCTGTCCCGACAACTGCGCGACAACAAACTCAATGCGCTGGAAAGCGGTCATCCCGACGTCATTGTCACGGCCAATATCGGCTGTCAGTCCCACCTCGACGGAGCGGGCCGAACCCCTGTCCGGCACTGGATTGAACTGGTCGAAGCCGCGTTGCCCTCATCGAGCCCTGGAGTATCCCCATGAAAAGCAAAGCCGTACTGAGCCAGACCGAAGTCAGCCAGATTCTCAGTGCCGCACGCAGCGAGGCACAGAACAATCAATGGGCCGTGACCATCGTGATTGTCGACGACGGGGGCCATCCTCTGGCCCTGGAACGCCTCGATGGTTGCGCCCCGATCGGCGCCTACATCGCCACCGAAAAGGCCCGCACCTCTGCCCTGGGTCGGCGTGAGTCGAAAGGTTATGAAGAAATGGTCAACGGTGGCCGCCACGCGTTTTTGTCAGCGCCGTTGCTGACCTCACTTGAGGGTGGCGTGCCGATTATTGTCGATGGGCAGGTGATCGGCGCGGTGGGTGTGTCTGGTGTGAAAGCCGAGCAGGATGCGCAAGTGGCCAAGGCTGGGGCGCAGTGTCTGAAGTGAACGTGGCGCAGCATGCCGGGCGTATAAATTGCTTTTCGTAGGAGCCAGGCTTGCCGGCGAAGGCGTACTCAAGATCGCTTTCGCCGGCAAGCCTGGCTCCTACAAGTCCAATTATTGCCTTAGCTTGGCATCAGGCCTCTTTTTTTCACTTACGCGCCAACTTGTACCGCACGCACTCCTCATAAAAACTCTCACGCACATCCGCCGGCTTGAACCGCGACTTGCTGTCGTAGGTCTGCTCGGTGATGCCCATCGCCAGCATGCGCATCCACGCCTTGCTGAATTTGTAAGCCTGTAACTTCTGACGAGCGGCATAAAGGGAGACCCCGGCCAGCTTGAGTTCCTGGGCTCTCGCCGCCGTCCCCGCCCCCCAACTGCACATATACCGATCATTGGACGCCAATTCCCTGGCCTGAGAAGAGACTGCAACGCTGGCCAGGGCGAACGAGATCATCGTGACAAATACACTTCGCAATTGCATTCCGCCTAACCACCTGAAAGTGAAGTGATTTTGGCGACAACTTCTAGGCTCCGGGGCCAGCAAAATGCCTCTTTTGCACCTTATGGATTTATCGGATGCCGCCCGCCACCAGCCTCAACTTCCCGAGACCAGCCTGAGTCCGATCACACCGGCCAGCCGATTCTCAGCGCCGTCGTGGCGTCGCCCAGCACCGCCATTCCCAGAATCGCGGTGCCCGCCGCGCCAGCCCACTGACCGAACAGTTGACCAGCGATCGCGATCCCCAAGGGCGTTTGCACGTCGATGAGAACCTGAAGGTCTTGGGTCAGCAGCATGTCTACGCCGCCGGCGACGTCGCCTATGCCGCGACCGACGACCTTGGCAACTTCGCCGCAATGTGCTGTCAGCATGCGATCTCCCTGGGCCGCCACGCCGGGAGTAACGTTGCTGCGGATTTGCTGGGTGTCGAGCCGACCCCTTACCGTCAGCCGAAGCACGTGACCTGCCTCGACCTGGGTGCCTGGGGCGCGGTGTTCACCGAAGGCTGGGATCGCCAGCTCAAACTGGTCAAGGACGAGGCCAAGGCGCTCAAGACGCAGATCAACACCTTGTGGATCTACCCGCCGGCCGCTGATCGTGCCACCGCCCTGGCAGCGGCGGACACGATGATTCCCGTAGCCTGAGACTTGGCTTGAACGTGGCGCCCGCGACAGCATCGCGGGCGTCTTTGGCTTTCGGTCGTAATGCCTGCTCCCAGATATGAATCAGCCAGACACTGGCAGTCATGGTTTAAGATCCGTTTGAAGTGTTCTCCGGACAATAACTTCATGCGCTTAAACCTGAAGGTTCGTATGCCCTCCTCGCTACCATTCCCGGTTCAATTTTCCCGCCTGCTCGCCCGCCCGTGGTTGCGGTCACTGCTGTTGTTGAGCCTCATCGTTCCAGGCATGGCCTGGGCCGAGCCAAGGCCTGAACACATGGTCTACCTGCGTACGATTGATCCGACCATCGAGCAAGACATTCGCTACGCCAGCGCCCACAACTTCACCGGACACTCACTCGACGGTTACGCCGCTTCCGAGTGTCTGCTGTCGCTGGACACCGCCAAGGCCCTCGCCCGAGTACAACAGGCGCTTCAAGCACAAGGCTACGGCTTGAAGGTGTTCGACTGCTATCGACCCAGCCGGGCTGTGGCTGATATGGGCCGCTTCGCGACTGCGCCGGGAGACCCGCGCAAGGCCGAGTTCTATCCGCGCGTGGATAAACAGGACTTCTGGCGGCTGGGGTATGTGGCGCGGGTGTCGAATCACTCCAGAGGCTCAACCGTGGACCTGACGCTGACCGGTCCCAAAGCACTGCCCGCCGACACTTGGACACCCTCGGCCGCGCAAGTCGATTGCACAGCGCCTTATGCCCAGCGCTGGCACGACGGCGCACTCGATATGGGCACCGGGTTTGATTGCTTCGATGAGCGCGCCCATACCGCCAACCCGACGATCAACGCGACCGCCAAAGAAAACCGCCAGCGACTCAGCAGCGCCATGGAAAAAGAGGGATTTGCCGGGTACTCGAAAGAGTGGTGGCACTTCACTTTTAGTGGCGAGGGAGCGCCGAAAAGCGTGATGGATTTCCCCATCACGCCGCTGAGTGCCAGCGAAGTGCTGGACAGCAGTCACCAGCTGATTGTGGTCACTACAAAAAACTGGGATGACACCCAGGGCACTGCCCAGCGTTATGAACGAGACGGGGGTAGTTTTCGAAAAATCGGCGATGGGTTTGCGGTGGTGGTTGGCAAGAGCGGGATGGCTTGGGGTAAGGGTTTGGGTAATGTTGAGCCCGGTGAAGGTCCGGTCAAACGTGAAGGTGATGGGAAAGCGCCTGCGGGGATATTCAAGCTTGGAACGGCGTTTGGCTACGACACGACGGCCGAGACAAAACTGCCTTATCTCTCACTGACATCAACCACCGAGTGCGTGGATGACAGCAAATCCGAACGCTACAACGAACTGGTCGACGCGGCGGCGAAGGCCAAGGACTGGAACAGCTCTGAGCAAATGCGCAAAGAGGAAGGCTATCGCAAAGGCATCTTCATCGAGCACAACACGCCGGCGGTCCCGGGTTCAGGTTCGTGCATCTTTTTCCATATCTGGCGGGGACCCACCTCGTCTACGCAGGGGTGTACGGCGATGGATCAGGGGGATATTTCGCGGTTGTTCGAGTGGCTGGATCCTCGTGAGTCTCCGGTATTGGTGCAGATGCCTGAGGGGCAATATGAGCGATTGCGTGAGCGCTGGAAGTTGCCGCAGCGGTAATGGAACAGGTGAATCGAGTGCTGAATAACAACGTTCCGGCGGGATAATCACGGAGCCCCCGTAGCAGCCGCCCTGTGGCGAGGGGATTTATCCCCTCGCCACAAAGCAGCGGCTACACGAACGTTGGTATTGCTGATAATGGTGTTCGCCAGGCCTTAGTCAGCCCTGCTTCAGATCGAGGCAGTAGGTGTAGTAACCCGCATCGCGCACGTAACCCAATAATTCATACAACCGCTGCGCCGCAAAATTATCCGTAGCCGTTTCCAGCACCATGCCCTTGGCGCCGGTCGACAGTGCAAAGGCTCGGGCAGCGTTCATCAGTGACCTCCCCACGCCCTGCCCCCGGGCCTCGGGGGCGGTGAACAAGTCACTGAGGAGCCAGGTGCGGTGGGCGTCGATGGAAGAAAATGTCGGGTACAACTGGACGAACCCCAACGCTTCACCGGACAGGTCAGAGGCGAAAAAGATCACGGATTCATTCCGATCGATACGTTCGGCGATGAAATCCCGGGACTGCTGCAGGTTCGAGGGCTGGCCGTAGAAGCCTCGATAATCGTCGAAGAGGCTGGCGATTTTGTCGATGTGCGTTGCGTCGACGCGCGAGACTTGGACGGCCATGCATGGGGTCTCCGAATGGGTTATTTCGGTTGCGCCACTGTGCGCAAATAAGGTTTCACCGTTTTGAAACCGTCCGGGTATTTCTTCTTCGCGTCCTCGTCGGACACCGATGTCGGAATGATCACGTCCTCGCCCGGACGCCAGTTAACAGGGGTGGCAACGGTGTGCTTGGCGTTCAATTGCAGCGCATCGAGCAGACGCAGCACTTCATCGAAGTTGCGCCCGGCACTCATCGGGTAGATGAGCATCGCCTTGACCTTTTTGTCCGGCCCGATGACGAACACGGACCGCACCGTGGCGTTGTCCACAGCAGTGCGTGTGCCGCCGCTGGCATTCGGATGGATCATGTCGTAGAGCTTGGCCACTACCAGGTTCTCGTCGCCGATCATGGGGTAGTTGACCGCATGACCCTGGGTTTCTTCGATGTCTTTGGCCCAGCTCGCATGATTACTGACGGGGTCGACACTGAGCCCGACGACCTTGGTGTTGCGTTTGTCGAACTCTGGCTTGAGCCCTGCCATGTAACCGAGTTCAGTGGTGCACACCGGGGTGAAGTCCTTGGGATGCGAGAACAGGATCGCCCACTTGTCGCCGATCCATTCATGGAACCGCAGCGTGCCTTCGGTGCTTTCAGCGGTAAAGTCCGGTGCTTCGTCGCCAATGCGGATGGTCATGATCGTTCTCCTGGCTGTGAGTTCGTAGGGAAGCCGTCGGAACGCGAGTCGCGGTTCCAACGGCATTCGGGATCTGTGTTGAACCTGTCAACGCGGATCAGTATAGGAGACGCTCCAAGACATGCCGGTGACTGGCGCATTCACTTTGTAAGTCCTTGATTCAGGCCTCTGAACGGTGTTCAGGCAACACCGCCAGCGCTGATGTCCTCGCCAGCACGTAGTAGAGAATGCCCGGCACCACCAGCCCCACAATCCACGAAATATCGACACCGCCGAGCTGCGCGACCATCGGTCCGGAGTAGAAATGCGTGTCGACGAAAGGCAACTGGATCAACACACCCACGACATACACGCTGATCCCGCGCACGTTCCAGCGACCATAACGACCCGCCGGGTCCGACAACGCCGCAATGTCATACCGTTCTTTGTTGATGAAGTAGTAATCCACCAGGTTGATCGCGCTCCAGGGCGTGAAAAAGGTCAGCAGAAACAGGATGAAGTACTTGAACGAGTTGAGGAACGAGTACTGCCCGAGCAGCGCCAAGGTGGTGGATGCCGCGACAATCACCAGCACAAACACCATGCGCTGCCGGGCGGTTATTTCGAGACGGCTGCGAAAGCCACTGATGATCGTGGCCACGCACATGAAGCTGCCATAAGCGTTGAGCGTCGACACCGTGACCTTGCCAAACACCACGCTCAAATACAGCAGCGAGGCCATCACACCGGTACTGCCCAGGCCGACGATGGTCGCTACCTCATGACCGCGAAAATTCGCACCGGCCAACGCGCCGGCAAACACGCCTAGCACCATGGACGCCTGCGCGCCGAGCACGGTACCCAGGCCGACGGCGGCGAAGGTTTTCCAGGACGAAGTTTTACTCGGCAAATAGCGTGAGTAGTCGGCCACGTAAGGGCCAAAGGCGATTTGCCAGGACGCGGACAGCGACACGGCCAGCAAGAAGGTGCTCCAGCCGAAGTGCCGGTTTTCCAGCAACAGGCCGATATCGTTGAGCGTCATCAGCCGGGTAAACAGATACACGAAAGCAATGATGCCCAGCACACTGGCCACCCGTCCGACCAGGTGAATAACCCGATAGCCGAAGATCGTCAGAAACGCGATACAAGCGGCGAAAATCAGGATGCCGGCGCTGTCGCTGACATGGATCAACTGGGCAATGGCCTGCCCCGACAGTACCGCGCCGGTGGCGCTGAAACCGAGGTACATCAGGCACACCAGCACAATCGGGATCGCCGCCCCATAGACCCCGAACTGCACACGGCTGGAGATCATCTGCGGCAACCCGAGCTTGGGCCCTTGGGCCGCGTGTAAGGCAACGACCGCACCGCCGAGCAACTGGCCGATCAGCAAGCCGATGAGCGACCAGAACACGTCACCGCCCAGCACCACGGCCAGCGCACCAGTGACGATTGCCGTGATTTGCAGGTTGGCGCCGAGCCACAGGGTGAACTGGCTGTAGAGGCTGCCATGACGCTCGGCCTCGGGGATGAAATCGATCGAACGGGTTTCGATCAGGGGACTTCGTTGCTGGGTCATAGCGGTGTTCTCTTGTTATTGGTAGACGGCAATGTCAGGCGGTTAAATGCGGTCCCTGTGGGAGCGGGCTTGCTCGCGAAAGCGGTGGGTCAGCTTGCATCAATGTTGAGTATGCAGCCGCCTTCGCGAGCAAGCCCGCTCCCACAGGGACCGCATTTAACCGACTGGCATTGGGGCTGACTTTGTTTTTATTTTTGTTGTTCAGTATTTAAACCAGCGACTTGAGCCGGCCGCTGTTGAAGACCCACAAACGGTGCCTTCGCCCAAACGACCTTGCCACCCACCATGGTCAGCAGCACCTTATTGCGAGCCAGTTCATCCTCGGGCACCTGCATGAAGTTCTTCTCCAGGACAATCAGGTCGGCGAACTTGCCCACCTCAACCGAGCCGACCACCGCCTCCAGTTTCAACTGCTCGGCGGCGTTGATCGTGATGGTGCGCAGCACCTCCGTGCGCGACAGTGCCGGGTCGGCATTCAACCTGCCGGCGTACTTGGGCCCGTAGCTGTGGGGGTTCAGCGGGTCGCCTGAGCGGGTGACGCCGATCTTCAGCGCGAGGAACTCATCGAGCGGATCGACAGGCCAGTCGCTGCCATACGCCACGCGGCCGCCGGCACGGGCGATGCTGCCCGACGGTTCCATGCGCGCAAAACGCTGGGCACCCAGGTGCTCGTTGGTGCCATCGACCGTGGACGGCGCCTGCTGCGCCCACTGGAAGGACATGTTAGCGGTCACGTCGAGTGCCTTGAAGCGTGGATAGTCGGCAGGATCCACGGTCTCGTTGTGCGTAATGGCCGGGCGGAAACCATTGCCAGGCAATTGCTGGCGCACGTATTCGATACCGTTCAACGAGTCGCGCACTGCCCGGTCTCCGGTGGCGTGAAGGTGCGGGTCGAGGCCGGCCTGCACGGCTTGCAACAGCAACGGTTTGAGCACTTGCGGCGGGAAGTACAGCTCGCCGACGTTTTTGCCAGGTGTCCACTTCGGCGCCGTATCGGTTCCGGCATTGCGCAGGTACGGTGTGAGCATTGCGCCGGTATCTGCCGGCGCATTGATGATGCCGTCCATGAACAATTTGACGTGGCGCATGCTCACGCCCGGCGCGGCTTTGGCTTCGCCCTGATCGTAGGTGTTGGCCAAAGCCTTGGCGTCGGCGATGGTTTTTGTCGGGTCTGCCGCGGCGGCGGCCGGGTCCAGTTTGATCGCCAAAAAGGCCCGGGCCGTCAGCTCGCCCGACTGCTGCAGGCTGGTGAACGCTTTGCCGCTCTCCGGCCCCGACAAGGCATCGAAGAAACTGGTGATGCCTTGCTCGCGCATCGCGTCGAGCGCCGCGCGAGTCTGCTTGAGTTTTTCGGCGTCGGTGGCGGGCGGCACCACGGCGGCCATGGCATCGGCAGCGCCGTCTTCGCAGATGCCGGTCGGGTTACCGGCGCTGTCACGCACGTATTTGCCATCGCCCGGATTGGCGGTGTGCTTGTTGATGCCGGCCACCGCCAGGCCACGCGAGTTGGTCAGCACGGTATGAAAGTCGGTGGAACGAACCTGGATCGGACGCTGGGTCTTCAGCGCGTCCAGCGTCGATTTATCCGGGTCGCCGTCGAGTCCGTCCATGCCCATGCGATCCCAGCTGCCCACTTCGAGCCAGACATCAGGCCCCTTGTCCTTGTCGGCATCTAGACACGCTTGAATGGTTTCCTGGAAAACCTTGCGCGTCATCGTCTGGTACTTCAAATCGCACAAGGTCATGGCGCGGCCGCCGTCCCCCGGATGCATGTGCGCATCGATGAAACCCGGCATCAGCATGCGCCCGGCCAGATCGATCAACTGGGTCTGCTTGCCGATGTACGAGGACACCCCTTCGTCGCTGCCAACATAGACGATCTTCCCGCCCGTTACGGCAATCGCTTGCTGCACGGAATTCTGGCCATCGACGGTGTAGACGTAGCCGTTGCGCATCACCCTGTCGGCGGGCGTCGAGCCCTGTGTCTGACACCCCACGAGCGCCATGGAAGAAAGTGCCGTAGTGGTCGCAACCGCGATAAACAGCCTGGAAAATTTCAATCGCCTCACCTCTGTTTTTATAGTTTTGGAAGTGGCCCGGACAGACTGCCGCGCAAGCCCCTGATATGCAGGGCATACCCTATAGAGCGCCGCCGCCTGCGGGACCTCCACAAATGAGGAGGGGCAGGTAAATAGTCCACCAACAAATCCCCCTGTGGGAGCGGGCCCTGTGGCGAGGGGATTTATCCCCTCGCCACAGGGCCCTGTAGTGGTCTAATTTCCCCGGACACCTCGATAGGTGGAAAATGCATCTATCGAGGAGATTTTCATGACCGACAAACGCAGAACATTCGACGACAGCTTCAAGCTGGAAGTCGTGAAGATGATCAAG
>NZ_SISB01000072.1 GCF_004310295.1 Pseudomonas sp. BGI-2 | reverse complement strand
AGATCGGATTGAGTTTGGTAACTTCTTGAAGGGCGTTTTGTAGGGACATGAAGCGGGCTCATAAAAACATAAGCCCGTTTCTATTACTGCTGGGCGGGCAAGTCAATTTCTTAACTGACTGGCATTAAGGCTTGCCCGCGAAGACGGACTATCAGCCAACATCTTTACTGAATGTAAGTCCCCCTTCGCGGGCAAGCCTCGCTCCTACAGGAGATCAATAACTCAAACCACATCAACGCCCACATGAATCGCATCATGCCGCCAAAACTCAAGATCACAATCGATCAGCCGCTCATGCTGGTCGTAATTGACCCGGGCAATCCGCAACCCCGGGCTCCCCACCGACACCCGTAACGCCGCTGCTGCGTCCACCGACAACGCCGTCGGCACGATCTCGAAACGCACCCGACCGTAGTGCAAGTCGTAATGCCGCGCATAGAGCTCGGTGATCGACTGATTCAGATCGAACTCCAGAATCCCCGGGAAATACTGCGGATTCAGGTAGTGCTCCACGTACAACACCAGCCGTTCATCAATGCGCCGCGCCCGGCAAATCTGGATCACGCTGGACAACGCCGGCAACTGCAACCATGCGCACACCGCTGCCGACGCCGGCTGCAACCGCGCCGAAATCACCTCGGTAGACGGCACCCGCCCCTGAGCACTGACCATCGCGTGAAAGTGACTGCGCTGCATCAGGTTGTAAGCCAGGCGCGGTGGCGAGACGAACCAGCCACGGCGCTCCTCGCGATAAATCTGCCCTTGAGCCTCCAGTTGCAACAATGCTTCACGCACGGTGATCCGCGTGGTACCGAACAACTCACTGAGCTTGCGCTCGGCCGGCAGTTTGCTCCCGGGCGCCAACAGGCCATGGTCGAGCTGTTCTTGCAGAACCTGCCCGATGGCTGTCACCGCTTTGGTGGTCTCGATGCGCATCAACGTTACCTATCTGGACTAGACCAGCACTGTTTCGGGGCAGAACCGTGATTCAAACTGGCTCCTTCAACTTCCTGCAAGCCTAGGCACTGCGTGTGACTGGCAGATGACAAAGCCGCCGAACGGTTGCGCCAGACGCCTGCAAATTCACGGCCAAGTCCTTTCGTATCAGCCCTTTAGCCATGGTCTACGCTTACTCGCAAGCCTGAGCGTTACCGTGTAAGAAATGTAGGCCGACCGATCGTCGACATCAAAATGTCATCAGCGGCGCCTAAATTGGCTCAGGTATTGCTGACCTAGACCAACACAACCGCAATCGCAGCGTTGAAAACGCCCAAAGGAGCTTCGGATGAAAAAGCTTTTCCTGGCATCACTGTTAGGCTCGACCATTGCCATGTGCACCGCCGCCATGGCCGCTGATGATTTGAAAACCCTGGAAGCCGCTGCGAAAGCGGAAGGCGCGGTCAATAGCGTCGGCATGCCCGATGACTGGGCCAACTGGAAAGGCACCTGGGAAGACCTGGCCAAGACGTACGGCCTGAAACACATCGACACCGACATGAGTTCGGCGCAGGAAATCGCCAAGTTCGCCGCCGAGAAAGACAACGCCAGCGCCGACATCGGCGACGTCGGCGCAGCCTTCGGCCCGATCGCGGTCAAGCAAGGCGTGGTGCAACCCTACAAGCCAAGCACCTGGGAGCAAATCCCGGACTGGGCGAAAGACAAGGACGGCAACTGGGCGCTGGCGTACACCGGCACCATCGCGTTCATCGTCAACAAAAAGCTGCTGCACGGTTCCGAAGCCCCGACCAAATGGGCTGATCTGAAAACCGGTAAATACAAAGTCTCGATCGGTGACGTGAGCACCGCCGCCCAGGCCGCCAACGGTGTACTGGCCGCGGCACTGGCCAACGGTGGCGACGAGAAAAACCTGCAGCCAGCGCTGTTGCTGTTCGCCGATATCGCCAAGCAGGGCCGCCTGTCCATGGCCAACCCGACCATCGCCACGATGGAAAAGGGTGAAATCGAAGTCGGCGTGGTCTGGGACTTCAACGGCCTGAGCTACAAGGCCAAGATGGCAAACCCGGATGACTACGTGGTGCTGATCCCCTCCGATGGCTCGGTGATCTCCGGCTACACCACCATCATCAATAAATACGCGAAGAACCCGAACGCCGCCAAGCTGACCCGCGAATACATCTTCAGCGACGCCGGTCAGATCAACCTGGCGAAAGGCAACGCCCGTCCGATCCGCGCCGAGCACATCACGCTGCCGGCTGACGTCCAGGCCAAGCTGCTGCCGAACGAGCAGTACAAAAAGGTCACGCCGATCAAAGACGCGGATGCGTGGGAAAAGACTTCCAAGGCCTTGCCACAGAAGTGGAACGAAGAAGTCCTCGTCGAAATGAAATAACCCTGTAGCCCGCCATTTGGCGGGCTGATGGAGATCCCTGTAGGAGCGAGCCTGCTCGCGAAAGCGGACTTACATTCAACACATTTGTTGACTGACATACCGCCTTCGCGAGCAGGCTCGCTCCTACAGTGGACCGAGTGAATTCCGGCTATCTGTTTTACGGAGTCATCGCCCCTATGAAGCACAACGTCATCCTTGTCGTGCTCGACGGCCTCAACTTTGAGGTCGCGCGCCACGCCATGGGGCACCTGCAGGCTTACGTTGGCGCAGGACGCGCGGCGCTCTACAAACTGGAGTGCGAACTGCCGGCCCTGTCCCGACCGCTTTACGAATGCATCCTCACCGGCGTTCCGCCCATCGAGAGCGGCATCGTCCACAACAACGTCTCGCGCCTGTCCAACCAGCGCAGCATTTATCACTACGCCACGGATGCCGGTCTGACGACTGCCGCCGCGGCTTATCACTGGGTCAGCGAGTTGTATAACCGCTCGCCGTTCGTGGCCGCACGGGATCGTCACACCGACAGCCCCAACCTGCCAATCCAGCACGGTCATTTCTACTGGAACGATCACTACCCGGACTCGCACCTGTTAGCCGACGCCGAAAACCTGCGCCTGCGCCACGCGCCAAACTTCTTGTTGATCCACCCCATGAACATCGACGACGCCGGGCACAAGCACGGCCTCGACACCCCGCAATACCGCAACAGCGCCCGCTCGGCAGACATTATCCTGGCCGACTATCTGCAAACCTGGCTCGACGCCGGTTATCAGGTGCTGGTGACCGCCGACCACGGCATGAACAACGACCGCTCCCACAACGGCCTGCTGCCGGAAGAACGCGAAGTGCCGCTGTTTGTCCTCGGTGATGCTTTCAGCCTCAACCCCGGCGCGGCGCCAAAACAGACTGAAATCTGCGGCACCGTTTGCGAACTGCTGGGCGTGACCCACGACAAACCTGTCTGCCTGGAGCTGCTCAAGTGAACGCCATGACCCGTGGTAAATGGCTGGCAGCGTTGTGCCTGGTGCCTTTCGCCCTGTTCTTTATCGTGTTCGAGATCGCCCCACTGGTGTGGGTGATGATCAACAGCCTGCAATCGGAAGAGTTCGGCTGGGGCGTGGCCAACTTCACCAAGATCTTCAATTCGAAGTTCTATTTGCAGGCGATCCAGTACAGCCTTGAGATCAGCTTCTGGTCCAGCGTATTCGGCATCATCATCGCGGTACTCGGCGCCTATTCCCTGCGCCGGGTCGACTCGAAACTGCGTAACTTCGTGAATGCCTTCGCCAACATGACCAGCAACTTCGCCGGTGTGCCCCTGGCCTTCGCGTTCATCATTCTGCTGGGGTTCAACGGCAGCTTCACCATCATGCTCAAGCAGGCCGGGATCATTCAGGACTTCAACCTGTACTCGAAAACCGGGCTGATCATTCTGTACACCTACTTCCAGATTCCATTGGGCGTGCTGCTGCTCTACCCGGCTTTCGACGCCTTGCGCGAAGACTGGCGTGAGTCTGCCCAATTGCTCGGCGCCAACGGCTGGCAGTTCTGGCGCCACATCGGTTTGCCGGTGCTGACACCTGCGCTGCTCGGCACCTTCGTGATCTTGCTGGCCAACGCCCTCGGCGCCTACGCCACGGTCTACGCGTTGACCACCGGCAACTTCAACGTGCTGCCGATTCGCATCGCGGCGATGGTTTCCGGCGACATATCCCTTGATCCGAACCTCGCCAGCGCCCTGGCCGTGGTGCTGGTGGCGTTGATGACCCTAGTGACCATCGTGCATCAGCTGCTGTTGAAGAGGAGCTACCATGTCTCGCGCTGAACTGGGCCCCGTCGGTGTCTATCACCGGGTGGTGGTGTACTTGCTGTTTGCCATTCTGTTATTGCCGCTGGCCGGGACATTGATCTACTCGATCTCCAGCAGTTGGTCGGCGACCATTCTGCCCAGCGGCTTTACCTTCAAGTGGTACATCCAGCTGTGGAGCGATCCGCGCTTTCTGCATGCCTTCGGGCAGTCGTTGCTGGTGTGCGTCGGCGCGTTGATTCTGTCGGTGGTGCTGATTCTGCCGCTGCTGTTCGTGGTGCATTACCACTTCCCCAAACTTGATGCGCTGATGAACATCCTGATCCTGCTGCCCTTCGCGGTGCCGCCGGTGGTGTCCTCGGTGGGGCTGTTGCAGCTCTATGGTTCCGGGCCGTTTGCGATGGTCGGGACGCCGTGGATTCTGATCGGCTGCTACTTCACCATCGCGCTGCCGTTCATGTACCGGGCGATCACCAACAACCTGCAAGCGATCAACCTGCGCGACCTGATGGACTCCGCTCAGTTGCTGGGCGCCAGCACCTGGCAGGCCGCATTCCTGGTGGTGCTGCCGAACCTGCGCAAGGGTTTGATGGTGGCGTTGCTGCTGTCGTTCTCGTTCCTGTTCGGTGAATTCGTGTTCGCCAACATCCTGGTCGGCACCCGCTACGAAACCCTGCAGGTCTACCTCAACAACATGCGTAACAGCAGCGGCCACTTCACCAGTGCGCTGGTGATTTCCTACTTCTTCTTTGTGCTGGTTCTGACCTGGGCGGCCAATATCTTGAACAAGGACAAAAGCGAATGAGCTATGTCAGCGTCCAACACCTGCAGAAAAACTACGCAGGCACCACGGTATTCAGCGACATCAACTGCGAAATCCAGAAAGGCGAGTTCGTCACCCTCCTCGGCCCGTCAGGTTGCGGCAAGTCCACGCTGTTGCGTTGCATCGCCGGCCTGACCTCGGTGGATGGCGGCAAGATTCTGCTCGATGGCGTCGACATCGTGCCGTTGAGCCCGCAGAAACGCGGGATCGGCATGGTCTTCCAGAGCTACGCGCTGTTCCCGAACATGACCGTGGAACAGAACATCGCCTTCGGTTTGCGCATGCAGAAGGTCAACGCCGACGACAGCCATAAGCGTGTCGCCGAAGTGTTGAAACTGGTGGAGCTGAAGGACTTCGCCGCGCGTTACCCGCATCAACTGTCGGGTGGCCAGTGCCAGCGCGTGGCCCTCGCCCGCTCATTGGTCACGCGGCCACGGCTGCTATTGCTGGATGAGCCGCTGTCGGCCCTCGATGCGCGAATTCGCAAGCACCTGCGCGAACAAATCCGTCAGATCCAACGCGAACTCGGCTTGACCACGATCTTCGTCACACACGATCAGGAGGAAGCGCTGACCATGTCTGACCGGATTTTCCTGATGAATCAGGGAAAAATCGTACAGAGCGGCGACGCCGAAACCCTTTACACCGCGCCCGTGGATGTTTTCGCCGCGGGCTTTATCGGCAACTACAACCTGTTGGACGCCGACAGCGCCTCGAAACTGCTGCAGCGGCCGGTCAACCACCGCATTGCGATTCGCCCGGAAGCCATCGAACTGAGCCTCAATGGCGAGCTCGACGCGCAAGTCCGCAGCCACAGCTTGCTGGGCAACGTGATTCGATATCGGGTCGAAGCCCGGGGCGTGGAATTGGTGGTGGATGTGCTGAACCGCTCGGCGGCCGATCTGCATCCCGATGGTCAGCGCCTGGCACTTTCCATCGATCCGACCGCCCTGTGTGAGGTAGCCTGATGCCTTTGTTGATGTCGAAGAGAGAACTGCACTGATGGCCCTGGCAATTTTTGATCTGGACGAAACCCTGATCCACGGCGACTGCGCCACCCTCTGGAGCGAGCAAATGGGCCGCCTGGGCTGGGTCGATCCCGAGTCGTTCATGCGTCAAAACAACGAACTTATGGACGCCTACAGCCACGGCAAACTAAGGATGGAGGACTACATGACCTTCAGCCTGGAGCCGATGATCGGGCGCACACCGCAAGAGGTCGACCATTTGGTAGGGCCTTGGGTGGAAGACTATATCGAGCCGATCATTTTCAGTGACGCGACCAAAGCCGTCGCGGCCCATCGCAAGGCCGGCGACCGGATTCTGGTGATCTCGGCGTCGGGCACGCACCTGGTCAGGCCGATTGCCGAGCGCCTGGGCATCGACGAGATACTTGGCATCGAGCTGGAAGTGGCGCACGGGGTTTATAGCGGCCACACCGTCGGCACCCTGACCTACCGCGAAGGCAAGATCGTTCGGTTGCTGGAATGGCTGGATGCGGAAGAGGAAAACCTTGAAGGTGCGAGTTTCTATTCCGACTCACGGAACGATTTGCCGCTGCTATTGAAGGTGGATTTCCCACATGCGGTGAACCCGGATCCGGTACTGCTTGAGCATGCCGAAAAGGCCGGCTGGCCGATCCATCTCTGGAAATAACCCAAATCCCTGTAGGAGCGAGGCTTGCCCGCGAAGAACGATGACGCCGATGTATCAGTTTAACCGCGTCATCGTTCTTCGCGGGCAAGTCGGATCGCCGCACCGCTCGCTCCTACAAGGATCGGTGTTTTCAGGTCAGGCTTGGGTCGATCACCAAGACCAACTTCCCCGCCACCTTATTACTCGCCAGCTCGGCAAACGCCGCTTCGGCGTCCTTGATCGGGAATGTCTTCGCCAACTGAGGGCTCAACCGCCCCTCCGCAAACAACGGCCACACATGCTGGCTCAAATCACTGAACAAACCCGCCTTGAACTGCTCATCGCGACTGCGCAGGGTCGAACCCAGCAGTTGCACGCGTTTGGCCAGGACTTGCGCCAGGTCCAGCTTCGCTTCACGGCCGCCCATCAAACCGATCAGCACCCACCGACCATCCAGAGCCAGCATCTTCAGGTTCAGCGCGGCGTAATTACCACCAACCGGGTCGAGAATCACATCGAACGGTCCCAGATCACGCAAGCTGTCCAGGTCACCCGTGCGCACAACACCACCCTGCGCACCCAGTGCTTCGCAATAAGCCAGACGCTCGGCAGAACCGACGCTGACCCAGCACGGGTTGCCAAAGGCCTTGCACAGCTGAATGGCAGCTGAACCGATTCCACTTGCTCCGGCGTGCAGAAGAACTTTCTCACCCGGTTTGAGCGCAGCCAGTTGAAACAAATTCAGCCAAACGGTCGCATACACTTCCGGCAACGCCGCGGCCTCGGCCAGGGACAAACCTTCGGGGACCGGGAGCACGTGCCGTCCGTCGACAACTACCTCCTCGGCCATCCCGCCCCCGGCCAGCAAGGCGCAGACCCGATCGCCAACCTGCCAGGACGAGCCTGGGCCGACCTCGCTGATCACCCCCGAACACTCAAGACCCAGTACCTGACTGGCTCCCGGCGGTGGCGGATAAAGCCCTGCTTTCTGTAACAAATCGGCGCGATTGAGGCCCGCTGCCGCCACTCGAATCCGAACTTGTCCTACATCGCATGTAGGACTGGGCTCTTCAACCCACTCCACTTGACCTTCCACGCCTTGCAATGCCTTCACAGTGCCTCCATAGTGAGTCTGGACTGAGCCCGTAGCTGTAGCGCCGGGCTTTCTTGCATTATGCGACCGGCCCCTGTGGAACCGGCGACTTCAAAGACGGCCTAATATGCGTGATCAATTGTCCCCGCGTCGAATCAGCATGAAGCATTTTTTACCCAGCACCGCCCTAGCCCTATTCATTGGTATCGGCCTGTTGCCGATGTCGAGCAATACATTCGCAGCCAATAGCTGGGACAAGCTTCAGCCTGATCGTGACGAAGTGATCGCCAGCTTGAACG
The DNA here is from genome assembly GCF_004310295.1 of Pseudomonas sp. BGI-2. GTDB lineage: Bacteria > Pseudomonadota > Gammaproteobacteria > Pseudomonadales > Pseudomonadaceae > Aquipseudomonas. The sequence goes on along the minus strand of NZ_SISB01000072.1, from coordinate 6,459 downwards.
TCGTCGAATTGCTCAAGCGCCATCACTACAGCAAGCCGCCGCTCGATGACGCGCGCTCGGTGATCATCTATGACAGCTACCTCAAGCTGCTGGATCCGTCGCGCAGCTACTTCATGGCCAGCGACATTGCCGAATTCGACAAGTGGAAAACCCAGTTCGACGACTTCCTCAAAAGCGGCGACCTGAACGCCGGGTTCACCATCTACAAGCGCTACCTGGACCGCGTCAAAGCGCGTCTGGACTTTGCCCTTGCCGAGCTGAACAAGGGCGTCGACAAAATCGACTTCACCACCAAGGAAACCTTGCTGATCGATCGCAAGGACGCCCCTTGGCTCAAGTCCACCGCCGAACTCGACGACCTGTGGCGCAAACGCGTCAAGGACGAGGTCTTGCGGCAGAAGATCGCGGGCAAGGATTCCAAGCAGATTCAGGAAACCCTGACCAAGCGTTACAAGAACCAATTGGCGCGCCTGGACCAGACCCGTGCGGAAGACATCTTCCAGGCGTACATCAACACCTTCGCCATGTCCTACGACCCGCACACCAACTATCTGTCGCCGGATAACGCGGAGAACTTCGACATCAACATGAGCCTGTCCCTCGAGGGCATCGGCGCCGTGTTGCAGAGCGATAACGACCAGGTGAAAGTCGTGCGTCTGGTACCTGCCGGCCCGGCCGACAAGACCAAACTGGTTGCACCGGCCGACAAGATCATCGGCGTTGCCCAAGGCAACAAAGAGATGGTCGACGTGGTCGGCTGGCGTCTGGACGAAGTGGTCAAGCTGATCCGTGGGCCGAAAGGCACCGTGGTGCGCCTGGAAGTGATTCCGGCCAGCAATGCGCCGAACGACCAGACCTCCAAGATCGTGCCGATCACCCGGGAAGCAGTGAAACTCGAAGACCAGGCTGTGAAGAAGTCGGTCCTCAACTTGAAACAGGATGGCAAGGACTACAAACTGGGCGTCATCGAGATCCCGGCCTTCTACCTCGACTTCAAGGCTTTCCGTGCTGGCGATCCGGACTACAAGAGCACCACTCGCGACGTCAAGAAACTGCTGACCGAGTTGCAGAAAGAGAAAGTCGACGGCGTGGTCATCGACTTGCGCAACAACGGCGGCGGCTCCTTGCAGGAAGCCACCGAGCTGACCAGCCTGTTCATCGACAAAGGTCCGACCGTGCTGGTGCGTAACGCCGATGGCCGGGTCGATGTGCTGGAAGATGAAAACCCGGGCGCGTTCTATAAAGGCCCGATGGCGTTGCTGGTCAACCGCTTGTCCGCCTCGGCTTCGGAGATTTTTGCCGGCGCCATGCAGGACTACCACCGCGCGCTGATCATCGGCGGCCAGACCTTCGGCAAAGGCACCGTGCAGACCATTCAGCCGCTGAACCATGGCGAACTGAAACTGACCCTGGCCAAGTTCTACCGGGTTTCCGGCCAGAGCACCCAGCATCAGGGCGTACTGCCGGACATCGATTACCCGTCGATCATCGACACCAAGGAAATCGGCGAAAGCGCCCTGCCGGAAGCCATGCCGTGGGACACCATCCGCGCGGCCATCAAGCCGGCGGTCGACCCGTTCAAACCGTACATCGCGCAGCTCAAGTCCGAGCATGATTTGCGCTCGACCAAAGACGCAGAGTTCGTGTTCATCCGCGACAAGCTGGCCCTGGCCCAGAAACTGATGGCGGAAAAAACCGTCAGCCTCAATGAAGCTGATCGTCGTGCGCAACACGCCGATATTGAATCCAAGCAACTGCTCATGGAAAACCTCCGTCGCAAGGCCAAGGGCGAAGAGCCGCTCAAAGAGCTGAAGAAAGAAGACGAAGACGCGATCGCGGCCGAGCCGGACAAGACCAAGCCAGAAGACGATGCCTATTTGAGCGAGACCGGGCGGATTCTGCTGGACTACTTGAAACTCAACACCGCGGTAGCCAAGCACTAAGTGGTTACAAGCAAGATGATGGCAATTTAATGCTGACGCTCTCCGGAGCGTCATCATACAGTCATCATTCTGTCGTGAAATACAGGACTGGGAGCCCTCTTGACCAAGAGTGTGCTCCCAGTCCTTTTTTTATCGCCAGAGATTGCCATGACCACGACAGAACAGCTGAGTGCCTTGAGTTCCATACTGGCTCAAAGCGGCTTGCACAGCCTGTTCCAGCCGATCATTTCCCTCTCCGAGCGACGTATTGTCGGCTACGAAGCGCTGACCCGCGGCCCCTCGAACAGTCCGCTGCACTCCCCCATCGCGCTGTTCGCGGTCGCCCGTCAGGCCGGTCGCTTGAGCGAGTTGGAAATCGCCTGTCGTGAAAGTGCTTGCCGGCGTTTCAACGAACAGCAGCTACCCGGCAAACTGTTCCTTAACGTCTCTCCGGAATCCCTGCTGGAAGCCGCCCATCAACCGGGGCGGACCCTGCAATTGCTGCAGGACTTCGGCATACCGCCGAGCCAGGTGGTGATCGAGCTCACCGAACAGACACCGACCGACGATTTCCAGTTACTGCAAAACGCCCTGCATCACTACCGGGCGATGGGGTTTTCCATTGCGCTGGATGATCTGGGCGCGGGTTATTCGAGTTTGCGGTTGTGGTCCGAGCTGCGTCCGGACTATGTGAAGATCGACCGGCATTTCATCGACGGCATTCATCAGGACGCGCTCAAGCGTGAGTTCGTCGGCTCGATCCTGCAAATCGCCAAGGCGTCGCGGGCGCAAGTGATCGCCGAAGGCATCGAGCTGCCGGAAGAGCTCGCGGTGCTGACGGAGATGGGCGTCGATCTGGTGCAAGGCTATTTGCTGTGCCGGCCTCAGGAGCATCCACCTCTCGAGGCACGATCCTTGATGCCCAAACACGACAGCACCGCCGTGGCGCTGAATGACGAAGGCAGCGACCTCAGCGCCTTGCTCAACGATCAACCGGCGGTGCACCGAGACACACCGACAGCCACGGTGCTGGAAGCCTTCCGCCGTCAAGCCAACCTGAACTCACTGGCGGTGCTCGACGAGCGAGGCCATCCTTGCGGCATCGTCCATCGGCATTCGCTCTCGGACGCACTGCTCAAGCCCTTCGCGACCGACCTGTTTGCCCGCAAGCCCATCAGCCGTTTGATGAACGACGATTTTCTTGCCGTGGAAATGAGCCAGTCACTGCAACAGGTCAGTCGCTTGATCACCAGTCGGGCGCGGCAGCGCATCGAGGAAGATTTCATCATCACCCTCAACGGCGGTTATCTGGGGTTGGGCCGGGTGATCGATGTGCTCAAGCTGATTACCGAACTGAAAATCCAGCAGGCCCGCTACGCCAACCCGCTGACCCTGTTACCGGGCAACGTGCCCATCCAGCAATGCCTGACGCGGCTGCTGCAACAGGAGCGGGAATCGGTGATCTGCTACGTCGACATCGACAGTTTCAAACCCTTCAACGACATCTACGGCTACGGCCGTGGGGATGAAGTCCTGCTGTGCCTGGCGCAATGTCTGAACGATCGCGTCGACCCGTCCCGCGACTTCGTCGGCCATATCGGCGGTGATGACTTTCTGCTGGTGCTCGGCCCGGAAGACTGGCGCAAACGTTTGAACCAGCTGCTGGACGACTTCCAGAGCCAGTGCCGACGCTTCTACCGCAGCGAACACCTGGAAGCCGGCTGCTTTATCGCGCCGAATCGCCAGGGTGTGCGCCAGGAGTTCCCGTTGCTGTCACTGTCGATCGGCGTGGTGCATTTGCATCCACAGGCCTGTGGACAACTCGATGCGAGCCAGTTGGCGGAGATGGCATCGCAGTCCAAACATCACGCGAAGAATGTGCCGGGGTATAGCGTGCATGTGATTGATAGTTTGGTGATGCCGGGGCGAGAGGATGAGTTGCTGTTGGGGCATCGCTGATTGAACGGACGCCTTCGCGGGCAAGCCTCGCTCCTACAGGGGGTGTGTCGTTCGCAATTATTGTGAACGACACACCCCCTGTAGGAGCGAGGCTTGCCCGCGAAGAGGCCAGACCAGACAACCAAAATCTCTGGAATCAATCCGCCGCTGACCGCGCCCCCAATCGCCGCCCAACCACATCCAGCACATCACAGCCATCGCGCAACGGAATAGCACAGAGCAACGCGAAGTCGCTGAGAATCATGGAATCGCACTCAATCGAACCGCGCATGGAGAGGTTCTCCAGCACTTGGGTTACGGCTCGGATTCGATAGCGGGCAGCGTCGGTCAAAACATCGAGCGGCGCGTGGGTGTCGACGAACAAGGTTGGCATGTCGCTGCAGTTGCTGGTCAGCGCCATGAAGCGGTTGTCGGGGTGGGGGACTGGTTTTTCGTAGGGTGGATCGGGGTGAAGACTTTTCATAATTGAAACCTCTGGTAGTAATGGGCGCTACCATCGGCCTTCCTACAGGCTTGGGTGGCAGCTATGCACGGGGTAGGAATATCGAGACCAGAGAACTCGACCACACCGAAGCGTGCCCGCGCACAGCCGCCGCAACTGATCTTACGGACGCACGTTGATGGCCGCAATTCAGGTGTCGATGACGAAGCGTCCTCTCTAGTCTTGAAGGGTTCCTACACCCCATCACTGAATTTTCAGTGACGACCAGAGACTATCGATGGAACACGTTGCCCACCAGTTCATGAAAGCCGCCGCGGCTTGAAGGAAACTTCCGACGACCTTGCCCAGAAATTTCGCTCAGAAAAGCAAACGTGGCGAAAGGCTCCACTGAAGCTTGGCGTGATTTCGCCACCTGTTGAATCCACAACCTATAGCTGCCGCTCAGCAACGACAGAATTTGGCCCAGAGTGTGCAAAAACGCCTGCCACTCTCTTGCCGCCGACTTCAGACGGAGCAGAATACCAAGCTATCAAGATCGATCTCGGCGTAGCGCCCCAAATCGCCCTTGTAGAGACAGATCTTGGACACTCCTAGCTCGGATTGTAAGAACTCAACAAGCTTTCTAAGGTTATCGTTTTTAGACATCGTAGTCGGATGTACTACTGTTGCCTGTCCGGGTTCATCATCGTAAGTTCTGATCAGAAACACATCCTTTTCGTTCTGTATGCCATAGTTATAACCACGGTACTCATATCCAACATCGTGGTCGACATCATCAAAGCGAGTAGATTTCACCATCTTCAAAGTAGCAGCCCGTTAAATATCACTCATAAAAGGATGGATACACTTATTTTATTAGTACAATTTCAGGTTAGTTTTTCACCGCATAACCACTGACTACTATGTCCACGCGCATAAAGTGGACGGATTTATTTGTTACTCAAGAACCCATTTATACTCTGGCAAATCTCAAAAAGCGGACAAAATAAATCCAAAAATAAATCCGACCCCTTTGCTCCATCAAGTGCCATCCAGATGCAAAGAAGACCAACTTGCTTGATCATCATTATACAAAAACTGACGGCAACTTTATTTTACTAATTCAGCCTGATACTTCAACAAACACTCCAACAGCACCTGCATAAACTTACGTCGATCCTCGACGTCATCATCAAAATAGGTAGTTATTTTATCGAAAATAGAATCAAAGCTTTCGCCAACACCCAAGTAGTAAATTAGCGTATCGATATACCACTCGCGATCGCTATCGCTATAAGAAGTAAATTCCGGACGCATAAGTATGTCGAAAAGCTCAGTGAGCTCGACAACATTATTGATATCTTTAGAAACAATGACCTGCTCCTTTTCACTGTCATCAACATTATCAATGTCAAACAGAAAAAGCAGACCACGCAAGATAGAAAGTTCAGGAGGACGCTTCATATTCAAAAATCCGCAAAAGTCGTTATTGGAGCACCAGTCGTATCTAATATGGCGATTGCTTTTTTTTGCCTTCCATACACTAAACCACCACGTTTATAACCCTCACCAATTTCCTTACCCATATTCATCGGTAATTTCGAGGCAGCATGACTACTTTGCCTGAATATTAGCTGAGCACGTTGAATGACGTTCAATTGATCCCTATAGCTAAAAAAACGTGTCGCTGCAGTAGGTATTTTTGGTTGACCGGCCCTCCTTCCTGTTGTGTACCTTTCAATTTCTCCTGTTGCTGGGTTCCTGCCCGTCATAGTTCGATCACGTTGAGACTCCAAACTAGTCTGTTTACCGTGTTTTTCTAGAAAATGAGCACCTGGAGTGGCCCTTTCCATCTCATCTAAACGTCGATATGCATTCGCTTCCGCCAGCTCATCGATACGCGCTCTTCGCTGATCCCCCGTCAGCATCGGCAGCGCCGGCTCACCCTCATCAACCTTAACGCCAGTTGTATCATCCGGCGCCTGACACCCTGGCTTATTAGGTGGCGGACAATTCCCGCTCAACCCCAGCGGATCAACCCACCCCGTCGGATTCGGCGTGTACTGGTACTGATTCAGCCCACCCGCCAACTTCACCGGGTCCGGCGTCAGATACCGACCAATCTCCGGATCATAGTACCGATGCCGGTTGTAATGC